>JBMYOI010000021.1:0-38528 GCA_049599135.1 Salibacteraceae bacterium
AAAAGCCCTACATATAACATTAATGGGCCTTTTGGATTTGATTTCCCATCATCTTCAGCTGCCGTAAATTCACCTTTAAATGCAGGTAAAAAACTAGCAACGAAAGTTGGTAATGCCATACAGATTAATGATGGAATAAATAGATACTCTAATAATTTAAAAGTAGTCACTTTTCCACCCATCCAAAGCATGGTGGTTGTAACATCACCAATTGGAGACCAAGCCCCACCGGCATTAGCAGCAATAATAATGATACCAGCATACCATATTCTATCGTTATTTTCTGACAATAATTTTCTAAGAATAGTAATAAGTACAATGGTTGCAGTTAAATTGTCAATAATAGCAGAAAGAATAAAAGCCAATATGGTCATTATCCAAAGCAGAGTTTTTCTATTGTTGGTTTTGATGAATTTACGAATTGCCGAAAACCCATCAAAATGATCAATTATCTCAACAATGGTCATTGCACCGATTAAGAAAATTAAAATTTCGCAAGTCTTACCAAAATGGTGAAGAAGCGTCTCGTTAAGCAGATGATGCTTTGCTTCTGAGCTTAAAGTTGCGAAATTTAAGGTTCCGTTAGTACCGTCCATTAACTGATTGTGTGCCGGGTCAAACCAACCTTCAAACCCATCAATGCCAAAAGCAATGCAGGCCCATGATAAGGCCATCATCAGTAATGCGGGAGCCAGCTTATCTATTTCTGTAGTATGTTCAAGAGTAATTCCTAAATACCCTAAAATAAAAATTCCGACTATAATAAATTCCATACGAAGTCTTTCTTAGAAGATTATACTAGTTGATCTAGTGCTATTTCAAAAGCCGTTTTTGCAATGTGGTTTTTCGAGCTGTTTTTCGAATGTGCTTTTTCCATTGCTTTTTTAATTGTATTCGAAGTGTCTTTGAAAATCGCACCATCGCTCATATCAACGTGGTCTTCTTTCATTAAGTAACAAAATACTCTTGCCATTCCACAGTTTGAAATAAAATCGGGTATAACCGAAAGGTTATTGTCTGCATAATCGGCAATTGACCCAAAGAAAATTTCAGGATCAGCAAAAGGAACATTTGCTCCAGCAGCAATCACTTCCATACCAGCTTTAATCATACGATCAACTTGGTTTTGAGTAATTAACCTTGAAGCTGCACATGGAATAAAAACTTCCGCATTAACATCCCATATTTTATCATTTACCTCATCAAAAGAAAGCATGTTTTCCGCTACAAGTTTGTTTCCTTGTTTAGCGTTAAATAATGCTCTTACTTCTTCTAGTGAAAAACCATTTTCATTGATGAGACCACCAACTCTATCGATAATTCCAACAATAATGGCACCTTCTTGGGCTAGATAATAAGCTCCTGCAGAACCTACATTTCCCCATCCTTGAACAATAACTCTTTTACCTTTTAAATCTCCACCGTAAATATCATAAAAATGACGAACCGATTCAGCTACACCATAGCCAGTAATCATATCAGCTACAACGTATTTACGATTAACAGCAGGGCTGTAGGTAGTGTCTTCAATTTCTTTTAGTACACCTCTTCTTAATTGACCGATTCGATTAATTTTTTGAGGTTCAGTAGGTTGAAAGTGTCCGTTAAAAACCCCTTCTTGTGGGTGCCATACACCACAATCTTCAGTCATTGGTATAACCTCGTGAATTTCATCAACGTTAAGGTCACCACCTGTTCCATAGTAGTTTTTTAATAATGGTGATACCGCTTTATACCACCTGCGCAAAACACCTTCTTTTCTAGGATCATTAGGGTCGAAGTTAATTCCTGACTTAGCACCACCAATAGCCGGCCCTGCAACAGTAAATTTAACCTCCATAGTTTTTGCTAAAGACTCAACTTCTCGTTTGTCCAAACCAATTCTCATACGAGTGCCACCACCAGCAGCACCTCCACGAAGTGAATTAATAACCACCCATCCTTTAGCTTCTGTTTCGGCATCTTGCCACTCAAATACTATTTCTGGGGTCTTGTTTTCAAACTTGTTTAATAGGTCTTTCATCTTCCTAGATTTTGAGCGGCAAAAATAATAATAGAAGATGATGATACCCTTCTATTTTAAAGGAATTTCAACAATTTATTAATGTGGTCACGGTAGATATAAAACACCGCCAATATTATCCACAGAAGCACCAGTAACTGAACTTAAACAGTTTGGTTGATTTAATTGAAATAGTGTTCCTAAAAAGGCGAATACAAGCGCCTCTTTGAATTCAATTATTTGATTGGTTGGAGTTTGAATGTGACTTTGACTCAACTCTTGGATGCGTGTAATTAAATAAGTGTTGAATGCCCCGCCTCCAGTGATTAAACAGGATGTTCCTTTTGGTAATGAATTGTTTATTTGAATAGCTATGTGCTCGGTGAAAGTTGAAATTTTATTTTCAATTGAGCATTTATAGGTATCAATAATTGGAAAAATATATTCTTCAACCCATTCTCGCCCAAGTGATTTTGGAGCTTTTTTTTGATAGAAATCTAATGCATTTAATTGGCTTAATAATTCTTGTTGTACTTCACCTGATTTAGCAATTTCACCTCCTTTGTCATAATCAAGATTCAAATTATGCGTTAAATAATTTAGGACATAGTTGGCTGGACAGATATCAAAAGCCACAATTGAATTGTTTTTTTTAATAGAAATGTTTGCAAATCCGCCAATGTTAATACAACTCTGATGCTCTGGGAATAAATGCAAGTCACCGACGGGGACCAATGGAGCTCCTTGACCTCCTAATGAAATGTCTTTTTGGCGAAAGTCTGAAACGACTGGTAAACCACTAATGTTAGCTATTTCTTGGCCATGTCCAGCTTGGAAAGTGTAACCATGGTTTGGTTGGTGGAAGATAGTATGACCGTGAGAAGCAATCAGGTTTGGCTTTTCTTCATCCTTCAAAAATTCTTTAGCTTTCAGCCCCAAAAAACGTCCAAACTCAATGTGGTTTCGAAGCAAGTTTTGAGAAGAATTAGTCTCTAAACTCTTTAAGAATTGTACCGTTTTCTTAGAGTATGGAGTTGATTGGGATTTTTTTATATCAAACCCCCAGTTTCCATTATTATTTACAAAAGAGCACAGTGCTATATCTAGACCATCAAGTGATGTTCCTGACATTAAACCCAAAGCCAATATTTTGTTCTTAGAAATCAACTGTAGGCAAGATTAGTAATTTCAGCGATTATGAAGTAACTTTGCCGGCCCTATTTTGGGTGCTTATAATAAAGAAAGATTATGGAGTTTAAATTAACGGAAGAGCATCTTGCAGTTCGTGAGGCGGCAAGAGATTTTACTCAGAGCGTTTTATTGCCTGGTGTAATTGAGAGAGATAGAGATATGGTGTTTCCTAAAGAACAAATTGCTCAGTTGGGCGAATTGGGTTTTATGGGAATGATGGTCGATCCCAAGTATGGTGGAGGCGGAATGGATGCTGTTTCTTATGCGATTGCCATGGAAGAATTCTCTAAAGTTGACTCTTCAAGTTCTGTTTGTGTATCGGTTTGTAATTCATTGGTTAATTATGGATTAGAGTCATACGGTAGCGAAGAGCAAAAACAAAAATATTTGGCCCCAATTGCAAGAGGGGAGAATATCGGTGCATTTTGTTTGAGTGAGCCTGAGGCTGGGTCGGATGCTACCTCTCAAAAAACAACTGCGGTTGATATGGGAGACTATTATTTATTGAACGGAACTAAAAACTGGATTACTAATGGTAATTCGGCTTCTACATATATTGTTATTGCTCAAACTGATGCTGACAAAGGACATAGAGGCATTAATGCTCTTATTGTAGAAAAAGGGATGGACGGTTTTGTTATCGGTGCCAAAGAAGATAAAATGGGAATTCGTGCAAGTGATACTCACACGCTTCTTTTTAACGATGTAAAAGTTCCTAAAGCAAATAGAATTGGTGAGGATGGATTCGGTTTCAAGTTTGCTATGAAAACATTGGCTGGTGGTAGAATAGGTATTGCTGCTCAAGCGTTAGGTATTGCCGCCGGAGCTTATGAATTAGCCTTAGCGTACTCTAAAGAACGTAAAGCTTTTGGAAAAGAAATTTCTAAACATCAAGCTATTCAATTTAAGCTAGCTGATATGGCAACAAATATTGAAGCAGCCAGACTTTTGGTTTATCGCGCAGCCTGGATGAAAGACCAAGGGCTAGACTATGGTGAAGCTTCTGCAATGGCAAAGTTGTATGCTAGTAAAGTTGCTATGGAAGTTACTGTTGAAGCTGTTCAGGTTCATGGTGGATACGGTTTTGTAAAAGAATACCATGTTGAACGTTTGATGCGTGACGCAAAAATCACTCAGATTTATGAAGGTACTTCAGAAGTTCAAAAAATTGTAATTAGCCGGTCAGTACTGAAAGACTAAGAATTTATTGATAGAAAATAGAAAGCCGCTTTTCAGTCCCGATAGTTATCGGTATGAGAAGCGGCTTTTTTGTTGCTTTTTTGTGAGTTAGAGTAAATTACTTACTTAGTACAAATAGTGATGATAAGGGTATTTGGTTTCGTAAATGTTCTTTACCATATCATAAATAACCGCACGAAACTCCTCAGTATTTTGTTTCTTTTTGGCCGACATAAAAACACATTGAACGTTTTCTTTCGCCATCCAAGTTTTCTTTAAATCGTCTAATGAAATGTTTTGAGTTTCATTAGCAGTGTAATCGAACTCCCCTTCTTCAATTTCTCGATACTGATCTATCTTATTAAAAACCATTAAGGTTGGTTTGTCAATCGATTCCAATTCACTAAGAGTTTTGTTTACCACGTTTATTTGATCTTCAAACGAAGGGTGAGAAATATCAATTACGTGAATAAGAATATCTGATTCCTTTACTTCATCTAGTGTTGATTTGAATGACTCAACTAATTGATGAGGCAATTTTCTAATAAAACCAACCGTGTCTGAAAGCAAAAAAGGTAGGTTCTGAACAACAACCTTTCTTACAGTCGTATCCAAAGTCGCAAAAAGTTTGTTCTCGGCGAAAACATCTGATTTACTCATGACATTCATCAATGTTGATTTTCCAACATTAGTGTATCCAACTAAGGAAATACGAACCATTTCTTTCCTATTTTTTCGCTGAACTTGATTTTGCTTGTCAATCGTAATCAGGTTCTTCTTTAATAGAGTGATTCTATTCCGAATGGCTCTTTTGTCAGTTTCAATTTCTTTCTCTCCTGAACCACCACGTGTACTCGTTCCTCCTCGTTGCCTTTCTAAGTGAGTCCACATGTTAGTAAGTCTGGGTAGTAAATATTGGTATCGAGCCAGGTCTACTTGTGTTTTAGCTTGAGCTGTTTGTGCTCTGAGTGTAAATATGTCAAGTATTAAAAGGCTACGATCATAAATTTTTAACCCTAAGTCTTTTTCGATGTTTCTTAATTGCGAAGGGGATAAATCGTCATCGAAAATTATAGTTTTAATGTTGTTTTCTTTGGCATAACTTTTAATTTCAAAAAGTTTCCCTTTCCCAACAAAAGATCTAACGTCAGGTGTTTCCATCCTTTGAGTAAACCTTTTTTTCGTTTCAATTCCTGCAGTTTCAGCCAAAAAAGCCAACTCATCTAAGTATTCAGATACTTGACTTTCTGATTGTTCACGACTTATGAGGCCAACTAATACGGCGGTTTCTTTTTTTGATTCTTCCAAACTCAATTTATATTAATCTGTCCCAAGGAACTCTACTGATAATTGCTGCAAAACCTAGAAGAAAAAATAAAGCCATAGACTTAAATCGAGCTTTTGATTCGGTGCCTTTTTTAGCTTTTATGTATCCAACAGTAATTAAGGCAACTCCAATAATCATAGTTAGTGGGTGTTCTATTGCAATAAAACGTATGTCGGCATCTTTCATAATTGCTCCCATATCTCCAAATTTTGATGCCGTAAAAGCCATTATCAATATTAGCAACCCAAATGTTAATTGAAGATGTGCCGCTATCATTGAAAATAGTCCAAGTTTTCGATCCCCTTCAGTGAATTCTTTGCCATTCAAAAAACCATAAAGAGCCTTTATCATTGCCAGAAAAATTAAAATTAGCGCCGCATAGGCAATAGTTCGGTGTAAATGGAGTAGTCCTGTGTACATAGTTTGTAATTTTATGCGAGCAAAAATAGGCAGGTACATTTATGATAAGGTATATTCTTTACTTAATAATGGTTTTGGGTATGTTGACTTCTTGTCAAAAAGAAGTAGAGACTTATTCTTTACAATATAAGGTGTTGGAAAAGTCGGGTAACAAAGCAGATTATTCTCTCCATTATTTAAGCCCATCTCAATCAACAATAAGTACAGGAATTATAGATACATCAGTTTGGTATTCAGAATTGTTTTTGGAGGTTGAAAAAGACGCGAATCTTAGATTGGAGGTTAAGTCGGATTACGTGCCCAAACTGGATATAATTATACTAAAAAATAATACCGTTTTTGCGCGACATGAAATCAGGAATTCGTCTGATGATTTTTTTATTTCGGATAATTTGTAACAATTACAGGTGGCTTGCGTTTTAGAAGTATAACGAGCGATAAAATTCAGTAATTTTGCCGCTTGATTAATTTTTAAGAAAGACGCTCAGAAAAAATCATTATTTTCAACGTCTATTTTTAACACTCTAAAAAAGTTCTATGAGGCAACTAAAAATCTCCAAACAGCTTACTAATCGTGATTCTAAATCAATAGACAAATACTTAAGTGATGTTTCTAAAGAAGAAATGATCACTGCAGAAGAAGAAGTTGAATTAGCAAAACGGATCAAGCAAGGGGATGAGTTAGCTCTGAACAAGTTGGTAAACGCTAACTTGCGTTTCGTAATTTCTGTTGCTAAGCAATACCAAGGTCATGGTTTGACATTAGAAGATTTGATTGCTGAAGGAAACATTGGTCTGATTACAGCGGCCAAGAGATTCGACGAAACGAAGGGTTTTAAATTCATTTCATATGCAGTATGGTGGATTAGACAAAGTATCATGCAGGCTATCGCCGAAAATTCTAGAGTAGTTCGTTTACCTTTAAACAAGGTTTCTGCTATTCAGAAAGTAGCTGGTGCTTTCTCGAAATTGGAACAAGAGTTTGAACGTGCTCCTTCTCATGAGGAGATTTCTATTTTATTAGAAACTAATGCAGACAGCGTAAGTGACTTAGTTACTTATTCTCAAAAGCAGGTTTCTGTTGATGCACCTTTAGTTGACGGTGAAGAGAATTCACTTTTGAATGTACTTTCAAATGGCAATTCTAAGAATCCGGCTGACGAAATGATGCGTGAGTCGTTATGTAAAGATATTGAACGTGTATTGGTTTCGTTAAAACCAAGAGAAGCTGAAGTTGTAAGACTTTCGTTTGGTTTAAATGGCCGTACACCTATGACATTAGAAGAAATTGCTAATAGTTTAGGTCTTACACGTGAACGTATCCGTCAAATAAGAGAAAAAGCGTTAAGAGGTCTTAGAAAAAAGACTAACTCAAATTTCCTTAAACACTACTTATAATAAGTTAGTATCATACAAAAAAGTTGAAGCCCTGTTTCTGTAAAGAAGCGGGGCTTTTTTATGTGTGATTACTCGGATTTAACTTCGGATTCGTAGAATCCAAGCATCGGAATGGCCGGATGCTTTTGCTCGGTCAAGCTGGTGAGTAATTTCATCTTTAGAATTAGCGCCTTCAATTCCCACACGGTACAAGCTGTTCTTACGGTCAATCAATACTGAATTAAATCCCTGAGTTCTAAGTTTATTAATGAAATTATTGGCATTTGTGTATTCCTTAAAACAACCTCCGATAACATAGTACTTGTTTGTTTTACCCGTTGGAATAAATGCATGAATCACTTTTGTTGAAAGAGCCTCCGCAGGGAAATTCCGCAATTCAATTGTTATTAGTTCATTTTCGTTAAAGTTTGGACTACTCTTTTCAAAAAACGAAGTCTTTAAGTAGTTCTCGTTGCTGTTAGCCAATTCTTTAAAAATGTTGTTGTCAGTTTCTGATTTGAATTCTATTATGTCAGAAATGGTTGTTCTTTTTTCATAGAAAGCACAAGGGGATTCAGTGTATGGGTTAAGGTCTGAAAACTGAAATTTAACTGAATCAGATTTCAAGTCTACCCGGGTAGGAATCCAAAGTAAGTACAGCATTAGAGGAATGCATGCTGCTACAAGAGCAATGTTTCTCCAGTTTGAACCTCGTTTAACTTGTGTTCTTCCTGGTTTTAATGCTACTATTTTATTTGGTTTATTTTCTTCTAGTTTAATTTCAGAAGAAAGAGTTGACTTTTGTTCAATGGACTCCTTTTTTATAGGAATAGCCGAAATGGGTTCAAAACCAAAAAACTCTAAATCTAGATTTGATTTTCTGTCGGCAGAAAACCTTAAGCTTTTATTACTATCTAAATAAAAGGATCCAATTTCATTTAAGCGAAATGTTTTTCCAGATTTTACAGTATTGTTTATTTCGTCAACAACAGCCTCAATTTTATTTAAAGCTAACTCATAGGTGATAGCTTGCTCCGTACAAATATGATTTGCAAGTAAACCATCGTTTTTTACGAGTCTTGGGTTAAAGCCAATTTCCTTAAATGGTGGATCAATTTGGGACTTTAATGTGTTGATTTTTGCAGAATGAGGATTGGCTACAAAGCCACCAAAATTGGGTATGATAACACAATCGTGGTCAAAAAGTAACGTTTTTACATGTCTATTTAAATCCTCCATTTTGCAGACGCTAAAGTAAAAAATAGAGTTTACTAATTGACTTAAATATTTATGTAAACTCTTTATTATTTTCGGAGATAAATAAAGGTAATATGGCATTGATAAAAAAAGTGAGAGGTTTAGAACCTGAATGGGGAGAGAACTGCTACATAGCTGAGAATTCAACTATTGTTGGAGACGTAAAAATGGGGGATGATTGTAGTGTTTGGTTTAATGCTGTGGTAAGAGGAGACGTTGCAAGTATTAGAATGGGTAATAAGGTTAATATTCAAGATGGTGCGGTAGTTCATGGAACCTACGGAAGGGCTGCAACAGAATTAGGAAATAATGTTTCAATTGGTCATAATGCTATCGTTCATGGATGTACGATTAAAGACAATGTATTGGTCGGTATGGGGGCTATTATTATGGATAATGCAATAATTGAAGAAGGTTGTTTAATTGCAGCGGGATCTGTGGTTTTGGCTAATACTGTGGTCCCAAAAGGAACCCTTTTTGGAGGGGTTCCTGCAAAAAAAATCAAAGACTTGTCTCCTGAATTATTTAAAGGTGAGGTTGAACGAATTGCCGATAATTATCTCCTTTACTCAAGTTGGTTTAAAGCGGAAAACTAGTTTCGTGAACTAACAGTCTAAAGGAGTGCGTTTTGACTTGAAGGCGAAGTTTGAATTTTGTATATTGCTCAGTTAGTCTATTCTTTAGTCTTGAATAAAAAATTGAGAAACATATCCCAACTGCTTACACAAGTGATTTTGCTTGGTATTCTGTTGTTGCTTTCAGAACCGAGCTATTCTCAGCATGAGGCCGATTGGTGGTATTTTGGAAGAAACGCTAATGCGCACTTTCAAAACAATAGTGTCACAAGTGATACCATTCATAGTGCAATGTGGATGGATGAAGGGGTTTCTAGTTTTTCTCATCCTATTTCTGGAGACCTTTTGTTCTATACCAATGGTATAGATGTTTGGAGTAAGGATGACGCATTAATGCCAAATGGATTTAATATTGGAGGTCATCAGAGTTCGAGTAATTCGGCTCTAATTATTCCTGTTCCCGGTCAACGTTATCGTTTTTATTCTTTTTCATTGGATGATGGAATGGCAAGCTTAGGAACTGACGGATTGAAATATTCAATTGTCGATATGCGCCTTAATGGAGGTTTAGGAGATGTAGATAGAAACTTTAAAGGCATTCAAATTGGGAAACCATACGGTGAAAAGTTAACGGCTACTAAACATGCAAGTCAAGATGCATATTGGGTAGTTGTACAAGGATTTCGGAATAATGAATATCATTCTTATTTATTTGACGGTACAGGTTTTTCTGGACCCATTATTTCTGCAGCAGGGCCTGTTGTTTTAAATCTTATCGCTCCTGGAGGAGTGGATTTGGGTTGCATGAAAATTAGTCCGGCAGGTGATCAAATTGCTGTATGTTATTCTCAAAATGATTTGGTGGTATTAATGGATTTCGATTCGCAGACTGGCCGAGTAAGTAACCCAAGGCAAAGGACAATAACTCAGGCATATGGCCTCGAATTCTCGCCAAACGGAAAGTATTTATATGTCAGCGGAGCTGGACAAATACATCAATTAGCCACAGGTCCAAATTTTACGAATAACACGCCTTTCATTGTTTTGAGTGCTCAAAATTCATTGTTTAACGCTCTTCAATTAGCACCTAACGGAAAAATATATTGTGCACCGCTTTATGAAAGAAGACTAGCTGTAATCAATAGCCCAGATACTAGAGGTTTTGCATGCAATGCCGTTCATCAAGGGCATACTCTTAATTCAAAAACGTTTTCAATCGCAGGACTGCCAAACTATTCGAGCTCAGTATTTAAACCAGGTAAATTTTTCTTGGAAAATAATTGTGTTGGAAAACACACGACCATTCGGTTTAAAAATTTAAACTTTATCGATTCGGTGAATATTGATTTTGGTGACCCTACAAGTGGCTCGGCTAATTTTTCTACCAATATTGTTGATTCACACTTGTATTCAAGTGCAGGAAAATACAGAGTTCAAGCAATTTTATATTCTGAATTTTTGAATAAAACCTTTGTTGACACATTAATTGATTCCATTGAAATTCTTGAAACACCAATAGTTAATTTAGGTAATGATACAGCAATTTGCTATGGAGAGTATGTTGACCTAAACGCGGGACGATCAGATTTTGACTATTTATGGCATACCGGTTCTAAAGACCACTTCTTTAGAATGGGGCTAAATGGGTGGCATTGGGTTCAGGTATCAAATCAATGTGGTGTAGTTTCTGATAGTATTTATTTAACTGTTTTTGACACCTTAATTGGGCCTCTTATTCTAGATACATCCTTCTGTTCTGGAGATACATTGCTTTTATCTCCAGATAGTATTAATGGTGCGATTTGGTCTGATGGAACTTCGAACACCACAATGAAGATTTATAAGCCAGGTAAATATTGGGGGCGACTAACTAATTCATGCAATACTATTTCTGATACGTTCAATGTGAAAGAAATATTGTTTCCGGTTAATTATTTTGGAAACGATACAGTGCTATGTATTGGAGATACGCTTAAGCTTGGTAAATCTTCCAATGCGACTAAGTACGAATGGAATACTGGAGATACAACATCAACTATTAAAGTTTATAGAACTGGGTATTATTGGATAAAAACCACCAACGAATGTGGGATGGATATTGATTCAACTCATGTTTATTTCGATTACTTACCCCAGTACCCAATGAGAGATACGGTAGTGTGTATTGGACAACCGTTTATTCAAAAAATTGAAATTCCACATTCAACTAAGTACATATGGAATACGGGCGATACAACTGATTGGATTTCTATTGATAAAGGCGGACTCTACTCTTTGAAAATAACTAACGTTTGTGGGGAAGGGACTGAGGTATTCAAGGTTGAAGAACGCAGAGCTCCGGATTTTAATTTACCTAATCGATTAGGAATTTGTTTTGGAGAATATCCCAAAACTGAAATTGATTTGAACGATTCAATAACTTCCTATACAAATATTAAGTGGTCCTCAGGTTCTAAGAACAGCTTTCATTCTTTTGAAGAAGCTGGCGTTTACACGGTTTTAGTTGAAAATATTTGCGGTTCAATTGAAGATACTATTGTTGTTACCAATGGTGGATTGTATTCTCTTATGGATGGGCAAAAGACTCATATTTGCGAAGAGCCAGCAGTAATTAATTTAGAAGGAAGTAAATCAAAAATTTATTGGGGAAACGATGATTCTGTACTCTATAAAGAGTTTTATGAAGCGACTTCTATCGCATATTCTTTTGTAGATTCAAATGGCTGTAAAGGAGTTGATACTTTGAACGTGACAAGGTGTTCGGCTCCATTTTTTGCTCCGAATTCATTCACCCCCAATTTTGATGCAACTAACGAAGGATTTCGTGTTTTTAAGGCTGATGCTTTAGATTTTGAAATGACAATTACAGATAGATGGGGTAAAGTTATTTTCGAAACCAACGATATAAATAATCCTTGGTACGGAACTGATGTCAGTGGAAACGAATGTGATGCTGGAGTATATATTTACAGGGTCTCTTTCCTTGAGCAAGGAACCAATGAGCGGAAAAATATTATGAAACAAATAAGTCTATATCGTTAAAAGCATGAGGTTTTCTCGTTTTTACATTCGACTATTTTTTGTTTTTATTCTGACTGTGGCTAGTGCATTAAAAGGCATTTCTCAAAAAGAAACCAATTGGTGGGTTTTTGGGAAAAGTGTTGGAGTAAATTTTAATGTAACACCACCTCAAGTTAGCCAAGTAGGTCAAATTAACCATTTTGAAGGTTGCGCCACTTATTCTAACCCGAAAACAGGTGCCCTTATGTTTTACACAGATGGGGTAAGTGTGTGGGATAAAAATCATCAGATGATGCCAAACGGATATGGCTTAAAAGGAAATTTTAGTTCGTCTCACTCAGCACTAATAATTCCTGTTCCTGGTGATACTAACCTTTTTCACGTACTCACAACTCCGTATCCAATAAATAATGGCGCTAGAAGGAGTATTGTTGATATGAGGTTAAACAATGGACTGGGTGACTTGGATACCAACTTTATTCCCGGAACCAATCCATTAGTGCGGTATAAAAATTTACTTATTGATCCTAATTCTACTGATAAAGCTGCAGTTACAATTTCTTCAAACCGAAGTAGTTATTGGGCTTTATTGCAGAATCCAATTACATGGGAGCTCTTGCTTTATAATGTTTCAAGTACAGGATGGTCACCTAAAAAAGTGCCAGTTAGTAAGCCAACTCCTTCATTTCCGATTCCTGCATACGGATGTATGAAGTTTTCACCAGATGGTAAACAGCTTGCCGTTGCTTATGGGCCGATTGGAGAAGTTCATCTGTTTTCTTTTAATAATCAGCTCGGTGTTTTTGGAAAGAAAAGAACCATTAAGTATCTGCCTCAAGGAAATAAATTTTTGCCTTATGGAGTTGAGTTTTCTCCCAATTCAAAATACTTGTATGTTAGTTCTCAGGGGGTTATACAATACAATACTCAACTAGATTCTTCCAATTTTATTACAGCTTCAGGAATAATGGTAACTCCCTCCGATACACTCACCCACAATGGCCAACTTCAACTGGGGCCAGATAAGAAGCTGTACTATGCTAGAGGGAATCTTGAGCGGATAAGCGTCATTAATAAACCCAATAATTATGGTGTAAGTTGTAGTTTTCAAGACGTAGGGTTAACGACTCAATTGCCATCAGAAGTTCATATTGGGTTACCAACTTTTATGACACATCAATTATCTAGAAATGAAATTCTGGCAAAAGATGGTTGCCTAGGTGATACATCAATCATCACTTTGGCAGATACTTCAGGTATAGACTCGCTTAAGTTTTCTTTTGGAGATCCAGCTTCGGGTGCTTTGAATAATAGTACTAATTTGAATTCAAAGCATTATTACATTAATTCGGGTACTTATGAAGTCAAGGCTATTGTGTTCCGAGGAATATATTCAGACACAATAGTAGATTCGATTTATGTTGCAGGTCTTCCTCAAGTTGCCTTAGGTCCTGATACGGTTATGTGTTGGGGGGATACGCTTTTTCCGAAGATACCAGACCAAAGGTTTTCTACTGCAATTTGGGATGACTCCAGTGCGTTCAATTATAGACGAGTGGAAGCGCCAGGGCTTTATAAAGTTACCTTATTTAATAAATGCGGTATGTCAAAAGATTCTGTTCGAGTACTTCAATTACTGAACAATGGATTGAACTTAGGTAATGATACTTCTGTTTGCCAAGGTTCTTCTTTATTTTATAATGTAAAGGATACACTTGCAACATATTTGTGGGACAATGGTTCGTTGTTACCAACCAGATCAATTACTAGCTCAGGTAAATACTGGGTAGAGGTAAGGAATTTTTGTGGGGTTTATTCGGACAGCCTAAAAGTTGACTTTAATTCTCCCCCAAAAGTTGATTTAGGAAACGATACTACAATATGTGAGACAGCTAATAGAGTACTTATTGTGAGGGTTAAAAATGGGAGCTATTCTTGGCACGACGGTACTTCTCTTGACCAATTTATGGTATTAAAAACGGAGAAAATTTGGGTCGAAGTAAGTAATGAATGTGGAAAGAATTCTGATACATTAAACATAGTTGTTGATCGTAAACCTAATTTTTCTTTAATCGACGATTTTACTAAATGTTATAACGATTCAGTATATTTAAAAGCAACAAATCCACCGCCCTTATTTTTATGGCATGATGGCTCGACACAAGACAAATATCTAGTTAATAAACCGGGGGCATATTGGTTAACTTACTCAAATACTTGTGGTGTAAAAACGGACTCTGTTTTTGTGTCAGAATACCCAAGGCACATTCCAACTATAAACTATGCTCAAGGAATCTTTCAATCTACTCCTGAAAAGTTTTATACGTGGTATAAGAATGACACGATAATTTTTGGGGCATTTTCAAGAAACTTTAGGGCGGATGGAGCTGGTAAATATTATGTTGTCACCATTGATGAAAATGGTTGTGAAGAAGCTTCAAACATTATAGAGTTAGATAAGGATGGACCTGTAGGTTATTATATGGTTAATCAGCCATTTGAGGTGTCGGTGTATCCAAACCCATCAAGTGGTTATTTTCATTGTATTGTAAGGTCGTCACAAAGCGAAACGGTAACGATTACAGTAAAGGATTTTTCGGGTAGACTTTTGCATTCAATCAGTTCCAATACGAATAAACGTGCAGAGATTGATCTGTTAAAAGAGAAAAACGGAGTTTACATTGTTGAGTTTCAATCGAAATCTTTCTACGCGAATAGAAAAATTCTGATTGAACGTTAAAACTATTCCGAAACTAAACTGCTATCTGTATTTGAAACAACTTTCGCAGAATCCAGTTCTGCTTCAGGTTGCACAGAAACAGGCTCTAAAATTTCTTGAAGTTCAGTTTTTAAGTCTTCTTGAGTCCTTTCCGTATCACTTGTACCTCCACAAGAGCTTAAAACAACTGAGCAAATGGCAAAAAGTATTATAATTATTTTCATGGTTATTCTACAGTTACAGACTTAGCTAAATTTCTAGGCTGATCTACATTACAACCTCTCATAACAGCAATGTGATATGATAATAATTGTTGCGGAATAACAGATAAGAAAGGAATAAGACTTTCGTCAATTTGTGGAATACTAATCGTGTAATCCGCAATTTCTGTAACGTCCACATCACCTTCTGTAACTATTGCAATTACTACCCCTTTTCTAGCCTTTACTTCTTGAATGTTACTTACAACCTTCTCATATGACGGCCCCTGATTGGCAACAACAACAACAGGCATTTCCTCATCAATTAAGGCAATTGGTCCGTGTTTCATTTCAGCGGCAGGGTATCCTTCAGCATGTATGTAAGAAATTTCTTTAAGTTTTAATGCACCTTCTAAGGCTACTGGAAATGAATAGCCTCGACCTAAATAAAGAAAGTTCGAAGCATCTTTAAACCTTTCGGCTATTGTTTTGATTTTTGCTTCTTCAACCAAACACTGTTCAACTAGTTTAGGTATGCGTGAGAGGTCATTTAATAAAGCTCTGAACCTTGAGGCAGGCATAGTACCTTTCTTTTGGGCAACATAAAGTGCCATTAAGGTAAGCACAGTAATCTGAGCTGTAAATGCTTTAGTAGAAGCAACACCTATTTCGGGCCCTGCGTGAGTATAAGAACCGGCATGGGTGGCTCTTGAAATACTTGAACCCACTACATTACATACACCGATAACAGTGGCTCCTTTAGATTTTGCCAACTCAATAGCTGCTAAAGTGTCGGCAGTTTCACCAGATTGAGAAATAGCAATTACGATATCATCTTCATAAATGACTGGGTTTCTGTAACGGAATTCGCTCGCATATTCTACTTCTACAGGAATACGCGCGTAATCTTCAAATAAGTATTCACCAACTAAGCCTGCGTGCCAGCTGGTTCCACAAGCTATAATAATAATGCGTTTCGCATTAATAAATTTTTGTTCGTAGTCAGATATTCCTCCTAAAGTTACAGCAGGGTTCTTTAATCGAATTCGGCCTCGCATGCTGTCTTCAATAGATCGAGGTTGCTCATATATTTCTTTGAGCATGAAATGGTCGTACCCACCTTTCTCAATAGATTCTAGGTGAAGTTCCAACTCTTGAATGTATGGAGTTTTAGATTCTTTTTTAATCGTAAAAAGCTCCATTTCTTTACCCAATTCTAAAACTGCAATTTCTTCATCATTTAAATACACTACGTTTTTAGTGTATTCTACAATAGGAGTTGCATCACTAGCAATGTAGAATTCATCTTCGCCAATTCCAACTACCAAAGGACTGCTTTTTCGAGCAACGATAATTCGTTCTGGATTGGTTTTGTCTAAAATTGCAATGGCATAAGCCCCAACTACATGGTTTAGTGCTTTTCGAACAGCTTCTTTTAATTCTTGTGTTTCTTCAAGGTAAATGCTCTCAATAAAGTTTACTAGAACCTCAGTATCAGTATCACTTTTGAAATTGTATCCTTTTTTAATTAAGCTTTCTTTTATAGAAGCGTAATTTTCAATAATACCGTTATGGATTAGCGCCAAATTACCCGACATTGATAAATGTGGATGGGAGTTTACATCATTTGGTTCGCCGTGCGTGGCCCAACGAGTATGCCCAATTCCAGCGGATCCAGTTTTGTCTTTTCCGTTAGCGTGTTCCTCTAAGTTGCTAACCTTTCCCTTGCATTTATAAAGGTTAATGCCATTGTTGATTAAGGCAATACCTGCGCTATCATAGCCTCTGTATTCTAACCTTTTGAGACCTTTAAGAACAATAGGATAAGCTTCTTTTTTTCCTAAATATCCAACAATTCCGCACATATTCTTTTTTGTTTCTTAATTAATAGGGGTATAACTTACAACAAATTTAAATGGAGTAGAAGTAGCTTTCGGGCCTGAAATGACAGTACGGCCATAGTTTTCAGCTAATTCCATTATCATTATGCCATTATCTTCAATTTTACCATCTATAACTTGTTGGTAATAACGATTCATGTTTAATTCGTAAGTTAAATTGTCTTTAAATGCTCCACTAAAGTACCCTTCTTTTCTGTCTGGTGTATCAAATAAATCTCCATTTTCATTTATTCCAAATGGGTAGATTTCCAATAAGGGAGCAAATCTAGAATTACTACCAGTCTTCATACTCAGTGTGTATTGTGCTCGGTTTATTATTATAGGCCCATTCTTGCTGAGAGATTTAATATGTGGTACTTTAAAAACAGCCACTACACCTCCCATGGCTTGTAAATAAAAATTCTGGTTGCCTGCAATTGGGTCATCAAAAGCAGCTTCTACATTTGATCCAGAGTAGTCATTTTCACTGATATTAAATTTAACACAATCGTCATTTATTAAATACTCAATTACTCCAGGGTCTCCTTGTGGGTCAGTGTAGTACAATAGTAGTCTTGAGTATTCGTCTTCAAGATCAAATAAGTATTGGCCGCCGGTATTTGTTGCTTGTGTTGGATTGTCCACTTTTACATGAAATCCTTTAAACAATTTCAAAAACTCATCATTACTAGTGTAAGCCAAAGGGTCAGCATCAAGTAATTCTCTGCCAAATGCAGAATCTAATTGAATACGCAACTGGCCTTGTTGTTCATCACCGTTTTCAGTAAATGTGCCATTTGGGTCGGGAGTGTAATTCTCTTTTTTTCCGATATAATTGACATCGGTTTTTATGGCATGATTCGAATAATATGCAGAATCTACTATGAGATCTTCTGTAAGGCGATAAACATAAAAATTCTGAGCGTCTATGTTTCCGTAATACCCTTGGTACTCCAAAGCCAGAACAACAGAGTCGACATCAAGTGTTGGAAATAAATTAACATCGCTGTTTTTAGCCGACAGCCTAATTTGGGTAACTAGGCTGTTACTGGTTATTCCAAACTCAGGGTCATTATAACTGCCAACAGAATTGTACGTGTATCCATCGGTCCTTACTGAATCTAACTTTTGTGTAACGCATATAACTTCAAGAGTATCAGTTGTAATTAGCCCCAATTGATTTTCGTTGGGTTGAACTTCTATGCCGGCTGTCGGCCCCTCTTCTTTTTTACAAGAAAAAATGGTTAGAAAAAGAACGACCCCAAGTAGGGGTCGAAATATATCGCTCATATTGTTAAACAAAATGATTCGAGATTATTGAATAATTTGAGCGTCAAGCTCTAAAATTTGATCATAAAACTTGTCATAAGCAGCCACGTAATCATCGTCGCCAGGGTAATCTAAAACCGGTTTTCCAAGACTCTTAGCCCATTCAACCAATTTAGGATCAACATCAGCATCTCCAATTACAATTCCATCAGCCATTGTGGCTCCCATTTTATTCATTTCTTCATAAGTAGGTTTTTTTATGGATCCTATTTCGGCATCGTCAAAGTTCTCAAACATAAGCTTGTCATAAAGCTTTGTATTGATATTGCCTTTAACATCATTGCTGTATATTGAATAAATGATTCTTGAGTTGCTAAATAGTGGCTCGTTATTAAAAACTCTTTTAATAAAAAGTGGTAATAACGATGTGAACCAACCATGACAGTGAATTACATCTGGCGACCAACCTAGTTTTTTTACCGTTTCAGCAACACCTTTACAGTAAAAAATCATTCTTTCGTCATTATCTTTATGAGCCTTGTCGTTATCGTCAACTAAAGTTGATTTTCTTTTGAAAAACTCTTCGTTGTCAATAAAATATACCTGCATCTTAGCTTGAGGAATACTGGCTACTTTAATAATTAATGGGTGATCATGATCATCAATTACCAAGTTCATTCCAGATAAGCGAATTACTTCATGTAATTGATGTCTTCGCTCGTTAATACAACCGTAACGCGGCATAAAGTTTCTTATTTCTTTCCCGCCTTCTTGTATTGCTTGAGGTAATTCTCTACAAATTCTTGTTAGCTCTCCCTCTTCTAAATACGGCATCATTGCCTGTGTAACGTATAATACCCTTGCTTTCTCCATAAAATAAGAACTTTTTAAGTGTTGCAAAAGTACAAAAAAATTGCTTATTTTTTTTGTTTAGTTACATTTGAACCCCTTGATTCTATTGGTATTATCGATTTGAAAGTATTAAAAACACAAAATGCTCTTGAAATTGCTTTAAGCAATGTTCAGAAAAGGCAGTTTAATGTTGGTTTTGTGCCAACAATGGGTGCGTTGCATTTAGGACATATTGAGTTGGTAAAACGGAGCTTGTTTGAAAATGAAATTACTATTGTTTCAATTTATGTAAACCCCACTCAGTTTGATAATCCTGATGATTTGAAGACATACCCTGTAAGTATTGAGTCTGATTTAGAAATGTTGTCAGCAGTAGGATGCGATTTTGTTTTCCTGCCATCATTTATAGATATGTATCCAGGTAATCGCCCCCAGTTGGAATTGGATTTGAAGGGGTTGGATTCGGTTTTAGAAGGTGAGTATAGAAGCGGACATTTTAGTGGTGTTGTTGCTGTAGTCGATCGTTTTTTTGAATTGATTAAACCTAATCGAGCGTATTTCGGTGAAAAAGATTTTCAGCAATACCTAATTATTAAAGAATTGGCGACTAGGCAATATCCAAGTTTAGATATTGTGCCTTGTGAAATAGTTAGAAATGAAAAAGGTTTAGCCTTGAGTTCACGAAATGTTAGGTTGGCTTCTGAGAAGCAAGATCTTGCTTTGAGTTTGTATCATTCGTTGAATTTGGCTAATTCTAAATCTAATTTGAAGGCAGTTGAAGTAGAAGAATTGGCGGTACAATTCCTAAAAAAACAAAAAGGAGTTGAGGTAGAGTATTTTAAGATTGTGGATTCAGATACTTTAAAACCTTCAAGGGCTTCTGATTCACATGGTTTACGTGCATTTGTTGCTGCCGAAATTGATGGGGTTAGGTTGATAGATAATATGAGGCTTAAATAGGCATATTTACTAATTTTGCCGCCCACTATGCAGATAGAAGTTCTAAAGTCAAAAATCCATAGGGTAAAAGTTACTCAAGCAGATTTAAATTATATTGGTAGCATTACTATTGACCCAGTGTTGATGCGTGCATCTAATTTAATTGAAGGAGAAAAGGTTCAAATTGTGAACATTAACAATGGTGAGCGCATTGAAACTTATGTAATTACTGGTGAAGAAGGAAGTGGGGATGTTTGCTTAAACGGACCTGCCGCCCGCAGGGTTGCTGTTGGGGATATAATTATTATTATTAGTTATGGAATCATGGATTTTGAAGAAGCAAAGTCTTTTAAACCAACAATTGTTTTCCCTAATGAAACAACGAATAATCTAAAATAAGTACTTTGGGAAAGAGAATTGGTTCATTGTTAAAAGTGATAATACCACTAGGACTTGGTTTTTTTCTAGTTTGGTATTTTATGCAATCTTTATCTGAGCAAGATAAAGCTGATATCATTTCATCTTTCCGTGAAGCGAATTACGCTTGGATTTTATTTTCATTAGTTTTTGCGGTTTTGAGTCATGCTAGTCGGGCTTATCGCTGGAACTATACGCTAAAACCTCTTGGTTATAAAGCAAATTTCTTGAATAATTTCTTTGCCGTTATGATTGGCTATTTGGTGAACTTAGCAATCCCTAGACTGGGTGAATTTACTCGTTGCGGTGTCATGTCTAAGTATGAAAAAATTCCATTTGAAAAATTATTGGGTACTGTTATCGCTGAACGAATCGCAGATTTAATTATTCTAATTCTATTTTCAATTACAGTCGTTTTTATCCAAATTGACGTAATTGGTGGAATGGTTCAGGATATGATTGGAGCCATTTCAGCAAAGTTTTCACTAAGCCTTGTGCTCGGTTTGATTGCGGTGTTGGTGATTGGGGGGATTTCCTTGATTGTATTATTTTTTAATAAATCGTTTAATCACCCAGCTATAGTTAAAGCAAGAGAATTCGTTTATGGAATTTTTGAAGGTGTTAAATCGATATGGACTATGGAAGATAAGTGGGCTTTTCTCGGTCATACCATTTTCATTTGGGCCATGTATGTAATAATGTTTTATGTATGTTTTTTCAGCCTGCCCGAAACTTCAGGGGTTCCTTTCGGAGGAATTTTAACAGGTTTTGTTTTAGGCGGTTTTACCGTTGTTTTGACTAATGGTGGAGTAGGAGCTTACCCACTCGCGATTCAGGCTTTGTTAGTGTTGTATGAGGTAGATAAAAACACTGCTGGTGCATTTGGTTGGATTGTCTGGACAGCACAAACTCTTCTTCTATTGGCTTTAGGTGCAATGTCTTTTGCTTTAATGCCGTGGTACAATAAAAGAATAGCTAACAAAACTCAGGTGGCATGAATCACCTAGAAAAAATTCAAAAAAAGATTTATTCAAAAGTTGAATTGATGGAACAAATTTCCGTTTGGAAAGAAAACGGAGATTCGGTTGTATTTACAAACGGTTGTTTTGATTTGATTCATCTAGGGCATATATCTTACCTGTCTCAAGCGGCAGATTTGGGTAATAAATTTATTGTCGGAGTTAATTCTGATTCATCTGTCAAAAGACTAGGTAAAAGTCCAACAAGACCTTTGAAAGATGAGGACTCAAGAGCATTAATAATTGCCTCTTTAGCATTTGTTGATGCGGTTATAGTTTTTGTTGAAGACACTCCTTTTGAGCTAATCGAAAGTTTGGTGCCTAATGTTCTTGTAAAGGGGGGAGATTACGACCCAGAAGAAACAAATCCACAATCTAAGAAGTACATTGTAGGTTCTGATATTGTAAAGGATAACGGAGGTAAAGTGTCAACACTTGATTTTGTTCCTGGATACAGCACAACTTCAATTGAACAAAAAATAAAAGGGGAGAAGAATTAATTGGCCAAAGTAAGAAGCGTATTTCACTGTAGTAATTGCGGAGTTGATTCTCCGAAATGGTTGGGAAAATGCCCTTCTTGTAACGAATGGAACACATTCAAAGAAGAAAAAGTAATAAAGAAGAAGTCTGGTGCAATTGATTCTCTTTCAAAGAATAAAGCTCAACCGATTGCCCTTGCCGAAGTTAGAATAGAAGACCTTGAAAGAATCATTACTCCAATTGAAGAAATAAACAGAGTTCTTGGTGGTGGTATAGTTCCGGGTTCGGTAACATTATTGGGAGGTGAACCGGGTATTGGAAAGTCAACCTTAAGCTTGCAATTGAGCTTAGTTTTAAAAAATAAAAAAGTAGTATATGTTTCAGGTGAAGAAAGCGCTTCTCAAATAAGAATGCGTTCTGAAAGACTTTCTCCTGAAATTTCGAATTGCATTATATATACTGAAACTGATCTTCAAAATATCATAAGTCAACTTGAAGAAATTGAACCCGATTTTGTGGTTATTGATAGTATTCAAACCATTCATAATTCAATGGTTGAAAGTTCTCCTGGCAGTATTGCTCAAATTCGAGAATCTGCAAGTGAGTTAATCAAGTATGCCAAAACCTATGGGGTTCCTATCTTTTTAATCGGTCATATTACTAAGGAAGGCACAATAGCAGGGCCCAAAGTGTTGGAGCATATGGTGGATACTGTTCTTCAGTTTGAAGGCGATAGAAACCATGTTTTTAGAATATTAAGGTCAAGTAAAAATAGATTTGGTTCTACAAACGAATTGGGCATTTTTGAAATGCAGATGAGTGGGCTGGTAGAAGTAAGCAACCCCTCTGAAATTTTAGTAACTAGCCGAAATCAGAATTTATGTGGAGTAGCTATAGGAGCATCAATGGAAGGTGTTCGGCCTATGCTTATTGAAACACAAGCTTTGGTTAGTTCTGCCGTTTATGGAACTCCTCAACGTACATCTACGGGTTTTGATTTACGAAGGCTGTCTATGTTACTTGCAGTAATGGAAAAACGCTGCGGTTTTCGTTTAGGAATGAAAGATGTTTTCTTAAATATGGCTGGTGGAATTCGAGTTGACGACCCAGCAATTGATCTTGCAGTAGTAAGTGCTGTTATTTCGTCTGACGAAGACATTCCTATTGATTCCAATATATGTTTTGCAGCAGAGGTTGGTCTTTCTGGGGAATTACGCCCTGTAACCCGACTTGATCAAAGAATTTCAGAAGCTGAAAAATTGGGATTTGAAAAAATATATGTTTCTAGTTTCGCCTTAAAAGGGATATCACAAAAGAATTTCAAAATAGAAATTTGTGCTTTTTCTAAAGTAGAAGAAGTTTTTAGTCAGTTGTTTGGATAATGGATTTTCAAATTTTTATTGAAAATTTAAAACGAGAATTGAATTCTGAATTACCCGGTGAAGATGCACAAATGCTAATGTCTCCGTTAGGACGTAAGCGACATTCTCAAGCCTCTAAATTATTTCCAAACCCTAAACTTAGTGCTGTTTTAATTGCGATTTACCCAAAAGAGGATGTAATCCACACTTTGTTAATGGTTCGTAATACATATAAAGGACATCATTCGGGGCAAGTGAGCTTCCCAGGAGGGAAAGTTGAAGAAACGGATGAAAGTTTAGAGCAAACTGCCTTGCGCGAATTTCAAGAGGAAATGGGTGTCCCCACCAATAATCTTGAAATAGCAGGTAAGCTGAGTCCGCTAATTGTACCGCCTTCTGGGTTTATCATTCACCCATATGTAGGAGTATTCAATGCTGATTTATCTTTAAAACCTGACAAAATTGAAGTTGCTTCTGTAATCAAAACCTCTCTTGACACTTTGTTCAATAATGAAACGAAATCCATTCAATTGGTGCATTCTTCAAGTGTTGGAATAAAGTTGAAAGCTCCTTCGTATATCGTTGATGGTAATGTAGTTTGGGGAGCTACTGCTATGATTTTGTCTGAATTGGAAGTTCTGTGTAAAAGATTCCATTTTTAGACTTCTTTTCCTTGTTTAGTTTTAAACTTGCAGCCACAAATTTTATTGAAATGGCAGCAAACGAAGATCCTTTAAAAAAGATAGTTTCACACGCAAAAGAGTACGGTTATGTTTTTCCTTCTAGCGAAATATATGACGGCCTTAGTGCAACTTATGATTATGGTCAGTATGGTGCTGAGTTAAAGAAAAATATTCGTGATTATTGGTGGAAATCGATGGTTCATGCGCATGAAAATATTGTAGGAATTGATGCCGCTATTTTTATGCACCCAACTACTTGGAAAGCTTCAGGTCATGTAGATGCCTTTAACGACCCACTAATCGATAATAAGGATTCTAAAAAGAGATATCGTGCCGATGTTCTTTTAGAGGATTATATGGAGAAAATCCGTATTCAAAAAATAGAAAAAGAAGTAAAAAAAGCTGCTAAACGTTTCGGGGATTCTTTTGATGCCGATATGTTTCGTAAAACAAATCCACGAGTTTTATCATATCAAGAAAAGATTGATTCTATCCAGAATAGAATGAGAAATGCTCTAGATAGCGAAGATTTAGTTGCTTTACGAGAATTGATTATTGAGTTAGGAATTGTTTGTCCAATCAGCGGTTCAAAAAACTGGACTGATGTTCGTCAATTTAACCTTATGTTTAGTACGGAACTGGGGTCTACTGCAGATGACGCTAGCAAAATATACTTGAGACCTGAGACCTGTCAAGGAATTTTTGTGAATTTTTTGAATGTTCAAAAGTCTGGAAGAATGAAAATTCCATTTGGAATCGCTCAAACGGGAAAAGCGTTTAGAAATGAAATAATTGCTCGTCAGTTTATCTTTCGAATGAGAGAATTTGAACAAATGGAAATGCAGTTTTTTGTGAAGCCAGGTACTGAAATGAAATGGTATGAGCACTGGAAGGAAGCTCGTTTAAACTGGCATACAAAAATTGGTATACCGAGTGAAGATTATCGAGTACACGATCACATTAAATTAGCACATTATGCCAATGCTGCTTGTGATATAGAATTCAATTTTCCGATGGGTTTTAAAGAATTAGAAGGAATTCATTCTAGAACGGATTTTGACCTGAAAAGTCATGAGGAAATGTCTGGTAAAAAACTGCAATATTTCGATCCAGTAGAAAATAAAAATTACATTCCTTATGTTATTGAAACTTCAATAGGGCTTGATAGAATGTTTTTAGCGGTTCTTACTAATGCTTTTAATGAGGAAACTTTAGAAGATGGTTCTGTACGTACGGTAATGAATATTCACCCTGCTTTGGCTCCGGTAAAAGCTGCGGTGCTTCCATTATTAAAGAAAGATGGGCTTCCTGAAAAAGGACGTAAGATATTTGATGATTTAAAACTAGATTTTAACATGCAATATGACGAAAAGGATGCCATTGGAAAACGTTACCGTCGTCAAGATGCTATAGGAACTCCTTATGCGGTTACAGTAGATCATCAAACCTTAGAAGATAATACGGTTACTCTAAGAGAAAGAGATTCAATGAGTCAAGTACGTATTCCTATTTCTGAATTAAGAACGGTATTAACAGAAAAAACGAGCTTAAATACTTTGTTGAGGTAGATTCTAAAGGTGTTCTAGAGTTTCTTCAAGTCTAATACCTCTAGAGCCTTTGATAAGGATTTGAGATTTAGGTAATGGGTTTTCATTTAAGAATTCAATTAACTCTTTCCTATTGTCAAAATAAGAGATGCCCGAATGTTTCTTAGTTTTTGAATATTCCGATCCAATCAAGTAAGCTTTAATATCCAATTTGGAAATCCGATCGGCTATTGTTTGATGCTCTTTAGTGCTTTCTTCACCTAGCTCCAGCATGTCACCTAGTATGACTACTCGATTGTTGAGAAGATGCTGTTTGTCGAAGCTATCTAATGCCAATTCGACCGAAGAAGGATTTGCGTTATATGCGTCTAAGAATACCTTATGGCCATTCGATTCAATGAATTGAGATCGATTGTTCTTTGGTTGATATTTACTAATAGCGGTGTATATGTCTTCAGTTTCCACTTTAAAATATTTCCCAATACAATTCGCCATTTCAACATTCTTGATGTTGTAATCTCCAATTAAGTTGGTCGAAGCTTCTTTATTACCTTCTATTCTAAAATGAATGAAGGGATCAGATTTAGTATGTTCGACATAAGAATAACCTGATTGTGAGCCAAAGAAAACACGATCAGCAACTCCTGAGCTCATATCAATTAACTCTTCTTCAAAAGAAGGAATAAAGGCTGTGCCTTTAGTTAATTCAACATAATCAAAAAGCTCTTTTTTAGCGAGTTTGTTGTTTTCAAAAGATCCGAATCCCTCAATATGATCCTTTCCAACATTGGTTACTAATGCATGTGTTGGATTACCAATTTCACTTAAAGTTTTAATTTCTCCAGAGTGATTGTCGCCCATTTCAAGAATTAGAAATTCTGCCCCCATGGGCATACCTAAAATTGTTAACGGGAGCCCAATATGATTGTTGAAGTTGCCCGGGGTACTGTGGCATTTAAATTTTTGGCTAATAACAGAATGAATTAATTCTTTTGCAGTTGTTTTCCCATTTGAGCCAGTAATGCCTAAAACTGGAATATTAAAAGTATTACGATATTCATTGGCTAATTGTTGGAGCGTAGTTAAAACGTCATCAACAAGTAGGGTGTTGTTGTTGTAAAACTCATCCTCATCGATAACTGCATACTTAGCTCCAAGTTCAATTGCTTTATTGGCGTATTGATTCCCATTGAAATTATCTCCCTTGAGCGCAAAAAATATTGACCCTGGAATAATGTTTCTTGTATCCGTGCAAACTTGGTAATTGCACTCTATAAATTTTTCTAAAAGTTCAGACATAAGCAAAATAAAAAAGCCACTCAAATAGAGTGGCTTTCTTTTAAAATATCAAGTGTTATTTAATTTTATTGTCCACCAAGACCAACTGGAGAACCAACTCTATCCATAGCACATCTAAATCCTAAATAGCTAGTACGTTGCGTTTCTTCTAAGAACCTTCTTGTTCCAGGGTTCATATAGTAAGCACGGTCTCTCCAACTACCACCTTTGTATACCCTTGTATCATCATCAACTAATGATTTGTTTGAGTATTCATACATGTAAGTAGTTTCTGTTTTTTTATCATCATCGTTTTCAAAATCTTGCCAGTGTCCTCTGTCAATGTGAGAAGTGTAATCACCATCTAAGTAATTTATGTTGTCAGATTTTTGATAATTACGTCTGTCCAAGTTTTCTTCTTCTGTAACCGGAACGCGAGTAAGATGACCCAAAGAATCTTTTTCAGCAATGAATCCGTCTTCATCAACGGCAAGTTTGGTATAAACATTACCTCTAAAAGGTCTAAAGTCAGAATTATCTTCTGAATTAAGAGGACGATAAACATCCATAACCCACTCACTTACATTACCAGCCATATTATAAAGACCGTAATCATTTGGCCAATACATGTAAACTGGGTTAGTAACATCAGCGTTGTCATTTAATTTTCCTGCAATACCCATATTATCGCCTCGGCCTCTTTTAAAGTTAGCCATCATAGAACCGATATATTTCTCTTCTGGGTTTCTTACAGCATGTCCATTCCAAGGCCAAAGTCTTCTTTCGATAACCCTTTCTCCCAATGAATTTCCAATAAGGCCATATGCTGCATATTCCCATTCAGCTTCTGTTGGTAAGCGATACTTTGGAAGTAAAATTCCATCTTCCATCATTACCCTTCTATACCCAGTTCCGTTAGGACTAAAATCTGGTAAACCCTCAATGGCTTTACCACTTTCATATTGTCCTGCTAAATAAGCATCAGTATTGAAATTATCTTCTCCTGTTGCGTCTGTGTAATGGTTAAGGATTCCCTCACGAATCATAATTTGTTCGTTAACTCTATCCGTTCTCCACAAACAATAATCATTCGCTTGCAACCAAGTAACACCAACTACAGGGTAATCTCTATAGGCAGGATGTCTTAAATAATAATCTACGTAAGGCTCATTGTAGGCTAGTTTATCTCTCCAAACCAAAGTGTCAGGTAAAGCCTTTTTAATTACCTCTGGATAATCTAATCCATAAACTCTATTCAACCAATACATGTATTCTAACCAGTGCAGGTTAGTTACTTCAGTTTCATCCATATAGAAAGAAGAAACAGATACTCTTCTTGGGTAATTGTCCCAATTAGACATAACATCTTGTTCATTTCTTCCCATTGTAAATGTTCCACCTTCGATTAAAACTAGGTTAGGCCCAGTTTCTTGTTCTTCGAAAGGCATTTTTTGGAATCCTCCATTACCTTGTTCGTTATAATCCCAACCTGTAGCGGTTGATTGTTCTTTACCACAAGCAAAAAGCATCGTTAAAGAAGCGAATAATAAACTGAATTTCAGTGCTTTCATAATTGTAAATTTTACCTTAAACGGCGAATCAAATATAATAGTATTTGAATATTAAAATTCTGGACAGCTGATTTGACGGAATTTCTTACGTACTGGCTTGCAATTGAAATGCAATGCTAGTGATACTTCGTGCGTACCACCGGTTCTATTTGTAAGCTTTGAATAAGTAATGTCATAACTGTATCCAAACCTTACATAGTCTGTTCTTAACCCTACTAAGGCAGTTACTGCATCGCCTGTTCTCCACCATAAACCTCCAACAAATGGCCCCTTATAACCATAAACCCCTAAAAATAGTTGTTGAGCAGTTGGGTTGGCTGAGGTCACTTGACCTTGAGATTGGTACATAATGTTTGGTGAAATGGCACCATCTTCAGGATACCTCTTGTTAATTGGAATCATTACACCCGCATGAGCAGTAAACTTTGCATTTAGCCTATTGCTTGAGCTTTGCATGAAATTCTCTTCAGGCTGCGTAAGGTGATGTACAGCAAATCCCCCATAAAAACGTTTACTATAAGCTAAAGCTCCAGCAGAAAAATCTACTCCGTCAATACTGTTATTAGGAGGTGTTTCAGCTGTATTGTAAATAAACCCATATCTAGGATCTATTTGATCGCCAAAAGTTAATTGACTCCAATCAATTGACTTATTCCAATAAGTTCCTTCTAAACCAAAACGCAACGACCATTTTCTATTAATGTTCAAATTGTAAGAATAAATAAGAGAAGCGCGAGTCGTTTTGAAAACTCCATTTTCTCCTTCTCGGTCATGCATTAATAAAATACCAACACCACCAGAAAGTGCGTTAACGTGTTGGTCATAACCAGCAGAATATGTAACGTAATTACCCTCACCTTGATTAATAGCTCCCCATTGATTTCTGTAATTCATGGTAAAGCGCGGGCATCTCTCAACGCCTGCTAGTGCAGGGTTCAGGTATAGTGGATTTGCATAAAACTGGCTAAAAAGGGCATCTTGTCCCCAGCTCACACTCACTACACTCAACATGCCCACAAGGGCTAATATAAGTCTCTTCGTTCTGTTAATAGACATAATTCTATACGAATCAGGTAGGCAATTATACGAATATTTTTCATTTCCTAAGCTTATATTTAAACTTAGTGTTAAGCTTTAAATTGTCTGAGCGGTAAACAATAATTAACTAACCATGTCGTTTGAGGGCCGTTATATGTTTATTACAATTGCAAGATAAATTCTTTTTAAGTGAATAGTAGGCTATTTTTCCTCATAATTCTTTTTCAAGTAATTTCTATCAGTGCTTTAAAGGCGCAATCGAAATACAAAATTGATTGGTTGCCTGTGGTAACTGAGAAACTTTCTGAAAATCATTCAGTTAACATTCTAGGGTTTAGAGGGGCTTCCTATATTGGAGGGGGAGATGCGCTTCCACGAAAGGTAATAAACGTGCCGATGTCGAGCAATGATACATTGGTAAATATCGAATTATCTGTGGTTTCTTCCTCGGCCATTAATTCTTTAGAAAGTGATGCAATAAATATTCAGGTTAGTGAAAAAACCGAAATAACTTGGACTGAAATTAATTTGCCAACTGGTCGTTTTTTAAGAATTGAAATATTACCACTTTATAAAAATGGCTCATCAATTAATAAAATAACGGAATTTGAAATTTCGTTTGAAAGAAAAACTAAAACTCTAATTCGAAGTAACACAAGTAGAAGTTCAAGGGCGACTACTTCGGTCTTAAGCGGAGGTACTTGGTACAAAATTGCCATTATTAAGGATGGTATTTATAAAATAAACTCAGACTTTGTGAAAAGTTTGGGGATTGACCCCAAACAAGTGGACTTAAATTCTTTGAGAGTATTTGGAAATGGAGGTGGGATGTTGCCAGAAGACAATATTACTTTTCGCTACGATGATTTGGTGGAAAATCCAATTTGGTTAAATAATTCTTCACTGACTTCCATTTCAAGTACGGATTTTGCGCTGTTTTACGCTCAGGGTCCTCACTCATGGAAAAGAATTTCAGATGGTTATGATTACACTCATAATGTGTATTCGGATACTAATTATTACTTCATAACCTTTGATGGAGGTATTGGTTCACCCAAACGTATTATTAGTGAACAGCCTGGTAGTTCAGTTAATGCCACTACCTTAAATACCTTTAATGATTATGCTGCACACGAATTAGATTTAAGCAACTTGATATCTAGTGGCCGCCAATGGGTGGGAGAGAGTTTTGGTATCAAACCGACCCAATATGTCGAGTTTAAATTCCCTAATATTTCTACAGGTTTAAATGCGAAAGTGAAAGCAGAGTTTATGGTGCGATCCGTTAATTCTAATTCGACTATTGATGTAAGTATTAGCGGTTTAGGTTCTGATAGCAAAGTTGGAGGCAATGTTGGGAATTATTATTTAGATGTTTATGCTAAGCGATTAGAAGCTGTTATTTCTGGAAACCCTTCAAGTGGAAAGCTTGGAGTAAGCATGACTTTTACAGGTGCTAATAGTACTTCAATAGCTTGGCTTGATCGGATCGTTGTCAACTGCTCTAGAAAGCTTTCCTTTTCTGGCGGACAAATGAAATTTCAAAATTTAAATCAATTGAACGGTACTGGAGATTACCTCTTTCAAGTTGAAAACCTTAGATCCAATTCTAAAGTTTGGAATGTTACTAATCCGTTAGATCCAGTTAATCAAAATATAAATCTGAATTCTGGAATAGGAACTTTTGTTAAGGCCGGTTCTGTTGTTAATGAATTCGTTGTTTTTACTGATGAGCAAGCTTATTTTCCCGAATGGGGAGTTAAAATACCAAATCAAAACCTACATGCTTTGGCTGATGTACACCCTGATATGATTATTTATTCTCCTTCTATTTTTTTAGACTATGCCGAAGAAGTTGCTGATTTCCACAGAGAGAATGATGATATGATTGTTGAGGTTGTAGATGTAAGCCTTGTCTATAATGAGTTTTCAAGCGGGAAACAGGACGTAGTAGCGCTTCGTGATTTCATGAAAATGCTATATAACGAAGCTAACGGAGACAAAACTAAAGAGCCTCAATATTTACTATTGTTTGGAGATGCTAGTTATGATTACAAAGATCGAATTTCTGGTAATACCAATTTGGTTCCTATCTATCAATATGTTGAATCATATAATCCAATAGGTTCCATTGCTACAGATGATTTTTATTCCTTCTTAGATGATTCTTATTCGGGAATACGTTACGGAATAGCCCAGTTAGGAGTTGGTCGCTTTCCGGTAAAAACAATACGTCAGGCAGCTCAAGCAGTGAGCAAATTGAAAAATTATAAAACACCTTCTTCTCTGGGTAAGTGGCGATTAGAATTGTCATATATAGGTGACGATGAGGATAGAGGAACGCACATGGACCAAGCAAGTAATTTGGCGGATACGGTAAGCCATTCATATCCTCAATATAATACAGGTAAGGTGTTGTTTGATTTATATCCACAAAGAAGTACTCCTGGAGGTGATAGATATCCGGATGTTAATGACTTAATTGATGACGCTGTTCAACGAGGCTCGTTAACTCTGAACTATGTTGGACATGGAGGTGAGCTCGGATGGGCGCACGAACGAGTGTTGGAAGTTTCTCAAATTAATAAATGGAGCAACATTCACAATATGCCACTTTTTGTAACCGCCACTTGTGAGTTTAGTCGCTTTGATGACCCCAAGCGAACATCGGCTGGAGAATTTGTGTTCTTAAACCCCGATGGCGGGGGTATTGGGTTACTTACTACAACTCGTGTAGTTTATTCATCTCCGAATTATGCTTTGGCCCAATCCTTTAACCAAATAGCTTTTAAAGAAGTAAATGGAGAAATGCCAAGGCTGGGTGATATTATGCGAGAAACAAAAGCACGTTCGGATAACTTGAATAATAACGCTCGTGCTTTTGCACTTTTGGGAGACCCTGCACTTAAGTTGAACTACCCAGAGCATGAAGTTAAAACATTTTCACGGCCAGATACAGTTGGGGCATTGCAAGTTGTAAATATTGATGGCGAAATTTTAAATCATGCAACTGGTTTGTTGATGTCGGATTTTAATGGTACAGCCTATACTACGGTTTTTGATAAAAAGAAAAAAGTATTAACCCTTAATAACGATGGTGAGGGGGTTAGGGAGTATAAAGTGAGAAATAACATTTTGTTTAGAGGAAAATCGACAGTTGTAAATGGGAAGTTTTCGGTTTCGTTTGTTGTACCTAAGGATATTAATTATAGCTACGGATTAGGTAAAATTAGTTATTACGCAGAAAATGGTGTTACAGATGCTGGGGGGTATGATACTTTGCTTGTAGTTGGTGGTCAAGTGGGTGACCCCGGTGCCGATCAATTAGGGCCTGAGGTGGAATTGTATATGAACGATACAACTTTTGTGTTTGGAGGAATGACAAATGAAGATCCGAATATTTACGCACGTCTATTTGATGTAAATGGAATTAATACGAGTGGAAGTGGTGTTGGACACGATGTTGTGGCCGTTTTGGATGAGGATACTAAAAATGAATTGATATTGAATGATTATTATGAGTCTGCTTTGAATTCATACCAAAGAGGAACGGTGCAGTACCCATTTAAAGATTTATCTGAAGGAAAACATACGTTAACTCTTCGTGCTTGGGACGTTTACAATAATTCAGGAGAAGATGTAACCGAATTTGTGGTAAGTGAAAGTGCGGAGCTCGCATTGAGTCATGTTTTAAATTACCCCAACCCTTTCAGTACAAAAACCGACTTCTATTTTGAACATAATTATCCACAAGATGATTTAGGGGTAAGAATTCAAATTTTTACAGTTTCAGGGAAGATTGTAAAAACAATAGATGGTTTTTTCTCGACAGATGGTTTTAGAGTCGGTCCAATTCCTTGGGATGGGAAAGATGACTTCGGTGATAAAATTGGAACGGGAGTTTATGTGTATAAAATACAAGTGAGAGCTACTAATGGTGAAGTGGCAGATAAGTTTGAAAAACTGGTTATCCTGAACTAAAATTAGAGGGGAGTAAAAAAAGTATATTTGCAAACGATATTTGAGAGAATGAAAAGTATTATAAATAAGATTCAAGTAGTAGTAATAGCGACCATTGCAGTAATTGTGAGTGGGAATGCCTTCGGACAAGGTAATTCAATTTCGACTACCGAGATAGCTGGGGGCGACCGGTTAAATACAATTACAACTGCGGTTCCATTTTTATTAATTGCACCTGACTCACGTCATGGAGCAATGGGCGATGCGGGTGTAGCAACTAGTCCCGATGCTACAGCATTGCATTATAACATGTCTAAATTGGCGTTTGCTGAGGAAAAATTCGGTGTTCATATGGGATACACACCTTGGCTTAGAAGCTTAGTGCCAGATATTTCGTTGAGCTATTTAAGTGCTTTTTATAACATGAATGATCGCTTGACTTTAGCTGGAGGAATCAAATATTTTTCTTTAGGTGATATTCAGTTTACTGATCAAAATGGTACGGAACTGCGAAAATTTAATCCTAATGAATTCTCTATTGATGCTGGATTAGCAGCAAAGCTTAGTAAAGATTTCTCGGGTGGGTTTACCGTAAAATACATTTATTCGAACCTTACGGGCGGAACTGAAGTTCAAGGAGCAGACACTAAGCCAGGTCAAATGGTAGCGGCGGATCTTTCGTTGTATTACATAAACGATCGAATGGAAATTGCTGATCACGATATTGAGGTTGCAGCTGGTTTGGCTATTTCTAATATCGGTGGTAAAATGTCCTATTCAAATACTTCTAACAGCGATTTTCTACCTACAAATTTGAGAATTGGGCCAAGAATGACTTACCATATTGATAAATACAATAAAGTGTCAATAAACTTTGATTTGAACAAATTACTAGTTCCTTCTCCTCCAATTTATAAGTTAGATTCTAATGGAACTCCTTTAACTGATGGTGATAAACTTGTTGTTGGAGCAGGAAAAGATCCAGATAGACCAGTTTTAGAAGGAATGATTTCGTCATTTTATGATGCTCCTGGCTCTCCTTTAGTTGATCAAAACGGAGACTATATTGAAAATGAAGATGGCACTTACAAAGTAGAGAAGAATAGTAGGTTCAAAGAAGAAATGCGAGAAATTAATTTTGGAGTTGGTTTAGAGTATTGGTACGATAATTTGTTCGCCTTAAGAGCTGGTTACTTTTGGGAACATGAATTAAAAGGTAATAGAAAGTACTTTACAATAGGAGCTGGGTTGCGATACAATGTATTCGGATTTGATATGTCTTATCTAATTCCTGCATATTTTGGTAACAGTGCACAACAATCTCCATTACAAAACACATTGAGGTTTTCTCTATTACTTAATTTTAATGAGAAAAGTGGAGCTTCAAAAGCAGCACCTTCTCCAGCAACAGATCCTGCAGCGGGCAACTAATGAAAATTAGAATTGGTTTTGGTTATGATATTCATCGCCTTGCAAAGGGTGAAGAGTTGTGGCTTGGTGGAATTAAACTAGATTATCATTTAGGAACAGTTGGTCATTCTGATGCTGACGTTTTAATCCATGCTATCTGCGATGCACTTCTAGGTGCGGCTAACCTTAGAGACATTGGATTTCATTTTCCAGATACCGACCCTAAATGGAAAGGCGCTGATAGTAAAAAGCTTTTAGCCGCAGTAACCGAAATACTATTGGTAAACGGATATCAAATCGGAAACATTGATTCTACATTGGTATTAGAGCAACCCAAGATTAATCCTCATATAGAGGAAATGCAAAAAGTTCTAGCTCCGCTTATGAATCTTGATGCTGACGATGTAAGTATAAAAGCCACTACCAGCGAAAAACTAAGTTTTGTGGGAAGCGAAGAAGGGGTTAAAGCATACGCCGTGGCATTAATTAATAAAGTGAATTAATGAGCGGAAAAAAGTTTCAAATTAAAACCGATTTCATAAAATTTTCTTCATGGAATGATACTCCTGAAGATATTCAACATTTGTTGAAATCGGCAAAGCACATTAGTACAACTGCATATGCGCCGTTTTCTAGCTTTTTTGTAGGCGCAGCCATTCTTTTAGAAAACGGAATTGTAGTTACCGGTAGTAATCAAGAAAATGCGGCTTACCCTTCTGGTCTCTGTGCCGAAAGAGTTGCCCTGTTCTCTGCACATTCTCAATTCCCTGAACAAAGAGTAGTTAAACTTGTTATTTATGCTAATAGTGAAAAGCATGAAATAAAAGGGGCTATATCTCCTTGTGGGGCATGTCGTCAGGTTATTTCTGAATACGAATTCTTAGGTAAAGAGAAAATAGAAATATATATGGCCTCTGATGAAGAGGTTATATATGCCGAAGGTATTGAGTCTCTGCTGCCTATGAGGTTTAGTTTATCAAATTAATTCTAGATTGTTTTTTAATAAAGTTCATTAAGGCATTTGTATAAATTTGCCGCTCTTGTTTAGACTTGTATTATGGCAAAAAAATCAAAATTTAATAAGGATACCTATCTAAAATGGTATGAGTCAATGCTTCTTATGCGAAAATTCGAAGAGAAGTGTGGACAGCTTTATATTCAACAAAAGTTTGGTGGCTTTTGTCATTTGTACATTGGGCAAGAAGCCATTGTAGCGGGAACCGTTTCTGCTTCTACGCCTGATGATAAACATATGACGGCATATCGTGACCATGCTCATCCAATTGGCTTGGGTTTACATCCTAAATATGTAATGGCTGAGCTTTACGGAAAAGCTACAGGTTGTTCTAAAGGAAAAGGTGGTTCTATGCATATGTTCGATAAAGAGAGAAACTTTATGGGCGGGCACGGAATCGTGGGGGCGCAAATTCCTATGGGAACTGGAGTAGCCTTTGCAGAAAAATATAAAGGAACAAAAAATGTTGCTTTTGTATCATTTGGTGATGGAGCGGCTCGGCAAGGGGCACTTCATGAAACCTTTAACATGGCCATGAATTGGAAGTTGCCTGTTGTTTACATCATTGAAAACAACAATTACGCAATGGGAACTTCAGTTGCGCGCACAACTAACGTAACTGATATGTCTAAGATTGGTGATAGTTATGAAATGCCATCAGAAGTTGTCGATGGTATGACTGTAGAAGCAGTTCATGAGGCAATTGAAAGAGCAACTGATCATTGTAGAAAAGGAAACGGGCCATATTTGTTAGATATTAGAACTTATAGGTTTAAAGGACATTCAATGTCTGATCCTCAGAAATACAGAACCAAAGAAGAAGTTAAAGAGTGGCAAGCTCAAGACCCTATTATTAAGGTTTTGGATACCATTAAAAAGAATAAATACGCAACGGATAAACAAATCGAAGAGATACAGTCTAAAGTTAAGGGTTTGGTAGAAGAGTCAGTTCAATTTGCTGAAGAGTCTCCACTTCCTCCGGCAGCTGAATTGTATAGAGATGTTTATGTTGAAGATAATTACCCATTTGAATTAGATTAGGTTATGGCTGAAGTAGTACGTATGCCCAAATTAAGTGATACCATGGAAGAAGGTGTCGTTGCAGAGTGGCACAAAAAAGTTGGCGATACAGTTGAATCAGGTGATTTACTTGCTGAAATTGAAACTGACAAAGCCACAATGGAATTCGAGTCATTTCAAGATGGAGTTTTACTTCACATTGGAGTTGAAAAAGGTGCAGCAGCTCCTGTTGATGGTATCTTAGCCATTCTTGGAGAAAAAGGTGAAGATATTACGGCATTATTAAAAGAGGAGGCTACGGCTCCTGTTGCTGATGCCAAACCAGCTGAAGAAGCTAAAACAGAATCCGCCCCTGTTGCCGAATCAACTAATACGGTTGAATCAGCTCCGACTGCGCCCTCTGTTGTTTCAGATTCGAGTAATGGTAGAGTTAAGGCTTCGCCTTTGGCCAAAAAATTGGCATCGGATAAAGGAATTGATATAGCCATGGTCTCAGGGTCAGGCGAAGGTGGTAGAATAGTTAAAAAAGATATTGATAACTATGTTCCTTCTGCGAATCCAATGCATACTGCGTCGGTCGGAACTGAATCATTTACTGATGTTCCTGCATCGCAAATGAGAAAGTCGATAACAAAAAGCTTGACTAAAAATCAATTTACGGCACCTCACTTTTATTTGACCATTGCGTTAGATATGGATGGAGCTATTGAAGCTCGTAAAGCTCTAAACGAAGTATCTCCAGTTAAGATTTCATTTAACGATATCGTTATTAAAGCTGTTGCATCTGCATTAAAGGTTCACCCGAATGTAAATACCTCTTGGATTTCGGAAACGAATGTAGTTAGAACCAATCACCACATTAGCGTTGGAGTAGCAATGGCTGTGGAGGATGGATTACTTGTTCCGGTTGTAAAATTTGCGGATCAAAAATCATTGGCAGAAGTTTCAGCTGAGGTAAAAGATTTTGCTGGAAAAGCTAAAGAGAAAAAAATATCGTTAGAAGAACTACAGGGAAATACGTTTACTGTATCGAATCTTGGAATGTTCGGAATTGAAGAGTTTACTTCAATTTTAAATGCGCCTGAATCTTGTATTTTGGCAGTTGGTGCTATCGTGCAAAAGCCGGTTGTAAAGAACGGAGAAATAACTGTGGGTAATGTTATGAAAGTAACCCTTACTTGTGACCATAGAACGGTTGATGGAGCTAGTGGTGCTGCGTTCTTACAAACGTTTAAGCAGTTTGTTGAGAACCCAGTAACTATGTTGGTGTAATTAACCTTAAATTTTTAAAAGCAATTTCAAGAGCTCCTTCATTTATGTTGGGGCTCTTTTTTTGATTCAGTTTTATTGGGGGATTCCAGTAAAATATGTCTTTGGTTATTTTGCTTTGAGGCACAACTTTAAACTGGGGGTCTTTAGACAATCTTTTACCCAAATACTCTTGCTCAGTTTGCCCAGGTGTTGGAATTAAAACAGCTGGCTGGTTCAGAATTTTATAGTCCATTAAACTGCTATAGCCCG
>JBMYOI010000022.1:0-37518 GCA_049599135.1 Salibacteraceae bacterium
CTTTCTTGAATATTTTTTGAAGTACGTAATATCCTAGTACAAATGCCAGTGCAAAACATAGCCCGTAATAACGTAACGAAATGGGAGAGGAAATAATTTCAGGATCGATATCCCAAATGATATGAAGTAAACTCAATACAAAGTGATTTATAACAAATTTAGTTTTTTAGATTACCAACTCTAGTTTTTCTCTGACCTTTTATGTTTGGTCTTTGAGTAACTCAAAAATTGAGCGGCTGGGTTTGAAGTTTTTAAAGTGATTCATAATTGAATCTAAATTATCAGAAAAGAAAATTAAAGGTCTGTGTTCTTTGCGGAGTAGCCCTTCATCGGCCATGTGATCGAGTTGTTTTTCAAGATGGTCGTAATAACCATTCACGTTTAATATGCCTACGGGCTTTTTAAATAATCCAAGTTGAATCCATGTCAATATTTCAAAAAGTTCTTCAAATGTTCCAAAACCGCCAGGTAGAGTAATTACAGCATCCGATTGCTCGTGCATCAACATTTTACGTTCGTGCATCGATTCAACAACAATTAATTCAGATATGCCTTGATGTGCAATTTCATGCGGGGTCATAAAACTTGGAATTATGCCAGTTACTTTGCCATTCTTTTCTATTGCTCCATCGGCAAGAGCACCCATTAATCCCACCTTTCCGCCTCCGTAAATGGTTCTTATATTCAATTTAGCTAGCATTTTACCTGTGTTTTTTGCGGCTTTAATATATACATCTGTCGTTCCTACTGACGATGCGCAAAAAACGCAAATAGATTGAGGTTTAAATTCTTGACTGGACATGTGTTTTGTTTTAATTACTAGGTCACTAAAATAGTGCTTCTTAAATGAGTAAAAATTAGTTTTTTATGATGTTTGAATTGTGACAAAATGGAGAATCACTTCATTACTTTTGTTTTAAATAAAAAAGAACAATGCGCAGACCTAGACGAAATAGAAGGACAGCAATAACTCGAGGGTTTTTAAGAGAAACTCGAATTAGTTTAGACAACCTAGTTCAACCTTTTTTTCTTGTTGATGGAAAGGGAATTAAGGAGGAAGTAAAATCTATGCCTGGTAATTATAGAATGTCTATTGACGTGGCTTTAGAAGAAATGAGGTCGTGCGTTGAAGTTGGAATTAATTCATTTATTCTTTTCCCTGCAGTTGCTGAAGAGCTTAAAGATAAAACTGCATCATACGGAAGTTCTGAAGATAATTTTTACTTGGAAGCATTTCGTGTCTTTAAAGCTGAATTTGGTGATAACGTTTGCTTGATTACAGATGTGGCAATGGACCCTTACTCATCTGACGGGCATGATGGTTTGGTAGAAGGAGACGAAATTTTAAATGACGAAACTTTGCCAATTTTAGGTGATTTAGCACTTGCACAAGCAGAAGCTGGAGCGGATATTATTGGTCCTAGTGACATGATGGATTATCGAGTAGAACACATACGTGAAGTTCTTGATGAAAACGGATTTGAACACATTGGAATTATGAGTTATACGGCCAAATATGCTTCGGCGTTTTATGGTCCTTTTAGAGATGCTCTTGATTCTGCTCCAAAAAAAGGCGACAAAAAAACGTACCAAATGGATCCTGCAAACAAACACGAGGCAATGATTGAAGCAGATTTGGATTACAATGAAGGGGCAGATTACATGATGGTAAAACCAGCATTGCCTTATTTGGATATTATTCACATGTTAAAAGCTGAATATGATATTCCAATTGCAGCATATAATGTAAGTGGCGAGTGCAGTATGCTTACGGCTGCATGTCAAAATGGGTGGCTAGAATTTGATAAAGCGATGCCTGAGATGCTTCTTTCGATTAAACGTGCTGGAGCTGATGTAATTATTACCTATTTTGCGAAAGCTTATGCTCAAATGGTGAAGGACGGAAAGCTTTCTTAAACTTATTTTTTGAAATGGACTTAAAACGAGCATTGATTGACTTTGTTTTGCGGAACCACTTGATAGCCGTGGTTTTGGTTTTGCTTATGGCATCTTTAGTGTCATTTGTTATACGAAAGTATTTAACCAAATTTTTAGATAAGAGTACTGATCATCTTAAGGTAGACCCCACTCGTTACAATTTTTTAAAAAACGCAAGTACTGCCATAATTATGGGAGGAGCTTTGGCGTTTGCATTTTATGCGATACCTGCTTTAAAATCTTTAGGTGCAACACTCTTTGCTGGTGCCGGTATTGCTGCTGCTATATTAGCCTTTGCGAGTCAGCAGGCCATGAGTAACGTTATAAACGGAATCTTTTTAGTGATATTTAAGCCGTTTCGTGTTGGTGATATTATTAAAGTTGGAGCCGATCATTTTGGTACAGTAGAGGATATTACCCTGAGACATACCATTATTAACAGTTTCGAAAACAGGCGAATAATAATGCCTAATTCCGTTATTGGAAACGAGACAATTATCAACAGCAACATTAAAGATGAAAAAATTTGTCGATTTATTGAGTTTGGAATTTCTTATGATTCAAGTGTCGACTTGGCTAAGAAGATAATAAGAGAAGAGGCAGAAAAACATAAGAGTTTTACGGACAACAGGACCCAAGAGCAAATTGAAAATGAAGATCACCCATTGGTGATTCGAATGATATCTCATGGTGATTTTTCTATAGGTTTACGGGCTTATTTTTGGGCTGAAGGACCAATAGAGGCCATGTACGCTCACTACGATTTATTAGAGTCGGTTAAGAAGCGGTTTGATGCTGAAGGAATTGAGATTCCATTTCCTTACAGAACTATAGTTTATAAAAAGGATATTGATGAGCAGAAGTCGAAGGCGTCAAAAGAAAAATAGAGTTTCTCCATTTCTTGCTCGCGGAACCGAATTTAGTTTCGAGGGCAGTAGTGAAGCTCAGATAATAATTTACAATTCAACTGATTTTGTTGAAGATGAGAAATTCTATGCAAATAAGCTTAGCAACTTTGACTTACTTAAAAGTGTTCATTGGGTAAACCTGCACAGTATTACCGATTTAGGTTTGATTGAAAAAACCGGAAGGCATTTTAAACTTGAGACTTTAACCTTAGATAAGATTATAGACTTAAATCAACGACCAAAAATGGAGGAGTTTGAAGAGTACATGTACATGTCTCTGAAAACGCTTTGGGTGAATCAAGAAAATGAAATTGAAACAGAGCAATTAAGCTTTGTAATGGGACGTGGTTTTTTGCTCACTTTCCAAGAAAAAGATGCCGATTTGTTCGATGAGGTTCGAGAACGGCTCAGAAGCAATAAAGGCATTGTAAGAATAAAACGCAGTGGTTACTTGTTGTATTTGCTGCTTGATGCAATTGTGGATAACTACATTCATGCAATTAATTTCTTAGATGATCAAATTGAGAGAGTTAGTAAAGCAGTTATTCAGGATAAACAAGATGATGCTTTGTTGGAAATAGAGCGTTTAAAGTCTGAATTGATAACTGTAAAGCGAAATTTGGCTCCGTTGAGAGATGTCGTCACATCTTTGCATAATGGGGATTCTGGAATTTTATTGCCCGACACCGTTCGTTTTATTGGTGGTATCAAAGATCAAATCATTTCTATTCTCGAAGAAGTTGAATCTCACAGACAAATTTTGGAAGGTTTAACCAATATTCATCTTACCAATTTAAATAACCGAATGAACGAGGTTATGAAGGTGTTGACAGTGATTTCCACCATCTTCATCCCTTTGACGTTTTTGGCAGGTATTTATGGGATGAATTTTGAATATATTCCGGAACTGTCCTGGAAGTTTAGCTATTTTACTTTGCTAGGTGTTATGGTCATTATTTTTATTGGAATGGTGATGTATTTCAGAAGTAAAAAGTGGTTTTAATCTTTTCTGATCAACTTCCTTATAAATTCTATTCAAGTTTCTAATCCGTTTAATAGTCTGCCAAAAATTAAGTTTAGTTTAATATGAAAATGAACAAAAGTGTTACTGCTCCAATTGCTACGAAAAAAGCAAAAGAACTTGCTGTCCATGGAGATACTCGAATTGATAATTACTATTGGTTAAATGTCAAGGAAGATGAGGCGGTATTAGATTATTTGAAAGCAGAAAACACATACACTGATGAGGTGCTTAAACCGCTCGACGGCTTTCGTGAAGATTTGTTTCAAGAAATGAAATCGAGAATTAAGGAAACCGACATGAGTGTTCCTTATTTTTTAGAAGGATGGTACTATTATTCTAGGTTCGAAGAAGGGAAGGAATACCCAATTTATTGTCGAAAACAAGGAAGTTTAGAGGCTGATGAAGAAATTATGCTCAATGTTAACGAGTTAGCTGAGGGGTTTGATTATTATCAAGTTAGTGGGCTTTCTTTAAGTAGTAATAAAAAGATTTTGGCTTATGGGGTAGACTCTGTAAGTAGGAGAATATATACCATACATTTTAAAAACCTTGAAACAGGGGAGACCTATCCTTTTACAATTGAAAATACTACCGGTAGTTCAGTTTGGGCAAATGATAATAAAACGCTGTTTTTTACTAGAAAAGATGACTCTTTAAGGCCTTTTCAAATATGGAAATATTCGTTTGGAGACGATATTGGTAACGCTAAGGTCATCTTCGAAGAAAGCGATGAGACGTTTAATTGTTTTATTTATAAATCAAAATCTAAGCAGTATTTGTTTCTTGGCTCGTCAAGTACACTAACCTCTGAAATACGGTATTTAAATGCCGATACTCCTGAAGGTGAATGGAGGATGATTCATGCTAGAGAAAGAGGACTAGAATATGGTGTTGGGCATCAGGACGATAAGTTTTACGTTCATACCAATTTTGAGGCTCAAAACTTTCGTTTGATGGAAGTTGAGATTGAAAACCCGAATAAAGAAAATTGGAAAGAAGTAATTCCTCATAGACCTGATATTCTTCTTGAAGATATTGAAATGTTTACCGATTATTTGGTACTTGAAGAGCGGGTAGAGGGAATTTCTAAAATAAGGGTAATTAGCCATGCTTCTGGTGATGACCATTATATAGAGTTTAATGATTCGGCTTATTCAGCATTTGCGACAACCAATATGGAGTTTGATTCTGGTATTCTTAGAATCAGCTTTACATCACTCAAAACACCGGGAACTCTTTTCGATTACAACATGAAGACTCGGGAGTTTGCAACTCTAAAAGAACAAGAGGTTCTTGGTGAGTTCAATAAAGATGATTATTTGTCAGAGCGTTTTATGATCGAAGCTAGAGATGGTCAAAGGATTCCTGTTTCATTAGTGCATCATAAAAACACCAAAATTGATGGTAAAGCACCCATGCTTTTATATGCTTACGGAAGTTATGGTCATACTATAGATCCATATTTTTCAACGGTTCGATTGAGTTTGTTGAATAGAGGGTTTGTTTTTGCTATTGCGCACATTAGAGGTTCTGAAACTTTAGGCCGTCAGTGGTATGAAGATGGTAAATTACTGAAAAAGAAAAACACGTTTTACGATTTTATTGACTGTGGAAAATGGCTTGTGGCCAACAAATATTCTGATCCAAATAATTTATTTGCCATGGGCGGTAGCGCCGGAGGTTTGTTGATGGGAGCCGTAATTAACCTAGCACCAAAAATGTGGAAAGGGGTAGTGGCTCAAGTTCCTTTTGTCGATGTGGTAACTACTATGCTGGATGAATCAATACCACTTACGACAGGTGAGTTTGACGAGTGGGGAAACCCGAAAGACCAAGAATATTACAATTATATAAAATCATATTCGCCATACGATAATGTTGAGGTAAAGGAATATCCAAATATGCTGGTTACAACGGGCTTACATGACTCTCAGGTTCAATATTGGGAGCCGGCAAAGTGGGTGTCTAAATTGCGAGATTTAAAGACGGACGACAATGTTCTGCTTCTTCAAACCGAAATGGATTTTGGTCACAGCGGAGCAAGTGGAAGGTTTGAAAGCCTGAAGGAAGTTGCATTGGAATATGCTTTTATTTTGGATTTAGCAGGTAAGGTTGATTAGAGTTTAGATTCGTAGTTTTTAAGCAGTGACGTTGTCTGAAGTTGTAGTTTCTTTTGAAAAAAAGTAGACCAGCCAATTAAATACCCTGGAATTCCAAGCGCTTGACAGCTCCACCAATAAAGGTTAAAAGAGTCTTTGTGCTTTATAATTTTACCATCCTTAAATTCAAATTCTGCATGAATTTTATTTAAGACTCTCCTGCCTGTTTTACTAAAAAAGTAGGCAGCTTTCCAATCGGCTCTACCTTTAGTGTTATTAGCTCCAATGTTACTGTACTGCACAATAAATGTTTGGTCTTTTTGACTTTCGATAAGCATTCGCCACATGTTTTTGGCATGCTCCCCTTCTAAGCGTCCAAATGCAGGGTCTTCAAATACTATATTTTCATGATAGCAAGAAACCATAGATTCGGCATCTAGGTTTGCAAATGCTTCGTAAAACTCTTCTATAACTTTATCCATAATGATTGGAATGTAGATTGCAAAAAGAAATAAATTTGATTAAAGGAATTCGATATTCAATGCGGCTATATCATCATCCGGGTCCCTTTGCCCTATAAAGACTTCTATGTTAGTGTTAAAATGAGGAATAAACTCTTCTAGTGGTTTCCCTTTAAAAGTATTAATACACTCGATGATTCGGTCAATGCCAAATTGCTCCCCTTGTTCATTTTCAATTTCACTAATACCATCAGTGTAGGTGGTTAAAAAGGTTCCTGGAATAAGAGTGTAAGTCTCAGGTTCTATCCTCGGTAATTGAGTAAGCATGCCAAGGCCAGGAATGTCCGCGTCTAAAGTTAATGTCGTTAAGTGATTAAATAGAATTGCCGGAGGGTGAGCGCAGTTAATGTATTCTAGTTCTCTATTGTGACTGTCATATTTTCCTATAAACGCAGTAATAAATTTGTCTCCAAGACTACTTTCAAAAACAATTTTATTAAGTTCAATAATAACTTCTTGGATAGGAATGTTTTGCCGTATGGTTGCCTTGAAAGCGGCTTGAAAATTTGACATGAGCATTGCTGCAGAAATGCCTTTTCCACTTACATCGGCAACACAGAAATAATAGATGCCGTCACGAGTTTCTATGAGGTCATAATAATCGCCTCCAACATGTCCTCTTGATTGATGGAATGCAGTTGCTTTAATTCGTTCATTTGAAGGTAATGTTGCTGGAAGCAAGGCTTCTTGAATTCGTTCAGCTAAAATCAAATCTCTTTTCAAAGCTGCTTGGTTAATTTGCTCATTAACCATTCTTTTATTTTCAATGGCAACCATTATAATGTTGGCTAAACTTTGTATATAATTTAGATTTTTAATCAAGTTACTTACTCCATTGGCATCGTCTTCAATGTCTTTTAGTAAGAGATATCCGAGTGGTTTGTCGTCTTGAATAATGGGGATAATAAGATCAAAAAAGTCGAGAAGCTTATTATTGACCATGCCCAAAGAAGTGATGTCTTTATAACGCAAAAGATCAGTGTCAACATTGATATTGGTTATTGCATTAGCAACGTCAACGTGAATGGGTAACTTCCATGTGTTGTCGATTTTTGCAAAAAAGACGACATGTTCAATTTCTAAATTGGAAACAAGAATTTCCTTAAAAAGTTTAAAAAGAGCGCTTGCCTCAAGGTTGTTGTTTATGGCATTCGTAATACTTAAAATCTGCCTTACTTTTTGCCGTGAGAGGTCTCTTTTTTTCTTACCTTTAGAGTTGTTCATTGATTACTTGTTCTCTTGTGCCATTTTTTTGAGAGTATACATTTCTCTGTATTTTGATCGGCTTTCTTCACATGGAGAACCAAAATATGACTTGCCAGCTTCCAAATCTTTACCAACACCCGATTGAGCAAACACGACAACGCCATCGTTTATAGTTAAATCGCTAGCAACACCAACTTGCCCCCAAAGGGTTACATTGTCTTTTATAATCACACATCCAGCAATACCCACCTGACTTGCAAAAAGGCAGTTTTTTCCAATTATTGTGTCATGACCAACGTGCACAAGATTATCCAATTTACTTCCTTCTCCTATTGTTGTGTCTCCTGTAACTCCTTTGTCAATTGTGCAATTGGCTCCAATGTGAACATTATTTCCGATTATTACCCTGCCGCACGAAGTAAACTGTTTGAAATTGCCTTCTCGTTTTTGATAATAAAATGCATCACCGCCTAAAACCGTATTTGCATGAATGATCACGTTATCGCCAATTATAGCATTGTCATAAATAGAAACATTTGAGTGAATCAGGCAATTTTTTCCAAGGGTTACATTGTTTCCAATAAAAGCTCCTGGCTGAATAATAGTTCCTTCACCAATTTTTGCAGTAGAAGAAATAATCTTATCGGCAGATTCGAATGGGCGGAAATACTCTATTAGTTTTAAGGTATCATTAAATGGGTCATCACTTATTAAAAGCGCTTTTCCTTCGGGGCACTCAACTTCTTTGTTGATGAGAATGATGGTTGCTGCTGAGCTTAGTGCTTTGTCATAGTACTTATGATGGTCAACAAAAACAATATCACCCGGTTCAACCACGTGAATTTCATTCAAGCCTAAAACAGGAAAATTATCTTTTCCAACTGTTTTAGCTCCAATTATTTGCGCAATTGACGCTAGGGTTTGTGGCGTCGAAAACTTCATTTTTATGCCTTAATTCGTTCAGAATAAGCTCCAGTTTCTGTGTTCAATTTTATTTTATCACCTGTATTGATAAATAAAGGAACCTTAACTTCTGCACCAGTTTCAACGGTAGCAGGTTTCGTAGAATTTGTTGCGGTATCACCTTTTACACCAGGCTCAGTATAAGTAATTTCTAAAATTGCGTAAGTAGGAAGGGTTGCGCTTAATGCATCTTCAGTATCAGCATTGAACATAATATTAACGATGTCACCTTCTTTGATAAACTGAGGCGAATTGATTAATACCTTGTTTATGAAAATTTGCTCGTATGTATCAGAATTCATGAAATGATACAAGTCACCATCGTTGTACAAGTATTGATAATTTCTGTTTTCAATACGAACCACGTTAATTTTATGTCCAGCCGGAAATGTGTGGTCCAGAACCTTACCTGAAGTTAAACTTCTAATTTTTGTTCTCACAAATGCAGGGCCTTTACCCGGTTTTACATGAAGAAATTCTATTATTTGAAACAGATCATTGTTATGGTGTATGCAAAGTCCGTTTTTTATATCTGATGTAGTTGCCATAATGTTTTATTCGAATTATTTAATGTCAGAATCACAAATGTAATCAATCAAGACTCAGGTTTATAGTCTGTGATATCAATCGTTTGTGAGCAAAATATGTATTCATTTTTAACTTCGTTTGAACAAACTATAATTAGTCTGTCATTTTGGTATGTGTCAATCATTTTAAGGTACCAGTTTTTTCCTTCTTCATCTAAATTGCTCAAAGGCTCGTCAAGCAGTAAAATTGGGTTTTTTGAGAATAATGCAAGCCCTAGCTTTACTCTTTGTTTCATGCCAGATGAATACAAGTGTATGTCTTTATCTGGTTGATAATCAAGATGTAGTTTTTCTGCGAATGGTTTTCCTGTATAAGCTTCATCCAGAGGTTTTAGCTTTTGATGAAATTTTAATAACTCATCAAGAGTTAATTCTTCGGGTAGTGAAAGGTATGGGGTGCAAATACTAATATGCTTGTAAATGGAGTCTGCTTTTACGTCAAGTCCATTGACCTGATAGGATACTTTTCCTTCAGATGGACTGACAATGCCACTTAAAATTTTAAGTAAAGTAGATTTTCCAGAACCGTTACTTCCTAAAATAACAACGTGTTGATTGGTTTTAAGTGTTGCATTGATTTTTCGAAATATCCAGTTAATGTTGAATCGTCGACCAACGCCTTCTAGATTTATCTCTACCATAGTTTATGCAAACCCTTTGATCATTCCATTTTTGGAATTAGCTATAAAATCAAGAATAACTTGTCTCTCTGGGCAGTTTGGAACTTTTTCTTTTACAATCTCAATCCCTTTTGAAATATTCTTGTTTTGAATAAAAAGAATTTTATAAGTAGTCTCTATGTTCCGAACTTGCTCGTCTGTGTAACCTCTTCTTTTTAAGCCAACTGAATTAACTCCAATATATGAAAGTGGATCTTTAGCTACTTTAATAAATGGTGGGATATCTTTTCTGATTTTTGAAGTTCCGCCAACAAAAGTATGAGCTCCAACATGCACAAATTGTTGAGCAGCAACTTTGCCTTCCAATATGGCGTAATCGTCAACCCTAATATGTCCTGAGAGGCCTGTATATCCCGCTATTATTACATTATCTCCAATTAGACAATCGTGAGCAATGTGGACGTAAATCATAATTAGGCAGTTTTTACCAATTTTTGTTTTGAATTGGTCTGCCGTACCACGGTGAATGGTTACTCCTTCGCGAATAACAGTATTGTCACCAATTTCAACGGTGGTATATTCTCCTTTGTATTTTAAATCTTGAGATACTGCTGAAATAACAGCAGTAGGAAAAATTTGACAACCTTTTCCAATACGTGCACCATCAAAAATAGAAACGTTAGGTCCTATCCAGCTACCGTCACCTATCTCTACATCTCCTTCAATATAAGTGAAAGGTCCAATGGTAACATCTTTGCCGATTTTTGCCTTGGGGTCAACTACCGCTCGTTCGTGAATCATATTATTTGTCTTTTGCTACATGAGCCATTAATTCGCCTTCGCAAGCTAATTGTCCGCCAACATAGGCTTTCGCTGTCATTTGGCAAATACCTCGTCTGATTGGAGCGACCAATCGACAATCCATAACTAACGTGTCGCCAGGAACAACTTTTCGCTTAAACTTAACCTCGTTTATTTTCATAAAATAGGTAGAGTATCTCTCAGGGTCGTCAACTTGATTTAATACTAAAATCCCTCCCGTTTGTGCCATGGCTTCTATAATAAGAACCCCCGGCATAACAGGTTCTTGGGGGAAGTGTCCATCAAAGAACGGTTCGTTTCGAGTTACATTTTTAACACCAACTACTTTGCTTTCTTCGAGATGAATAATCTTGTCGACTAATAAAAAGGGATACCTATGAGGTAATAATTTTGTGATTGCGTTTATGTCGGCAACCGGTGGAAGCGCAGGATCGTATTTTGGAGCTGCTTTCTCTTCTTTTTTGATTAACGCTTTTATTATTTTACCAAATTCGGTGTTACCATAATGGCCTGGGCGAGCAGCTAAAATGTGTCCGCGGATTCTTTTGCCAACTAAAGCTAAATCACCTACAATATCAAGTAATTTGTGACGAGCAGGCTCATTCTCAAAATGTAATTCAACATTATTGAGAATACCTATGCCAACAGCAGCTAATTCTGATCGGTCTCTATTAAATGCCGCGGCCAGTTTGTCTTTTTCTTCTTCCTCTAATTCGGTGTCTACCATAACAATTGCGTTATCGGCATCACCACCTTTAATTAATCCAGCATTAACTAATTGAATAAGTTCTCTTAGAAATACAAATGTTCTACAAGCCGAAATCTCAGATTCAAACTCACCCATGTGGTACATATGAGCATGTTGAGTTCCTAATAATGGTGAATTATAATCTACCATAACGGTAACTCTAAATTCTCCTCCATCAGTAGGTACGGCTAACATTTCAATTTGCTTTTCAGCATCTTCGTAGGCCAGATTATGAGGGAGTGTAAAGTATTCTCTATCGATATCTTGGTCAACTATTCCTGCCTTTTTAATAGCAGCAACAAAGTACTTTGAACTACCATCCAAAATCGGGATTTCAGGGCCGTCTAACTCAATGTATAAGTTATCTAAATCCATACCCACACAAGCCGCGAGTAAATGCTCGCATGTATGAACCTCGCCACCATTTTGACGTAAGGACGTTCCTCGTTGAGTACCAAATACGTTATCTACATCTGCTTTTATTTCTGGTGTACCTTCAAGGTCGATACGTTTGAATACAAACCAAGTATTTGCAGGTGCAGGTTTAAGTGTTATTGTTACATTTTGACCAGTGTGTAACCCTACACCAGTAAAACTAATTTCTTCTTTTAGCGTCTTTTGCTTTTCACTCATCCGATAAAAATTATTCTCCTTTTAGTTTTCTTTCAATTTGGTCTATTTGCTTTTTAAGTCTTGGAAAAGCCTTAAATAACACATATGACCGTTGGAAATCTCTTACATTAATGGCGGGTGAACCTTGCCACAAAGAATCTACTTCCGTAATTGTTTTTCCTATGCCTGATTGCGCAGCTACCTTAACTCCGTCGGCAATAGATAGGTGACCAACAATACCTACTTGCCCACCAATCATGCAGTTTTTGCCAATTTTAGCTGATCCAGCAACTCCACATTGAGCAGCCATTACTGTGTTTTCGCCAATATCAACATTGTGGCCAATTTGAATAAGGTTATCCAATTTTACGCCTTTTCGAATTCTAGTACTACCAAGGGTTCCTTTGTCAATAGTGGTGTTTGACCCAATTTCAACATGGTCTTCAATAACCACATTTCCAATGTGAACCACTTTTTTATAATTGTTCATGCTACTTGGAGCAAACCCAAATCCGTCACCGCCAATTACTGCGCCACTATAAATTGAACAACCTTTGCCTATTACAGTGTCTGAATGGATAGTTGCATTGCCAAGAATAGAAGTGTAATCGTCTATTTTTACATTGTCACCAATGGTTACATTTGACTCAATTCTTACTCCTTTTCCAATTTGACATCCTTCACCAATAGTTGCGTTTGGTCCCACATAAACTTGTTCGCCAAGTTGGGAGCTTTGTGCAACAACCGCAGATTCACTAACACCTGTTTTAGAATTGCGCATTTGTTGATAAGCCTCTAAAAGCTTTCCAAAACTCATCCGAGCATCGTCAACACGTACCAAAGTTAAAGTTGGTTTTATCGAACTGGTTAATTCGTACGATTTATCAATAATTGCAATTGAAGCATCAGTGGTGTAAAGATGTTCTTGATAGGCTAAATTTGAAAGGAAGGTGATCGCATTTGCCTCGCCTTCTTCAATTTTTGCTAATTTATTAACCCTTTCTTCTGGGTTTCCCTCAACGCTACCGTTGAGTAATTCTGCTATTTGTTGGGCTGTAAACTCCATTAAATCCTATGTGTTAAGCTCTGTTTAATAGTTACTTAACTATGATGTTATTTATCTTAAGTATTCCTCAAAAATAAATAAACTCGACCCCTAGTGTTTTCGGGCATTTCAAACTTTTCAACAAAAGCATCTCTATATCGAAGAGGCTTTGGGATAGCAGAAAAAATATTTGGTCACAGGCTCTGCTAGAGCTGAAATATTTAGCAAATCTGCCGCAGAGGCAATGTCTTTTATGGCGCCATCTTTATAGAGCAGGTTAATGCCGAATTTATCGATTGCATACGCTCTGTTGTCAATGCTTTTGGCGTAAACAAAATACTTAGCATCATTTTCGCTAATCGAATTTTCAATGGCAACTTCTGATAGCTTTGATCCAATTAAATCAGGGTCAAATTCTGAATCTTGAATTTTAATTTTTAATAATTCGCGGTTAACTAATTTGAGGGAAAGCTTAGATAAAACTGGATCAGCATGGTTGGTCCATTGTTTTATCGCACTTAAAACATCATAGTCGTCTAGCTGGGAAAAAGCTGTTATTAAATCGTCGTCCCTGTTAAAGTCTGCTCTATGAAACTTGCCAAATAAAAATTTTCGTAACGAGTCTGAACAAAATAAATCGTTTCCTTCTAGCGCAAGTTCTCGAGCTCTATTTAGGATGCCCATTAGCATGGTTTCCGCAGATAATACTGTTTTGTGTAGGTACACTTGCCAGTACATCAAACGGCGCGCAACCAAGAATTTTTCAATTGAATAAATGCCTTTTGCTTCAATAACTAGGTTACCATCAAAAACATTCATCATTTTTATTATTCGGTCAACTCCTATTACTCCTTCTGAAACACCGGTAAAAAAACTATCTCTACGTAAATAATCCAAACGGTCTACATCAAGCTGGCTGCTAACCAATTGATTTAGAAACTTTTTAGGATGTTCGTTTTTAAAAATTTGAATAGCCGTGTCAAGTCGGCCTTCAAATTCTTGATTCAATTTGTCCATAAAAATGAGTGAAATCGCTTCGTGACTTACTCCTTGAACAATTGTATGTTCTAGGGTGTGAGAGAATGGACCATGTCCAATGTCATGCAAGAGAATAGCTATAGTAACTCCCATTGCTTCGTCTTCAGTAATTTCTTGTCCTTTTTGCCTTATCACATCAATTGCCTTGGACATTAAGTGCATAGCACCTAAAGCATGTTGAAATCGAGTGTGATTAGCCCCACTATAGACTAAATTTGTTAATCCTAACTGAGATATTCTACGAAGTCTCTGAAAATAAGGGTGTTCTATTAAATCGTAAATTATTTCGTATTGAATAGTAATAAACCCGTAGATCGGATCGTTTAGAATTTTTCTTTTGCTATTGTAAAATGATTTACTCAATAGGAATGGATTTAAAGCCAAAAATATAAATAGACAGAACTAAATGGGAGAAATAAATATTTTATGGGCCGATGACGAAATCGATCTATTGAAACCACATATTCTTTTTTTAGAAGACAAAGGGTATAAAGTGTTTACGACTAATAGTGGTGACGAAGCTCTAGAGTACTTGGAGTATCAACAAATCGACATTGTGTTTTTAGATGAGCAAATGCCTGGTTTAAGCGGAATAGAAACCCTTTCTAAGGTTAAAGAAAAGTTTCCTTCTCTGCCGGTAGTAATGATTACTAAAAGTGAAGAAGAGTATATCATGGAAGATGCCATTGGGTCTAAAATTTCTGACTACTTAATTAAGCCAGTAAATCCAAATCAAATTCTTTTGAGTATTAAGAAGAATTTGGATACTAAAAGACTGGTTAGCGAAAAAACGACTTTAGACTATCAACAAGAATTTCGGAATCTGTCGATGAAAATAAATGATAGACTCGAACCAAAAGAATGGATTGATGTTTATCGAAAATTGGTTCATTGGGAAATTGAGCTTGATGGCTCTAATGACGATAGTATGACCGAAATATTGGCCATGCAAAAGCAAGATGCTAATAATGCTTTTTGTAAATTTTATCAAAACAATTATTTTGATTGGTTGGCAGCATCTGAAGAGGCTCCAATAATGTCACATACCGTTTTCCCTAAGAAAATTCTACCTCACTTAACGGAAGATGGAAGTGAAACAATGGTGGTTATATGCATTGATAATATTCGATTCGACCAGTGGAGAAGTATACGTCCAGCATTGAGCGAAATATATAGGGTTGATGAAGAGGAACTTTATTATTCTATTGTTCCAACGGCTACATCCTACTCTCGAAATGCTTTGTTCTCTGGACTTCTACCATCCGAAATAGAACAACGTTTTGGTCAACAATGGGGAGATGACGATAAAAATATTATTGAAGAACCTGAATTGCTTAAAGGTATGTTGAGCCTTTATGGGAAATCTTGCAAATCTGAGTTCATTAAAATCAATAATCTAGACGAAGGAAAGAAATTGTCTGATAAGCTTAACGACTATTTGCACAATGATTTATTAGTAATAAGCTACAATTTTGTTGACACTCTGACTCACTCTAAAACGGAAATGGATATGATAAAAGAACTGGCAGACGATGAGGCGGCTTATCGTTCAGTAACCAGTTCTTGGTTTGATCATTCTCCTTTGTTAGACGTTTGTAAACAGCTGGCCGAAAAGGGAATTAAAATCGCTTTAACAACTGACCACGGAAGTATTCGAGTAAAGAACCCAGTTAAGGTAATTGGAGATAGAAATACAAATACCAATTTGCGTTATAAGCATGGCAAAAATTTGAGCTACCCAGAAAAAGAAGTCTTTGAGGTAACTAGCGCTGAGCTTGCTCATTTACCAAAACCTAATGTGAGCACACGATATATTTTCACTACCGGTGATGACTTTTTCGTTTATCCAAATAACTACAACCATTTTGTAAACTATTATAAAAACACATTTCAACATGGTGGAATTTCGTTGGAAGAGGTGTTGTGTCCGTTAGTGTTCTTAAGCCCGAGATGAAATGAAATCTAAAGTTTGGATTAGTCGTTCTGTTGAAGATTTAGCTGAAATTGCCATTGATTTTACTAATTATTTTTCTGCTGAAAAAGTGATTTTGTTTGTTGGTAAAATGGGCGCAGGTAAAACAACTTTTATTAAAAACTTGTGTTCGGCTTGGGGAGTAAAAGATGATGTAAGCAGCCCAACTTTCTCTTTAGTTAACGAGTATCTGATAGGTAATGATGAAAAAATATTTCATTTCGATTTTTACAGAATAGAAGAAGAGGTAGAGGCATTTGATATAGGTTTTGAAGAATATATCGAATCTGGAAATCGGTGCTTAATTGAATGGCCAGATAGAGTAGAGGGTCTTTTGCCAGATGACTTTTTGTTGGTAACCATTAAAGAAGCAGATGGCGAAAGAACGATTGAGGTAAAGACTATACAATAAGTACAATCGGAGTTAATGGTTTTGTATTTTTGAGGGTATGAATCTCTCCTCTGAAGAATTAAGAAAATTATCTGAGTCAGCGGCTTTTTCACCGAAAGAGCAAATGCAGGCTGTTGAAGAAAAACACGATGTGTTATTTTTTGGTGTTCCGAAAGAAAAGTCTTTTCAAGAACGGCGAGTTGCATTAATACCCGATGGTGTATCCCTTCTTGTTTCTAGGGGACATAGAGTTATTGTTGAAAAAGGTGCAGGTGAAGGATCTAACTTTTCAGATAACGAATACATTCAGGCAGGCGCTCAAATCCAAGAAAATGTTCAAGAGGTTTACAAGGCAAACATTATTTTAAAAATTGCGCCACCTTCAATTGCAGAAATTAACATGATGCAACAAGGTCAAACCTTGATTTCTGCGCTTCAAATATCAACACAACCAAAAAATTCGCTTCAAAAATTAATTGACAAAAAAGTAACGGCTATTGCCTGGGATTTTATTCAAGACGACGATGGTGTTTATCCAATTGTGCGGGCTATGGGTGAAATTGCTGGAAACACCTCAATTTTAATTGCTGCTGAACTTATGAGTCAAGCTCCTGGTGGTAGAAAGGCAATGTTTGGAGGGGTAACTGGCGTGCCGCCAACTGAAGTGGTAATTATTGGCGCGGGTACGGTTGGCGAATATGCTACTCGTGCAGCATTAGGGTTAGGAGCCTCAGTTAGAATATTTGATCGGTCGATGTATAAATTGCGCCGCTTACAAAATGATATTGGTGTTCGGTTAAACACATGTACAATGCATCCCGAAACGTTGGCACAAGCATTAACGAAATGTGATGTTGCAATTGGTGCAGTTAGGTCGGATACTGGTCGTTCTCCTTGCCTAGTTACAGAAGAAATGGTGAATAATATGAAATATGGCTCTGTAATAGTTGATGTTTCAATTGACCAAGGTGGTTGTTTCGAAACATCTGAAGTTACTACTCATGAACATCCATTTTTTAACAAATACGAAGTAATCCATTATGGTGTTCCAAATATTCCTAGTCGGGTATCAAGAACAGCATCAAAGGCATTGAGCAACATTTTTTCACCCATCTTAATTAAGTTTGGACAACAAGGTGACTTGGCTAATGTCTTAAGGAATTACAAAGGGGTGCGAAACGGTGTTTATTTGTATAAAGGCACGTTAACTTCTCCAGCATTGGGTAATGCTTTTGATTTACCTCACAAAGACTTAAACCTCTTATTAGGAATGTTTTAATGGCGCGTAGATTATTAATATTTTCAGTCGGTTTTTTTATGGGCTGTGTGGCGGTTTATGCTTTTTTATTCAAAGGAACTGATAGAGATTTTTATGGTGCATGGTTGCCTGACGGGCGAGTGCTTAAGAAAATCAATAATTCAATTGATAGATCGAGTACAAAATACAAGTGCTTAATTGAAAATGCAGGTGTATTTCCATCAGAACTTGATTTATTATTGACTGATGGTAATGTTGATTTTAGCAAGAGTGACACTAAGAATAAAAAGAAAAAATACTTTACCGAAATAGAACTAGAGGGTGGTAGAAACATTCAAGCCGAATTTGTTATTATGAAGGATAGCGCTTGGTTAACTCAAGTTGGAATTGGTCAGTTTTTAGAAGCAGATTGTGATTAAAATAGATAGTACTTACTCTATAGTTGTAGCAGAGTCAGTTGTTGATGTGTTGTCAACATTTATTAAGGAGCATTACGGTAATCATAAAATTATTTTTCTTGTAGATGAAAACTCAGAGGAACACTGTCTTCCTATATTTAATTGGAGCGATAACGATGCATTGCTGACAGCAGAAGTTTTAACCGTTCCTGCTGGTGAAGAGTCTAAATGCTTGACGATTTTAGAAAGGCTAGCCGAAACTCTAATTGAATTACACGCTCAAAAAAACACAATTATTATAAACCTTGGGGGCGGAATGATTACTGATTTAGGTGGGTTTCTGGCATCAAGCTATAAAAGAGGAATTCCATTCGTAAATGTACCAACATCGTTATTGGCCATGGTAGATGCCAGTGTAGGTGGCAAGACGGCAGTTAACATTGGTAACTATAAGAACCAGTTGGGGTCTTTTTATAATCCTGTTGCCGTTTTTTGTGGACTTGAATTTTTATCGACACTTCCTTTAAGAGAGTTGAAATCAGGATATGCTGAAATGATCAAGCATATACTAATTGTTAATCAAGGAAAGTCAATCAATTTAAAAACCTTGAACGTAAATGAATTGCCTACCGAAGAATTAATAGGGAGTTCTATTACGATTAAGAATGATATCGTTATTGATGATCCTAAGGAAAACGGAAATAGAAGGAAATTAAATTTTGGCCACACCATTGGTCATGCCTTTGAAAGCTTATCACATTCGCAAAACAAACCTTTGCTACATGGAGAGGCTGTAGCGATTGGCATTTTAATAGAATCTTGGATTTCTAACGAATTTGGCAATTTGACAGACAAAGATTTTGAGCAGATAAGCAGTGTAATCCGTTCAACTTACGATTTGTATTTCATCCAAGAAAGTGATTATTTGAACTTACTTGATTTAATGCAAGCGGATAAAAAGAATGAAAACTTAGCCATTAATTTCACTCTATTGGATACCATAAATGAGAGTAGTATAGACCATTTCATGTCTGAAGATCAGATTGAAAAAGCTTTGATTTGGTATACTTCAATATTGTGATGTAGATTACACTTAGCCGACGTTGACTTACTACCTTTGCAAAGTAATAAAACGAAAAAATGGGTTTACTTCCTAAAGGCAATAAGGTATACAGCATTTTAAATATGAAATGCCCAAAGTGCAATGAGGGCGATTTGTTCGAGAATAAAAATCCTTATAAAATTTCAGGTTTTTTTAGAATGCCAGAAAAATGTCCGAGTTGTAAACAGCGATACGAACTTGAACCAGCTTTTTATTATGGAGCTATGTATGCATCATATGGTATTGGGGTGGCTTGGTTTATTACCGTTTTTGTAGCTCTCAAAATCTTATACCCCGATTTCTCAGTACAGCTTTATTTGTTAATTTCAGTCGGAGGTATTATCGTTTTAACACCGTTGTTTTTTAAACTTTCACGTGCCCTTTGGATAAACCTTTTTGTGCATTACGATAAGGATGCCGTTGAAAAAGCAAAGTCGAGTAAATCTTAATTCATCTCACTTTATTTCAGATTACATCCGCGATAAATTTTAATGGTGTTATGGTTTTTCAATATGTTTTCGAAAGCTTATAACTAGGTTCTGAAAAAATAAAAGAGATTACCGTTATAGAGTCTTATATTAGAGGTCTGTTTTATTAAATTAAACCAATGGCTGACGATGATGCTATGGCAGCTCTTTTAGTTCTTCTTATTTTTTTAGTGTTTCTGTATTTAATTGCAAAGCAGATTTTTTACTTTCTTTTTGAGGACCATATAATAAGATATACTCTTTGGAAAAGCAGGGGTAAGGTTTCTGCCTTCGACCGGTCGGCTATTGTGAGTATATTGACAAAAAGGGTTCCTTATTTCACTGAGCTTAGCGCACGGGGTAAAGAAAAATTTACAAATCGTGTTTTGAATCATTACACTGAAAAGGAGTTTGTTGGCAAAGAAGGACAAGTTGTTAGCCGAGAGGTTAAAACATTGATTAGTGCAGGAGCCGCTCAATTAACTTTTGGTCTGGAGTACTCTTTTTTAAAACATTTTGAAACGTACACCGTCTTTCCAAACCATTTTCAAATTAACGAGAACTACCCTGCCATGTATGGTGCTACTTTTCCAAAAGGTTCTATTTGGTTTAGTTGGAAACAGGTTAATCGTGGCTACCAAGATTACGAGGATGGAATAAACCTAGCGATTCATGAATTCGCACATGCTCTTTATATTCAGCACCGAAAGGGAATAATATGGGAAGCAAACTGGTTACTTGATTATGAAAACTGGATGACCAGGACATTAAAAATTCTAAACGAATCAACACAAGAAGAACGCTCCTTTTTTAGAAGAAATATTGTGGAAATTCCTACGGAATTATTCCCAGTTATGGTGGAAGAATTTTTTGAAAGACCAGAGCTCTTCTTTGAAAATTTTCCTCGAATTTATACTGGATTGGTTCGGCTGTTAAACCAAGACCCAAGAAGGGTTAGGCAAGATTTTAAACCGCAATCTGCATGGAGTTTTAATGCTTAGTTACTTGTTAATTACTGCTATTAGTTGCCTTGTATACAATAAATTAAAGATTAGTATTCTGGGAAAATTTGGTTTAACGCAGTTATAAATATCGGTGTATTTTTCATAAACCAAAGCCCTCTCTATCTAAGCTACGGTATTGGATAGCCTCCGCAATATGCATGGGTTCAATTATTTTACTCCCTCCTAAGTCGGCAATTGTTCGAGCAACTTTTAAAATACGCGCATAACTTCTTGCGCTGAATCCTAGTTTGTCCATAGCTTGTTTGATAAGTTGGCTGCCAACTTCATCAACTTCACAATACTTGCGAATAAGTTTTGGAGGTAATTGAGCGTTACAATGAATTCCTTCAAAGTCCATGAATCGATCTTCTTGAAAAGCCCTAGCTTTAATAACTCTATCTCGAATAGAAACCGAGGATTCACCAGAGGTTTTCTTGGCTAAATCTTCAAATGGTACAGGGTTAACTTCCACATGTAAATCAATTCGGTCGAGTAAAGGACCTGAAATTTTACTTAAGTATTTTCTTACAACGTGTTCAGGGTCAGAATTCACATCATTGGCATCAAAAAAGTTTCCGCTTGGTGAAGGGTTCATGGAAGCAATCATCATAAAAGAAGCTGGATATTCAACCGTAACTTTAGCTCTCGAAATAGTCACCATTCTATCTTCAAGTGGTTGCCTTAATACCTCTAATACTTGTCTTTGAAACTCGGGTAATTCATCTAAAAATAAAACTCCATTATGAGCTAGAGAAATTTCACCGGGCTGAGGGTTACTACCTCCCCCAACAAGGGCTACGTTGCTAATTGTGTGATGAGGACTTCTAAATGGTCGTACAGTCATTAATGATGTCTGATTTCCTAACTTTCCGCTTACCGAATGAATTTTTGTTGTTTCCAATGCTTCGCTTAAGGTTAGTGGCGGAAGAATTGTTGGAAAGCGCTTGGCTAGCATAGTTTTTCCAACCCCAGGAGGGCCTATCAGTAAAATATTGTGACCGCCAGCAGCAGCAATTTCCATGGCTCGTTTAGCTCCGTCTTGTCCCTTTACATCTTCAAAATCGATGTCAAAGTTGTTGAGGTTTTTCATGAATTCCTCTCGAGTATCAATTACAGTGGGTGCAGGTTTAATTCCTTTATCAAAAAAGTCGATGACTTCGGAGATGTGGTCAACCCCTAATACTTCCAAGTTATTTACAATTGCAGCTTCCTTTGCATTACTTTTTGGTAGAATAATGCCTTTGTAGCCTTCGTTTCTGGCTTGAATTGCAATGGGTAATGCTCCTTTCATAGGTTGTAAACTTCCATCTAATGAAAGCTCTCCCATCATTACATAATTCTCTAAAGACTCTGGTTCTATTTGATTTGAAGCCGCAAGAATACCAATTGCCAAAGGAAGATCGTAATAACTCCCTTCTTTCTTGATATCTGCAGGAGCCATGTTAATCACAATCTTTTTTCCAGGCATTTTATAGCCGCATTGCTGAAGGGCTGATGTTATTCGTTGTTGACTTTCTTTTACTGCATTATCGGGTAAGCCAACTAAAAAGTACTTTATTCCAGTACTAACGTTTACTTCTATTGTAATTGTTTGGGCGTTTATGCCGTATACAGCACTTCCATAAGTTTTTATGAGCATAGTTACATTGATTTTTGATCTAAGCTAAAGTAAAAAATACTATTCTACAATTAGGTTTTTTTAATTTTCAAAAACTCAATAGAAAATAAATACTCGATTTAATAATTAGCTTTGAGTTTAAAGAATTTTATATGATGAAAATACGAATTGCATTAGTTGGTATAATTATCTTGGGACTGAGTTTTGCCTCTTTCTCTCAAGAAGAGCCATTGACATTTGGTGTTGTTAGCTTTAAAAATGCAGAATTACCGGATACTATTAACTCACTTTTAGTTTCTGAACTTTCTTCAATGGTTATCAATGCAAAAGGGAGTGTAAATAAGAATTCTCCTTTTATGGTTGTTGGGGTTTTGGAAGTTACGAATAGAGAAGTTGGATTGGGTACGGTACCAGAAACTTCGGTTGATTGTAGTTTAAAGCTCGCCGTTTATAATGCCCTATCAGGCCAGTTTTCGGAATCGGAGATTATTACTCTTAATGGGAAGGGAAAGGATGAACTTGCGGCCTTAATTGAGGTAATTGGGGAGGTGAAAAAACAAGAACGCTCGATTGCCAGTCTAATTGCAGAAAATGAAAGATCAATTTTCGAATCGTTTATGAATGGTTGTTCTGGAATAATTGAAAATTCTGAAAAATTGAGAGAATTAGGAAACCCAATTCTTGCTTTGAATTATTTTAATAGTATTCCTAGAGACGGTTGGGAGTGCAAGGAGGTCTTGCACGGTCAAGGAGGTCAATATTATGAGGATTTTCTGGGAGAAGCAATAACAACCCTTAAAGAATTGTTATACGAAGCACTTGAAAAGAAGGATAAAAAAGCAACTCAAGATATTTATACAGCAATGACTTATTTGCCTCATTGTGATGAGCCAATGGCTGAACTTGCAGCTAGGGTAACTCAACTAGGAATCAATGCCGAGTCGATTATAAGCAAGGTAAGTGAAAATCAAATATATTTTGAACAAGTACCTTTAGAAAAATGGGGCGAGAAGATGGATATACTCAATTCAAAAGTGGTTGTTTACTTGGATACCCCGCCGAGTGTTGAGGAGTTTTTTAACATGCAAATTCAAGATTGGTTATTAGAAAAGAAATAAAAAAAAGCGCCTTAAGGCGCTTTTTTTTGATTTAATCTAATGAAGCACTAGAAGTGACAAACTTCCGGTCTATTTTTTTAATAAGTCCTTGTAATACTTTTCCGGGGCCAACTTCAACCAATTCGTTTGCTCCATCGGCAATTAATTGTTGCATAGTTTGAGTCCACCGTACTGGTGAGGTAAGTTGTTTGGTCAGATTTGCTTGTATTTGAATCGGATCAATAACTGCATTGGCTGTTACATTTTGATATACAGGACAATTTGGTTTGTTGAAAGTAGTTTCAGAAATAGCCTTTTCTAATTCTTGTTTTGCAGGCTCCATAAGTGGTGAATGAAACGCACCTCCAACAGGTAAAACAAGTGCTCTTCGCGCACCTATTTCAGTGAATTTTTCACATGCAGAATTTACAGCTGGTACTGAACCCGAAATTACAAGTTGACCAGGGCAGTTATAGTTTGCGGCTACAACAATACCCTCAATTGATTTGCAAGTATCTTCGACCACATTGTCATCTAACCCTAGAATTGCAGCCATTGTAGAAGGAACAGCCTCACAAGCTTTTTGCATAGCCAAAGCCCTTTTAGAAACTAGTCTGAGTCCATCTTCAAACTGTAATGTGTTGTTTGCCACCAAAGCTGAAAGTTCACCCAAAGAGTGACCAGCTACCATATCCGGCTTAAAATTATTACCAAGTAAATTGGCTAAAATTACCGAATGAAGGAAAATTGCAGGTTGAGTTACCTTGGTTTGTTTTAATTCTTCGTCAGTTCCTTCGAACATGATTTTAGTAATTTCAAATCCAAGAATTTCATTTGCTTTTTCAAATAATTCTTTAGCTTCTCCACCTTTTTCATATAAATCAAGTCCCATACCGCTGTATTGCGAACCTTGACCAGGGAAAACGTATGCTTTCATAATTCCATTTATTATTGACTGCAAATATAAATTTTAAGATGTCCTAACGAGCTATCTCAATTACCATGGAATCAATTGTAATACATTTGCATTTCTAATTTTTTGAAATGATTGTAGTAACAGGTGCAGCAGGATTTATAGCGAGTTGTTTAATAACTAAACTCAACGATATGGGCTTTAATGAGTTAGTATTAGTTGATGACTTTAGTCGATCTGATCGTGAAGCAAATTACATTAATAAAGACTATCGTGAATTGGTTGATAGAAATGATTTTCCTGCTTGGCTTAAAGAAAATCATAAACTGACTGAATTTGTGTTTCATATTGGAGCAAGAACTGATACCACAGAGTTTGATGTTTCTATTTTTAATCGATTGAATTTAAATTACACCAAAGAGCTTTGGAATATTTGCGCAGAAAATGCGATTCCATTTGTTTATGCTTCGTCAGCCGCTACATACGGAATGGGCGAGTTAGGGTTTGATGATAATCATGATGTAATCGAAAAATTAGTACCCTTAAACCCTTACGGAGACTCAAAAAATGACTTCGATATTTGGGCGTTGAAACAAGAAAAAAAGCCGTATTTCTGGGCTGGACTTAAATTCTTTAATGTTTACGGGCCAAATGAATTTCACAAAGGAAGAATGGCTTCCGTAATTTTTCATGCTTTCAATCAGATAAATAAAACAAGTAAAATGAATCTGTTTGCTTCTCATAATCCGGAGTATAAAAACGGAGAGCAAACCCGCGATTTTGTTTACGTTAAGGATGTGGTTAATGTACTTTTCTTCTTAATGAACCATAGAAAAGACTCAGGGCTTTATAATCTTGGTTCGGGGCATGCTCGAACCTTTTTGGATTTAACTAAAGCTACTTTTAGAGCAATTGGGGTTACAGAAGACATTGGTTTTATTCCTACCCCGGAGGATATTAGAGACAAGTATCAATATTTTACTGAGGCTAACATGGAAAAATTGAAATCTATAGGCTATTCCATTCCATTTCATACTTTAGAGGAAGGAGTGGAGGATTATGTTCAGAATTACTTGATACCTAATAAGTATTTATAATTCTTCCTGAATTTGAAGAAGTTCAGTCTTTATTAATTTAAGCTTACTAACCAACAAATTTTGGGTGTGAAGTTGAACTTTATCTTCTTTCAAAGCTTTTTTAGCTCCCTCAAGAGTATATCCTTTTTGCTTCACTAGTTTGTGAATAATCTCTAAGTTCGAAACATCTTTAGGGGTGAAAAGGCGATTTCCCTTTCTATTTTTTCGAGGTTGAATTATATCAAACTCTTTTTCCCAAAATCGTATAAGTGAAGTATTGACGTCAAATTTGGCGGCAACTTCTCCAATTGAATAAAACAGTTTTTGTATTTCCCTCTCTTTATATGGCATAGGTAAATTAGAAGGGTAAAAATAAGAGAATAAACTATACTAATCGAAACTCTGAAGGGGTTGATTCGAAAGCTCCAATATTTGTTCGTATTCAGAAGGTGTTAAATCTTGGAAGTAATAATTTGCAGGGTTAATTGGTCGCCCATTTTTACGAACTTCATAATGTAAATGAGGTGCGGTAGAAATTCCAGTATTACCAACTAAACCAAGAATATCACCTCTTTTTATTTTTTGGCCTTTTCTCACTAAAATTTTACTCATATGGGCGTATAAAGTTTCATATCCATACCCATGATCAATAACTACGTGGTACCCATAACTATATCTCTCTTTCTTAACTTTAACTACGGTTCCATTTCCTGATGCATAAATATCTGTCCCAGTAGGTGCAGTAAAATCTTGACCCGCATGATGTTTTGGTATTTTAAGTACTGGATGCATTCTCATACCAAACCCGCTGCTCATTCTTTTTAAATCTTCATTTGCAATGGGCATAATTGAAGGAATTGCGGCTAGCATTTCTTCTTTTTTCTGTGCCATGTCAATAACCTCGTCAAATGATTTTGACTGAATGTATAGTTGTTTAGTAAGTTGTTCGAGTTTTTCTGTTGTTTCTATTACAATGTCTGAATTGGAATAACCGTTAAGGTGTTCGTACCTATTAACACCACCAAACCCTGCTTTTCTAATACTGTTACTAATTGGCTCGGCTTCCATAATAAGCCTGTAAATATTATCGTCCCTATATTCAAGATCGCCTAAAACGTCAGCAACTTGATCCATTTTTTTATTTAAAATTTCAAACTGAAGTATAAGCTGCTCGTTTTCTCTTTTTAATTGTTTTTCTTTAGGACTGTCAATAAAGAAATAAGTCAAGGTGAGGAAAATAGAAGCGAATACAACACCCGTAAAAGCATAGGTTACAACATTCACCAAATGATCTTTAGCCGTTCTTTCTATTTTTTCGTAAGAAAGTGTTTTGGTGTTATATCTATACTTTTTTTCTCCCATTCTATTTTTTCAGATAGACTCTGACTTGCGAGCCAAAATTAGGCATTTCGTCTAACTTTGCAATTGAGTGGCTTTTTGCCACTTTTTATTTATGGAATAATAACATAGAGGTCCCCTCAAAATAGTAGCCGCATGCATTGGACATCAAATAAAATACGTAGTGAGTTTCTTGAGTTTTTTAAAGGAAAAGGGCATAAAATAGTCTCTTCGGCGCCCATGGTGTTAAAAGACGACCCTACTTTAATGTTTACCAATGCGGGCATGAATCAATTTAAGGATGTTTTCCTTGGGATTAATAAGCCGGATTCTGTACGTGTTGTTGATACGCAAAAATGCCTTCGAGTTTCAGGTAAACATAACGACCTTGAAGAGGTTGGTGTAGATACATATCACCACACTATGTTTGAAATGTTGGGCAATTGGTCTTTTGGCGATTATTTCAAAAAAGAAGCGATTGATTGGGCGTGGGAACTTCTTACAGAAGTTTATAAAATAGATAAGGACCGACTTTATATCACCGTGTTTGAAGGTGAAAAAAGTGATAACCTAAAAGCTGATACGGAAGCCGAAGATATCTGGAAAACGCATATTGCTTCTGAACGTATTTTAAGATGTGATAAGAAAGATAATTTTTGGGAAATGGGAGTCTCTGGCCCATGTGGTCCTTGTTCTGAAATTCATGTGGATATTAGACCAATAGAGGATCGTGATAAAGTTGACGGTTTAAGTTTGGTTAACCAAGACCACCCCATGGTGATTGAGATTTGGAACCTTGTTTTTATGGAGTTTAATCGTAAAGCAAATGGTTCTCTTGAACATTTACCTCAAAAACATGTAGACACAGGAATGGGCCTTGAACGACTTACCGTTGTGCTTCAAGAGCAGCAATCGAATTACGATACGGATGTCTTTTCCGGTTTAATAGCAGAACTTGAAAAAATATCAAGCAAAACTTATACTAAGTCTGACAGTAAGACCGATGTTGCGTTTAGGGTAATTTCAGATCATGTTAGAGCTGTCTCTTTTTCGATTGCCGATGGGCAACTACCTTCTAATACTGGAGCTGGCTATGTGATTAGACGAATTTTGAGAAGAGGCATTCGTTATGGATATAGTTTTCTTGATCTAAATGAGTCTTTCATTCATCAATTGGTTAATACACTAGTAGATGGTATGGGGAACAGCTTTCCGGAGTTAAAAGCTCAGAAAGGATTAATAGCGAAGGTTATTAAGGAAGAAGAAGAAAGCTTTTTAAGAACATTATCCAAAGGAATAAGCAGACTTGAAAGTTTAATTTCTGATAATGGAAGTGTTTCAGGAAAACAAGCTTTTGAATTATATGACACATTTGGATTCCCAATTGATTTAACACAATTGATAGCTTTAGAAAGAAACGTAAATGTTGATATTAAAGAGTTTGACCAAGAATTAAAAATCCAAAAGGATCGCTCTCGTTCAAGTAATATTACAAAAACGAATGATTGGGTTGTTATTAATGAAAATCAAGATGTTTTAGGATTTAATGGATATGACCAAACTAAACTAGAAACTCAAATAGTTAAGTATAGAGAGGTATCCGAAAAAGGAAAAACATACTATCAATTGGTACTGTACCAAACTCCTTTCTATCCTGAAGGGGGCGGACAAGTTGGTGACACTGGTTTTGTTGAACAAAATGGAAGCAAAATATCAATTATAGAAACCCAAAAGGAAAATGATTTAATCGTTCATAAGGCAAAGAGTTTACCTGAAGAATTAAAGGGAGTTTGGAATGCAGTAGTAAATAGTAAGAATAGAAAATTGTCGGCAGCTAATCATTCTGCTACGCACCTTCTTCATTTTGTATTGCGAGAGGTTCTAGGAACACATGTTGAGCAAAAAGGATCTTTGGTTAACCCTAAGTATTTAAGATTTGATTTTTCGCACTATGAAAAAATTGATTCGGATGCTTTAACAATAATTGAAAACAGAGTTAATCAACTTATTGCTGATGGTATATCATTGAATGAACATCGTAACATTCCTATCAACGAGGCAAAAGAAAAAGGAGCAATGTCTTTGTTTGGAGAAAAGTATGGTGATAAAGTTCGTATGATAGAGTTTGGGGATTCAAAAGAACTTTGTGGGGGAACCCATGTTGAAAATACTTCTGAAATAAAAAGATTTGTAATTCTAAATGAGTCTTCTGTAGCCGCTGGAATACGAAGAATTGAAGCTATTACTAGTGACGAGGTTTTTACTTGGTATGACAATCAAGTTAAGGAACTTAATTTGATCAAAACAGAGCTTAAGAACCCTAAAGATGTCTTAAAAGCTGTAAACTCGTTAATCGAAGAAGGGAAAGAGTTGAAAGGTGAAGTTGAAAAATTTGAAAAAGCCCAAATACTTCAAATTAAAGAGAGCCTTCAATCTGACTTAAAAGTAATTAATGGAATTAATGTAATATCTGGTATTGTTCCAATTTCTGCTAAAGGAATAAAGGATATTGCTTTTCAGTTAAAAAATGAGATTGATAATTTGCTGCTCGTTGTGGGGTCTACACATAACAATAAAGCGGGTCTTACAATTGCTATTTCAGATTCGTTGGTTGACTCAAAAAGTTTAAATGCAAATCAATTTATTAAAGAATGCTCTAGTTTAATACAAGGAGGGGGAGGAGGGCAGGCCTTTTTTGCCACTGCTGGAGGCCAAAACCCTGATGGGTTAACTCAAGCTATTGATTTGGTTATAAGTAAGGTTTAATAATGTCAAAGTATATTGTTTTAAGAAGGGCGTTTCGCCCTTTTTTTATGCAATGTCGTTAAATAATGTGGGAGCCTTGTCATTCTTTCCCAATAGCTATCGGGATGATTGGGAATCTATGAATAAAAAAGATTCCTGCGGGAGTCTTTTTCGGTTAAGAACAGGATGAAAATGACGGTACTTTTAATTTTGGTTCTCTAATTCCCACAATATCTGACAGTAATAACTTTTTTTATGTGTTGATTAAGAGTAATGTGAATAATCAATACTCGGTTTATAGGGGCTAGAACAAAATGAATTAATAAAGCCCTCGTTTATCTATGTAGCGATCATTTATTTGTCTTATGCTTTTCAAAAGGTTCCTTTGTCGAACTCTACAAGGTATGATCACTTGTTTATTTAAATTGGTAGCTTGCTATTGGTTTAAAACTAAAAAAGGGGCCGAAGCCCCTTTTTAATATATGTGTTTACTGTTATTATTTAACAGATACTCTTGCAGTATGTACAGTACCATCAATTGTTATTTGTACAACATAGATACCCGTGCCATAATTAGTAAGGTTAATCATTTCGCTAGCAGAACCAGTTACATTCACTAATTCTTTCGAATAAACTGATTTTCCTTGAGCATCAATAATGTTAATGTTCAATGCGTCTGCAGAGATATTCGAAAAGTTTAAATTAAAATTACCATTGTTAGGATTCGGGTAAATCAACAAGTTAGAGTTGTTACCGTTTTCAACTAAACTTAAAGAAATAATAGAGATTTCAAAAGTAGTATCCTGGCTACCACAAATATTACTATTTGTATAGGTAACAGTATACTTACCATTTTGACCATAAAGGTGTCTAGGCTCTGGCCACATAGAAGAATCTCCATCTCCGAACATCCATTTGTGATCTTCACCTGGTGAGTTATTAGAAGTTACGTAAAATCCTTGGCCGTTATCTTTGATAACTAAACCATCAATTTTTGGTGAACTTTTTCTTTGAATTCTTAAAGAATCACTAGTAACACATCCTCGGTGAGTTAATTCACATGTAATTATAGTGTCATCCGCAGTCAAGAAATCATAATCAACAAAAATGTTTGCAGATGTTTCTAAATCAGCGTTAATGTAACCCGTCCATTTATAAGTAGCAGTTGGATTAGTAATTGGATCTGTACCTCCAAATAACCCGAATGATTGTCCTTCACAAACGATAGTATCGTTTTGTGTAGTTAATTCAGCTCTATTTGAATAAGTAATAACAATAGAATCCATTGATGTACATTTCCACATATCCGTAGTAGTTACGTAGTATACGTCTTGTTCAGTTACTGTTATATTAGAAGAAGAATTACCGTTACTCCACATGTATGAATCACCATTAACGATAGTAGCATCTATATTGATAGTTTCATCAGGACAAAGATTAGTGTCAGGATCAAGTACTACTTGAACAGGAGCAATGATTGTAATAGTATCTACATTAATACCACAAGCGTTAAGTAATGACACTTGGTAATCACCTGGAGAATTTACGTTAATCACTTGACTAGTATCAATTGTATTACCTGTACTTAAATCTTTCCAGATAGCTACCTCTCCAGTTAAACCTTTACCAGCAACTAAGTCTGTAGAATCTCCATTACAAAGACCGTAATCTTCACCAAGAGAGAATAGGCTCACAGGTGCAAATTCATCCGCACCAATACAAGGTGCATTAAGATCTCTAGTATCTCCATCTAAATCATCATTAATTCCAGAAATAGCCATTCCTGCTGCATATAAATCATCATTACAAACATGTAAATCATTACGAGAAGTTCCATGAAAGAAAGGGTTAATCGAAAGTGAATTCATGCCAAATCCTGTGTTTTGTCTCCAATCACCAATACTATTAATACTTTGAGTTCCTAATTTACCAAGAATTCCAGACCCTGCAAATAAGTCATTGTGATCAGAACTTACAACAGAAGCAGGAGTAACAATCTCAATTGCCGAACCACTAATCATAGAGGCAAATATATTGTTGAATGTAACGTTTCTAGTTCCATTATTGGAGTAGAATGCTGCGTTAGCGGCATTGTTACCACTTACAGCAACTGTATTAAAAACTATAGAGGCTCCAACAACGTTGGTTAATTGCATTCCATAATACCTGCTACCACTCCAAGGTTGTCCAAGATTAAAAGAGTTATTATAAATTTCAGTTACTCCATTCAAAGCGTTACATTGATTCATAGAAAGTCCATTCAATGGCCATTGTCCGTTTCTGATACCAATTGTAGAGTAAGAAATATTTACATCTCTGTTTACCTTGTTTAATAAAATTGCAGTTCCACCAGGAGTTAATCGATTAGAATAGAAGTCACATTCTTCAATTGTTAACCCTTCATAAGTATTTGCATCTAAACCAACATTATAAGGGTTGTTGAAATCGCAACCATTAAAAGTTAGGTCTACACCTTCCTTAGCAATAATTGAAGTAGAGCCATTCTCGAATTCACAGTCCATGAATGATACTTCTTCAGAACCATTGATAGTAACTAAGCTATATGTTACAGATGCACTATTAGTCGTTCTATTCATTATTTTAGAATCGTGGAAATAAATATTTTCACAGTCCTCAATTGTTATAGTATTTGAATACCCGTTGTTTCTTCCTGTATTGGTTTCAAAAGTTAATCCTTCAAAATATACATTAGAAGTATTATCAATTTTAAAACCATAATTATAATCAACATCACATGAATCATATACAATACGAGTTTCGTATTGATTTTGCGCTGCCGCTCTGAAAATAATAGGAGAAGTAGGACTTGAGCCTAAGATATCTTTAATATGTTGTTGTCCATAATGAGTACCGTAACTTGTGTCTGGTAATACAAAAATTACGGAGTCACAAATAGATCCCGCAGTATTTAAAGAATCAACAGCATCTGTTAATGTTCTAAAATCGTTTAATCCACCGGTAGTATCTCCAATTGTGAATAGGCCTTCCATACCAGCTCGAACAATATAATTAATAGTATCGTTTGCATTAGCCGAATCAGGAACGTTATTTGGATCAAAACACCATACTCGAATAATATCACCATCGGCAAATAAACCATTGTACGTGAAAATGTTTAAGAAAGGTGTTTCATCAGATGATTTCCAGTTACCTGTAATCATTGTGTCAGGAATTGGTGTTTGAATATTGTTAACAATATCAGTGATTTGCCCACCTAAATAAAAGGTATCCAAATCTAAACCACCAGTATTAGTTGCCTTAACCATGATATCTCGAGAAGTACCGCTTTTACATACAACAATAGGGTCAATATCACTCATTGACACGTCATTATCGAATGATCCAATTAATGTGTAATCTTCAGTTTCTCCCCAACCGTATGATCCACAACCAGTAGCATTAGTTCCTGATTCTTGACATACAACTCTTAACCTAAATGGGTTTTGAGAAACCTGATTAGGAACAGTTATGTTAATTGTATTTGCAACACCATACCCTCCAGAAGCCAATGCTTTTACCGTGTATCTCTCAGCAGCAGAGAACGTATTATCACCATTCCAGTCAATAAATGCTCTAATTGAGTTACTATAAGCAAAGGTTCCACAACTACTTGGTGTTACACTTAAGCTAATTGTAGAGCCAGGTAATACTCTGGTTTCCTGGGCAGTATAATCAGTATACAAATCACAGCCAGTAGACGAGTTGTTAATTGCCCCAATTGTAACATTTGAGATATACTCGTCCCCAGTGTATAAGGCAGTAGAGGTACAGTAGGTTTGTGCATTAATTGCGCCTGCTGAAAACACCAAGCTAACAATAAATAATAGATTTAAATATTTGTTTTTCATAATCTTAGTTTCAACAGTTATTATATTAATGAGATTCTAGTAGTAGAAATAGTTTGATTGTCCGCATCAAACGTTTTGATAAGATAAACACCCTTAGAGTTTACTATTTCTTCTAGGTTAAGTCTAATGTCTCCTTCAAATTCTTGAACGTCTTCAGAATAAACAATCTTACCTGTTAAATCAAGTATCACAAGCTTATTTACTTTATTCAATTCAGGATTATAAGAAATGTTTATAAAGTTAGAAGTAGGGTTAGGATAAACGTTTACACCGTTATTAGAAGAGTAATCATTGATGCCAATAGTTTCTAAATCAATAGTCTGTGAAGAAGTACTATCACCACAATGCGCGCTAGAAATAACTAGACTTACATTATACGAGCCATTAGCTGCGTATATGTTTAGCGTTTTCCAAGCTGGACCGTTTACTTTTTTACCATCTCCAAATGACCAGAAGTAATTAGCTCCTGTAGGATCGTTAGCAGTAAACTCAAGATTATTTTGATTTTGAGTATACGTAAAACCCGATCTTGGTAATTTGTTAACCACAAGATCAAATGTATCCGTACTGTTACATGAGTTTTGATCAGAATAAAGAACAACAAACTTACCAGTTGAATCGGCGTAGATTTGAGAAGCAGTAGAAATTGAAACACCATCTCTAAACCATGTATAGCTACCAGCTGGAGTACCAGGAGTAAGAAGCACTGTTTGACCTTCACAAATCATAGTATCTTCTCTCAATGAAACAACTTGTGAAGCTATAATCTCAATAGTATCTGCTGAGAAGCAACCATCACTGTCAACTACATTAACATAGTACTGACCAGTTTTGTAAAGTTTCTCCATCATTGAAGTAGATCCGGTATTCCAAGAATACGAACCATTCATAATATTTGAAGTTGCGAAAATTGTATCGCCACCACAAATACTAGTGTCATTCGAAAGCTTAACCAGTTCGTTAATTAATACATCGAACGAGGTAGTATCTGCACCACATTCACCAATAGCAGTTAAAGTGTAAGTTCCTTCCATTTTTGTACTAAACTTACTGCTAGTATCCGTGTAATTCCAAATAATCAAGTCGTTTGCTGCAGCTGCTACAAAGAAGTCAGCTTCATCACCGTTACAAATAAAGGCATCCTCAACGGTAATTCCAGAAATTGAAGAATACTCATAAGCTCCTGGATCTGGATTTAAAGGGTCTCTAAGGTTTCCTTCAATATCTGTAACTAAACCAGATTTGTTACCGATATTATCACCGAGTTTACTACATATTTTTAAAGTGTCAATTTCACTAAATAAAGGATCTTCAGAGGCCGAGTTAGCATCAAAACCAGAAAGGTTTTGCCAATCTGATAAGTCAGAAGCTCCTGTTCCTGAGAAAGAACCAAAATCAGCCATTGAGTAAATTAAGTTGTTATCCATACTAAGTACAGAACCTAATCCACTAACATTAACAGCATCCCCACCAGAACCCATATTAGCAAAAACATTGTTGTAAATGTCATTACCATTTGAGTTACTTATTCCGAAAGCGTAAGCTGAAGAATTACTAGTAGATATTGCCATAGTGTTAAAGACTACGTCATAAAATGCAACATTAATAAGGTCAATGCCTGCTTTATTTCCTGAAGTACTACTACTAGTATCTCCAACAGAAAATGCATTATTCATAATCAAGTTGTGTTGATTTGATTTTCCAGCAGAACCATTAATTCTTAATCCCATCATAGGCCAAGTAGCACTGTGGGTAAGGTGGTTGCCATAAATTTCAACGTAATCACTAAGGTTAGCTAAGTTTATCGCAATTGTTCCTGCGTTAGTACTGCTTGAAGAAAAGTTATTTCTCTCAACAACTAATCCTTCAGCCTCATTAATCCAGATTGCAGATGCATATGTGTTTTTAAAGATATTATCTGAAATTGAAATATTTACATGTGTGTTTGTGCCACCATTTAAATAGATACCCCAAGACCCGCCTTCGAATTGGCAGTTTGAAAAGTCTAAGTTTTCAACTATTTCGTCTCTAGCAGTAACTAAATAACTATTTACACTGCTTCCTGAATGTGCAGAGAAAAGGTTGCATTTCTCAAAGTTTATGTCATTACCTTCAACAATGCTAATAACCCCAGCGTTGTTACCAGTTGCAGCGTTTGCAATGGTAAGATTGTCGAAGTTAATAAATCTAGATCCATTTAAAGTGAACACATAATTATTTGAAGAATTACTTGAAGTATGGTTAACCACACAAAGTGAAGCATCCTTACCTGCTGAAGTAAATGTAATCGTATTTGTAGATGAGCTACCTAAAACATCACCAATTTCAACATGACCTGCATGAATCGTATCTTGAAGTTCAAAAATTGTAGCACCACAAACGCCAACGGCATTTAAAAATGTAACGGCTGAATCAAGATTTGGAAAATCTCTGCTTCCACTTCCAACTGTATATAAACCACTAAGTGAAGAGAATCGAACAACTTCTAAAGTATCGTTATCATTAATTGTGTCTTGAACACCGTTTGGCATAGACGTCCAATATTTAATTGTTCTTGGAACACCAAATGCAAAGTTTACTTGCCCTAATGTAACATTGTCTGAACTTCTACCTGTTCCGGTTAAAGAATCTAAAAGTTGATTGTATTTAACCATTGTTTGTGGAACGCCATCTACTTCCCAATGTAACTCTAAAGAATCTATTTGATTAGTACCTCTGTTTGCTATAACAACGTCAATGTCGTTAGCCCCTAGACATACTGTAGGGTCTTTAAACCCATCTGCAGCAGCATTATTCATTCCTAGCATTGCTAAATCACCTGATACGCTAAAATCATCAATTATAATGTCATTGTAAAAAGGAGTTCCAGCATCTTTATTTACAGTAAATCTAAATTTTACTTGCTCAGTACCTTGTGGCTTAAATGCACTCAAGTTAACTGTCTTTTTATCCCAAGCAACGGAAGGGTTGTTTCCTTTTTGAGAAAAAACAGTGTTGTGCCACATTAGACCATCATAAAAATCAATAGTAAATGTATTGTGGCCAGAACTAGCATATGTTGTATTGTAGCTTGTTAACCAAAATTCAAGTACAAGATTCCAATGGTTTACAAAATCAAAAGTTTTCGTTTCCCCATATACTATTATTGGGTATGGGGTAGAACCATCAACCCAAAAGTAGTTCCCACCATTTCCAGTATGTTCAGTTATATTTTGTACATCGTAGTTTGGAGAACCACTAAAAGGGCCGATTTTCCAATATCCGTTGTTTCCTGTGTTTGATGTACTATTCGTACTTGTCCATCCCGTAGGAAGAGTCAAACCAGTAGGTTGACTAAAGTCTTCTGTGTAGGTTCTTGCCTGAGCATTTAATTGCGGAGTGCAAAAAACCATCATAAGTATTAACAATGAATTGCCAATAAGTATCTTTTTAATCATAAGCTTATTTTTTTTGAATTGATATAATTTACCCATTTATTATGGCCAAATATAGTAAATTAAAAATGTTGCGCACAATTTTTATTAATATGTTAAGATTTACTAATCAGGCTTAACGTTTTATTTAACAACGTTGACGATTTGTGGTTGGGTGTTGTTTTTGCCTGCAACAATCATTGGGCCTTTGCTGCTCTGAATTACAGCCATGTTTTTGGTATTTCCTTGTATGGATAAACCGCATTCATTGTAACTTTGATATTTCCATTGATTCTTTTTTGAATCAAAGGTTAAATAGCTACCTATTGACCCATCTGACCGAGGTGTTTCCACCTCAGAACCATATAAGTTTCCTGCTAGGATAGCTTCATAAATCCCGTCGTTATTAAAGTCACCAGAAACAACAGAATTAACCATTGCGAGTTGGACTTGAGTTGGTAAAGGAGATACATTGAATTTACCATTTCCTAGGTTTTCGACATAAACCGATGCAAAATTCGTGGCCCTGTAATTTAGCGCTTCATTAAGCTTAGATCCATAAATGTCTTGGGTGCTCGCTTGTGCAAAAGCATTGTATGTCGGGAATTTGTCTTTAATAAATGGCATTTGATCGGAACTACATTGTCGTCCTCGAACAGGGTAACATGTGCCATTGTCATAATATCCTAATACGATATCTAAAGATCCGTTTTGGTCAAAGTCATG
>JBMYOI010000023.1:0-35356 GCA_049599135.1 Salibacteraceae bacterium
TAAAGTTTCCTTTACTAAAAACCGCACCGCCCATTCCAGCGCCGCCACCACCACCAGCAGAGGTTTGAGTACCAGCACCACCTGTACCACCAATTGTATTTCCGTTTTTTAAGGTAAGGTCATCAATAAGTAGTGTGCCATTAGTATCAACAAAAAAGAAACGAAATTTCGTAGATGTATTCCTATATATAGTAGCTCCATTTCCAATGATAGTAATCTCAGATGAAATTACCGGAAGAGCATTAGGACCATATATATAGTTATCTACAGAAGTAAAATTATAAATGCATGCTGAAGAAAGTGTAATGGTATCGTGATCGACATTTCCGTTAGCAGTATTAATTGCAGTAATTAATGCTGCAGCAGAACATGACACGGTTTGCGTAGCAGCACGAATTCCTATAGAACAAATGGTAAAAACTGACAAAAGAATTAATCCTTTCAATCTTACCTTAATACAGCTATTCATTTTTGTCATTTAGCATTAGATTTCTACAAACAACTCAGTGTTAAAATCAATTTTATCACGCATTTCGGCGCAAAACATCCACATTCGAAATATTTCCGAGAGCTACTCACAACCATTAACAACACATTACCAGTAGTTTACGTTAATGAATTAACGAAAACTAACAATCAATGAAATAAAGAAAAAATACTGACAAAACAATGTTAATTGTGCGGACTGCATTATTTTACCGCTAAACAACAACAAAAAATCTATGACAAAGGGTTCGTTTTTAATTGAAATAATCGAAAAGCAAATCTTCAATACTTTTAAAAGTTCGCCCTTTAAACTCGGCAACAACACTCCGGTGACTGTACCATTCCACCCTTTCAATTCCTTCATTTAATTGAGGAATAAAATTTTCAGATTTGGACAACATAAGAAACCAATAAGTTGGTTTTATCACCATTTTACCTTTATGTGGATATACATGATAGGTAATTTTATAAACCTCATCAGAACAACTGATAACTTCAGCATTTGTCTCTTCTTTAACCTCACGAATTGCACATTGACGAATATTTTCGTTTTTCTCTAGCTTTCCCTTAGGCAAATCCCATTTCCCATTCCTGTAAATAGACAACACCTCACCATTATCATTTCCAACAATACCGCCAGCCGCAGGCACTACTTTAAAATGAGACAAAAACCTAGACCAATCCTTATCTATGTCAGTACTATTAAACACTATGACATTTCCTAAATCAGACTCAAGCCAACTTTCAATTTGAGTTAATTCCGGTATTCCACCCAATTCAACATAAGTGTTTTGAATTATTTTTTTGTTCAATAATTCCTCTTCTGATTTTAATATCAACTCTGTACTATTAAGGAAAACTTTATACATTCGCCATCCAGTTTTATCAATTTATCCTATGAACGATATCGCTCTAAACGTAAGTGAGTATTTACTGCAAATTAAAGCAATAGTACTTCAACCTAACTCACCTTTCACTTGGGCGAGCGGAATTAAAAGTCCTATTTATTGCGATAACAGAAAAATTCTTTCGTTTCCAAGAATTAGAACATTCATAAGACAAGAAATGGTTAAAGCCTTAGAAGACAACTATGGCAAACCAGATGTAATTGCAGGTGTTGCCACAGGTGGTATTGCTATGGGAGCCCTAGTTGCTCAAGAACTCGGATTACCTTTCGTGTATGTCCGAAGCAAACCAAAAGAACATGGCTTAAGTAATCAAATTGAAGGTGTTATAGAAAAAGGGCAAAGCGTAATAGTAATTGAAGATTTAATTTCTACAGGCGGAAGCTCTTTAGATGCTGTTGCCGCATTAAAAGCAAAGGGCTGTTCAATTAAAGGAATGATTGCCATTTTCTCATACGAGTTATCAATTTCAAAAGAAAACTTTAAAAAAGCTAACTGTCCTTTAATTACTCTTAGCAATTATTCAGCATTGTTAGAAAAAGCAGTTGAATCAAATTACATTTCTCAATCAGATGTTAAAGCACTGAAGGCTTGGAGCAACAACCCTAACGAATGGCAAGGTTAATTCATTAATATTATGGCTACTATTAAAAGTAAAGAAGTTCAAATTAACTCAGGATCTTTAGATATTTACAATTTCCTTTCAGACTTAAACAATCTTCAAAACTTAATGCCAGAAGATAAAGTATTGAATTGGAAAAGTGATAAGGAAACTTGCTCATTTACAATTAAAGGCCTTTCTGGAATTGGAATGAAAAAGGAATCTGGGACTGAAGGAGAAAAAGTTCACATTGTTTCTCACGGTAAAAATCCTTTTGATTTTACTTTAGATATAGACTTAAAGGAAGCAAACGGAAGTACTAAAGCACAATTAACCTTTGATGGAAACATGAACTTCATGATTCAAACAATGGCTAGTGGACCTTTAACAAATCTATTTAACATGATGGCGGATAAATTAGTATCTAAGTTCGCTTAGGTAAATCAAGCCATTTTAACTGTTGAATATCAAATTCAACAACCTCTTTATTTTCCTTCTCTATTTGAACAAATCCCAAGTGATTTACTGAATTTACGCGTCCTTTGAATTCACCATTTTCTGATTCTAACTTCACAAATTGCTTAAAACCATACAAACCATTTAAATAGAATCTATCTAACTGCTTAACCTTGTGTAATAAATGAGAGTTAGTCTTGAGTTGATCCACCAACTTTTCAATGACTTGCTTGACAATAAGTTCAACTCCTAACTCATATGACAATGCGGTTACTCCACTCAATTTAGGAATTGAATTCACATTCAAACCAATACCAATTATTACATCACTTATAGAATGTCCAACGAATGTATTTTCAATTAATATTCCGCAAATTTTCTTTTTATTTACTAAAATATCATTTGGCCATTTTATCTGGGTTCCGTATACACCAAGCATTTCCAAAGTTTTTAGCACAGATAAAGAAACCCATTTATTTAATAAAAACGCATCTTTCACCTGTAGCTTATTCGGTTTATAATAAACAGACATTAATGCATTACCTCCATCCCCAGAGAGCCAAACATTTCCCCTTTGACCTTTACCAAAATCTTGTTTTTTAGAACTCACCACTGTCCAGTTGTCGACTGTGGTATTATCAACTAGGTTTTTTAAATACCCGTTAGTTGAATCGACTTTATTTAACTGAAAATGAACCATAGATCGTCTTGCAAAATAGCGAATCCTAGTTTAAAATGTGTTAAATACAAGTAGTAAAATGAAGACTCTTTATGATTGCCCTACTCGACCTTCAAAATTGGCTATTTTTGCAAACTTAAAATTGGGAATGAATCATACATCATCAGAAGCCTTAGCAGATATAATTATCAAAGGAATTGAAGAAAAGAAAGGAAATCAAATTGTGCTTTTAGATCTTCGAGATATAAGCAGTGCAGTTTGTGATTTTTTTGTTATTTGCCACGGAAATTCGGATACTCAAGTTAAATCTATTGCTGAGTCTGTTGAAGACGAAGTAAGAATTCAGTTACAAGAAAAACCTTGGCATGTTGAGGGTAAAGACAACGCTGAATGGATTTTATTAGATTATAGTAATGTTGTGGTTCATGTATTCCAAAAAGAAAATAGGGATTTTTTCAAACTCGAAGATTTATGGGCCGATGCCAAAGCAACACACATTAAGTCTGAAGAGTAATTCGAAATATTTATGAGTGATAAAAAACAAAAAAAAGGTACTCCAAAGAAACAGGCATCTAAATCTTCTGCCCCAAAAAAACCGTTCAATTTTTATTGGATTTATGCAGTAATCGGTGTTTTCTTAATCGGCAATATACTTTTTAGCTATAGTCCAACCCAAACATCTATTTCTCACCACGAATTCAGAGAAATGGCCGAAAAAGGTGACGTTAGAAAGGTGGTTATTGTAAATAAAGAATTTGCAAGAATTTACCTTAAATCTGAATCTGTTAAAAAAGAGGAATATCGAGGTAAAATTTCTGATGGATTAATGGGAAAGTCGAATGAGATTGGCCCTCACTTTCAATTAACTGTTGGACCTGAAGACCAATTTGGAAAAAACCTATATGAATGGAGCGATAAATACGGTTTTTCTTATGAGTATCGAGTAGAAAAAAACTGGGGAGCCGATATGTTAGGCTGGCTTCTACCAATAGCCATAATGGTTGCTATTTGGCTATTTATACTACGAAGGATGGGCGGCGGTGGTGGCCCAGGAGGTCAGATATTTAATATCGGAAAATCTAAGGCTCGTTTGTTTGATGAAAACACTAGTGTTAAGATAACATTTGATGATGTGGCTGGTCAAGAAGAGGCTAAAGAAGAAATTAAAGAAATCGTTGATTTTCTTAAAAACCCAGATAGATATACTGATCTTGGAGCACGAATCCCTAAGGGGGCTTTATTAATAGGCTCTCCCGGAACGGGTAAAACTTTGTTAGCCAAGGCCGTTGCTGGAGAAGCAGCAGTTCCATTCTTTTCTCTTTCAGGTTCAGACTTTGTTGAAATGTTTGTTGGTGTTGGAGCTTCTAGAGTTCGTGACTTGTTTAAGCAGGCTAAAGAAAAGTCTCCAAGCATCATTTTTATTGATGAAATAGATGCTATTGGTCGTGCACGTGGAAAAAATCCGATGCAAGGCTCAAATGATGAACGTGAAAACACATTAAACCAATTGCTGACTGAAATGGATGGCTTTGGAAACAACACTGGAGTAATTATTCTTGCTGCAACAAACCGCGCAGATGTTTTAGACAAAGCTTTGCTTCGTCCTGGAAGGTTTGACAGACAGATAATTGTTGACATGCCTGATTTACATGGGAGGAAAGAAATCTTTAAGGTTCATTTAAAACCACTAAAAAAAGACGACTCACTTGACATTGATTTACTTGCTCGTCAAACTCCTGGTTTTTCTGGTGCAGACATAGCTAATGTATGTAACGAGGCAGCTTTGATAGCAGCCAGAAACAAAAAGAAAAAAGTAACTAAACAAGACTTTATTGATGCCGTTGACCGAGTGGTTGGTGGCCTTGAGAAAAAGAACAAAATCATTACTCCACGTGAAAAGAAAACAATCGCTTTTCATGAAGCTGGTCACGCTACCGTTAGTTGGTTAAGAGAATTTGCACATCCACTGGTTAAAGTAACTATAGTTCCTAGAGGTATGTCGTTAGGAGCGGCTTGGTATTTACCAGATGAACGTCAAATTACAACTGAAGAACAAATGCGCGATGAAGTTATGGCTGCCTTAGGTGGCAGAGCTGCTGAGCAAATCATGTTTGGCAAAATCAGTACTGGCGCATTAAGTGATTTAGAAAAAGTAACCAAGCAAGTTTATAGCATGGTTGTTTATTATGGGTTGAACGAAAAAGTTGGAAACGTTTCTTATTATGATTCAAGTGGGCAAAGTGAATACTCTTTCCAAAAGCCATATTCTGAAAAGACATCAGAGCTTATCGATACAGAAGTAAGTGCCTACGTTGAAAAAGCTTACCAAGATACGCTCGAATTGTTGTCTAAATCTAAAGAAAAACTTATTGAGGTTGCCGAATTACTCCTTGAAAGAGAGGTGATTTTTAAAGAAGACATGGAAAACATTCTAGGCAAACGAACTTTTGAAAGAGACATAGAACGTGAGCAAGAAGAAAGGGATATTGAGGTTCGTCGTAAAGATGAAAAAGAAAAATCCATTGCTAAAAAAGTAGCTAAAGCTGAAAAAGTAACGGCCGAAAAAGACAAACCTTCTAAAAATGGCGTTGTCAACAAACCTGTTGAGAATAAGGCTAAAGAAGAAGGTGCTAAGAGTGAAGAATAATTACTTTTGGATTCCTCGCTTATGGAATCTAATTGGGTAAAAGTATTCACAGCTTCAAGTTATATTGAGGCTGAAATTGTTCAACAGAAATTGTTTGACAATGACATTCCTAGTACTCAAATGAATAAGCAAGATTCCATGCATATACACTTAAACAACAATGTATCAATTGATGTTTTCGTTGCAAAAGACAACGCCTTTAAGGCTGTTCAATTAATTACTAATCAGGAGGATAATAGCATTGAGTGATTTTCTTCAGCGATTAGGAACAGGTGTCTTATTTTTCATTGTAATCATTGGAGGTTCAATTATCCACCCCAATAGTTTTGGAATTCTTTGGCTTTTAGTTACCGTTTTTGGGCAAATTGAATTCTACAAACTTCTCAAAAAATCGGGAGCTAACCCCCAACTAGTTGGCGGTGTAATACAAGGTGTTGTTTTATACGGAACTTGCTTTTTTTATGTCCAATCTGAATTTGAAAACTGGCCGATACTCTTAATAAACCTTCCTCTACTTTATGTCATATTTATGTATGACCTATTCAGAAAGGACAAAAACTCTTTCACAAACATTGCCTACACACTGGTTGGCGTAATCTACATAGCCTTACCCTTTTCTTTACTTAATTTTATAGTAGTTGACATAAATGTATTACCAACATATTCTTACCGACCTTGGGTTTTAATAGGTATGATTATGACCCTTTGGGCTAATGATAGCTGGGCATATATTTGGGGAAACGTATTTGGAAAAAATAAATTATTCCCTTCAGTTTCTCCTGGCAAAACATGGGAAGGCTTTATTGGAGGTTATTTAAGTTGTTTATTATGGTCTTGGTTAATGAGTGTTTTTATTAAAGACATCACCCTAGTGGACTGGCTGGTAATTGCCAGTATACTTAGCTTAATTGGAACTTTAGGGGATTTAGTTGAGTCCAAATTAAAAAGAAGTCTAGGAATTAAAGATTCCGGAAATATTCTTCCCGGACATGGAGGAATTCTTGACAGATTTGATGCCTTAATTATGTCGGCACCGTTTGTAGTATTTTACTTGTATTTTAAGTATTGGGTATTGGCCTAAATTATATTTTTGAATCATGACTTTACATAAAGAAGGCACAGGTACAATTGCAGTTAGTTTAGTAGCTTTATTTATTTTCAATTTGTTGGTAAGCCCTTTTGTAAAAGACTACCCCATCATTAAAATAATAATTTTAATATTTAGCATCGTACTTTTATTAATCGTCATTCAGTTTTTTAGACTGCCGAACAGAAAAATTGAAAAGAACGATGATCAGGTAATTTCTCCAGCAGATGGAACAGTTGTGGTAATTGAAGAAGTTATGGAAACTGAATACTTTAATGAAAAAAGAATTCAAGTTTCAATTTTCATGTCTCCAATGAATGTGCATTGCAATTGGTCTCCTATAAAAGGTTTAGTTAAATACGCAAAATATCACCCTGGTGAGTTCCTTTTAGCATGGAACCCAAAATCTTCGACAGAAAACGAACGAACTACTTTTGTTATAGAAAACAATAAAGCAGCTGTTTTAGTAAGACAAATTGCTGGTTTTTTAGCTCGAAGGATTTGCTATTATGCTGAAGAAGGAAACCAAATTGACCAAGGAGATCAAATTGGGTTTATCAAATTTGGCTCAAGAGTAGACTTACTGCTTCCCTTGAATGCTGACATTAAAGTCGAATTAAACCAAAAAGTTACCGGGCTAAAATCCATTATTGCCGAGCTAAACTAGGGGTGTTAAAGTAGTGTTAAGCCCTTCCCTATTCTTCCCGTATATTTAGATATTCGCTTTTTAATTAATTAGGATTTGTACACCTAATTGAATATTAAATTTGACACCATTAATCTGAATCAAGTATGAAATCACTTAAAATATTACTAGCACTTTCATTTATGTTTACCTCTTTTTATGGCTATTCTGCCAAAAAAGAAAAGGACACAAATAAATTTAAATTAGAGTTTAAAGTTAAAGGACTTGAAAATGATTCTCATTTGATTATCGCAAATTATTTTGGTCTTAAACAATACTATTACGACACAGCCTTTGCTACCGAGAAGGGAACATTTGTTCACGAGACTGATTCTATTCCAGGTGGAATTTATCTTGTAGTTATGCCTGAGAACTCGGGCTATTTTGAAGTAATGGTTAGTGGCACTGAAAAATACATTAGCATGTCTACTTCAAAAAACGATTTGATAGGAGAAATGGAAGTTTTGGCTTCTGAAGAAAATAAGAAGTTTTATAACTTTCAAAAAGCAATGAGCGAAAAGAGCGCTGCCGCAGGACCATTGCAAACTAAACTCACGGAATACAGAGCAGACAGTACTGGGAATAGTGATGACTTAATTAAAAATGCAGAAGATGAAATGCAAAAACTTAACGCCGAAGTCATTGAATTTAAAATAAAATTTATTGAAGAAAACGAGGGGACTTTCGTTGCTAAAGTTTTTAAAACTAGCCAAGAACCAGATGTTCCAAAAAACGATGAATTAACTGGCGATGAATTAAATGAATGGAAATACAATTATTTTAAATCTAGATATCTAGAGAACGTTGATTTTACAGATGAACGCTTATTACGAACACCAATTTTAGGTAAGAAAATAGACTATTATATACAAAAACTAACCGTTCAAATCCCAGACAGTATCAATGAAGCAGCTGATATGATGGCATCTAGGGCTAAACCAAATAAAGAGGTTTACAAGTATGTAGTACACTGGATTACCAACACCTATGAAAAATCGAAAATTATGGGAATGGATCGTGTGTTTGTTCATATGTCAGAAAACTATTTCTGTACGGATGAAGGTGCCTGGTGGTTAGATTCAGCAGCTACCACTAAAATTTGTGATCGTGCAACCACACTAAAACCGTTACTAATTGGTGAAAAAGCAGAAAACATAATACTTGTTGATACAACTGAAAAGAAATGGCATAATCTACATGAAATAAATGCCGATATGACTGTTATCGTATTTTGGAGCCCAACATGTGGACATTGTAAAAAGGCTATGCCACTTCTTGAAAAAGAAGTTCAGCAAGTATATAAAGACAGTGGTGTATTTATTTTTGGAGTATCTACTGAATTAGAGAATGATCAGATGGCAACTTTTATTAAATCAAAAGGATTGACTTTCTTAAACGTTTCTGACTCAAAAGAAATTAACGAAAAAGCATATGATTATTTAGGTAAAAACCTGACTACATTGAACAGCCTCAATTTCAGAACCGTTTGGGATGTGTTTTCTACTCCCCAAGTATACATTCTAGATAAAAACAAGGTAATTGTGGCTAAGAAAATTGCCATAGAACAACTTGGAGAATTTATTGCCGATTATCGCAAAGTAGAGCGCTCAAAATTAGCGAACAAAGCAAGCTCAGGTAAAGAAAAAGAGATGCCTAAATCAAAAGACTAATAAAACTGAAACCTTGCGCTTTATCAAAAAGTAATAAAGACTAATTCTTACTTAAATAGTGGTCAACTAGTTGGATTATGAAATATCTTTGTGGGCATAAACTGTAGTTATGTCAAAATCGTTTTTAGCGCTATTTTTTTTAGCCGTTTCCACATTAGGATACTCTCAAAAAGTTAATAATCCAGAGTTTGAAAAAGTCCTTGAATCAAATTTAAAATCGGACGTCCCTGAAATTGATGTAACAACTTTAAAGCAATTTGAAGATGTTGTAATTTTTGATGCAAGGTCTGAACGCGAGTACAATGTATCACATATAAAAGGTGCTATACTTCTCGACTTTGTCAGCTTCGATATTAATGCACTTAAAGGGTATTCAAAACGTGGTGCTTACGTGGTCTATTGTTCTGTTGGCTCTCGAAGTGAACAGGTAACAAAACTATTAATTGAAAATGGTTACAAACAAACCTTTAACCTATATGGTGGTATTTTTGAGTGGACCAACCTTGGTAACCCTGTTGTAGATTCAAACAATAATCCTACGAACAAAGTACACGGTGTTACAAAAGACTGGGCAAAGTGGATTGAAAAAGCAGAGGTTGTATTGGATTAATTCCATACTTCATTTCTCAATTTTTACTAGTTTATACCTATTTGTGATTCCACATTAAGAGAATCAACAGTATTAGATGTCATAAGAAATACCATTTAACTCTAATTCTTATTTCTAAGGCATTTTAGTTCAATCCTACAAAGTATATTTGCACCAAATTTCTACCCAATTGTATATGAGGGTAGAACACAGAACTAAATGAAACAAGACGAGTTAAATAACGGGAAATTGAATGTTACTGATGATATTGATCATATCGGCGACAATCACATTTCAACCAGTACAGAGACTCCACTGAGAGAAGATGCCTTTGAACTTTCTACTGAAGAAAAAATAAAAAGCATCCAAAAGGATTTCGCTAAAATAATGCAAACATTAGGTCTAGACATGACCGACGACAGCTTGAAAGGAACACCTAAAAGAGTTGCGAAGATGTTTGTCAAGGAAATATTTGGAGGATTACTTCCTGAAAATATGCCCGTTGCTAGCACTTTCGAAAACAAGTATCAATACCGTGAAATGCTTGTTGAAAAGAACATCGTTCTCTATTCAACTTGTGAACACCATTTTTTACCAATTGTAGGTAAAGCACATGTAGCTTATATGTCGAAAGGAAACGTAATTGGACTTTCCAAAATAAATCGCATTGTAGACTATTACGCCAAAAGGCCACAGGTTCAAGAAAGATTGACCATGCAAGTGGTTAAACATCTTCAACGTGAACTAGGTACTGAAGATGTTGCATGTGTTATTGATGCCAAGCATTTATGTGTTAATTCAAGAGGAATTAGAGACATAAATTCGAGTACGGTTACTGCGGAATACGGTGGTCGATTTCAAGAAAAAGATATTAAACGAGAGCTTTTGAATTACATTCAAATGGAGCTCACACACTAACAACTCATTTCATGGCCTTATATGAGAAGTATCCCGTTGAGGTATTCAATACGTTAGGTAAAAAGAAAGAAAAATTTGAACCCATTAATGCTCCTCGAGTAGGGTTATATGTTTGTGGTCCAACTGTTTACAACGAAGCTCATTTGGGCAATGTTCGTTCTTTTCTAACATTTGATATTGTTTGGAGATACCTTGAATTCTTAGGGTATAAAGTACGTTACGTAAGAAACATAACCGATGTAGGACACCTAGTTAGTGATGCCGATGAAGGTGAAGATAAAATTGAAAAACGTGCGAGGCTCGAAGAATTAGAGCCTATGGAAATCGTTCAGAAATATTCCAATGGATTTCACGCTGTTACCAAATTATTCAATTTAAAAGACCCCAGCATTGAACCTACCGCAACCGGACATATCATTGAACAAATTGAAATGGTTCAACGAATCATTGAAAATGGTTATGGATATGAAGTTAACGGTTCTGTCTATTTTGATGTGAAAAAATACATGGAATCGTATGATTATGGGCAACTTTCTGGAAGAAAGGTAGATGATCTTTTAGAACAGACTCGTGATTCTCTTGAAGGCGGAAACGAAAAACGATTCTTCGCCGATTTTGCCATTTGGAAAGGGGCTTCCGAAAACACATTAATGAAATGGAATTCTCCATGGGGACAAGGTGTTCCTGGTTGGCATTTAGAATGCTCAGTAATGAGCACCAAATATCTCGGAGAAAAATTTGACATTCACGGAGGTGGTATGGATTTGAAATTCCCTCATCACGAATGTGAAATTGCCCAAAGTGTTGGTGCCGATGGGAATGATCCGGTGAGGTATTGGATGCACGGAAACATGTTAACCGTTAACGGAACTAAAATGAGCAAATCATTGGGAAACTCATTTTTACCGTTGGAGTTAATAGCTGGTGATCACCCTCTATTGGATCAGGGATATTCCCCCATGACAACACGATTTTTTATGCTTCAAGCCCATTACAGAAGTACACTCGACTTTTCTAATGATGCGCTCAAAGCGGCCGAAAAAGGCTATAAAAGACTAATGGCTGCTCAACGAAATCTGAACAACTTGGATCACATTCCATCAGATTCATTTTCAGATAGTCTTGACGGAGAAATCAACACGTTAATTGAGCAAAGTATGTTGGAAATGAGCAACGACTTTAATACTCCTAAAACTATTGCCGTACTATTCGAAATAGGTAATAAGATTAATTCGTTCGCGAATAATCAATTAGATTTAGGAAGTATATCATCGGAAACTTTTACTCGACTAAAAAATCATTTTAACACAATGATTACCAATATTCTGGGACTCCAAGATGAATCAGAGGGTAATAGCAATAAACTACATGATGTAATGGACATACTAATTCAAATGCGAGCAGAAGCCCGTGCAAATAAAGATTGGAGTATGTCTGACAGTATACGTGACAATCTTAAGGCAAAAGGCATCGTATTGAATGATGGCAAAGAAGGCTCTAGCTTTTCAATTGAAGACTAATTATGATATTATCAGGTAACGAAATAAAAAAGCAACTAGGAAAAAACATTTTCATCAACCCTTATAATGAAAAAAGGTTGAATCCAAATTCATACAATTTAAGCCTTCATGATCGACTATTAGTTTATGACACGCCAATATTGGAGATGAAAAAACCGAATCCTACAAAGGAACTTTTCATCCCTAAAGAAGGGCTGGTACTTGAGCCCGGAAAATTATATTTAGGCAGAACTACTGAACATACGCGTACAGAAAGTTACGTTCCAATGCTAGAAGGGCGAAGTAGTATTGGCCGATTAGGCTTATACATTCATGTAACCGCAGGGTTTGGCGATGTAGGTTTTTCTGGGTTTTGGACCCTAGAGATTCACTGTGTTGAACCCATTCGAATTTTTTCTGGAGTAGAAATTTGCCAAATTTACTACCACAGTATTGAAGGTGACTACGACAAATATGTAAGTGGTAAATATCAAGACAACGACGAAGTTCAACCAAGCATGTTGTATAAAGACTTTGAATAGTTTAAAACGTCCAACAAATTACCTTTAACGCACGACGTTATATATTGGACCTAAAAACGTTGTGCTTTTTTCGTTGTACTACATTGTATGAAATTCATTCAAAAAATACTGGCCCTTCCGTTACTATTTCTTATTAAGTTTTACCAATTAGCAATTTCTCCTTATCTAGGTTCAAATTGCAGACATCAACCTACCTGTAGTAATTATATGGCTGAAGCAATAAAAACGCACGGACCAATAAAGGGAGGTGTTTTGGGGCTTAAACGAATTTCTAAATGTCATCCTTGGGGAACCAGTGGACATGACCCGGTTCCTCCAGTTGATTAGTGGTCATGATCTTGCACTCTATCGATATGATAAGGAGGAATAACTATACCGTCCTCATCTTTTAAAGTAGTAAATAAATCAAATTCGATTGCAGAGATACTAACGCTTGAATTCTTAAAATAATAAACTCCACCCCATGGATGGACAATTTTAGAATAGATTTGGCCTTTACCATCTTTCACTACTACTCTTTCGGTAATCTTTTTATTACCTTTCATATAAGTTTCTTCAGTCACCCCTTCCGGATATTCAAGAGCTATTTTCTTGAATACCTCAGGCTCATTCATATTCCAATCGTGATGTTCATGAAAACTTGTTGACTTTGGGTTTTGAGCCATTGCGGCCGCATCTAATTTCGCCAATTTATCGGCGTGAGAATTTGACGTTTTTACTTTTTTTGACGTTGTATGTAACTCTTGCTTTTTCTTTTTGTTATCATGGGCTACCGAACCAACAACAGCGGAAGTTTTCACCTTTGCCTTGGGAACAACTTTCGGTTTTGAGACTTGCTTTGGCTCCTCCTTTTTAACAGGCTCACTTTTTTCTTTTGCAACTGGTTTAGTTTCTACCTTCTTTTCTTGTTCTTGTTTCCTTTTCGCTTCTTCCTTTACAGCCAGTTCTTTTTGAGCCTTTGCTTCTTTTGCTTTTTCTTCAGCCTCTTTTGCAACTTTCTGTTCTTGCTCAATTTTTTCAGCCTCAGCATCAGCCAAGGCCTTGGCTTGCTTTGCTTTTTCTAACCGTTCTTTCTCCAAAGCCTCGGATTCAGCTTTTGCAGCTTTTTGTTTTTCTTCTTCTTGTTTTGCCAATTGATCTGCGGCAGCTTTTTCCGCAGCTGCTCGCTCTTTTTCATTCGTTGCAGCAGCCAACGCAGCAGCTTTTTCCGCTTCAATCCTTTCTTTTTCTTTTTGCTCTGCCGCTTCGGCAATGGCCTTTTCTTCTGCTTTTACTCGATCCGCTTCTTTTTTATCTGCTATAGCTTTTTCCTTAGCAGCAGCCTTTTCCGCTTCAGCAGCTGCTTTTTCTTCCGCCTTTTTCGCCAATGCAGCCTCTTTTTCCTTTTCGACCTCTATTGCAGCCGCCGCAGCGACTGCAGCTGCTGTCTCTTTTTCTTTTAACTCAAGCGCCTTTTGTTCTTCTTCTTTTTTAAGCGCCTCCTCTTCAGCAAGTTTAGCAGCCTGTTCTTCAGCTAATCTTTTTGTTTTAGTTGCTTCTACTACTTGAATTTTGGTTTTATGAGCTGTTGCATCGGGTTTAACTTTTCCCGCTTCTTCATAATTGCTCTTTGCTGTTTCAAAATCTTCACTTTTTAAGGCTTTGTCTCCAGCTTCAATGAACCCGTCATACTTGTCTTGTATTTCTTTTTCAGCAGCAGCCAATTTTTCTGCCTCGACAGCTGCTGCAGCGGCAGCTTCTTCATTTTTTAAAGATTCTTCACCCTGCTCAATCTTTCTTTCTAAAGTCTTTACTCTACTATCTTCAGGAAAATGACTTTTTGCAACAGTCAAACTAGATTTAGCTGTTTCAAAGTCCTTTTTAGTAGCTGCCTTATCACCTATTGTAAGTGCCTTTTCAAACTCAGCTTTCTTTTCTTCCATTTCACGTTCAAGCTCATCCAACTTGGCCATTACTTTTAAAGAGTATTCAGCATCCCAGCCAAAACATTTTTCCTCTGGCTCAAAAAATATTTTCCCAACAGGATCGTCCAAAACAGAATAATCTATACCATCGACTTTCTGCACCATTCCAACATGCCAAGTATTACCGCGACACCCAATATCAATCATTTCTGAAGTGACATTAGCAAGAAACACTTCAATTTTTTTGGCTGCATAATATTGTTTGTGGAACTCAACAACATAGTCTCTACCAAATTCTAAATCAAAATCAAGTTTACCAGATGAGGAAGCCGCAATACGTTTTATTTGTTTACCATTAACCTTAACTAGAGCAAAGGCCCCGTCCATACTTTCAAACCCATCATCCATATTCACCTTTACAGAATAGGTCTCCATTTGCGAGTGGCCCAAAAAGGAGATAACAATAAAAAATACGGTTCCAATTAAATATTTCATTCTTGATTTAAGAACTAGCAAAAATAGTACAAATGAATGTGGTAAATAACCAACTTAATAACCACACAAGTCCTTCATTTTTCTTTGACACATGCGGGTTTAAGGTTATTTTTGGCAAAAGTTAACTTATGTTTTTTAGAATACTCTTACTTGGATTTACGACGATAACCATCTTATGTTTCGATGGCAAGGCTCAAATTCCTTTAAACTTCGGATTTTGTGGAGGGACTTCTTATTCAATATACAATGAGAATCTGGATAGTTTAACACAGCAAGCTCAGATGGGTTGGCAAGGAGGTGTTTTTGCTCGCGTTAAATTAAAAAAATGGTATGTAGCAGCTGACGCCTTAGTTAGTTCTAAACCAGGAAAATTTGAAAGTGAAAGTGGTAATACCAAAGGGGAAATAAGCCTAATTGGAATGGATATTCCCGTAATGGTGGGGTATAAAGTAATTAAAACAAAAGTGTTCAATCTTAGAACTTTTGTTGGACCAGCTATGCATTTTTCATTTTACGATGATATCAAAACCACCTATAACGGCGAAAAAATAGAAACCAATAACGATATTAAATTTAATTCGGAAGCACAATATTCTGGTGTAGCCGGTTTAGGAATCGATGTTGCTATGATAACCTTTGACATGAGGTATATCTATGCATTTAGCAATTGGAGCAATTCAAATGAAGTAAATTTGAACCCACAAATGCTTCAAGGAACAATAGGATTTAAAATATTATAGTGCATCAAGTTTACATTACCACCTATCAAGGATTAGAAGACTCTCTTTTTGACGAAATTGTTGAACTAGGGATTTCTCAAAACAGAATAAAAATTGTAAAACGAGGCGTTTCCGTTTCTGATTGCACTCTTAAAGAGGTTTATCAATTCAACTATGAATTACGTTGTGCTATTCGAGTGTTAATCAATTTAGCATCTTTTCAGATCAGGGAAGTAAAAGATTTGCACTGGAAATCAAAAAGCATTAATTGGCATCAATGGTTTGAACCTAGTCAAACTTTTAAGGTTGATGGCATTGTCAATAATTCGGAAGAGTTTAACAACCCTAAATATGCTGCTCAAGTTACCAAAGATGGTATCGTAGATTGCTTTAAGAATACTAGAAGTGAAAGACCTGATGTTGATACTTACAATCCTGATATTGTAATTCAAGTTTTAGTTAGTAAAAATAATGTCACAATTTCTTTAGATAGTTCAGGCGATTCATTACATAAAAGAAATTATAAATCTGGAAGTTTCAGGGCTCCCTTGAGCGAAGTTTTAGCGGCCGGAATAATCAAGAAAACAGGTTATAAAAACGGCATGGATTTATATGATCCTATGTGCGGTTCTGGTACCTTGTTAACTGAAGGCTATCAAATTGCAACCAAAATTCCTGCTGGAAGATACCGCGATTGGTGGGCATTTGAAAATTGGAGTACTTATAACGAAGATGAATTTCTACAAGTAAAAGAGGATGCCGCTCAAAAAGAAGAAGAATTTAAAGGCAACTTATTTTATGGTGATCAATATTTAGCTAACGTAGAAATGACAGAAGAAAACCTTAAAAACGTAGGTTTCTACAAAATGAAAGAACATAGTTCCGACTTCTTTCAATCTTCAAAACCAAGCGCTTCTGGCATCATGGTTATGAATCCACCTTATGATGTAAGGCTTGAGCTAGATGAGAGTCAGGCTTTTTACAAACAAATTGGAGATCAATTCAAAAAACAATACCCCGGTTGGAAAGCCGGCGTTTTTAGTGGTAATATTCCAGCTTTAAAGGCTTTAGGCTTAAAACCTAGTAGACGAATTCCTCTTTGGAATGGGCCTATAGAAGCACGCTTGTTTTTGTATGATATGTATTAATACAAATTGGATTTATTTCAAAATATTGGCATTTAAGTAAGTTCACCAATAATAATGAACACTTATCAAAAAAAAACAACGAAATATGTAACCTTTTATTAGAATTGTCAGTTCAATAATTTGAATTGTTAAATTCAAGAACAATGAATTTTAAATGCTCCATAAGCCTCGTAGTAATTTTAATAAATTCTCTTTTTGGCTTTTCTGCCGATCGGTATTGGGTTGGAACCACAAATAACAATTGGAATGAGATAGGCAACTGGTCCACTAGTAGTGGTGGAGTTAGCGGGGCATCAGTTCCTGGATCTGCCGATCGAGCACTGTTTAATTCTTCAGGAAATGTTAATTGTACTTTGGATATGGCTCCCACTGTTGAGTCTATTGATATTTCAGTAGGTTATACATCTACCATTGATTTAAATGGAAATAACTTAACAGTTAACGGAGCAACAACAAATGATTTTGAAGATGGAACTTTCAACAATACTTCTGGAGGTTCACTTACAATAACATGCACGGGAACGACTAGACTTCGAGGAACTATCTTTAATCCCAATATCGATGTAACCTCGAACCGTCTTTATTTAGACGGATCAACTTACAATGGAACAGCCACATTCACTAAAACGGGGCCTAATAATGATGCAGGAACAGGAGGCAATACCTTTAACGGAGCAACAACATTCATCTGTTCAGGTTCTGGATATTTAATGACAGGAAACACTAATCCAGATACTTTTAACGGTGTATTAACTTGTAATAATACTGGAACAAGTGGGATATACTTAGCCTATAACTCCGCTGGAACATTATTCAATCAAAATATTATTGTCAATTCTACTGGAGGTTTGGGCATACGTTTTGGTCAGAACACAAATGGCTCCGCTACGTTAGCTGCTGCAAGAACAATTACTGTAGGGGGTTCAGGCTTTACCGTTGGAGAATTAAGATTAAAAGATTTTACTCAAACTGGTGCAACTGCGCAAAACATTGCATTAACGGGAACTGGATATTTATATCTGGATGGCTCCGATTGGGGTGGTAACGTAACATTTTCAGCGCCAAGGGTAAACACTCGCGACTCAAGATTTCGTGGAACTGCTAATATCACCAAAAATGGTGCTTCTGATGACCAGTCCCCTGGCGGAAATCAATTTGATGGAAATACCATTTTAACTTGCTCTAGTTCGGGATACTTTATGATGGGTAATGGAACTGCAGATTCTTTTGATGCAGACTTAACCATCAACAACACGGGCACCAGAAACATGTATTTAGCTCATAATGGTGCTGGCCATTCAATAGATGGAAATCTAACTGTAACCAATTCGGGAACTGGTACTAATACCTTAATTTACATTTCCAACAACACTTCCTCAACTCTAGCAATTTCGGGAAATGTAGACATTACAATTTCGGGAAATTCAACTACTTGCACGGCAAGATTTGCTGATAATGGAGATATAACTGTTGGCGGTAACGTAAATTGGACAAATACATCTTCTGCATCAAATTCAGATGCGTATATCGCTCAAGGTACTAATTCTTCCGTAAATATTACAGGCAACCTAACGGCAGTTAATGCTGCCTCGGGTGCCAATAGTAGACTTTATATTGGTAGTAATGGGGATATTACTGTTGGCGGAAATATGTCTCTTACCAACACCACCACATCAAGTAGCAATGGTTATATCTACTGTAATCACAATTCAAATAGTGTAGCTGCGTACAATGGAAATATTACTTTGGAATCAACAGGTACAGGCTCCGATGGAATCTTATTCGGAGAAAATGGAGGCTCATCCACTTTAGCAGCAACAAGAACATTCACAATTATTGGGGGAGGCTTCACTCAAGGTGACCTACGAATGCGGAATTTTGTAACAACAGGAGCTACTGCTCAAAGTGCAACCATAACAGGAACGGGCACATTAGATATACACGATTGTAATTTTGGAGGAGACATTACTTTCATTGCACCAAGATTTTTCACAAGAGGCACAACTTATCAAGGCACAGCAACGCTTACAAAAACTGGAGCTGGAGATGACCGTTCATCTGGTGGGAACGTGTTCACAGGAAATGCTACCTTAAACAATTCAGGGACACAATATTTTTTGATGGGCGATGGTGCTGCCGATGTTTTCTCAGCTAATGTTACTATGAATAATACGGGAACTCACTATATGTATTTGGCATATAACAGCGCTGGTAATTCTATTGCAGGAAATCTCACAATAAATCATTCAACTTCAGGGGGTAATTCATATATCTACATAAGTGACTTAGCTGCTTCTACCCTATCGATTGGTGGAAATGCGGTCGTTAATGTTACTTCGAGTGCTTCTGATAGTAGGATTTATTTTTCTGATGATGGAGATGTTTCACTAACTGGAAACCTGACATTGACAAACTCAGCAACAGGGGCATCATCAAATATTTATGCATCCCAAAATGCAACCTCTGCATTATCCATTGGCGGCAATGCTATTGTAACTAATTCAGGAGGCTCGACAACCAAAAGAGTGTATTTAGGTAATCAAGGTGATATTGCATTAGCTGGAACACTGAGTATCTCGAACAGTAGTTAGGCAACTAATTCGCAAGTTTATTGTAACCACAATACTAATAGCGTTGCTACTTATGGTGGAAACATAACAGTGGAATCTACAAACGCAGCATGTGATGGAGTTTATTTTGGCGAATCTGGCGGAAGTGGAACTCTTGCAGCTACAAGAACTATTACGATTGGAGGAGGTGGTTTTATCTCAGGCGACCTGTATTTAAGAAATTTTACTCAAACTGGGGCTACTGCTCAAAACCTAGCAATTACTGGAGCGGGTATACTTTATAATTATGACAGCGACTGGGGCGGTAATGTAGTTTTTTCTGGACCCAGAATGATAACCAGAGGAACAAGATATAGAGGTACGGCTTCATTAACCAAGAACGGAGCAACAGATGACCGTTCTCGTGGTGGAAACCAATTTGATGGAAACGCAACTATTAATTGCTCTAATGCTGGATATATTTTAATGGGTGACGCGGTTGCCGATATTTTCGGAGCTGATTTGAATATCTCTAATTCTGGAACTCGTGGAGTGTACATCGCATACAATAGTGCAGGCAATACCATTGCTGGAAACCTAACCGCAACTAACTCTGGAACTGGTTCAAATACTTGGTTGTATTTTTCTGACCAAACTGCTTCTTCGCTTTCAATAAGTGGAAACACTAGCATCACTTCAACAGCTACTTCCACAACCCAATCTATTCGATTTGGTAGAGAAGGTGACATTACTGCAACTGGAAATGTGACCATTAACAGAGGAGGCTCTTCGACTACCTCAGACTCCTATATTGCTCAAGGTACAAATTCAACGGTCTCTATTCAAGGAGATTTGAATTACACGCAAACAGGAGGTGGTGGAAACGGACGGATGTTCATTGGCGAAAATGGAGACATTACGGTAAATGGTAATATGACTTTGGTTAATTCTTCTACGGCAACAGACAGTCGTATTCTTTGCAACCATAACGCAAATAGTGTCGGCGTTTACAATGGAAATATTGTGCTCAGTAGCACATTACTAGGTAGCGACGGTGTTCGGTTTGGCACCGCTGGTGGCTCTGGAACCTTGGCCGCAACTAGAGCTATATCAGTCGGTGCTGGTGGTTTCATATCAGGAGATACCTATTTCTGGAATTTCACTCAAATCGGAGCTACTCCGCAAACATTCGCGAATACTGGCACTGGACTTATGTACATAGATAACTCTAATTGGGGGGGCAATGTTGACTTCTCATCTGGAAGGTTGATTAGTCAATTCACTACATATCAAGGAACTTTGGCTCTCGAAAAAACAAGTGCTTCAAGAGATGAAAGTGATGGTGGAAATATTGTGACTGGTAATGCGGTAATTACCAATAGTGGGTCAGGTGAAATGAGATTTAGTGATGGTACAAACGATGTTTTCTCTACTGACTTGACTTTAAATAATTCAGGAACAAGTGTCCTTTACTTTGGTTACAGAGCGCCGGCAAATACGGTTGGTGGAAATTTAATTCTGAATAATACTGCAACAGGAACTGGTTCTGACATATCATTATGTAGTATTGATACATCAGGCCTTACTGTTACAGGCAATGTAATTGCTACAAATTCTGCTACATCGACAAATAGCGCGTACTTGTATATACCAAGAGTTGGAGATATGAATGTTGGGGGTAATGTTACCATTACCAATTCAGCTTCTGCCACAAACGCGAGAATTTATCTTTCAAACGGAAATGCTTCAAGCCTTGCAATTACTGGCGATTTATCGCTAACCGGAACAGGCTCAAGTGCTAATCATATAAATTACATTGGGGAACAAGGTGATATTACAATTGGTGGTAACTTAACTGTAACACAATCTCCCACAGGAGCTTCGGCAAATACTTATGTAGCAAATAATGCTCTATCCACGGTCATAATTGGAGGAAATTCATCTTTCGAAAATACAGGAGCCGGCACTACAAAGAGAATGTACATAGGGAATTTAGGTGATGTAACTTTCAATGGTGATTTAAATATTGAAAACACCAGTTCGGCTACAAACTCTCAAATCTATTGTAACCACCAACCGGGTAGCGTAAATGCCTACAATGGAAACATTACAATAGAAAATAGTAATGCCGCTTCAGACGGTATTTTCTTTGGTACTTCGAATGCAGGCGGAAGTGGAACCTTAGCTGCAACCAGAACAATAAGTGCTGTTGGCGGTGGAATTACCGCTGGTGACATTTACTTTAAAAACTTCACACAAATTGGTGCAACTGCTCAATCCTTAACCAACTCAGGAGCAGGGTACATTTATAATTGGGATTCGGATTGGGGCGGCAATGTCGTCTTTTCCTCAGGAAGAATTGTTTCGAGAGGCACAACCTATCAAGGCACCTCTGTTTTGACGAAAACAGGAGCTTCTGATGACAGAAACTCTTTCGGAAATACGTTTACAGGAAATTGTACCCTTAACAATCAGGGAACAGGTTACTTATTATTTGGAGATGGAACTGCCGATGTTTTTTCTGCCAATTTAACGATGAACAACTCCGGGACGCACCAAATGTATTTGGCATACAATAGTGCAGGTAACAGTATTACAGGAGATTTGGTTATTAACAATACGGCAAGCGGTGCAACTGGAAGAACTATGTATATAAGTGACCTAGCTGCTTCTACCCTTTCCATTGGAGGAAACGCAACAATTACAAACTCTCCGAGCAACGCCAACTTTAATGTATACTTTGGAGATGATGGTGATGTATCTCTTACAGGAAACCTAGTAATAAATAGTAGTTCTGCAGGTGCTAGCTCAACTGTATCTGTAGCTCAGAATACGACTTCTTTGGTGACCATTGGAGGAAACGCCACCATTACTAATACTGGTTCAGGAGCGACTACCCATAACAGCTACTTTGGTAATAATGGTGATGTGACATTAACAGGAAATTTAATTCTAAACAACACAACCACTTCAAATAATGGAACTGGATATATTGCAAACGGATCAAACTCCATAGTTACCATTGGCGGTTCGGCAACGCTAACGAATAGTGGCGCAGGTAACGATAAACGGATCTATCTTGCACAAAATGGTGACATTACAATAACTGGGACCCTAACCCTTTCAAATGGTTCTTCAGCTAATAATTCTCACATTTATTGTAATCACAATTCAGGTAGTGTTGGAACATACAATGGAAACATAATTGTTGAATCAACTAATGCTGCCAGTGATGGTGTTTGGTTTGGTTGGTCAAATGGATCAGCAACTTTAGCTGCCACACGAACGATAACTGTTGCTGGTGGAGGATTTATTGGTGGCGATTTGCGTTTCAGGAACTTTACTCAAGTTGGACCAACTGCACAATCTCTCACTAATTCGGGACCAGGTTACATTTATAATTACGATTCTGATTGGGGTGGTAATGTCACTTTTTCTTCTGGCAGAATGTATACTAGAGGCACAAATTATCAAGGTACTTCAACACTAACCAAAACAGGAGCCAGTGAAGATAGAAGTCCAGGAGGAAATGCATTTACAGGAAATACTTCCTTAATCAATAATGGAACTCAAACGTTTTCAATGGGTGAAGGAAGTCCTGACACTTTTGGCGCAGATTTGACCATCGAAAATAATTCAACTCGATACTTTTACTTAGCAAGAAATAGTGCTGGAAATACTGTCGGGGGTAATCTTACTGTAACCGATAATGGAACAGGTACAGACAATAGAATTTATCTTTCAGATAATACCAACTCTACACTTGTAGTTTCTGGAACGACCACAATTACAAATTCAAGTACAGCAACTAGCAGCACAATCTATGGAGGAGTTTCAGGAGATGTAACATTCAATGATAATGTAACTTTAATAAATAATGGAACTGGAGCTACGGCAGAAATCCGCCTAGCCAACGGGTCAAGTAGTTCAGTAATTATTAATGGAAATCTTACCGGTACAAATAGCGCAAGTGGAACAACTAAAAGAATCCGTTTCACTGAAAATGGAGACCTTACCCTTTCTGGAAATCTTTCCGCTACCAATAATAGTTCAGCAACTACTGGCGAAATTTACATCGGTAATGGTTCTACTTCTGTAGTTTCTATCGGAGGCACGAGTAGTTTTACAAATTCCGGAGCTGGCACAACTAAGAGAATGTATATAGGAAATTATGGTGATGTTTCCTTTACAGGAGATGTGACGATTAGTAATAGTAGCTCAGCTACTAATTCTGAAATCTATTGTAACGACCGTCCAGCTAGTATAAATACATTCAATGGAAATTTGATTGTCGAAAATACCAATGCATCTGGGGATGGAGTCTTCTTTGGAAATAGACAAGGTACCGCAACTTTAGCCAATACAAGAACCATTACGATTGGGGGCGGAGGGTTTGTAGCGGGCCAATTGTACTTTAGAAATTTCACTCAAACTGGAGGTACTGCACAAGCTTTGACTTTAACAGGAACAGCTTACATGGTTCAGTACGACGCTGCATGGGGCGGAAATGTCGATTTTGAAGCTCCAAGATTTAATACAAGAGGAACCACATACTCTGGAACGTCAGACTTAGAAAAAACTGGCACTACAGATGATGCTTCAGCAGGTGGAAACACGTTTACTGGAGCATGTACGTTGAGAAATTCTGGTTCACGGTATTTCTTAATGGGAAATGGTACCCCGGATACTTGGTCATCGGATGTAACTATGATTAACACTGGAACTCATAACATGTACATTGCTCACAATTCTGCTGGAAATTCGATTGCTGGAAATTTGGTATCGAATAATAACGGGACTTCCAATGCCAATGTTTATATTAGTAACGAAAATGCAAGTTCATTGACAATCGGTGGAAATGCAACCATCACCAACACAGGTACAGGTGGCACATGTCGTACTTATTTTGGCCGCCGTGGAGATATTACTTTATCCGGAGACCTTAGTATCACCAATTCTTCAAGTGCTGGAAATAGCCATGTTTACCTTAATCAAGAATCAAATAGCTCAATTACTTATGCTGGCGATATCACACTCGAAGTGACCAATGCATCTTGCGACGGAATTTATTTCGGGAGTAGTGGAGGAAATGCGACCCAAAGTGCGGGAGGGTCTATGAATACTGGTGGTGGAGGCTATATTGCTGGTGACTTACAAATTAGAAATTTCACTCAACTAGGAAACTCTGCCTCTAACCTCACCTTAACAGGAACAGCAAGGTACTATCCTTATACCTCAACATTTGGAGGAAATTTAACCGTGACTACTCCAAGGTATTATAGTAGAACTACGACATACAATAGCGACTTTTCATTAACTATGACCGGCAGCACAAACAATGATTCATACGGGGATAATACCTTTGAAGGAGATGTAACTGTTAATATGGGTAGTTCGGCAAGGTTGCGTCTTGCCAATAACCTAGCTAACGACTATAATGGAAATGCAACTTTTACTAGAACCGCTGGAACGCTTCAGCCAGCATATAATCAGCCTTCAACATTTGCAGGTAATATTAATGTTGACTGTGATGTAGAAGTAACCATGGGTGGTAATAATGGTACTGTGGTGTTGGATGGAACCGGCGCACAAAGTTTTAATGATGTTGGCAATACTTCGAATTTTACTTTTAGAAGATTAACTCTCAACAAAGCTAGTGGTGAGTTTACTCTTAACGAACCTCTTAGAATTCAAACTACAACAACTTTTACCAATGGAATTATGAATACCGATGTTACGAACCTTTTGATTCTGGAAGACAATGCTACTGTAACTGGAGCAAGTGATGCGAGTCACGTGGATGGTCCTGTCGACAAAATAGGGAATGGTACCAACCCATTTGCCTTTCCGGTAGGTGATAATGGATCTTATCGACCAATCAGCATGACTACCCCTGGTAATTCGGCACAATTTCGTGGTCAATACTTCTTCTCAGATCCATCAGCACATTATGACTGGATGTCGAAAGAACCAACCATTGATCATATTAGCACAACCGAATATTGGACCCTTGATCGGATAGCTGGTTCAGATGCCGAAATTATCACCCTTGGGTGGGATGCTAATAGCGGTGGTGTTGATAACCTCGCAGATTTGACAGTAATTCGTTGGGATAATGGCAGTGGAATTTGGCGAGATGAAGGTAACGGTGGTACAACAGGGAATACGACATCCGGAACCATTCAAACTTCCGGAAATGTGTCTTCTTTTAGCCCTTTTACTCTTGGGTCATCATCAATAAACAATCCTTTACCAGTTGATTTAAAGTCATTTACGGCAACTCCGAACAAGGAAGAAAACGTTGTTGATCTGTTTTGGGTTACTTCATCAGAAACTAATAATGACTATTTTACGGTAGAAAAAACAAGTGACTTACAAAATTTTGAAGAGGTTGTTCAAGTAACAGGTCAAGGAACTATCAATGAAGAAACGGAATATCAAGAAAAAGACTATAATCCTTCAGAGGGTATATCTTATTACCGATTAAGTCAAACTGATTACGATGGAAAAACAGAATACTTTAATTTGGAAAAAGTATTATTTGATTTGAAAAATCATGGAAATGATATACATGTCCAGCTCTACCCTAACCCAAGCAACGGGCACAATATGTTTTTAAAAATACCCAATTCTAATAATGATGAAATTAATGTTTTAGTGAATGACTTTATAGGAAAATCCTATCTCACTGATTTTACAGTAATCAATCAAGGTGATTATTCAGTTGTAGCCATTGAAATGAATCAAAAATTAGCTCCGGGATCATACATGATCAACGTGAATGTAAATGGTGAAAATATTAGCCATAAGCTCATCGTTCAATAAACTAACGCTTTTATACTTCTACAGCACTTTCAATTAAGGCTTTGAAAATGCACCAATAAATTACCGTTTTTTAGTATCCTTCATCCAATATTCACGTATTTCACAGAAATTTGTCCAAAAATTTGGAATTTTATTATTCGCAATATTTAAAATTGTGAATTAATAAACTGAGAAGTTAGAAGAATTATCAACTTATTCTAATAAATATATTCTATGGTGTCTTTTTCAAGTAATATTGATTTATGCATTGTTTTGAGTTAATCTAAAATCAATGAATGTTTTATTTACATCCATATTACTTTTTCTGGCTTTATCAATAAGCGCACAAACCACAATATGGGAGGTTGATTTTGAAACTGGATATTCAGATGGAAACGGAACAGCCCAAGATAACAATACTCCTTCGGGTGCTGACTGGCTAAAGTCTGGAAGTCCAAATGGATATTGGCAAGTTGAGTCAACCAACGCTATTTCCGGGAGTCTTTCTATGACTGGTCGCAATACCGACGCTACTATGACCTGGGAATCAGAGGCTATCTCAATTTCAGGATATACCAATGTTACAATTTCATTTTTAATTGGAGAAATTGGTCACGATGATAATTCAAATGATCGTATTCAGGCCTATTACAACATTGACAATGCAGGTAATGTTGAAATTGACAATGGAGATGGAGATGGCAATTTTGGAGGAACCACAACACTTGATGTTTCAGGTTTATCGGGTTCTTCTGTTGTTCTAACTGCTACTGTTTTCAATAGCAGAAATAGTGAACATGGCAGCATTGATAATATTACTGTGGAAGGAACAGTATCTGGTCCTGTGGACAAAACTAGCCAAGGAAGTGGATATGCCTTAGATTTTGATGGTTCCAACGATTACGTTTCCTTAGGAACTAGCACTATTTTAAGACCAGTATCTACGGTAACTGTAGAATCATGGGTTTACGCTCATACAGCTGGAACTTGGGTTGCCATTTTTGGAAATTTATATGATACTGGAAGTGATGAAGCTGGCTATGGGTTGTTTACCAATAGCTCAACTGGTAACGTTATGTTTTGGGTTCAAACAGTCGGAGGTACTACTAATGGCTATGGAAACTACCCACAGGTGACTTTACCATTAAATGAATGGGTCCATTTTGCAGGAACTTATGATGGAACTAACATGAGGCTTTATATGAATGGTGTATTGCAAGATACAGATGCAAAATCAGGTAACATTGATTACAGTACTTCTCCATTAGATGCAAGAATTGGCCAATATTATGACGACAATGAATCTGAAGAATTTAACGGAGTAATTGATGAATTAAGAATATGGGACGTTGCTCGAAGCCAAACGCAAATTCGTGATAACATGTGCCAGAAATTGGCAGGTGATGAATCCGGGTTGCTTGCATATTACAGAATGGATAATGCTTCTGGTACTTCATTGTCAGAATTAACATCCAATGGTTTAACAGGAACATTGAACAACATGAATAATACAGACTGGATTTTATCTGGAGCAGCAATTGGAGATGCCAGTACAAATCTCTATACAGGTGCTTGGGCAGGCCAATCAGTAAGCTTAGCTTCATTAAATAATAAAGGAACATTTGAGGTAAACTCCGTTACAGGAAACCCAGATGGAATGCATGTATTTCGAGTTGATACAACTCCAAATTCTACCACAGGAATTTCTCCTTCTTTAGGAAGTAATGACACCTATTTTGGAACATTTTTAGTGAACGGCATTGTCCCTACTTATTCGGCTGAAATAGATTATACAGGTTATTCTGACGCGATTAGCGAAGAACCAAATCTACAGTTAAATAATAGGGCAGACAATTCCGGTACTACCTGGACAGATCTTACTGCGCTTGTTACGGCTGTCAGTAATCTGGTTGCCGAACCTCTTATTATTTCCAGAAGAGAGTTCATGCTAAGCGGAAGTGCTAACCCGCTTCCAGTTGAGCTTAAAGAATTTAAAGCCACGCCTAACGTTGAGGAAAAATCCGTTGATTTATTCTGGATTACTTCTTCTGAAATAAATAATGACTATTTCACGGTTGAAAAAACTACGAACTTAGAATCATTTGAAGAGGTTGTTCAAGTAACAGGCCAAGGAACTACAAGCGAAGAAACCGAGTACCACGAAAAAGATTTCAACCCTTCTGAGGGAATTTCCTACTATCGTTTAAGTCAAACCGATTACGATGGAAAAACCGAGTATTTCAATTTAGAAAAAGTTTTGTTCGATCTTAATCAAAACGAAAATGATATACACGTAGAGCTCTACCCTAATCCTAACAATGGCCATAACATGTTTCTTAAAATTCCTAACTCTGAGACGGAAGAAATCAATGTTTTAGTAAGTGATTTTATTGGAAAATCTTACCTCACCGATTTTACTGTAATCAATCAAGGTGATTATTCAATTGTTGTCATTGAAATGAATCAGAAATTAGCTGCTGGCAGTTATATGATTAATGTTTCAGTAAATGGTGAAAACCATGCTCACAAACTGATTGTTCAATAACTAATTTATCCACATTCTCTTATCCTGTTGAACCTGATGGGGTATTTTACCATAATACCTTTATCGATTCACAACTATGCCATGATAATTTAGAATCATTCTAATAGCGCTATATAGCTTTGGCATTCATTACATTTTTACTTTTGTTAACAATTCTGACATAAGTCAGTTTTGTGTGTATTAAAGGTCATATAGAGGTTTTTATTCTCAAAATACCTTTGAAGCGTAAATTAAAGACTAGGAGATGAGCGTAATATTAATTCTAATTGGTGCAAGCTTAATTGTTGCTATGGCATTTCTTGGGGCTTTCATATGGTCTATTAGAAGTGGTCAATACGAAGATGATTATACCCCCTCCGTTCGAATCTTGTTCGAAAACAATACCGTAAATAAATCTGAAACTAAATTAAATTCAAAAGTCGATGGAACTGGAAAAGTTTGAATATGACAATTCGATAGTGAAAAAGTTCATTATCGCGTCTGCTATTTTTGGAATTGTCGGAATGCTTGTTGGGATAATAGTTGCTTCTCAATTAGCTTTTGCCGATTTCTTTAATAATAATTTGCTTATTAAATATCTATCGTATGGAAGGCTCCGCCCTCTGCATACTAATGCGGTAATATTTGCATTTGTTGGAAACGGAATTTTTGCAGGAGTTTATTACTCATTGCCCCGTTTGTTAAAAACACCAATGTGGAGTAAGGCCTTCTCGAACATAAATTTTTGGGGTTGGCAATTCATTATAGTTTGTGCTGCCGTAACTCTTCCTTTAGGAATGACTACTGGTAAAGAATATGCCGAATTAGAATGGTGGATTGACATTTTAATTGCACTTATTTGGGTTGTTTTTGGTGTCAATATGTTTATGACAATTATCAAAAGAAGAGAACGTCACTTATATGTTGCCATTTGGTTTTATATAGCAACTTTTGTTACTGTAGCAATGCTGCACATTGTGAACAGTATTGAATTACCAGTTTCTTTCATGAAGTCTTATAGCTGGTATGCAGGTGTTCAAGATGCATTAGTTCAGTGGTGGTACGGTCATAATGCCGTAGCATTCTTCTTAACTACTCCATACTTAGGTTTGATGTACTACTTCATTCCTAAAGCGGCAAACAGACCAGTTTTCTCGTATAGATTGTCTATTGTTCACTTTTGGGCTTTAATATTCATTTATATCTGGGCAGGACCACATCACTTACTATACACTGCTCTTCCAGACTGGGCACAAAGTTTAGGAGTTGTATTTAGTTTAATGCTTATCGCTCCATCATGGGGAGGAATGTTAAACGGACTTTTAACCCTTAGAGGTGCTTGGGATCGAGTAAGAGATAGTGCTGTTCTTAAATTTATGGTTGTTGCTGTAACTTGTTACGGTATGGCAACTTTTGAAGGACCACTACTTTCACTTAAAGAAGTAAACGCAATAGCGCATTACACTGACTGGATTGTTGGTCACGTTCATATTGGTGGTTTAGGTTGGAATGGATTCTTAACTTTTGGTATGTTATATTTCATTGTACCTAAAATGTGGAAAACCAAGCTATACTCTGATAATCTGGCAAACATTCACTTCTGGATTGGTACTTTAGGTATTATTCTTTATGCCCTTCCATTATACTGGGCAGGATTCGCACAAAGCTTAATGTGGAAAGAATTTACGGCTGAAGGATACTTAGCATACCCTAACTTTTTAGAAACAGTTACTCAAATTCAAGGAATGTATGTTCTTAGGGTAATTGGTGGGTTACTTTACTTTGTAGGTGCAATTGTGGGTGTTGTGAATTTATTCAAAACTGCCATGCAGGGTACATTTCAACCTACAGAGGCGGATGAAGCTCCGGCTCTTAAAACCGATTATACTGCACACAAGGGTGAGCACTGGCATCGTGTAATAGAAAGAAAACCAGTTCAATTACTTGTATTAAGTTTAGTGGTTGTTGCAATTGGTGGAATGATGGAAATTATTCCTACTTTCTTGGTGAAATCTAATATTCCTACAATAGAGTCTGTAAAACCTTACACTCCTTTAGAGCTTGAAGGTAGAGATATCTATGTTCGAGAAGGTTGTTACACTTGTCACTCTCAAATGATTCGTCCTTTTAGAAGTGAAACTGAACGTTATGGAGAATATTCTAAAGCAGGTGAATTTATCTATGACCACCCATTCCAATGGGGTTCTAAAAGAACTGGTCCAGATATTCACAGAGTGGGTGGAAAATACCCTAACTCTTGGCACTTTAATCACATGTTAGACCCACGAACAATGTCTCCAGGTTCAATTATGCCAGCTTACCCTTGGATGATTGATGACGACCTCGACAGAAGTTTGACTCTTGCTAAAATTGGAGCTATGAGGACTATGGGCGTGCCTTACGAAGAAGGATACGAAGATGTAGTATTCGAAGAAATGGATGCACAAGCTGGAGCCATTGCTGACAATTTAGCTGGTGACGGAATCGAAGTAGATAAGAATAAAGAGATTATTGCAGTAATCGCATATCTACAGAGATTAGGTACTGACATTAGTAACGAAAAATCTGAATAGAAATGCTCAAGTTTATTAAAGGACATATGGCTAGTATTGACGGGATAGAAATATTCCCAGTCATTTCATTCCTAATCTTTTTTACCATGTTCGTAATTGTACTTATGTGGGTCTTTAAAATGACAAAAAGTGAAGTTGATGAATTATCTAGCATTCCTTTAAGCAGCCGAGATAATGAATACGAAAATGACAACATTTAAATCGAGAATAATGAACAACTCAAAAATTGCCCCTTACACGCTTACAGCGATGATGGTTCTCTTGGTTTCACAATTAAGCGCTCAAGACGGAGGCGGAACTTCTGCTGTCGTTGCTGATATTGTACTACTATGGGCCCTAATTGGTGTAGCAGCATTACTAGTAATTGTAAATTTTGTATTACTAGGAACTATTAAAGGCCTTGCTTCTGACAAAGGAGTTTGGGAAGTTGTTAAAGCTAAACTTGACAAAAGTAAATCAGCTACAGCTATTCTATTGCTAGGTTCAATTCTTACTGGACCAGTTGCAATGGCGCAATCTGAAGAAGGAATGCCTGCTTCTGAATTTATAATGGGAGCTGATTTGTTTTATGCCCTACTGGCAATGAACGGAATTCTTTTAGCGTTGATTTTTTATCAAATAAGCGTTTTACGTTCTATGTTGAACATGATGAAGGCTGAAGAAGAAGCTGAAGCGGCCTCAGTTGTAGACGGTTGGGCATCTGCATTAACGGATACTGTACCGATTGAAAGAGAAGAAGAAATTATGTTCGAACACGAGCATGATGGAATTAGAGAATTAGATAATAACCTTCCACCATGGTGGCTATGGGGATTCTATTTAACCATAGCGATAGCACCGGTTTATATCGGATACTATCAATTTGGCGACTGGTCATCAGCATCTGAGTACGAAGCAGCAATGATAAAAGCTGAAGAAGAAAAAGCCATTTACCTTGCAGGAATGTCTAACCTTATTGACGAAAACAATGTAGAAGCAGCTTTTGATGAAGCTACTTTAGCTGAAGGTCGTGAAATTTGGGTTGCTAACTGTGTTGCTTGCCACGGCGATGGTGGTGAAGGTGGCGTAGGTCCTAATATGACAGACGCATACTGGTTACACGGTGGAGGTGTAAGCAACGTTTTTAAAACTATAAAATATGGGGTACCTGCTAAAGGTATGATACCTTGGGAGGCTCAATTAAGTCCTGGACAAATGAAAAGTGTAGCAAGCTATATTTTGAGTTTAGAAGGATCTAATCCAGCTAACCCAAAAGAGCCTCAGGGAGATATTTGGAAAGCTGAAACTGCTCCACCAGAAATATCTACAGAAACAGATTCTAGTTTAGTCACCGAGAATCCACCTCTGGAAGAGGAACTGGAAGTCCTTGAAGAGGATATAGATAACATTTAAAAAAAATCCTCCTTGCGGAGGATTTTTTTTTGAATTAATAAGTAACATTTATCACTTAATTTTACTCAAACCACAATAACATGAGTACAGAAAATAACAAAGAGCAATTTCATCCAGATGACTCTTTTAGGGATTCAATTGGAACTATTCAAGAAGATGGTAAACGAAAATGGATTTTTGCTAAACGTCCAAAAGGAAAAATTTACAATTGGAGATCATACGTTTCATATTTTTTTCTTGCCGCCTTATTTGCTGGGCCTTGGATTAGAATAGATGGAGAACCACTTTTACTCATAAATGTATTAGAACGGAAATTTTCGATTTTAGGACAGGTCTTTTGGCCTCAGGATATTCACTTATTTGCAATGGCCATGATTACGGGTGTTGTATTCGTGGTACTGTTTACCGTTGTATTTGGCCGTGTTTTCTGTGGTTGGATATGTCCACAAACAATTTTTATGGAAATGGTGTTTCGTAAAATCGAATATTGGGTTGAGGGAGATTACAAACACCAAATAAAATTGAATAAACAGGATTGGAATTCTGAAAAAATTAGAAAGAAAGGATTAAAACATGCCCTATTTTTCATCATATCATTTGGAATTTCTAATACGTTTTTGGCTTATATCATTGGAAGTGAAGAACTTTTAGCAATCCAAACGGACAACCCTGCCGACCATATAGTTGGACTGCTAGCTCTAATTGGCTTCACAGGATTATTCTATGGTGTTTTTGCTCATTTTAGAGAACAGGTTTGTATTGCGGTTTGCCCATATGGACGTCTTCAGGGGGTAATGCTTGACAGAAATTCAGTTGTGGTTGCTTACAACTATACGCGAGGTGAAAGTAGAGCGAAATGGAAAGGGAAAAAAGAAGTTCGTTCTGAAGTAGGTAAAGGTGATTGCATTGATTGTGGAAACTGCGTTGATGTATGCCCTACAGGTATTGATATTAGAAATGGAACTCAATTAGAGTGTGTGAACTGCACGGCTTGTATAGATGCTTGTGATGAGGTTATGGATAAAGTTGGGCTTTCACCTAACCTTATTGGTTATTACTCTGAAGCGAGCCTTGCAGAAAATAAATCGTTTAAAATAACGACGCGAATAAAAGCATATATGGGTGTTCTTGCCGTATTAGTAATTATTATGGGTGCGTTTATTTTTGGACGAACGGATGTTGAAACTACTATACTTAGAACACCAGGTATGATGTACTTTAAGGCTGATGATGGACGGATTAAAAACCTGTACAATTACAAAATGGTGAACAAAACCAACGATGAGTTCGACTTCTCCATTAAATTGGTAGGAATTGATGGAAATATCGAAATGGTTGGACAATCTATGCATGTTGAAGCAAAAGGAATTGCCGAAGGAGCAATGTTTGTTTTTATTCCGGTAGATGCTCTCGATGGAAGAAAGAATAGAATAGAGTTTGAAGTTTGGTCAAATGATCGAAAAATAGAAACGATTAAGACTAACTTTATGGGTCCAGGTTAATTCCCTTAATTATTGTGTTAAATTATAAATATGAAATACCAATTCTGTTCGAATTGGTATTTCTATTTTAGTGAAATGATGATCAGGGTAATATTTTCGATTCTCTTTCTAACAATAACCTACAACAGTCAGAGCCAAATTATCATTGGACTATTATTTGGCAAAAAACTAAACAACGATAAACTAAAATTTGGGGTAAATGTTGGACTCAATTATGGAACAATCAACTCTTTTAAAACAGATTACTCTAAAATTGGATTAAACCTAGGGTTATTTTTAGATATTAAATTAACTGATGATTTAATTCTTTCACCAGAATTTTTTGCTATTAATGAAACAGGCGGAAGAAACATTCCAAAATACAGCATAGATAACGGAGTGATCGATATGGCTTTAAATGAAGCTTCTGTCAAACGAACTTTAAAATACATAAGCCTTCCTGTCATTCTTAAATATAACATTTACAAAGGCATTCGTTTAAATATTGGTCCGCAATTTTCATACCTCACTAAAGCCCAAGATGTATTCTTTAAGTCAATAGAATCAGGAGATGTAATTTTTAGAAATAACATAAAATCTCAATATAATAAGTTTGATTTTGGAGGTATAATTGGAGTTGAGTATGCTCTTCTTGAAGGCAAAGGAATGTCGTTTTCATTAAGATATTTTCAAGGATTTATTGAAGCTTCAAAATCAAAAAACACAATAAACCGATCACAATACAACCAAATAATTCAATTTACCACAAGTATTCCAGTAGGATCAAAATAAATAATGATTTAGAATCAATCGTTACCATAACTCAATATACTAGTGTTCAGGTTATTAAAATCAGACTTAAAAGAAATCAATTTTTATAATAATTTATTACCCCACCACTTAAAGTTGTACTATATTTGCAGCCCCAATAACCAAAAGACATATCGCGGGGTGGAGCAGTTGGTAGCTCGTCGGGCTCATAACCCGAAGGTCGCAGGTTCGA
>JBMYOI010000024.1:0-32654 GCA_049599135.1 Salibacteraceae bacterium
GTCGCCGGTTTTTAAAAAAGCCCTCAATAGAAATATTGAGGGCTTTTTTTTATCCCTTTTTCACTTATTATTCTAAGCCCATTCTATCTTCCTGATATACTTTTGACCAAACAAAATACGTTGAAGAAAATAGTACTATTTCTATTAATTATTCCCCTATTCTCTTGGGGCCAGCTAAATAAAATAAAGCTTGGTCCTCCAGATTCTAATCGCGTTATCAAGCTACAAGAGTTTTATACTATGAATCAAGATGAGTTCTATTTTGATTCTTCTCAATACGTATTTATAGATACTTCTATAGAAGGTTTCTATTACAATAACCCTCAACTTTATAATTTCCAAACTAACTTGGGCAACAATGGCTCTGCACAAAAAGAACTAAGTTTATCCCCTACTCCAATTTTGAGTTTTAAAACTAAGTTTGATCAATTGGATGAATTTAGATTCAAGGAGTCAAGCAACAAATTCTACAACGTCACTCAACCATACGCTAAAGTCAGTTATATTAATGGAGCTCAAAATGAGGAAGGAATCAATATTCAGTTTACACAAAATATTAGTGAAGGCTGGAATATGGGAGTGGAATATAAAAAAGAAAGTTCTGAAGGGTTTTACGTAAGGCAGCGGAACTCACTAAATCATTTCAGAGTTCATCAAATTTTCAAATCAAAAAACAACCGATATTCAATACTTGCCAACCTAAATTACAATGACAATTACAATGAAGAAAATGGTGGAATAGCTTACGATTCTTTGTTTACAGACTTCCCTGAAAACAGCAGAAAAGGAATAGATGTTAACTATCAAAACGCTAAAAACACAGCAAATAATCAAGAGTATTATTTAAAACAAAATATAAATTTTGGTAATAAATCTTTTATCAAATATGTCAATGAAAACGATTCTATATATCAGGACTCAATAATAGGAAACTACATTACTCCCACTCTATCTATTTATCATGAATTCAGATACAACAATACCCTATTTCGATTCGAGGATTCTAGCCCAGACCCCCTCAACTATCCTTCCCTTAGTCTTCGTGGTCAAATTTCAGAATCGACACGAATAAATGAACTTAACAACATTATCGGTATAAGACTTCGGCCATTTCATGAAAACTATATTGGAACATTCGGCCTAGATTTATTCGGAGGATATGACTATTTAGAATATCATCAATACAACGTTTATAATGGAGTTGATTTAAGACACGATTTTTATACCAATACAATTATTGGAGGTAGAATAAATAATTCCAAATCCAATAAATACCACTTAAAAATTGAGGCTTCTAGCGTAATTTCAGGTTTTGATAAAGGAGATCAGATTATTTCTTTTGAATCACATAGTAGTATAAAGTATTTCAATGTTTCAGCAGCCATTTCTATTGCAAGTACTAACCCTGAATTAATTAAGCGAGAATACGCTTCATTCACCAATACTTGGTCAAACAATCTAAACAAAACAAATTCCAATAACTATAATTTGAAAATTGAAGTTCCAAAACTTAATTTCAATTTGTCTGGAAAATTTAATCAAACTGACAATTACACCTATTTTAATTCTAATAGTGAAGTTATTCAATATGGAACAACTATTAATACTTTTCAAATAGAGTTGAGTCAAAAATTCAAGGTTTGGAAACTTCATTTAGACCTAAAAGGTCAATATCAAAATATTGATAAAACTGGAATAATAAATCTACCTGAATTAATTACTTTTTCGTCTTTCTATCTTGAATCAACCTTATTTAAAAAAGACCTATTGTATAGAATAGGGATGGATTTATTTTGGGCTAGTGAATATTATGGAGATGCTTATGATCCAACAATTCGACAATACTTGACACAAAACACAACAAAAATTGAAAGCTACCCTTGGTTAGATGTTTTTCTAATAGTTAATATTGATCGAACATTCTTTTTTGCTAGAGTAAGCAACGTATTAGAAGGAGCTGTGCCTTATAATTACTTTTCGGCACCGGGTTACCCAATGAGAGATAGGGCGTTTACATTTGGACTAAAATGGGAGTTTATTAATTAATTTCCTTCACTACTCTATCTAGCTCATTCTTTATAAGCTTGTACCCCCCTATTCTATCGGTTTTCTCTTTCCAAATAGCAGAATGAAGAGCAACCCCGAAAAAACCAGTTCGTCTCGCCAATTCAATTCTATCTAATTTTACACCGCCCAATGCTACGACATTATGCTTTGATTTATAAAGTACACTTCTAAGTTGTTTCTCACCAAAGGCTGCACTAAAAATGCTTATGTCATGATGATCAAAAACAGGGCTTAAAAAAACGTAATCATACTTTTTCTTATCCAAGATCATGGAATGAATTGAATGAAAAGATTTTGAAATTTTTAATCTAGGCACAAATAATCTAGAAAAATAATAATGTACTGTACTTAAATATTTCCTTCGTTTTTTATGTCTTGAAATATGAATACCTCGAAGCTTATACTTTTTTGCCAGATAATAGTGTGAATGAAGAACCAGTCTATCATGATATTTTTGTGGAATCATGCATATAAATTCTTCCATTTTAGAATAACTAAAGTCTTTTTTCTTAATGTGGTAAATATTCAACCCGTTTTCGAAAAACTCGACAATATGCCTTATTTCAGATTTTCCTTTATTCGGACTTGAAATAATAATTAATTCCATATTAAAACTTCAGTTTCTCAATATTTAATTGATTAATAAGTTCTGCATTTCTTTCGATAGCATTACCTACAACCACTATGTCAGCACCTGCATTATAAGCAGATCTTAATTCATGAGGTTCAGTTATTCCCCCCCCCACGATAAGAGGCGCTTTAGTACTCAAACTAACTGACTGAATAATTTCATTTGAGACAGGCATTGCAGCACCACTTCCCGCATCAAGATAAAGTAAACTCATTCCCAGCATTTCTCCAGCCATCGCCGTAGCTTGAGCAATTTCAGGTTTGTTATTCGGTAATGGAAAAGAATTACTCACGTATGAAGCAGTGGTAGGTATACCTCCATCTACAAGCATATAGCCAGTAGAAAGTACTTCTACACCCATTTTTTTTAGATATGGCGCTGATATGACATGATTTCCAATCAAATAATCTGGATTTCTACCAGAAATTAAAGAAAGAAACATGACAGCATCGACATTTGAATTTAATTGAAGTGGACTTCCAGGAAATAGAACAATAGGTATTGAAGAATATTCTTTAATTGTATTAATTGAAGTATCCATCGAATTTCCATCAATCATACTTCCTCCTAGAAAGAAAAAGTCAACCTCATTTTTATTGGCCAATTGTACACGATTAACAAGACTTTTATAATCAGCCTTGTCTGGATCAATTAAAACGGCCAACCCTTTACAGTTGTTTTTCCTAAAGCTCTGAAACTTTTCTAGTAGCATTTTACAATATTAATCATTCAATGCATAAACCAAAACCAAACCTTCAAAGAAGGAGTAATCAATAGTACAGGCATCACAATTGTTATTTAATTGAATAGAGCATTTGATTAATCCCTTTTTTCTTAAACCATGTATCATATCCAACATGATTTCACTCTTAAACTCCAATGTTTTTTGTCTCGAATATTTTTTATAAACTGCTTCTTTGCACGCCCAAATCAAGGTATAATATTCCCCTTCACTCAGAAAAGAAATGCCCGCTCTCCACTCACCAGCATTTATGTATTTGGAACTTGACCTAACTGCTTTTTCAGAAACCGTTTCTACATCTATTCCAACATCTCCTATTGTACTAATTACAAGAGCAGCCCATCCTTTTGTGTGCGAAATTGAAATAAAATCTCCATTTTTTAAATAGGGACGACCTATATCATCATAAAATATTTTATGTGAGCCAAAATGTTTTAAGAGCGCACGAACCCCCAACCACTCCTTCTTCCTCCGGTTATTCTTAAACGATTGGAAAAGCACTTTTTCAGAATCAGACAAACTGACTAATTGCTCTAATTCATCAATTGACTCAGTCAATTTCCAAATGCCAATTCTAACTTCTGAAGTTGGTTTTAAAACTTTATATAATGCCATTTGTAATTTGTAAGCAAAGGATTAAAATTCATACTTTTGCACACCTTAATAATTTGAATATTTATGAGTAATACAGAAACAAGACCATCATACAAAGTAAAAGACATTTCTCTTGCAGAATGGGGTCGTAAAGAAATAAAACTTGCCGAAGCTGAAATGCCTGGACTAATGTCACTTCGTGATGAGTATGGTGCTTCACAACCATTAAAAGGAGCTAGAATCGCTGGCTGCCTTCACATGACAATCCAAACAGCAGTTTTAATTGAAACCTTAGTTGATTTAGGAGCTGATGTAACTTGGTCTTCTTGCAACATTTTTTCTACACAAGATCATGCAGCTGCTGCTATCGCTGCTGCAGGAGTTCCAGTTTACGCTTGGAAAGGAATGACTGACGAAGAGTTTGATTGGTGTATTGAACAAACTTTGTTTGCTTTTAAAGATGGACAACCTTTAAATATGATTTTGGACGATGGTGGTGACTTAACTAATATGGTTTTTGATCAGTTTCCTGAATTGGCAAAAAACATTAAAGGATTATCAGAAGAAACAACTACTGGAGTTCATAGACTTTATGAAAGAATGAAAAACGGCACTTTAGTTATGCCTGCAATTAATGTTAACGATTCGGTTACAAAATCGAAGTTCGATAACAAATATGGCTGTAAAGAGAGTTTAGTTGATTCAATTCGTAGAGCTACTGACGTTATGATGGCGGGTAAAGTTGCTGTTGTTTGTGGATACGGTGATGTTGGAAAAGGTTCCGCTGCTTCATTAAGAGGTGCAGGTGCTCGAGTTATTGTTACAGAAGTAGATCCAATTTGTGCACTTCAAGCTGCAATGGACGGCTTTGCTGTTAAGACTTTAGAAACTGCTTTAGCTAGTGGCGAAGTTGACATCGTTGTAACTACAACAGGCAATAAAGATATTGTTCAGGGTCATCACTTTGAGGCAATGAAAGACAAAACTATTGTTTGTAACATTGGTCATTTCGACAACGAAATTGACATGGCTTGGTTAATTGGGAAATACGGAGCATCTAAAAATACCGTTAAGCCACAAGTTGACATTTACAATGTAAATGGAAATGACATTATTATTCTTGCTGAAGGAAGGTTAGTTAACCTTGGTTGCGCCACTGGTCACCCTTCATTTGTAATGAGTAATTCATTTACTAATCAAACATTGGCTCAACTTGAACTTTGGAACAATTCTGAGGCTTACAAAAATGAAGTGTATATGCTTCCTAAGCATTTAGATGAAAAAGTAGCAAAACTTCATTTAGCGAAAATTGGAGTTGAGTTAACTGAGTTAAGAAAAGATCAAGCAGATTACATTGGTGTTAAAGTTGAAGGCCCATACAAGCCTGAACATTATAGATACTAATACGAAATACATACAATACCTTTAAAAAGAGGACTTGGAAACAGGTCCTCTTTTTAGTTAAACACCCTTAAAACATCTGATTGAATACTTGTTCGATACCTCTTCAATGGAATTGCCGCAGGACCTTTAGTAACTGAACCATCAAGCAATAAAAAAGTAGATTCAGAACATTGGTCAATTGCGTACAAATCGGTAGAATCAACAACGACAAACGCACAAGTTTTTTCAGATTGGTAAGGAGTATGTCGTTCAAATGCAATAAAACTATCTTGTAAACGATAAACAATTATTCCACGTGAACCACCAGGAATATAAATCCAACCACCTACATAAGTTAAATTGTAGTTTGATGGCTCATTCAAGTTCAAAAAGATATCTACTTCGACTTCAGGAATGGAAGTATAAATATCATCAGCATTATTTTTATTGCAATTGCTAAACAAAGCGATTAAGAATAAAAACAGAATATATTTTAATTTCACGCTAAAATTCATTTTACAAAGGTACATGCGTAAGTCAATTTTCATCATAATTCTTTTATTCACAACATTAAGTAGCCACTTAATTGCGCAAAACAAACCCCAAACAACGCGCAAAATGAAAAAAAGAACGAAAGAATTGACCAAGAAGAAACAGGATCAAGATAAAGAACAAGTAGATGTTTCAGAAGAACTAAGAATTAGGCACCAAAAAAACCAAAATAAGGCCGTTCGTAAACGAATGAAACAAAACAAGAAAAGGTCAAAAAGATATAATAACAATCGTGGAGAGTTCTTTTTATCAAAATGGTGGCGAAATTCAGGCATCTGGTTGAAGTCAATTTTTAGAAAAAAAAATAAAGGCTAACCTACCTATTTTCAACCACTTAAATTCAATACCAAACCTTTAGATAATCTGGGCTTAACGTTCATGTTAAATTTTAAAAAATCCTATTACATAATTTATATCTTTACCGCCCAAATTTCGCTTCATTTAAGAATTTATAACGATAATCACAGTAATATGCTAAAAAGATTATTTGCCCTAACGACTGTTTGGTTTGCTTTTGCAACTATAGCTTTCGCTCAGCAAGGTAGTATTAAAGGAAAAGTTGTAGATACTGAAACGGGGGATCCTCTTCCTTTCGTAAACGTTGTTGTTGAACAATCAGGTAATATTGTTACTGGTGGTGCAACTGACTTCGATGGAAAGTATGTAATCAAATCTCTTTCGCCAGGTAAGTACGACGTTAAAGTGAAATATGTAGGATATAAACCTCTACAAATTTCTGGTATTGTGGTATATTCCGATAAAATTACTTTTCAAGACCTCAAAATGTCAACAACTGCTGTTGAAATGGAAGCATTTGAAGTTGTTGAATATAAAGTTCCATTAATTTCTAAAGATAATACCACTTCAGGTGGAACCATGACTTCGGAAGAAATTGATAGAATGGCTACAAGGTCTGCTTCTGGAGTTGCAGCTCAAGTAGGTGGTGTTTACTCTGCGGATAATGGGGATATAAATGTTAGGGGTGCTCGTTCAGATGCAAACTACTATTATATCGATGGTATTAAAGTAAGAGCAAGCGCAAACTCTTTACCTCAATCTGCAATTGAACAAGTTTCGGTTATGTTAGGAGGAGTTCCTGCACAATATGGTGATGTTACAGGGGGGATAATCAGTATTACAACAAAAGGAGCTGCTCGTGAATATGCTGGAAGCGTTGAGTACGTAACTTCTGGATATCGTTTTAACGAGAAAAAACATTTTGGGTTAGATCCTTATGCATACAACTTAGTTGAATTCAGTGCAATGGGGCCATTAGCTTGGAAAAAAGATAGCGCCGGAAAGAAAAAAGATCCATTACTAGGATTCTTTATTGCAGGTAACTATGAATTTACTGCTGATCCAAGACCATCACACTTAGGGTATTGGAAAGTTCAAGATGACGTTCAAGACGAATTGATTAAAAATCCTTTGCGCCAAAATCAAGCTGGCGGTACTGATCCAAATGCCGAATATTTGAGGATGGATGATTTAGAAAACACTGTTTACAAACCAAATGCACAACGTCATTCAATAAATGTGCAAGGAAAAATTGAAGTAAACACTGGTAATAACACAGGTTTTACTTTTGGAGGAACCTATTCTCGAAGAGACGAGAATATGAGTAATTATAATGATGGTACTGGAGCTACAAGTCTTCAGCCAAATCAATTAATGAACTGGCAAAACAACCCAAAAAGAATTCAAAACAACTACCGTGGATACGCAAGATTCACTCAACGTTTCAACAACCAAAATGAGGATAATTCCTCAATAATAAAAAACGCCTACTATAACATTCAGTTTGATTATACACATACTGATAGAAATACGTTTGACAGAGAACATAAAGATGATTTATTCAATTACGGTTATGTTGGTAAATTTGAAACTTATCAAAATGCCACGTATGCGGAGAATCAAACGGATCAAAACTCTGGCGGAATCGGCTACATTCATCAAACTTTTGAAGATACGTTAATTACCTTTAGACCAGGAACTGCTAACCCTGAAGCAGCCAACTACACATCCAACTATTACCGATTATTTGGTTGGGAAGGATTTGACGATAACGGAAATCCAGTATTTGATAAAGATGCTGCTACTGACCCGAATGATCCTACTAGAACCAACAAATATCTAAGTGATCGTTCTTTTATGCAAACAAGTGGCGCTCTCTTAAATGGAGATCAATTCAGAGAGGCTTATAATATTTGGAATTTACCAGGTGAAAGAGCTAACACTTATAACACCTTAATCCAAGATCAGTACAGAATTACCGCTTCTGGAGCCGTTGACATTGGCGACCATGAATTGAAACTAGGTTTTGAGTGGGAACAAAGAATTGACAGAAACTTTAGTGCGACTCCTAATTCTGCCGGTAGTTATAACGGTTTATGGGAGATGGGACGATTATATACTAATCGACATATTGAAGGCTTAGACTTTAATAACCCAACGGTAGAATATTTAGATCACCAACCAGGTGCTCCTACCTACACATACAATCGTTTGAATGCAGCAGAAGGAGATTTTACAGCTGATGATGCACAAACATTCTTTGATTTTAATTTACGTCAAGCTCTAGGACACGACGCTGACGGTTTAGACTACATTGATTTTGATGCTATTGATCCTAGCGTTTTAAAACTAGATTATTTCAGTGCTGATGAATTACTAAATAACGGTAATAGTCTTGTTTCTTATTATGGTTTCGACCACCATGGAAATAAAACTGGAGGAGCTACTTTAAACGATTTCTTCAATAAAACCGACAAATACGGAAATAAAACTAGAGAGATTGACGCATTTAAACCTATTTACATAGCAGGTTATATTCAAGATAAATTCTCTATAAATGACCTGATTTTCAACATTGGGTTGCGTATTGACCGATATGATGCAAATCAACAAGTGTTAATCGATCCATACAGTATTTTTCCAACAGTTAAAGCCGGAGAAGATTTATCCGCACATGGAATTCGTGAATATGTCATTCCAGATAATATTGGTGAAGACTACGTTGTTTATGTAGATGACGTAAGAGACCCTACTGCAATCAAAGGTTTCCGTGATGGAGACACTTGGTATAACGCTGAAGGTGTTGAAATTAGTAGTGGCGAAACCCTTACTAACTCAAATGGAATTGCTCCTTTGTTAGTTGATAAAGATCGAGAAAACTCAAGTGATATTAACATTGACGGTTTTGAGGATTACCAGGCACAAACGAACTTTATGCCTCGTATTGCGTTTTCATTTCCAATATCAGATGAAGCTAACTTTTTTGCTCACTATGATATCTTAACTAAACGACCAACTGGAGGTTACGAAAGATTAGACCCTACAGATTATTTATATCTATCCTCTACCAGTGGTACAGCTGTTAGAAACAACCCGAATTTAAAAGCTGAAAAAACTATTGATTACGAAGTAGGTTTCCAACAGAAACTTTCTCAATCAAGTGCAGTTAAAATTTCTGGTTTTTATAGAGAAATGAGAGATCAAGTTCAAGTCGTTCGAGTGAAACAAGCTTACCCAAGAGAATATACTACTTTGGATAACGTAGATTTTGGAACCGTTAAAGGTATTACCATAGCTTATGATTTAAGACGTACCGGTAATGTTTCATTAAAAGCCTCTTACACATTACAGTTCGCAGATGGTACTGGTTCTGATCAAACTACTGCACTTTCGTTAATCAATGCAGGAAAAGACAATTTGAAAGTAACTACTCCATATTCATTTGACCAAAGACATGCTATACAAGGTGTGTTTGATTTTCGTTATGGTTCTGGCAAGGATTATAATGGTCCAGTAATTTGGGATCGTCAAGTTCTTAGTCGTTTTGGTTTTAACCTTACCGCTAATCTTGGATCTGGTGTTCCTTACTCAGGTCAGTCTACTTCTACAGGAACTGGTTATACTACGAATACTGGTAGTGCATTACTAGATGGTAGTATCAACGGAAATAGACTTCCTTGGAGCTTTAGAATGGATGCAAGATTCGATAAAGATTTCACAGTTAAAGTAGGAAAAGACAAAGCCAAAAGTTTAGATTGTACTGTATACCTGCAGATTCTAAATCTATTAAACAACATGAATACTAATAGCGTTTATCGTTACACTGGTGATCCTGAAGATGATGGTTATCTAAATGATCCAACATGGGCGGCTGACGTTAATGGTAAAAATGATACGCAATCGTTTCAGGAGCTTTACGGTTTAAAAACAGCTAGAGGAACTAATTATAGTCTACCTAGACAAAGCAGAATAGGAATAAGAGTATCGTTTTAAAAGAAAGAAAGGACAAGAAAATGATGATTAAAAAATTATTACTCGGATTTACAACTTTATTAGTTTCTTCTACGGCAATTTTTGCTCATGTGGGGCCTACAGGTGGTCCTCGTGGCGGAAGTAAGCCTTCTGGTAAATTGGCAGCTAACTGTTTGCCAAGTGCTTCAGCTGACGAACTAAACATTAATAATACTAGAGCTCTCATTCAAACGGGTGGAGACATGTGGTGGGATTTTACCTCGGCACAATATGAAATTCCTCAAGGTTCGGGGCATACCGCGCTATTTGCCGGTGCTCTTTGGCTTGGTGGACGAGACGTTTCTGGACAGCTTAAAGTAGCTGCTCAAAGATTCCGTTCTGGCGGTGCTGACTTTTGGACAGGTCCTTTAAGCACAGTTGATGCAGAAATTTCAGCATCTACTTGTGCAGAGTATGACAACCATTTTTTAACAACTAGAATTGAAGTTCAAAAATTTGTTTCTTGGTACGAGTTGGGAAGAGATGATGCTGCTAATGGTACAAATAAACAATCTGAAATTTTCCCTGATTACACTCCTCCAAGCTTTCTAAATGAATGGCCTGCACACGGACGTGATTATGCTCCTTACAATGAAGATTACAATTTAGCTCCATTTGTAGATATTAACAATGACGGTGACTACAACCCTGCCGATGGTGATTATCCTGCATATGATTTAAATAACTCTGCAGATTGTAAAGCTAAAATTGTAAATATTTATGGTGACCAAAACTTATGGTGGGTATTTAACGATATGGGAAACATTCATACTGAATCTGGTCAAGGAGCAATTGGTATGGAAATAAGAGCTCAGGCTTTTGCATTTGCTACAAATGATGAGGTGAATAACATGACCTTTTACAATTATGAGCTAGTTAATCGATCTACTTTTACATTGGCCGATACTTACTTTGGACAATGGGTTGATGCCGATTTAGGTTGTTCTCAGGATGATTATGTTGGTTGTGACGTTCAACGTGGGTTAGGTTATGCATACAATGGTGATAACGCGGATGAGGATTGTAGAGGTGCAGTAGGTTATGGAGCTATTCCTCCTGCTATTGGAGTTGACTTTTTTCAAGGGCCTTTTCAGGATGCTGATGGTATTGATAACCCATTGACTACCAAATATAACGATGCAGTTAACAATGCTGGTATTCCTTATGCTGGAATTGGTATTGGGTATGGTGACGGTACTATTGACAATGAACGTTTTGGAATGCGTAAATTCCTTTACCATAATAATGCACAAGGATCTGATCCATTGGGAGATCCGGTAAGAGGAGTTGAATATTATAACTACTTAAGAAGTATTTGGAGAGATGGTTCTAGAATGGTTTATGGCGGAACTGGTCATAGTGGTTCTGGTGGAACTATTGAAGCCGATTATATGTTCCCTGGAGATACCGATCCATTAGGTTGGGGTACGGGTGGAGTTCCACAACCAGCATGGACAGAAGTTACTGCTGGTAATGCAGTTGGCGATAGACGTTTTATGCAAAGTGCAGGTCCGTTTACTCTTGAACCTGGAGCAGTAAATAATATTACAGTAGGTGTTGTTTGGGCTCGCGCACAAAATGGCGACAACCTTGCTTCTGTAGATGCAATGCGAAGTGCTGATGATAAAACGCAAGCACTATTCGATAATTGTTTCCAACTGTTGAATGGTCCTGATGCTCCTAACTTAAGCATTACAGAATTAGAAAACGAAGTTGTTCTTTTCTTAGACAATCCAGTTACCTCGAATAATTATAAAGAAGCTTACACTGAACAAGATCCGACTTTAATTCCTGATCCTGAAGATTCTCTTTCTAAAGCAGAAGCTGAAGAATATAAGACTTACCGTTTTCAAGGGTATAAAATTTATCAAGTTGTTGATAACACAGTTGGTGCCAATGATCTAAACGATGTTTCTAAGGCTTCTTTAATCGCTCAATTTGACATTAAAGATTCTGTAACTGACATTATTAATTATTACCCAGATCCAGATTTAAATGGAGCTGGCGTACCTGTTCTTGAAGTTAGTGGTGCAAACCAAGGTATTAGCACTTCTATTCGCGTTACTCAAGATGCCTTTGCAGAAGGAGATAATAAACTCGTAAATAATAAGGCTTATTATTTTATGGCTTTAGCATATGCTTATAATGGCAATGCCAAAGAAGAACCATATTTAGGAAGTAGAAAAGGAACTACTGGAGCAATAAAGCCAGTTAAATCAATCCCACATAATGTTAAGATACAAAATGGAGGAACCATTCTTAATTCAGATTATGGCGACGGCGTAGAAGTAACTAGAGTTGAAGGTGCTGGTAACGGTGGTAATCAATTGGAACTTAATGAAGAAACCATAAATGAAATATTAGAAAATGGTAAAGCAGACAATCTTACTTACTTAAAAGGATTTGGCCCTGTTAACATTAAAGTAGTTGACCCAATTAACGTTAAACCAGGGAATTTCCAACTATGGTTCTTGGATTCGGCTTCTAATGGTGATTTAAAGGATGCTAGTTGGATGATAACCGGTGATCAGTTGGAGGATACCATATTTTCATACACCACTATTGAAGCTGGTACCGAAATCTTAATATTCGAATTGGGAATTAGCTTGAGTATTTCTCAATCAAAAAAACCAGGAAGCGAGGATAATAGAGAACGAGATCAAGGAATTATCACTATGTCTTATTCCTTTAAAGATTCCTCGAAAGCATGGTTATCTGGAGTCCCTGACGTTGATGGAACAAGTTGGATGAACTGGATTCTAAGTGGTTCTCAAGCTACTCAAAATAGTCCTCTATCTTCCTTTGATGAATCTATTTATGACGATTGGAACTATTTTCAAGAAGAAAGTTCTGCTACTCCAGGAAATTTTAATAAAGTAGGAAGAGGACTGGATAATAGTCAAATTTGGGAACAACAAGCGGGGGGTGTAGTTGCTCCATTTAGATTAGCTGCTGCAAGAACTCCAAATGGACCTGTACCTGGCTACTTAAGAACGGAGTACCGATTTGAAAATCCAGGAGGCGCAGCAGATAGACGTAATCATCTTTGGATGTACTATAGAAAATCTACTACAGATGGTACAACAGGTGATAAAACTTATGATCTTGACATGGATTCTTTGAATCAACTTAATTATTTGAGTAGTGTTGATATTGTAATCACCGACGATCAAACTAAATGGACACGTTGCCCTGTGTTTGAAATGAGAGATAGTCTTCACGAATCTCAAGGAAATGCAATTAGAGGGCAATTAAGAGATTCTCCTTCTATTGATAAAGACGGAAATTTCGCCCCTGCCGGAGCTGTTGCTTCAACAGATCCTAATAATGCAGCTTATATAGGTCCTAGAGGTATGGGTTGGTTCCCGGGATATGCAATAGACCTCGAAACTGGAGAACGATTAAACATGGCTTATGGTGAGGATTCTTATTTAGGGGCTGAAAATGGACAAGACATGAAATGGAATCCATCTGAATTAATTTCAGAAGGTCCTCAAGGTGAAATGAGAGGTGGTGGTATGCATTACATTTATGTATTTAGAAACAATATTATAGAAGATGAAGTTTATCACCCCGATATGGAAGAAAATCCAAATCAAGTAATAAACATTCCTCATAATTTTGAACATGATCAAAATTCACCTGAATATAGAATGCCTGCATATGACAATGGAGCATTTATGTATAACCAAATGAAGGATGTTCAAGGTTATTTACCTAATATTCAATTCGGTGGATCGGATTTGCCTCTGATTCAAAAAGCTAATTCAGTTTTTAGGTCTGCTATGTACGTAATATTCCCTACTCTAGCTTTAAATTCAGAATTTTTAGCTACAGATGTTACCGTTAAAATTAGAATGGATCAGCCTTACCGTAATTATGGTACTGGATCTGACTATGTAAGTTTTGGTGACGATCTTGTGGTAGGTCAAGAATATTATGTGAATGCTGGCCCAGTAAAACATGTGATTTCTGCAGACGAAGATTCCATTTTTTACACTGGTATGCATTTCACAGCTGCAAACACTAATTGGATACCAAGTTATCGCAATCCTGCTTTTGGAGCTAATGATTCTACTAATGTTCTTATGAAGAGTGTTAATGGTGGACGTCCATTATACAATTTCACGACTACTGACCTTGCTCCTTCATTTAACAACAAGTCAGTTGCTGAAGATTTACTAGGTGAAATTAGAGTGGTACCTAATCCATATTATGCGTACTCTAGTTATGAAACGGATAAGATTGATAATCGAGTTAGAATTATTAACCTTCCTAAAACTTGTACACTAAGATTCTATACTGTAAACGGTACATTAGTTAGAGTTCTTGATAAGGATGATGATACTATTACCTATTTAGAATGGGATCTTAAAAATCAGGATAATGTTCCTGTATCTTCTGGTGTTTACATTATTCATGTAGAAGCACCAGGAATTGGAGAAACTGTTCTTAAATGGATGGGAGTTATGAGACCAATATCATTGGATAACTTCTAAAATTGAATATTAGCTTAACTAGGGAATTATATACTATGAAAATAAATTTACTTACAAGCGTTTTGTTATCTGCACTAATCTCAACAATTACAATTGATGGGTTTGCTGGAAACAAGGATAGAATCGGTCAAAACGGAGCAAATGAGCTTACACTAAACCCTTGGGCTAGAACTGGGGGTTGGGCTGGAGCAAATTCAGTATCTGTGAGAGGTATAGAATCGTTAGGTTCTAATATCTCAGGACTTGCATTCACACCAAAAACAGAAATTGTCTATGCATACTCTGCTTTTATGGGAGGAGCGGCTAACATAAATTCTTTTGGTCTTTCACAAAGAGTAGGCGAATCAAACGTTATTGGTTTGGCGATTACGAACATGGCTTTTGGTGAAATTGATATTACTACTGAAAATACACCAGAAGGTGGGATTGGGGTTTACTCTCCCTCTTTTCTTACAGTGAATCTAGCCTACGCCCGAACTTTTTCAAATAGTATTTATGGGGGACTAGCAGTGAAAATCATCTCTGAATCTATTGCAGATGTTAAAGCACAAGGAATCGCTTTTGATGTAGGTATTCGTTACATTACAGGTAAAGATGACAATCTTAAATTTGGTATCGCGCTTAGAAATGTAGGACCCAAAATGAAATATTCTGGTGACGGACTTGCAGTTAAAACTGAATATGATGATAAAGAGTTTACTCTTCAATCTCGCTCTGAAGCATTTGAATTACCTGCTGAGCTTCAAATAGGTGTTAGTTATGATTTCTATGTAGGTGCTAATACAGATACTACTGGAAAAACCTCAATAACGGATCACAGAATTACAGGGGCCGGTACTTTTGTTTCTAAATCATTTGGAAAAGACCAAATAAACGTTGGAGCTGAATATGCTTGGAAAGAACGATTTATGATTCGTGCTGGTTATGCATACGAACAAGGAATTTGGAAAGAAGAAACTAGATCAACTGTGTTTACTGGACCAACTTTTGGAGCTACTATTGAATATCCATTGGGCAAAGGGGGAACAACAGTTGCTTTAGACTATAATTATAAAACAACTAATCCTTTTGCAGGAAATCACACTGTTGGTTTGAGATTAAATCTCTAAAACATTACATTTGACATATTAAATAGAAGAGTCCTTCACAATGTGAGGGACTTTTGTATTTTATTCACTATACATAATACACAATGAGTAAGGCTACATATTATACCGAAGAAGGAATTCAGAACATACGAGATGAAATAGCTCATCTTGAAAATGTAGAGCGTCCTTCAATATCGCAGCAAATTGGTGAAGCAAGAGATAAGGGAGACCTCTCAGAAAATGCTGAATACGATGCTGCCAAAGAAGCTCAAGGTTTATTGGAATTGAAAATTTCTAAGCTTAAAAATCTGCTTAGTAATGCTCGAGTTATTGATGCTAGTCAGTTAGATGCTTCAAAGGTTCTTATCCTTTCAAAAGTTTCTCTGATGAACCAGGCGAATAAAATGAAATTTACCTACACTCTAGTCGCCGAAAATGAACAAGACTTAAAGGCAGGAAAGATTAGCGTGGAATCACCTATTGGACAAGGTTTATTGGGTAAAAAAGTAGGTGACGTAGCTGAAATTCAAACACCAGTAGCACTAATGAAATTTGAAATACTCGAAATATCAAGGTAATGTCAAGTATTTTTTCTAAAATAATTGCAGGTGAAATACCTTGCCATAAAATAGCAGAAACTGATAATTGTTTAGCTTTCTTAGACGTGTTTCCTCTAGTTGAAGGCCACGTACTCGTTATCCCAAAAAAGGAGGTAGATCAGCTATTTGACCTAGATGACGACACCTACAATGAACTAATGTCATTTGCTAAAAGCATTGCACCAGCGATTAAAAAAGCAATACCATGCAAAAGAATTGGGGTAACCGTAATAGGATTGGAAGTGCCTCATGCTCATGTTCATTTACTTCCCATCAGTAAAATGGATGATATGAATTTCTCAAAACCCAAACTGACAATGAATTCAGAAGATTTAGAAGGCATAGCTAAAAGAATAAAAGCCAATCTATAACCTAAGTTACTTTGCCGGGGTTATTGGAAACAAAGGACTTCCAGCTTCCATATTTTTTCTTTCCGGTCTCTCCCCCACCCTGAAAATAATGGCAAACTGCCGCTGCTAAACCATCCGTTGCATCCAAATGCTTTGGCATTTCTTTAATTTTCAATAAGCTTTTTAGCATTGCTGCTACCTGTTCTTTACTTGCATTTCCATTTCCGGTAACTGATTGCTTAATTTTCCTTGGAGAGTATTCCATAATTGGCAAATTTCTGTAAAGAGCTGCCGCCATAGAAACACCTTGTGCCCTACCTAGCTTGAGCATAGACTGGACATTTTTACCGTAAAACGGAGCTTCACAAGCAAACTCATCGGGGTTATATTCATCGATTATTTCAAGTGTCCTCTCAAAAATTCGTTTCAATTTATCAGAATGTTCAGGGCATTTTTTCAGATCAATAATTCCAAAGTCCAACAATTCAAGCTTTTTACCCTTAACATGGATTAAACCGTAGCCCATAATGGAAGTACCAGGATCCATTCCTAAAATTATTTTATCCATTGCTTCTTGAGTAAGTTTGTTGAACCTTTATAAGATTGAATTGAAAAATAAAAAGCAAATATCTTACGCCATCAAAATTGGGGTTATTCTTCTATTGTTCTTTGGACTTTGGTACAAGGTTTCTAACAATCAAAACATAAATGATATCTTATCGTTCTTAGAAACTACAATGAATGACAATCAAAGTCAAAAGTTCATTATCGTATGCCTTTGTTTAATGCCCATAAATTGGTTACTCGAAAGTTTTAAATGGCAAATTCTTATTTCTAAAATTCAAAAAATAAATTGGATACGCTCTTACAAGGCAATCTTAGCGGGTGTTACCGTTAGTATTTTTACGCCAAATAGAATTGGAGAATATGCAGGTCGAGTTCTATTCGTACACCATAACAATCGTATACAGGCCGTTTTCTCAACGCTCATTAGTAGCATTGGTCAATTAACTTCTACGCTCATTTTCGGATCAATATCAATTTACCTTTTTTACTTAAATGAGTATAAGCATACTGGAAATAGTTGGATTGACAATTATTTACTCGCATTACTAATTGTGATGATATCGACACTCATAATTCTTTTTGTGAGTACCCCGAGCCTTATATCCCTGCTTAGAAAATTAAAAGCACTTAGAAAAGTAAAGAAATACGTGAGCTTCTTTAACAGATACAGTGTATACGAACTGTTAAAGATATTAACCATAAGTATTTTGCGTTACTCTGTTTATTCTTTACAATTGTATTTAATCCTTCATGCTTTTGGGGTAGAATTATCCATAAGTCAAGGGATAACTCTGATTCCCATAACCTTTTTTATTATGACCATAATACCTAGCATCGCATTAGCGGAACTGGGAATTAGAGAGGCCGTAGCCTTGACTGTAATTGGCACTGCTTCAGACAATACCATTGGCATTTTAAGCGCTACGTTTATGCTCTGGACAATTAATTTGGTTGTTCCAGCTATACTCGGAAGCCTATTCATATTACAAAGCAGAATCTTTAAACGTTCAAATTCTTGATTCTAATCATCTCCATAATTATAATTTACTGTATCTATATTTTTTGGCTCAGAGAGGGGCTTGAAAAAAAACCACATCATTCGACTGATAAACAGAACAACAAAACTGTATTCCTTTCGGTGATAATTCCCTTTAGAAATGAGGAAAAAAACCTTTCAAAATTACTTATCTCATTAACCAAACAAAACCTTAATCATAATCACTTCGAAGTCCTATTTGTAAATGACCATTCTACCGATAAGGGATGTAAGATAATTGAAGAATTTAAGCAAAACGAACCTTCCATTTCTGTCACTCTATTACACCTGTCAGTTATTGGTGGAAAAAAGAAAGCAATTAAATTGGGGCAACAAAACGCTCAGGGAAATTACGTTGTACAATCAGATGCTGATTGTTCTTTCGGTAATAATTGGCTAAAAAGCATATTCCAACATTTTCAATCAAATAATACAGAGTTTTTAATTCTACCAGTTCATGTTACTCCAAAGAGCAGTGTCATTTCAAAATTTGATTCGTTTGATTATGCCTCACTACAAGCTGTTGGGCTCGCTATGTCAAAACATAACTATCCTATACTTTGTTCCGGTGCCAACTTAGCTTATAGCATTAAGCTTTCCGAATTTGATGTAATACAGCCCAGTTTATCTTCTGGCGATGATATATTCTTACTTCAAACCGCATTAAAAAACAAAAAGATTATCTCATGTATAATCAATTCCGAAGTACTCTCTAAATCAGATTCATCAACAAGTTTCAATGAATTTATTGAACAACGTAAACGCTGGTTATCAAAAAACACTAAAGTCAATGACCCAATTTACCAAATTGTTTCAGTATTGGCATTTGCGGCAAATATTTCCATCCTCATAGCTTTAGTCCTAAAAATAGAATATGCTTCAACTTTAATATTACTTAAGTTCATCAGTGATTATCTATTTTTAAAAAAATATTACCGATTAATTGGTCTCACTTTAAACGGAATAGACTTTCTAATTTCCTTTATTTGTTACCCGTTTTACCTCTTGTATCTTTCTTTATCCACATTTTCTTCCAAAAGCATATGGAAAGGTCGAATAGTCGTTGATTAAGCATTGCCAGTTTTTATAAATTGTCCTAATTTGCAATGAATTAAATTTTACGGTTATGGCAACATCAGGAAGAGACAGAGATCCCGCATTTAGAAAAAAAGCAACATCAAAACCTGCTAGTGCCCCAAAGAAGGTCGTTCCTGTAAAAAAAGTGGAAGCAGTTACACCAGAGACCACTCCTCCACCAACTCCAAAACCTACTAATGACCCATTAACATCGCCCGTGGTTGAACCACAACGAAAAATTGAACCTGCTCTTGAAACAGAAAGTAAAGGTGCCCAAAAAGATACCCCAACACCAATTGTGACAAACAAAAAAACAGGTGAAAAAACTTCTAAAAAAAGTAAGCTAATTGGAATCTTAGTGGCAATTCTCTTTTTAATCGGCATAGCAGCACTGGGGTATCTGGTAATTACTAATATTTTAGGTTCCGAAGGAAAAGAAAAAGACAACACTGAAATGTCATCCTCAATCGATGAAAATAATTCTTCCGAAGAAGGAGATGCGCAAGCTGGCGCTGTTGAAGAAGGTGACTCAAGTGAAGGCAATACTTCATCTGACGGTATTAATTCGGAAGAATCAAATGGTGAAGAAGATCTAAGAGAAACCACTTTATCTGAAGATAATTCAATAGAACCTGCTGTAGAAAATAACAACGAAGGCACATCAGACAAGGCCCAAGATGAAAACGCTAAAAAGGCCTTAAGTAGTGCAATTAAAAAGAAAGGTGATTTTGAAATTCCTTGCTGGATTGTAGCGTTTAGTGCGAACAATAAAAAACCTTTGGCAAACATGAATTACAGTGCGCTTGAAGCACTTGGTTATGATGCTGGAATTTATTGGATCCCAAAATATTTTCCTGGAGGAAATGAAATGTACAAAGTTTACGTAGGACCATATAAAAGCCCAGAAGAAGCTCAGGCAATTCTTCCGCAAATCAGGAATCTACAACCTGATGCATACATCATGAAGATTGATGAGTAAACGATAAATAGCAATTCTATTTAATTGCAAAATGAACTGTTTATTCGGTATGAATCAGATTGATATAGCTTTTACTTATTATTTATTAAACCCAACCATCACAATGTATTTATCCTGACTTAAAACCTTTTTTTACTTTCGATTCTCTTAAATAAAATGATTCCCATGAAAAAGTATTTTATCCTAGTACTATCCATTGCTTTAAGTTTTAATTCATTTTCTGCTAAAGAAAAAGACGATTCTGAGAAAAAAGACGATTCAAAACTTAACAGCGGAGCGCTTTCAACTTTTAGTTTCAGAGCAGTTGGTCCGGCTCTAACTTCAGGTCGAGTTGCGGATATTGCTATAAATGAGAAAATACCAGGTACTTATTACGTTGCTTCTGCGGCAGGTGGTGTTTGGAAAACTGAAAACTGGGGTACTACCTACGAACCTATTTTTGACGGACAGGGCTCCTACTCTATTGGTTGCATCACAATTGATCCCAATAACCCACATACTATTTGGGTAGGTACTGGTGAAAACAACAATCAGCGGTCTGTAGCCTATGGTGATGGACTCTACAAATCAATGGACGGCGGAAAATCGTGGAAAAAAGTCGGACTTGAAAACTCGGAACACATAGGAATGATTAAAGTAGATCCTAGAAATTCTAATAGAGTATTTGTAGCTTCTTATGGCCCACTTTGGAGTGCTGGTGGTGAAAGAGGCATTTACCTTACCGAAGATGGAGGAGAAACCTGGAATAACGTTTTAGAAGTAAGTGAGCATACGGGATTCAATGAAATTCATTTTGACCCAAGAAATCCAGATGTTATTTACGCAACTGCTCATCAAAGAAGAAGGCACGTATTTACATACATAAGCGGCGGCCCAGAATCGGCTATTTATAAATCTACCGACGGTGGAAAAACTTTTAACAAACTCGGAAATGGACTACCTAAAGGTGATGTTGGTAGAATTGCTTTAGCCATTGAGCCTCAAAACCCAGATGTGCTATACGCCATGGTTGAATCTACTGCCAAAACACAAGGTATTTATCGTTCAGTAGATCGCGGAGCTAGTTGGAAAAAAGTAAACAAGTATGCTTCTAGCGGTAATTATTACGTAGAATTGGTTTGTGACCCTATTGTTGAAGGAAGAATTTACAGTATGGATACTTGGGCTCAAGTTTCTAATGACGGTGGAACTACATGGAAGCCACTTGGCGAAAAAAGTAAGCACGTAGATAACCACTGCATGTGGATTGATCCAAATAACAAAAACCATTACCTGATGGGTTGCGATGGCGGAATTTACGAATCGTATGATGCTGCTTCAACCTGGCAATTCAAACCGAATTTACCTATTACGCAGTTTTATAAAGTGGCTTTGGATAATGCTGAACCATTTTACAACATTGCCGGAGGAACACAAGATAATTTTTCGTTGATGGGCCCTTCAAAAACGAATGATAAACGCGGTATCGTAAACTCTGATTGGTTTGTTACCAAAGGCGGTGATGGCTTTGAATCAGCAATTGACCCACTTGACCCTAACATAGTTTATGCTCAAAGTCAGTACGGGTATCTAGTTCGTTATGACAAGGCATCTGGAGAAACTGTAGACATTAAACCTCAACCTAATAAAGACGAAGCAGCATTTCGTTGGAATTGGGATGCTCCATTGATTATCTCACCTCATAACAACAAACGCTTGTATTTTGCAGCAAACAAAGTATTTAAGTCGGATGACCAAGGAAATACATGGACAACAATTAGCGACGATTTAACGCGTCAAATTGATAGAAATTCTTTACCTGTTATGGGTAAAGTTTGGAGCGTTGATGCGGTAGCTAAAAATAAGTCGACTACCATTTATGGTAACATTGTTGCCTTGTCTGAATCTCCTAAGCAAGAAAACTTATTGTACGTTGGTACCGACGATGGGTTAATTCATGTTTCACCTGATGCAGGAACTACATGGAAGAAAATTGAATCAGTTTCTGGAGTTCCTTCAAAGACCTATGTAAACATGTTGTTGGCCTCTCAGCATAGCGAAAACACAGCTTATGCTGTTTTTAATAATCACAAAAATGGCGACTTTAAACCTTACGTTTACCGTTCAAGAGACAAAGGAGCATCTTGGACTTCTATAATCGGAAACTTACCTGAAAGGGGGTCTGTATATTGTATTGCAGAAGACCATGTGAATCCAAATCTATTATTTGCTGGTACCGAATTTGGCGTTTTTGTAACGGTTGATGGTGGTGCTAAGTGGACTCAACTTAAATCTGGAATTCCAACTGTAGCCGTTCGAGACATGGAAATTCAAAAACGTGAAAATGATTTGGTGTTAGCCACCTTTGGAAGAGGCTTTTATGTTTTAGACAATTACAGTGCATTAAGAGAAATTTCTGAAGAAGTATTGGAGAATGAATCGGCTAAAATATTTCCTATTAAAGACGCTGAAATGTATTTGGAAAGCTCGAAATTGGGACGACGTGGGAAAACATTTCAAGGTGAATCTTACTTTAATACACCTAACCCGAAAATTGGAGCTGAGTTTATTTTCTATGTAAATGAATCTCCAAAAACACTAAAAAAGGAAAGGAAAGAAAAAGAGAAAGAATTAGCTAAAAATAATTCGGATATCCCCTATCCTACCTTTGACGAATTAAGAGCCGAAGACTCTGAAGAAAAGCCTTATTATTTCTTTGAAATAATGGATAATCAAGGGCAAGTAGTAAGACGATTAAAAACGGGAGCAAAGGCTGGAATAAATAAAATGGTTTGGGATTTACGATACGAATCTCAATCACCAGTGAGTTTAAAGTCAAAAGGCCCTAAAAACATTTACCAAGGATATGATTTTGGTCGCATGGCTCTTCCTGGAATTTATTCTGTAGCTCTTTTTCAAATGGCTCAAGGTAAAATCACAAATCTTACCGAACCACAGCAATTCAACGTTAAGTTCCTTGAAATCAACAAGCAAATGGGATTGGATAGAACTTCGATTGAAGCCTTTGCAAAGGAAGCTTCTGAAATTAGGAATGAACTAGGTAAGGCAAATCGAGTAAATAATGATTTTAATAATCGCGTTAAACATTTAAAACAAGCAGTTATTAACACGCCAAAAGCGGATCAGAAAATTTTAGAGGATCTAGCTCAAATACAAAATCAATTGAACGAAATTAGTATCAAACTTTATGGGGATAGATCTTTATCGAAAAGAGAGTTTGAAACATCGCCAAGTATCAATAATCGTTTAGGTACAGTAGTTTACTATTTATGGAGAACCACCTCTGCCCCAACCTCAACTCAAAAAGAACAAGTTAAAATTGCGCAGGATGAGTTGAAGTTTGTAATGGACGAACTTAAAAATCTCAAAAATCAAATTGCAGACATTGAAAAAAGTCTACAATCTGCAGGCGCAAATTATACTCCCGGATGGATGCCTGAAATAGAATGGGAATAAAATAGGCTAGATCTGCTGGTTACAAAAAGAAATCGGGGAATAAATCTTGCCCAGGCTCTACACTATAAGCAGACAAATCTGTAAATCCTTCTTCGGCCATAACTTCTTCATCTATATAAAAGTTGCCCGTAGCTTCTGTACTTTTTCTTTTAAAAATATAGTAGGCAGAATCAGCAACGATATCTGGTATTCGAGAACGTCTAACTACCTCGTCGCCACCTAATAAATTTTGAACAGCGGCAGTAGCAATTGTAGTTTTGGGCCATAAAGCATTTACAGCAATGTCGTATTTCTTTAATTCATCTGCCATACCAAGCACACAAAGACTCATTCCGTATTTAGCCATAGAATATCCCAAATGAGGAGAAAACCAATGTGCTTGAAAATTTAAAGGTGGACTCAAATTTAATATGTGTGGATTTTCACTTCCCTTTAAGTGAGGAATAGCATACTTGCTGGTCATGTAAGTACCTCTAACATTTACCTGATGCATTAAATCAAAGCGTTTCATAGGTAGTTGTTCGGTACCTGATAAATTGATTGCTGAAGCATTATTTACCAAAATATCAATCCCTCCAAAAACTTTAGCCGCTTCATTTATGGCATGCACAACGGAACCTTCTTCACGAACATCCAATTCTAATGCAATGGCGTTGCCTCCAGCGTCAATCATTTCTTGTGCTGAGCTATGAATAGTTCCTGCTAGCTTCGGATTTGGCACCGACGACTTGCCAGTAACAACAATATTTGCTCCTTCTCTAGCCAACCTTAAACCTATCGCTTTTCCAATCCCCCTTGTCGATCCGGTAATAAATACCGTCTTGTTCTTAAACTCGCTCATATTCTTTCAATTTACTCAAGCCGAAAGTTAATGTCTTTATCAATAATTTGGGCTAAGTTTGAGAGGTTCTTTTTAGAAATAATTGACGGACTATAAAACGAAATATGGCCCTTGGGCAATTGTTGCCGGAGCCTCCGAAGGTTTAGGTGCTGCTTTTGCCGCAGATATTGCCAGGCGAAGCATCAATGTGATATTAGTTGCAAGACGACAAGCGGAACTGAATGATGTTTCTGACAAAATTGAAAAGACCTACGGTGTAAAAACGATTCCCATAGTTGCTGACCTCTCTGATATTACTGAATTAGAAAAAAAACTAAATGAGCTTAAGGAAGATGTTGGCTTGTTAGTTTACAATGCTGCTTATGCTCCCATAAATTACTTCACTGACGTCAACTGGAATGACTTAAATAAAGTGGTGGATGTCAATGTAAAAGGTCCTTTATTTTTTAGCAAATGGGCCACAAATAGAATGCAAAAAAGAAAATCTGGTGGCATTGTTTTAATGTCGTCATTGTCTGGAACACAAGGAAGTCCTAAGATTGCTTCTTATGCTGCTTCAAAGGCATTTAATACAATTTTAGCCGAAGGACTTTGGAGTGAATTAAAACCACTAGGAATAGATGTAGTTGCATCATGCGCTGGAGCCATTCGCACTCCTGGCTATGCCAATGCCAAGGATACAAAAGAAGCTCCGGGGACTCTTGACGCATCAGAAGTTGCAAGAATTACATTGAACAACATATCAAATGGTCCAGTGGTGGTACCTGGGTTTGCTAACCAGTTTTTCAGAACTTTATTGGGCAGAATTTTACCACGAAAAATGGCAATTTCAATCATGGACAAAAACACAAAAGATTTATCATGACAAATTCAATTTTAGGCTTCTTAGCCCCAGCAGTTATTTATTTTGTTATTACGGTTTTACATATAATAATACCCACTAAAAAAATTGACGGATACGTTACTCATGAAGTTACCGGCAAACTTTTACAATATCGAATTAACGGAAAATGGGTAGCCATTGCAACCGCGCTTATTTGGTACGCCCTAGGAAAACTGGAAATCGTATCTTATGGCTGGTTGTATGAAGTCCGCTGGGAGGGTTTAGCTGGAGCATGCACTTTAGGGTTGATTTATTCCTTTGTTATGGTTATAGGTAAACCGTCTACAGGAAAACCATTTTTAGCTGATTTGTTTTTAGGAAGACTTTGGAACCCTCAATGGAAAGACGGACTGGTTGATCATAAAATGTGGTTGTATATGGTTGGTGCAACCATGCTATTTTTAAATGTGTTGAGTTTTACTTCTTACCACTTTATCACTTTTGGTGAAGAAGCTAATTACGGAGTTCTGCTCTGTGCTGGACTCATCACTTATTTCATTTTTGACTACTTTACGTTTGAGCATGTACACGTTTACACCTATGACATTTTTGCCGAACGTGTGGGTTACAAATTGGGTTGGGGCTGTTTAACATTCTACCCCTATTTCTATACTGTTGCACTATGGTATGCAGCGGATAAACCCAACCCGGGAATAGAGAATTGGCAATTGGTTTTGGCGGCCGTAGTTTTTTTTACAGGCTGGTCATTGGCTCGAGGTGCGAACATGCAAAAATTCTTTTTTAAACGAAATCCAAATAAATCGTTTTTAGGTATTCAACCCGAAAGTATAACCGACGGAAACAAAACCTTGTTGGTAAATGGGTTTTGGGGCGTTAGCCGACACGTAAATTATTTGGGTGAGATACTAATGGGAACTGGAATTGCATTAGCTGTTGGTTTCCCTATGGCTATTTGGCCTTGGTTATATCCTGTGTATTATGTAGCCTTATTGTTCCCAAGACAAATGGACGATGATAAAATATGCGCTGACAAATACGGTGACCTCTGGAACAAATACACCAGTAAAGTAAAATACAAAATTATTCCTTGGGTTTATTAGAGCCCAAAAGGAATTATTCTTCAGTTAGAAATTAGCCAACTTTACTCGAAAAAATCTTAACTAAACCGCATAAAAAACTTGGTGTTGTAGAAAAACGTGGGTTATAATAAAGGTTTGTCACCTTGAGTGATTTCAGTGTACCGATGGCTATTGGGACAATGAATTCACTCAGACTGACAACTTTCCTACATAAGCTACAACACCACATAAAAAAAGGGGCTAAAAGCCCCTTTTTATTTTCAAGAATTAGATTAATCCTTTTTTCTTCTTTCGTGTTCTTTCAATTTGATTTTTCTCAATCGAATTGATTTTGGTGTAACCTCAACGTACTCATCTTTTTGAATGTACTCTAAAGACTCTTCTAAAGAAAATACAGTTGGAGGAGCTAATCTTACTTTATCATCAGTACTTTGAGTACGCATGTTTGTAAGCTTTTTAGTTTTAGTAACGTTAATTACTAAATCGCTAGCTCTAATGTGCTCACCTAATATTTGGCCCTCGTAAATTTCAACACCAGGAGGAACGAAATAAGTACCTCTATCTTGTAATTTATCCAATGCAAAAGGAATTGTTGTTCCAGTTTCTAAGGCGATAAGTGTACCGTTTTTACGTGTAGGAATATCTCCTTTCCACGGTTCGTAACCTGTAAAACGGTGAGCCATAATAGCTTCACCTGCAGAAACGTTCAAAATATTAGTTCTTAAACCAATGATTCCACGAGAAGGAATATTGAACTCAAGGTGAACTAAATCGCCTTTAGGTTCCATAATTACCATTTCGCCTTTACGCTGATTCACCAACTCAATTACTTTACCAGCACTTTCGTCAGGTACATCAATTGTCATTAACTCCATTGGCTCAGATTTAACTCCGTCAATTTGTTTAATGATAACCTGTGGCTGACCCACTTGTAGTTCGTAACCTTCACGACGCATAGTTTCAATCAATACACTCAAGTGCATGATACCACGTCCGTAAACTAATATTTGATCAGGAGAAGCTGTGTCTTCAATTTTCATTGCAAGATTCTTTTCCGTCTCTTTTTCAAGTCTTTCACGAATGTGTCTAGAAGTAACAAAATCACCTTCTTTACCAAAAAATGGTGAATTGTTAATGGTAAACAACATACTCATTGTAGGCTCATCAATGGTCATTGGTTTCATTCCTTCAGGAGCTTCAAAATCGGCAATGGTATCACCAATTTCAAATTCAGGAATTCCTGTCAATGCACATAAGTCACCTGTTTGAACTTCTTCCACCTTTTTACGAGCTAACCCGTCAAACGTGAATAATTCTTTTGTTCGTGATTTTATGATTTTACCGTCTCTTTTTACAAGACTTACTGGCATGTTTTCTCTAATTGTACCTCTGCTCAAACGACCAATTGCAATTCTTCCTACGTAAGAAGAATAATCAATGGTAGTAATTTGCATTTGAAGACTTCCTTCAGGGAAAACAGGAACAGGAACCTTGTCCAATATCATATCTAATAAAGGCTCAATGTTATCCGTTTTCACTTCTGGATCATAACTCATCCATTCGTCTTTTGCGGAACCATAAACACTGGCAAAATCCAATTGCTCTTCAGTAGCGTCAAGATTGAACATTAAATCGAAAACCATTTCATGTACCTCTTCAGGTCTACAGTTTGGCTTATCCACTTTATTGATAACAACTATTGGCCTTAAACCTAATTCTAACGCTTTAGATAATACGTATCTAGTTTGTGGCATTGGACCTTCAAAGGCATCTACCAACAACAATACACCATCAGCCATATTTAATACACGCTCAACTTCACCACCAAAATCGGCGTGACCAGGAGTATCAATAATGTTAATCTTAGTGTCTTTGTATGATACAGAAACGTTCTTTGAGAAAATGGTAATTCCACGTTCTCTCTCTTGATCGTTATTATCAAGAATAAGGTCTCCGGTTTCTTCATGTTCGCGGAATAACTCACAGTGGTGAAGAATCTTATCTACCAATGTCGTTTTTCCGTGGTCAACGTGAGCAATAATTGCCACATTTCTAATTGCTTGCATAGCTTATAAAATTGGCTGCAAAAGTAGGATTTAAAATTAGGTAACTGTTATTTTTAACTTACTGAATATCAGTAGTTAGATTAATAAGACTATCTCAAATCAAGAATTGGATAACAAATACTCTGTAATTCTTTCTTTTTCACTAAAAAGACTCTGGATACCTATTTCAGAATTTTCCATTTTAAGAATGCATTTACACTTGGGATATTTGAATTGTAAATCCCTCCTGTTTTATTTAATCCGGTTCCATAGGAGACTCCAAAATCTAAACGATCAAATTCAACACCAGCCACAGCACTAAAATAACCACCATGTCCATGAAAAACAGCTCCAACATAGTACTTATCTTTTAAATATAATTTTAGCGCAACATCAACATTCAAAAACATATAATCTATTCGCGAATTAAATCCTGGGGCTATCGAAAGGTTTTTATTTAGTGGAATTTTCATGTTGTAATGAAAATTAATTGACCATCTATTTTCAAAATAACTAGGATTGGCTTCCGTGGGCAAGCCTGGTTTAAATATTGTTCTCATATTCATTGGGCTATTATCAACACTTATACCTGCCTGAATTTCATTTATTTCGTTATAATAATTAGCCCCGAAACCTACTACATGAGTCAATATATTTTTTCTAACAGGAATTCCACCCCAAGGTGGAATAATTCCACCTTCTTCATCCATATAATCTTGATGACTTGCATCTACTTCATATTGAGCATTTCGATAATACCCTCCGATACTAAAAAACTGCTTATCATTAATTACGAATTTGTTTGCTAAGTTAATTCCCAACTCAGAATACGTTTCGTTGCCCCCGTTCGGGTACGAATTAAAATTGCTGATTACTCCACCATTAGGAGCTAAAAAATTGCCGGATATTCCAATAATAGGATTTAATAATTTCAACTCTTTAAACACAGGTAGCTCATAATCTAACCCTACTACAACTCTACTTACCGAGTATCGTTCAGAACTATACAAACTCGTTCTCTTTTCAAAAAAAGAAGGCTCATAACTGTATAAAATATTTGCATTGAATCCGCCATCAGAATTAATTGCTCCTGGGTTTTGGTACCATAAATTTTCTTGAATGAAGGCCGTTTTTACTTGGTTTTGTGCCGATAGTCCAAAACCAACTAATACGAACAATAGAATTGGGAATAACCTTGAATTTTTTCTCATGATTTTAGTTATTAGTTTGAATTGGTAAAACTGAAAGGTTTGAGTTTTATTGTTTGCTAATATTCCTAAAATAAAGGATAAAAATGTTAAGCTCTGACAAAGAAATAATGATATCAACCTAAACTAACTCTAGTTAAAACTAAGAATTTGACTTAAGTTTTCTTTAATTTAGAAAGCTATTAACTAATGTGAATAAATCTTGAAACTTCTATCTGTATTATTATTAGTCATAAGCCTTAACGGGTTTGCTCAAGATTCAACTGAAGTTGAATGGCCAAAGCACTCGGTTTATGTTTCACTTGGTTTTAAGACCTATGGCACGGCAATAAACTACGAAAGGCAAGTTCCTCTTTTAAAAAGCAAACCACTTTTCATCTTTGGGTCTCTAGGTCTAGGCTTTGAGGGGGGATTTGGCACATCTATTTCTCATTATATCAACGTTGTTCCAACTTATATTGGGTTTGGGTATGGAAATAAAAATCGAGTAACTGCATTCATAGGGTTAACTCATTTAATTAGTTGGGACCCTACATTAAAAACTAAAGAAGAACGTGAAGATTATAAAAACAATCCTAATTCTGATGCACTTTATGGACCAGTACCTATACTTCCTTATGATAATAATCTGAACATAGGGTTAACATACCGTCATTCTTTCAAAAACAACTGGTTCTTGCAAGCAGAGGCAACAATGGTATTTGAAAGGTGGCCATCATATAAGAACACATTCCAATGGCAGTACATTTCTTTGGTCACATTCCCTCTGTTTGATGTAGCATTTGGTAAATCATTTTAATATTGATTAAATCAATTTCTATATCTCTATTGATTATTTGTTCTTTTTCAATGTATGGACAATCAGATTCATTGTCTCTGGAGAAAATAAGAAACCTCAACCGAATTCATATTGATATTGACTTTTTTGGTTTGCATAATTCAAACTTTCAAATGGGGCTTTTACCTACCCTTAACTATTCTCGTAAATTTTTAACCCAGTCAAATGGCTTGTATGCGATCGGCGGAGTGGGGGCATCAACAAATAACGTTAAAAAATTTTGGAGTTTTAAAGGAAACCTAGGCATTGGCTTTGAAAAGAAATGGTTTATTGCTGAATTAACTTACCAAGGCTATTTCGATTGCACTTTTGGAATGAGTAAAGAAAATATAGAGGAAGCTGAAAAATGCTTGAACAAACCCAATGATCCAAATTGCGCTTTTGGCGCACCAATATCACTCCCCATCCAATACAATCAATGGGGTCAACTATCTATTGGTACTCATATAGGCAAACATTTCATTTTACTAACCCATTTTGGTTATGGCAGGTATTACCATTTTAGCTATCACTTAAATCAAATAAATGGCACTCATTGTGGGTTTACAGTTGGTTATGAATTATAAAAACCAACCTTACTCAGTTCAAATTCGGAACTTGATTTGAGTTTTTACGAAGAAGAAAATAATTTAAGTAAACCTGAAATCCGTTTTCAAAAACTGGATTTGCTTTTGGAAAATAACTAGCAACTCCAAGCTCAAAAGTTCCAACTTTTTTCATTTTAAATCGACCGCCTGCCATAAGCATATACTGCTCATTTAAACGAAATTCTCCAATTGGCGCATACCTATATTTATGTTTATATATGTATCCACCTCCTAAATAAATCAACTCTTTAAAAAACAATTTGGCCGACCCTAATATTTCGAAATCTTCATGTTCGAATCGTGTAAATAATGTGGGTAAAAAATAAAACTGTCCAACTTTTAATTGGGTACCAACCGAGGCATTATAATAAACAACCTGACTTTCGGATAGAATATTTTGACCAGGCCCTAAATCACTATTAAAAATTCCACGATAATCGAAAGATAAACTCCCATTAAGCAATTTCTTTTTTGACTCAAAATATAGTCCAACACCACCCACATGTGAATTTCCTGAAGTTTTTGTTTCGTTAATTGTTGGATCACCTATTGAAAAGCCTACAGGTGTAACAAAGTCGTCTTTATCAATTTTAGTATTGATGTAATCATAGCGTATACCTGCAGAAAGTTTATGCCCCCCCTTTACCTCAAAGGTGTTACTTACGCTTATTCCAAAATGAATTTTATTTACTAGCCCCAATTCATCGTTTCTGTATAAAATACCTAACGAAGGGTTTAAATTTTTAATCGAGTCAAATAACCCTAAACGACCATCTGCTTGAAAATGTAAGATGTAATTATCGACGGAATAATACTCCGACTGAAAAACGAAATTCATATCTGCTTTTACACCTGCATATGCCGGGTTATAAAACTGCATAATTTTATACACCTCATATTGGCCTAATGGAGTTTGAGCCTTGATAAAATGTGAAGCAAAGAACAATGAGAAAAAAAGAATCGCTTTTATTAGCTTCATGTTTGCAGGTTTATCAATAAGTAAAAGTAAATAAAGCTAATTAGTTATCTAAAAAATCAACAAGCCCAAGACAAAGATTAAGCTCCCCAAAACGAACAAAAGCAAAGTGTAGGGTAAAATTTCTTTCGCTTTCAAGCCTGTGATGCCCAAAAGTGGTAAAGCCCAAAAGGGTTGTAACATGTTGGTTACTTGGTCTCCGTAAGCCAAAGCCATAATGCTTTTAGGTAGGCTCACTCCTATTTGCTGTGCCGCTTGAACAATTATAGGTCCCTGAACGGCCCATTGCCCACCGCCACTAGGCACAA
>JBMYOI010000025.1:0-32314 GCA_049599135.1 Salibacteraceae bacterium
GAATAAAAACGTTTTAGAAATCTTCTTGGTTCTTGGTTCTTGGTTCTTGGTTCTTAAAATGAAATTCATGTTAATTATTATTAGTTCAACTCAAAAATAGCTATTAATCAAAATACATACAAATTATTTACAACCCTATGAATTTAAACTTTTGGTTTACTTAAAAGCTTTAACCAATTTCCATTTTGTCTGTTCCAGTCTTTTTTTGTAAAAGATTGTATCGAGAACTATTTAAAGTTCAAATTCTTATTCTCGATACAAATTTCCCTCTTTTCAATCGTAAAATTTACTCGAATTGACAGAATTATATAATGTAATAATTATAAAATTGAACAATTAACAGGAAACTGAATTAATCGATCAGCCTCAAGGCTTCTCTCCTACTCAAAGGCTTTAAGATATGCTGGTTTGCAAAATCAAAAACCCACTCCGGATTATGCCTTGAGTATTGTCTCAATGCCCAACCAATGGCCTTCTGATGAAAAAATTCTTTCGATTCTAAATGAGGAATTATTGATTCGGTTAACCAATACGTTGATGTGTCGGTTTTATACTTCAGCTGGAAAATTATAGCAGTACGGTTCAACCACATATTATCGCTGTTAATCCACTGTGGCACATACTCCATAATTAGATGTGGATTCTTCTTTAAATAAGCTCCAATAACATTCGTAGCAATTAAATCAACGGTATCCCACCACGAATTATGAGTAATTAGGTACACACCATGTTCTATTAAAGAATCATCCCACTTACGTTTCGTTTTTAAAAGCAATTCAATTGCACAATAATCGTATTCTCTTTGGGGTTGCTCAATCAGCCATTTTAAACAACCGTTCATTTCACCAAATTCAGGAAGGCCGTTCTTTTTTACAAAAGCGTTAAAAATATCGCGACGGGGTTGCTGTTTTAAACCGAAAAGCTCAAACCTATCTTTCAAATACGCCTTCATATAGGCAGCATTTTCAGGGTTTGAATTAGCTTTTAATTCTTCAGTAAGCGGTTTAAAATATTCAGCTGCTTTCATTCAGTGAAGATAAAAAAAAGAGGTATCATAGAATAATGTAGATTTCAATAAAGGTTTGTCATCTTGAGTGATTCCTTGCAAAGGAATTGTATCGAAAGGTAGACAATCCTTTAATTTGTTCGATTCTAGAAAGTTGACTCTTCTTAGAACCTATTTCTCCGTTTCGCTAAAAAGGACAACTTTCCCACAATATTCTACTACACGACGTAATAAAAGGAGATGGTATTGAATGTAAATAGAATGCTTTCACTGGCTAATAAGATTCCTTACTCGCTTTTAAGCTCTAAGGAATGACGATCGTTGGCATTTTTTGTTTACTAATCTTTGCTAGACCAAGCATTAAAATAAAAAAGCCTCGCCAAATAAATGACGAAGCTTTCCATTATAATATTTAATCTAAAAATTTAGTTACCCCCACCCAATATTAATGGAAGTCCGTCTTTTCCAGAACCAACCACAACTATTTTAGTGTTTGGAGACTTTGCTAATTCAAGAGTAGCTAAAATTCCTTTTTCCTTCAAAATTTTGTCCGTTAAACTTTTGCTAATGATTTCATTCGCTTCGGCCTTACCAGTTGCTTCAATTCTTTGACGATCAGCTTCTTTTTTGGCTCTTGTTAACTTAAACTCATACTCAAGAGAAGCTTGCTCTTGTTGTAGTTTATTTTCAATTGCCGTTTTAATGGTAATTGGGAGGGTTACATCTCTAACCAAGATTTCGTTTAACTGTACAAATTGATTATCTAAAATATTTTTCGTTTCCTCATAAATTTCCGTTTGAATGGCATCTCTTTTAGAAGCGTATAATTCATCTGGAGTATAACGTCCAATTACACTACGAGTAGCTGAACGCAATGCAGGCTTCACTACATCGTTCAAATAATTCATGCCTTTCTCTTGATGCAACTGAGGTAGTTGACTCAGTTTAGGCTGGTACCAAGCTGAAAGTTCAACTGAAATTTCCAGTCCGTTTGAAGAGAGTACAGCCATTTTCTCAGTTACTTCTTGTTGTCTTACATCATAGACTACCATATCGTCCCAAGGAGCCTTAATTTTAAGTCCCTCACCGTACGTATGATCTAATTGTGTTCCGCCAAACATTTTGTACAATACACCTCCTTGACCAGATCCAATTTTTACGGTTACACTTCTCCAACTGAATAACACCAATAAAACTGCGCCAACAATTAACGCAATTGGAGCTATTTTTTTGAAATCAAATTCAGTGGGTTCTTGATAATATTCAGACATTCTTTAATTTTTTATTTTGGATTAATACTAATTTGCTTTAAATCGCCAACAAACTGCTTCCCTTTTAAAAATGCAGTGTATTGATATAAATCGTCTTCAATACCTGTTATTGAAACCCGAAGTGTGTCTTTGTTTATTAATAAATTTTTATCAGGGTTATTGGATTTCAAAAGAACCAAGTAATATTCACAATCATTTAACCAAGTAATTGAATATTCGTCTTTAAAACCACGTTCTTCACTAAATTCTGTTTGGGTAGTTTCTGTTCTTGATATTACTATGTCATTAATTGATTTGTCCGGAGCTTGAAAAGTACCCACTTTAAAATCTTTGCATGTTTTCTTTTGACAAGAAACACCCACAAAAAGCACCAAAACAATTAACGCAAGGGAATAGAAATGTTTCAATAGATTACTTATTATTCTTATTCAAAGGTATACTAAAACCAACAGCCCCGAAAAACTCAGTCCAGCCAAAATGTTGATTTGCTTTGGCCGTTGAAGTACCATCAACTAAAATATTTGGCATCCAAACGTAACCTGATTTTAAAGCTGCTTCAAAATAAAAATTTTTCCAAAAAGTAAATCGAGTTCCTAGCTTTAAATTCATCCCACCTCCAGCAATATGAAATTTATTATCGACACCCTCTCCAAACACCCGTACATAAGACTTAGGAATAACCAAACCACCGCCAACATTACCCAGTACATCAACGTAAAAATTCTTTTTAGCAGAAATCCAGACTGGCAAATTGTATTCTAATTCTACGCTTGTATAGTTTAAACCATCACTGTGATGAACCCATACCCAATTCCAAGGTACATATACTTCTTCGTCATTCCACTCCCCTGCATATTTGGCGCTTGCCTCAGGTTTAACATAACCGTCTACAACCGCTGTTTGATCGGGAACCATGTAATATTTCAAATGATCTATTCCTACTGAAAGGCTAACTCTATCATTAATGAAATAACCCAATCGATACACATATTGAGGTATAGAAATATTCTCTACATAATTATTAAATGTGAGCGCACTAGGTTTGTCCGTAGCTTTCATATCCTTTACTGTAAAGTCATATCCTTCACCTTCAATATGAAAATCACTTTTAGTGTAAGCCGAACGGTTGTATCCCCAATAAAAGAAAAATCTTCCTTTACGAGCTACATCTTCGGTTGTTATACTAAATTTTTTATTCTTTACTCCCTCAATCTCTTTCTGCGCAAATGCAGAAGAAGCCAAAAGTGTAAGCGTAAAAAATAAAACAACCTTCAATTTCATATTAATAGGATTTTGCAAAAACCACTTTTTTAGAAGATGGGTTTCCTGTAACGATACACTTACCTTCTTCTTCTTTAGCATCTAACAAAATGCAACGAATGGTTGCCTTAGTTTCTTTCTTAATTAAATCTTCGGTTTCTGAAGTGCCATCCCAATGCGCTAAAACAAATCCACCTTTTTCGTTAATTACTTTTTTGAACTCTTCATAAGAATCAACTTCTGTTGTATTTTCAGTTCGATGATTTACGGCTCTATCAAACAAGTTCGTTTGAATACTCTCCATTAAACCTTCAACATGTTCAACAACATTATCTATTGAAACAAATTCTTTTTCCAACGTATCTCGTCGGGCAACTTCAACTGAGTTGTTTTCTAAATCTCTAGGTCCCATAGCCAATCGCACCGGCACACCTTTAAATTCGTACTCGTTGAATTTCCAACCTGGCTTGTGAGTATCTCTATCATCAAATTTCACAGAAATACCTTTTGCTTGTAAAGCGGCCTTAATTGGAGCAACTTTTTCAGCTATCATAGCCAATTGTTCTTCTGAACGATAAATTGGAATAATTGCTACTTGAATTGGAGCCAATTTAGGAGGAAGAACTAATCCATGATCATCAGAATGAGTCATAATTAAACCACCGATTAAACGAGTAGACACCCCCCAACTGGTAGCCCAAACAAATTCTTCTTTTCCTTCTTTGGAGGTATACTTTACATCAAATGCTTTAGCAAAATTCTGTCCTAAAAAGTGAGATGTACCTGCTTGTAATGCTTTTCCATCCTGCATCAAAGCTTCAATACAATACGTATCTAGGGCTCCTGCAAAACGTTCACTTTCAGTTTTAACCCCTTTCAATACAGGCATAGCCATGAAAGACTCGGCAAACTCAGCATATACCTTCAACATTTGTTCTGCTTCTGAAATGGCTTCGGTTTTGGTTGCATGCGCAGTATGACCTTCTTGCCAAAGAAATTCAGCTGTTCTTAAAAACAGTCTTGTTCTCATTTCCCAACGAACTACATTAGCCCATTGGTTAACCAAAATTGGAAGGTCTCTATAACTTTGAATCCATTTTTTGTATGTACTCCAAATAATTGCTTCACTGGTTGGGCGAACAACCAATTCTTCTTCTAATTTAGCTTTAGGATCAACTCTTAATTTCCCAGGTTTATCTGGATCGTTTTGTAATCTGTAATGAGTAACTACAGCACATTCTTTAGCAAAACCTTCTGCATTTTTTTCTTCTGCTTCAAATAAGCTTTTGGGAACAAACAAAGGAAAGTACGCGTTTTGATGTCCAGTTTCTTTGAACATTCTATCCAATTCAGCTTGCATTTTTTCCCAAATGGCATAGCCGTAAGGTTTAATAACCATACACCCTCTAACGTCAGAGTTTTCAGCCAAATCTGCCTTAACCACTAGTTCGTTATACCACTTAGAATAATCTTCGCTTCTGCTTGTAAAACCTTTTGCCATAATATGCTTAAATATAAGGCTGCAAAAGTAAGAGATTAGTAAGGGAAAAGCCTTAAAAAGACAAAAGAAATGGGGCTATTTATGCCCTAATTGATATAGCATTTTACCGTGCTCTACTAATGCAGCACCAAAGGTATCGCAGTGATTGTATGGCAGGTTGTAATCTTTAGCTATTCTTTTAACCATAGGGGCAATTGCAGGGTAATGTACATGACTTACATTTGGAAACAAATGATGTTCAATTTGATAGTTTAGCCCACCTACATACCAAGTAAATAGCCGACTCGAATTCGCGAAATTTTGAGTAGTTATCATTTGATGCCCGGCCCAACTATTTCTGATTATGGAATCAGACTCTACCAGCGGGAATTCAGATTTTGGCGTTACATGTGCTGGCTGAAAAACAATAGCCAAAACGAACCCAGAAATCATATTCATCAATAAAATGCCCAATAACATAAGTCCAAAAGAATAAGGAGAAAATAAAAACGGCAATCCTACAAAAATGAAAAAGTATCCAACTTTAAAAAGGATTAAACGAATCCATTCATTGCGATATTCTCTGTCTTTATTGTCATAAAACCCGGCTTTTCTAAACCTAACTATCTGTCTGATATCTTTGGTTGTAGTCCACATTACAGTCATAAGCGTGTAAAGAAACCATGCATAAATGTGCTGAAACCTATGTTTGTTTTGAAGCGGATATTCAGGTGATAATCTCAATAAACCAAATGGTGGATTAATATCCTCGTCAAGATCTTTTACATTGGTATAAGTGTGATGCAATTGGTTGTGTTGAATACGCCAATTTGAAACAAACCCACCAACAGTAAACATGCTAAAATGACTAACAAAATCGTTTATACTTCGGTTAGAAGAATAGACACCATGAACCGAATCATGCATAACAGAAAGCCCAATACCTGCCATGGCGAATCCCATTAAAGACCACATAACAACGAATGCAATAGCACTCATATTGGGGATAATAAAAAACGTGGAGAAAGGGACGAGTAAAAGAGCAAACAAGAACACTGTTTTAAAATACAATGAAAAGTTTCCTGTTTTCTTAATTCCTTCTTTTTTGAAATAGCCATTCACTTCTTTTCGCAAAACGCGATAGAATTCCTCATTTTCTGGAGAATGGAACCTAGCTCTTTTCAAAACGGATTATTCAAAATTGTTAATCTCTACCTAAACGGTAAAGCATTTTGCTATGATCTAATAATGCAGCTCTAAATGAAGGTAAATTAAAGTATGGCAAATCAAATTCTTTGGCTACCTCTTGAACAATTGGTGATAATTTTTTGTAATGAACATGGCTAATATTCGGAAACAAATGATGTTCAATTTGAAAATTTAAACCGCCAATATACCAGCTCAATGGCTTATTGGACATTGCGAAATTCTGAGTAGTTTTAACTTGAATTTCTGCCCAACTATCTTCAATAACATCGTCCCCATTTACCTTTGGAAATTCTGTTGAAGTGGTTACATGTGCTGGTTGAAACACCATGGAAATCATGACGCCTGCAAAAAAGTGCATGGCTAAAAAGCCCGCTAAAACCATCCAAAAGGAATACGGTGTGAGTAATGTCGGAAGCACTAAAAATAAAGTCATGTAGATAATTTTAAAAGCTACCAACTTCATTAATTCAGTTCTATATTCTTTATCTTTATTATCGTAGAATCCATCTTTACGAAAACGAATAATTTGTTGAAAATCTTTAGCCCCTACCCATGATAAAGTGAGTAGCCCATAAAAAAACCAAGCATATAAAAACTGGAATTTGTGCAACCAAATTTTGGGATAATCTGGGGAAAACCTCAACAAAAACGGAGGCATAATGTCATTATCTAATTCATGAACATTTGTATAAGTATGGTGTAATTGATTGTGTTGAATTCGCCAATTTGCCGCGAATCCGCCTACCAAAAACATGCTTATTTCTCCAACATATTTGTTTAGGGTACGGTTAGTAGAATAACTTTCATGAACAGCATCATGCATTACTGAAAACCCAATTCCTGCCATACCTAAGCCCATTGACATCCACAATGGAAAATAGATATACCATGGCATAGGACTGAAAATTAATATGCATACCCAAGGAGTAAAATAGGCCAAAAACAGAATTATAGTTTTACTGTATAAATTCCAGTTTCCTGTTTTTTTAATGTTATTCTCTTTAAAATATAAATTTACCCTTTTTCGAAGCGCCTTTGCAAATGCTTCACCATTTGGAGGATTAAAACGTGCTCTTTTCATTAATGCAAATGTAAGAAGTAATTTTGGGCAAAAACACTATGAATGAACGACTTATCCACTACTTACCCAAACCTATTTACTTGATATTTAAAGTTTTGAATCAAAACACCTGATTCATACCATACAAATATGAAAAGAATAACAATTGGTTTCTAGAACATTTGTCACCTTTAACAAACGCTAACCGTTAATATCAATACTTCCACTTATTCGCCATCTTTACTAGAGACAACATTATAGGTACTTCTATCAACACGCCTACAACGGTAGTTAAGGTTGCACCAGAGTTTAGGCCAAATAATGCTATTGCCACAGCAACTGCCAATTCAAAAAAGTTTGAAGCTCCAATCATAGACGAGGGGGCGCAAATTCTATGTTCTAATTTTAAAATCTTTCCAGTGAACCAGCTCAAGAAAAAGATAAAATAGGTTTGAATGGTAAGTGGAATCGCAATTAATAAGATAGCCAATGGGTTATCCAAAATTACTTCTCCTTGAAATGCAAAAATAAGCACTAAAGTCAACAGCAAAGCAGCGACAGATATGGGTTTCAGCCGTGCTAGAAAAACAGACTCAAACCAGGCTTCACCTTTATTTTTTCTCAACATTTTGTTAGACACAAAGCCCGCAAATAATGGTATTACTACAAATAAAATTACGGAAGTAACGAGGGTCAAATAGGGTATATCTATTTCGTTTTGGTGAGCATCAACAAAGTTGATATCAAATGCACCAAATAAATAGCCCACAATTGGAATAAAAGCAACGAGCAATATCAAGTCATTTACTGATACTTGAACCAGTGTGTAATGTGCGTCTCCCTTGGTTAAGTAACTCCAAACAAACACCATTGCTGTACATGGCGCAGCACCCAATAAGATTGCCCCCGCCAAATATTGCTCGCTGTCTTCTGGAGTGACAAATGATTCGAATAATATGTAAAAAAACAAGTAAGAAATTGCCGCCATTGAAAATGGTTTAATCAACCAATTAACAACCACGGTAAGACCAAGTCCTCTCCAATTTTTGCCCACATTTCTCAAGGAAGAAAAATCAATTTGAACCATCATTGGATAAATCATCAACCAAACTAAAACCACAACTGGCAGATTAATCGTTCCAATATTGTAGGCACTTATTAAACCAACAAAATCAGGAAAAACAGAACCTATCAACACCCCAATTGCAATGCACAAAGCAACCCAAAGGGTTAAGTATTTTTCAAAAAAGCCCATTCTTAACTAACTAGTTTTACTCGACTAAAAACATAAAATAGTTCGGTAGCAATTTGAGTTGACCGCAAATCGTACTGTTCGGACTCTTCTGGTGTTCCATCAAATTCTTTCGGATCTTCATACCTCATTGAAATTCGTTTTTCTGCACCGGGAATAAAGGGGCAATTTTCATCAGCACTTGAGCAGGTCATTATCGTTGCGAAATTTTCATTAGGGCTCGTTGAATGATTAAACAGCTTAGAAAAACAATCAATTGATTGCCCTTCTGCAAAAGTTACTTTATAAATAGGGTTAGAACCTGACGCATGTTTAATTTCAAAACCAAAGCGTTCTAGTGATTGTACAGCACTTAAATTAAACTCGGTTACTTCTACTCCACCCGAAAAACAATTAACATTGATTCCATTATAAAACGCTGCAACCGTTGCCCAAATTTGTGAGAACTGGCTACGGCGCGAATTATGAGTACAAATAAAGTTGAGATTTACTGGTTCTTGACTTCGTCTTTTATCGACAACATAATTAATCAATACCTCCAACTCACTTTTCCTTTCTTCAGTTATTTGACCAAGGTCAAATTCGCTAATCTTAGCTTCAATTTCAGACCACATAGTCAACTAACAACAACCACCACCTGGTGTACAAGTATTTGCTGATTCCCCTGAAGTTACATCCGCTAAAACCACCTTTTGCTTATCTGCAGGAACGCCACATTTATCTCTGGCCAAACAATCGGTTTGCTTATTGGTTAGACTAAAACCACCATCAATTGAAGCTAATCCAAATTTTCCTATCGTACTGCCTTGGTACTCAACTTCAATTTCTAGATCTTCAATTCCAAGTTTATTTTCAGCAAGTTCAATAATCTGCAACAATTTTTCAGGATGTAACCTATGATCATAGTCATCAGCTTCCCACAATTGAAAGCTCACTACTTTTTCATTTCTTAAAACACCACCACAATCAATAAATCGTTTTTCTATTTGCCCCACTTCGGTAACATGAAAATGACGAGGCACTAACTCTCCGGTTGGTAATTGAAATTTTAATTCCGTCAACCCAATTAAATCCTTTTTAAATTCTGAAACATTCATAATTCAATTTTTTAATCTTAAAATATTATTTAGCAACAATCTGCTCCCTGGCAACAAATATGCTGATCGAACAAAGTATTAAACTGCTCTTTCGCTTTTTTCCAAACTAAGGGGTTTATACAATAATTCATGGATGTACCATCAATAGACCCTTGAATTAATCCTGCATTTTTCAATTCTTTTAAATGCTGACTTATTGTAGCTTGAGCCAATCCTAATTCACTAACCAAGTGAGAGTTAATACAAACTTCAGATTTTAAAAGATGCTCAATAATTGCTATTCTAGCAGGATGAGCTAACGCCTTTGCCAATGCGGAAAATTCGTTTTGTTGTTCTGTAAACAGACTGTTTTTTGTTATACCCATTGTTATATTGCAATATTACGATAAAAACTAATAACTCGACATACTTAACTAAATTTGTTCCTATCATTAAAGATTAATTATGATTATTTCAATTTCACGACTCATTGCCATTTATACATTTTTGCTTTTCACGGTTTTTACCCCAACAAAGAGTACTTTCTGTCAAGAAGCGAAACATGACATTAAAATTGGAAAGGAACAATCGGCAACCATTGCAGCCCAAATGGGAATTTACCAAAATGATTCTATGACTGCATATGTAACATCTGTTGGCAACAGGCTGGTTGAAAAATTAGATCACAAATTATTCGATTATCAATTCTTTATTATTCCAGACCCTGCGCCTAACGCTTTTGCAATTCCAGGAGGATACATTTACATAACAACCGGCTTGCTACCTATAATTAATACCGAAGACGAATTAGCCTGTATAATGGCTCATGAAATTATTCATTCGAACAACCGACATGGGGTAAAACAAATTCGAAAATCAATTTTACCTGGAATTATTGAAATACCAGGAGCCATTTTAGGGATATTAAACGATGACCTCGGTTCGGTTTTTAAAGCCCCAGGAGAATTGTGGAAAGCAGGGTACAGTAGAGGGTTTGAAACCGAGGCTGACATCCAAGGAATTGCACTAGCTACAGCGGCAGGCTACGACCCTAACTCACTAAAATTTGTTTTGGCGCGTATGGCAAATGCAATTGAAGTATATACTGGGCAAAGCGAAGAAAAAAGCTATTTCTCTGACCACCCTTATACCGGAGATAGAGTATCAAATATTGAAAAACAGACCGCCAAATTATCCATTAACACTAAAGCTCCAATTTCCAAACAATACCTTTATAAATTCAATAACGTAATTTTTGGTAACGACCCAAGGCAAGGCATAATCGTAGAAAACCAAATATTAGTTCCCGGTGTTTCACTAGCCATAACTTTTCCCGAAAATTGGGAAATTGGGATAGAATCAAAGAAGGCATTTTCAATGAACAAAGATCAATCTGCTGTAATTGTTTTTGAAGAGGAAACTGAGTTTAAAACCGCAAAAGAAGCAAGCTCTGCTTTCATCAGCTCAATTCCAAAAGACAAACGGAACAACATGATGATGGACAACTACAAAAACGGAAAAGTTGTGGTTTATAAAGAGAGCTCTAAACAAGGATTAACTTTTGCTCATTTGTTTTGGCTGCCCTACAATGGTAAATTAATTAAGATAATTGGCCTAAGTACGAGAGAAAATATACCTACAATAAAGGCAGTGGTAGATAACCTAAAACCCTTATCTGAACGTCAAAAAGAATCAATTAAAACCAAACGTGTTTATGTTACTACTTTAAAGAAAGGACAAACTTTATCTGAGGTAGCTCAAGCCAATAAAAACAGTTTAGACTTGCCGCTTCTGGAGGCAATAAATGAAATTAAATTAGATGAGCCTTCTCAAGAAAACAAACTGGTAAAGCTGGTTGTTGATTACCCTTTTTTTAAGTAAATTAAACAATGTTAACTCGACTTATTTCTTTGCTTTCTGGATCTATTCTCCTTCTTACTATAGTTTCTTGTGATAAATTCGAATACAGTGTGTTCGAGGTTTCAGATTTGAAATATCAAAACATTAACTTAGCCAACATTGAAAGACTTCCTCAATCCAATGACACTTTTAGAATTGCAGTTATTGGAGATACACAGCGATTCTATGGACAATCAGAAGATGTAGTGGATTTAATTAATAAAAACCCTGACATTGACTTTGTAGTTCATACTGGCGATTTAGTCGATTTTGGAGTTCAGCGAGAATATGAATGGATGCATGAAGTTTTAGCGAAACTAAATGCACCATATATTGCAGTAATTGGGAACCATGACCTAATAGGTAATGGCGATATTCTTTATAAAGAAATGTACGGACAAGAAAACTTTTCGTTTTTGCATGGACATACAAAATTCATTTATATAAATACAAACAGCAGAGAGTACAACTTTCCAGGAGATGTACCTAATATTTCTTGGCTTGATTCAGAATTGGCCGACTCAGCAAACTATAAACAAGCAATCATAGTGTGTCATGTTTCAATGAAAAATGTTGATTTCAATGAAGATTTGAAAGACCCATTTAACAATACACTTTCCAAATATGGAAAAACCCTTATGGGTATAAATGGTCATAATCATGGGTTTGACACTAGTTACACAGATGGAATTTTTAGGCTAAACTCTTCAAGTACTAGTGAAAAAAAATATGTTGAATTGACCATTTGGGAAGGTGGATATAATCTTGATTTAGTAGAATGATTCAACTAAAGAATATCTGTTTATTGATTCTGATTATAACTGGTTCAACAACAATTTACAGTCAGGATCTATCGGACTCTATTACATCTAAATGGTATTTACCAAAATACATTAAGGTTCAGTACGCCGGAAATGTCGGGTTCATATCTTTAGGACCAAGTTGGAGCTTTTATGATGAAAAACTTGATGTAAATTTTTTAGTCGGTTATGTGCCCAAATTTTCAAATGATAAAGCGATATTCTCAACCACATTAAAAATAAACTTAACTCCTCAAAAATTGACCGTAAACCTAGGGGAAAACATTTGCTTAAATCCTTTTGGAATTGGACTTACACTTAACCATACTCACGGAAAAAAATTCAATAAATATGGCAATACCAATCAATATGAACAGGGTTATTACTGGTGGGGAGTACCTCTTTCTTCGGCTTTTAATCTTCAAAGCGAATTGCAATTAAAATTAAAAAGTAAACACTTAAAAAGGGTCAGTTTTTATTTTGAATTCACCTATTGGGATGTTTATTTCTACAGCCAACTTTCCAAAGAAAATATTGGGGTCATAAGTTTTTGGGATGCCAGTACTTTAGGATTCGGTACGAAGATTTATTTCAAAAATTAAACAAGCAACCCTATCTCTATGATTAGGCACAAAACCGTTGTGTTTTTTAGTCATTCCTAATTTAATTGTTCTCAACAATAGACAAAGACCTGTTCCTACTGGATAGAAGCTTCGAATAATTTCAACTTAATTATCTTTGATTAGTTAATAATAAACTAATGCTAATAAAGAAAATCAGTATTTTTTTCATTCTCACTCTTGTAATAACTTCTTGTTGCAAACAAGGAGAAGATTGCAAGGAGCTAATGCTATTAAATTGGATTAAGACAATTACAGAACCCTCAATGAGATTTGAATCAAATCAAGGCAATTGGGTTATCCTTTATGTTGGCAAATTGGATACAGATTTGCAAGGTGGAAGTTCTTGTGAGGCTGAATTTTCGACTTCATGTGAATGTATTTGCGAGTCATCATATTCCTTAAACACCTTCACTTCTAGATCGTCAACTGCACTTTCAGATAATTTGAGATTTTATGAAAACTTGATTGATCAAACAAGTGATAACAATCTAACCAGAGTATTCAAAGTTATGACCAGTCGGTCAAAATATGAATCTAACAAACCTTTTTTTGAAAGTGATTTAAATACAATAGCTAACTACATTGACTCTAATAAGGCTAAAGACTATGGTTCTGTATTTGAAATTAACTTCAATATTTCTACAGAAAAAGAGCTTATAAATAAAGTGTTTTTATCGAAAGAATATGGCATAGCCGGATTCACAACCACAGAAAACGAAACCTTTTATCTTCAGTAAATAATGAAATTCTTAAATCAAATTGTACTTCTTTCATTTATTCTGGTTTTGGGTTCTTGTTGTGTCGGTAAAAAATACTGCGAAGACGGTCTCAAAATCGACTGGTTGGATGGACATGCCAACAACACAGTACTTTTCATTTCTAATCTGGGAAATCAAATAAAAATTGATTTTAGCAAGCTATATGTTGAACAACAAGACGAAGCAAATTGTGATGCTTATGCCTTTCAACTATGTACATGCAATTGCGGTTCAAGTAGAAAAATTGATGGTGAAATATTTAACCAAGATGGAAATTTTAAAGGAAAAATAGAGTTGAAGTATAGCGAACACTCCAATGAAAAAGGAGCTGTTATAAGCGTAACCTATGAACTGGATTTTTTATCATCAAACACTTCTATTCCTAATCCATTTTCTACGGAATTTAGCCAAGTTGAATTATTAAGCGATACTTTGGAAAGAAGTGGCCGGATTTTATCAATTTCAAACTTCACCAAAGTACCACTTGCCGTAAGTGACTCATCAAGACAAAACATTTATTATCTATTTGTTAGTAATACTTATGGTATTATCGGTTTTGAAGCTGAGAATAATGAGGTTTTTTATAAATCTGATTAATTACCCTTCCCTCTTAATCAACAAACCACTTAAGCGAATAAGCTCAAACTCGCTCATACGTACTTGATATTTACTGTTTACAATGCTTACTTGAGACCTTAAAAAATTCAGTTGTGCATCACGAAATTGCACATTAGTAACTTTACCCAATTGATACAATTCTCGCGTACGATTAAAGTTTGCCTCAGCATTTACCAAGTTGCGGTTTTCCATGGCTAGCACCGAAACATTTTTTTGATAATTAATCCAGGCATTGTTCATATCCGTCCTTAACTGATCAACGGTATTCAAACGTAATTCTTCACTGCTTTCGAAATTTACTTTTGCATTTTGTGAGCGAATTTTACGTTGATTGCCTTGAAAAATTGGGTAGCTCAAAGTAACCCCAACATTATATCCTAGATTCCTAGAACTAAGCAAGTTCCCTACTTCATTTTCTTGGTAATTTAAACCATATTGACCGTTCAATGCCAATGTAGGAAGGTATCCTGCCCGTGCAACTTGAAAGTCTTTTAATGCAGTTATTTTGGTATACTCAGCATTTAATAACTGAGCATTGTTTGCCGTAGCTTGTTTAGTTAATTCACCAAGTTGCATTTCAGAAACAATATCTACATCACCATCAATGCTGTACCCTTCGGGCAATTGATAACCAGTCAACTGGTTCAAATTGTTTTTTGCCTGCTCCACCGACGCAACCGAATTCATTAGGGTAACCGAATCCGTGTTCAAGTCTACTTCTGCACTTAGCAAGTCAATACTAGAACTTCCACCGACTTCAAATTTAGCTTTAGCCCGATTCAACCTATCTCTTGTAATTTCAATTGATTCTTTTGCAACGTTGACATTATTCTCAGCGCTAGCCAACTGGTAGTAAGTATTAATGACCTGCATAAGTGTATTTTCAACACTTGCACGAGTTTTTACATCTTCTAAATCAACTAATATTTTCAATTTATCATAGGTTCTAAACATGGCCATACCATCAAAGATTACCCAATTTAAACCTACTCCAACATTTGCACCTATCGACTCTGCTCCGTCTCGTTCAATAGTAACCGGCTCTGGCTGTGCAAGCAATTCAACCTTTGCGTTGTTATTCGAGTAATTCACTCCGCCATCTAAACTCAACTGCGGAAGCATACCTGCATTGCCCGGATCAGCATTGTTTTCAGCAATAACCATATTGTTTTGAAGCACTTTAATGTTGTGGTTATTTTCTAAAGCCAACTCCAATACTTTGTCTAACGAATATTTTTGAGCGATTGACTGAGTTAAACAGCCGAACAGCACTATTAATACACTTAACTTTTTCATTATTCTTGGGTTAAGGTTTCTTTTTCTGATTCTATTTCTCTAATTGCTGGTTCAACAGATTCTGGAGTTGGCATTTTACCTTCCCACAACCATATACCACCAGTTTTTATGCGATTAATCATTACTAAAAACACGGGTAACACAATCAATGTTATGAAGGTAGCGATAAGCATTCCGTAGGCAACCGATATGGCCATTGGAACCAAAAATTGAGCTTGAAAACTTGTTTCAAAAATCAAAGGCATCAACCCGGCCACTGTAGTTACTGAAGTCAGCACAATGGGTCTAAATCGAGAAGTTCCGGCTTCAAACAATGCTTTTTCAAAGTTTTGGTAACGCTTCATCAATTCATTGAATCTGCTCACAAAAACCAAACTATCGTTTACCATTACGCCTATGAGTGCAATTACTCCAAACATAGAAAGCAGACTAATGGAATGACCGTGAATATAATGCCCCCATCCTACACCAATTAAAGCAAAAGGAATACACAAGAAAACCAATACAGCTTGTGAAAACGAACGAAAGGTTAATACAATTACGGCAAGCATAAGGATCAAAATAATAGGGATGACCGTACTTCCCGATTTTTTCATTTTTGCCTGCTCTTTACTTTGACCTTCGTAACTAACCGAAAGTGAAGGGTATTTTGCCAAAATTGGAGGTAAAATAACGTTGTCAATTTCAGACATAATATCAGCTGAAGAAGCAGTTGGGTCTCCCATTTCTGCCTCTACCCTAACCTCACGACGACCGTTTAAGTGATTTACAGCCAATACTCCACGCTCAATATCGTATTCAGCTATTTCTTTAAACGGAACAGCTAAACCTGAATTCGTTCTGATGCGCATTTGTTCCAGTTTGTTCACTGAACCTCTGTCCTCTAAATCGTAACGAACCCAAACCTTTACTTCGTCTAAACCTCTTTGCAATCGCTGCACTTCTTGACCAAAATAGCCTTGTCGGACTTGCCTTACGACATCATTCATGGTTAAGCCCAAAACGTAAGCCTTTTCTTTGAGCTTTATTTTTAGTTCACGCGGCCCCATTTTGTCGTTATCCGTAATATCTTCTAACGCATCAATTTCACTCATTTCAGAAATTAATTCCGCTTTAGCTAAGTCTAATTCTTTTAAGTTATTTCCTAAAAGTGAAACTGAAATAGGTTTACCAAAGGGAGTAGAAATTCCGTATAGCAAATTTTCAGCTTCATAAATTGGCCCTACCTTATCTCGAATAGCATTACTAATTAAGTAGCTTTTTAATTGGCGCTGTTCGGTGCCCATTAAACGAATATCTACCTTGCCAGCGTTGCTACCTGGCCCCACTTTAATCATTATGTTTTCTACAATATCTCCCCCATCAGCTCGAGTTCCACGAATAGAATCGTTTACGTCTAATGCCGCAGCTTGAATTCTCTTAAGAAATGATTCAGTTACATCCTCCTGAGTTCCCGAAGGCATTTCAATACTAACTGAAATAAAATCTTGTTCGATAAATGGGAAGAATGTTAACTTGATTAAGCCACCTTTAATGCCGCCAATGGTAATCAAAAACAAAGCAATGGGAATAGAAAGGGTAAACACCCAGTTTTTCATGATAAATCTAAGAAACGGCGCGTACGTTTTGTCTCTTAAAAATGCCATAACCTGATCAAATGTTTTTTCAATCTTGTTCTTTTTTGCTTTGCGACTTAAAGCTCTAGAATGGGCAACGTGAGCTGGAAGAATAAAAGCACCTTCAACCAACGAAAATGAAAGGGTAGCAATCACTACAAAAGCCATATCGGGTGCAAAATCGCCCAACCTGCCATCTAAGAAAAAGAAAGTGCTAAAAGCGATACAAGTTGTGACAACAGCAGAAAACACCGCTGGAAAAACCTGCATGGTTCCCTCTACCGCCGCTTCAATTGGAGGCATTCCTTCTTCGTAATGCTTGTAAATATTTTCCCCGATAACAATACCGTCATCAACCAGAATACCAATAACGAGTATCATTCCAAAAAGAGAAATAACGTTGATTGAAACTTCACTATTGGCCCCAACAATGAACATACCCATAAAGGCAATTGGAATACTTAATGCTACCCAAAAGGCTAATCGAATATGCAAGAAAACGGCTAGAAAAATGAGTACCAGAAAGAATCCCATAATTCCATTCTCCATCAAAATATCGATACGTTCAGATAAGGTGGTAGATCCATCGCGAACCAGAGTTGCTTCAACAACATTGTTCTGCTCGTTGAATAGATTCATGTACTTCTTGGTTTCTTCTACCACGTACAGTATGTCTTCTTCGATGGTATTGCTTACTTCAATAATTACCGTCGACTTGCCATTTAGGTAATTTCGATTTGGTGAATCCGCCCATATATCAGCAATTAGGGCTACATCGTGCAAACGAACAATTCGTCCGTCATCAGTAGTTTTTACAACAATATCCCTAAACTTATCGGCATAATACCCTTTGGTGTTGGCTCGAATGATAAGTTCCTCACGTTTGCCTTTTACTTTACCACCAGTAATTTCAAGGTTAGCATTAGACACCGCTTGACTCACTTCATTAAACGTGAGGTTATAAGCCTGAAGGTCATTTTCGCGCAGAGCTATTTCAATTTCTTGATCAGGAAACCCTGACAAAGCAACTTTACTCAAACCATCAATTGCCAGTAAATCACTCTCAATTTTTTGCGCAAACTTCTTTAATGTAACTAAGTCAACATCGCCACTAAGGGCATAACTAATGGCAAAACTCCTACCCTCTTGTTTGTAAATAACGGGAGGCTCCATTTCGGAAGGAAATGATGGAATTCGGTCCACAGCATTCTTGACATCTTGCAGTATTAAGTCGGTATCGTAACGCTTTTGAACTTCAACAGTTATGGTTCCAATATTTTCTTGACTGACTGATTTTACTTGTTCTATACCGGTTACACCTCTCAGGTTGTCTTCAATTTTCAAGACTATTCCTTTTTCAATTTCTTCGGGAGAAGAACCAGGATATGTAGCTTCAATTTTTATTAGCTTACTTTCTGATACTGGAAAAAAGTTACTCTTCCACCCCTTCAAACCAAAGAAGCCAAAAATGAGTATTAAAACCATTAACGTATTACCCGCAACAGGGTACCGAATGAAATAGGCAATTAGACTTCTCACAATTACTCAGATATTACTTTAGGTGAAACTCTAAGGCCATTATAAGCCCCACTAAACACTTGTCCAAGAATGAGCTGCTCATCTTTTAGTCCACTCACAACCACTTCACTTTCTCCAATACTTAGCACGTTAACTTTAGTAAGTAATAAGGTAGAATCTTGAATAACAAAAACTTGATCTACTCCCATCAATAAATTTCTCTGCACTAAATAAGCATTTGGAAAACCATCTGTCAAAATGTACCCCGATAAATACATCCCCTCTTTTAGGTCATCAGAAACTAAGGAAATATAAACCTTTGCCGATTGAGTTGTTTTATCAATACTTTGAGATATTCGTTTAACTCGCCCTATCCATTCTCCAGGAATATCTTGGGAACGCAGCTTTACACTATCACCAACATCTATAGAATTTACTTGGTTCAAGTTCACGCTTACTTCCAATTCGTATGATCCAGGCTTGATTAACGTACCCAGTTTTTGACCCATTCTAATCATCGTACCTGGTTGCAAATTTCCTTCACTCAACACACCAGAAAAAGGTGCTTTCAAATTGTATTTAGTCAGTTTTTCTTCCTGACTTTTAATGGTGTAATACTGTTTATAAACATCACGTGAAGTCAAAAAGTTCTTTTGCTTTTCACTATCGGTATCAGGTAAGGGAGGAAGGGGTTTAGTAACATCTATGCTTGCTACGTACTTGTTCCAATTGTCGTAGGCTTCAGGAAAATCAAACTTAATATCTGGACCTAGCTGAATCAAGGCATTTAGGTAGCTCGATTTGGTGGCCATAAGATTCAAATAAAATTCAGAACTATCAATTCTCAAAAGTTTCTGCCCTTCTGAATATCGCTCACCTTCTTTAAAAACCTTGGAAGATGGCAATAAAACACCCTGAACCTCAGAAAAAATTTCAATGCGTTTGTCAGCTTGCAGCTTACCAGTAACATCAATCTTATTAGGTACAACATCGTTCTTGACCTTTCCTACTAAAACAACTGGCATTCCAGCACCTTCAGCTGTTCTGGCAGGCGGTTTAGCTTTTGATGACAAAAATTTCATTGCAGCAAAACCTGCAATGAGAATCACACCACCCAATACTACGGTGATTTTTCTTTTCATTCCTCTGTATTTAGTTTGGAGATAATAATTTGTTTAATTGCAATTAAATGTTGTTTTAATTCTGCTGATTGAGTTGAACCCAGTTCAGATTCCAAGTTTTTTAGTTTTGAAAAGCCCAAAGGGTAAAATTGTTCTCTTATTTTCATCCCATTGGGAGTAACAAACAATTTTTTATTTCGCCTGTCTTCATTGTCTTGAACTTGCTCAATTAGATCTTTTTTAACCAATGCATCAACCATTCTTGAAATACCGGGTTTGGCCTTATTGAGTTCTTGACAAATGTCTTGTTGGTTTGTTCCCGAATTGAAACTGATAAACATGAGTAACTTTAATTGTTCCAACGGAACATCCAATTCAGCCTTAGAAATAGCTCTTTGCATCATGGTATTGAGTGCATTTGTAGTGCTATTTAAAAGGAAACCAATGTTATCGTTTAAATCGGGTTTTTTCATTTAGTTAACATGTTAACGGTTACAAAGGTAACTAAGCAAGAAAACGCTCAATAGGTCAATTAAAAAAAAGTGTTAAACAAAAAAGTCTGCAGAAACTGCAGACTTTTTCAATTTAGATATTCACTTAAACTACTACCTCGTAGCGTTAATTGAAATAGTTGATGTAGAGTTAGAAGATATTGTTGATGCTGTTCCAGATAAAGTAAAATAAGTTTCACTTATTGTTCCTGTACCATCTATATTGTAGCTACTATTGCTAAAACCTTCGATAATAAAATTTGTATCATCAGTCAGACGACACTTAAAAGTCACTTCTGAAGAGTTACCAGAATCCATAACTATATTAAATCGAGAAGCACCGCTTAAATAACGTTCAACAGTAAACGTCGGATTTAGCATTGATGTGCTCCCATTATCATCATTTCTCTCTCTGTATGTTCCAGTGTATGTTCCGTAATAGTTACTGCGTGTTTCGATTTCACATCGTTCGCCTGAATAAAACTCAGTACACTCACAAGTTGCTGTTCCGTTTTCAATTGAACAAGTAGAACCATTTTGGCAATCTTGATCTTGACACTTTTGACAAGAACTTAGGAAAAGAACACTGGAAAAAATAAGTGCAATAGAAAAATACTTCATCATTTTAGATTTTTAAATTATAAGACAAAAGTAACAGTAGAAAGCAAAACAGTTTGGATAAAAAACTGTTGAGTTAACAGATTTTATTACCCACTGTACAATTCTAAATGCACTTTTTGCGTCTGTATTATTGAAGGGGAATTCATTAAAACAAAACACTATGAAAACGCTAGCAACATGGTACTTCAATTTTGAATCGTGGTTCAATATAAATTTTGGTTGGTTTTTCACAAACGGAAATAAAATCAATCAATATCAAAACATGGATTCAAAAGACAACTAAACATCAATCTGTTCCATTTACTTTTGGTTTTTAAAAACCAGACAATTATGGAATTTGATTTAAAGGGAAAGGAATACATAGAATTAAATAAACTTTTAAAGTTGATGAATCTTGTGGAGTCTGGCGGAATGGCTAAAATGGTTATTGACGAAGGTTTGGTAATGGTAAATGGCGAAATTGAGCAACGTATTCGCAACAAAATAAAGTCAGGTTTCAAAGTGGAATTCGAAGGTCAAACCGTTCTTGTAAAATAAAAAACCGTTTAAACATAAAACAGTTGCGCTTACCATCATAAACCAACCTTTGCCCTGCTCATGAAATTTGCAGTTGCATCCATATTATTAATCATCGGTTCTGTACTAAACCTACATTCTCAATCAGATACGGTTGACATAAACCTATCAGGTTCAATTATTGACGCTGCAACGCTTAAAGGGGCACAAGGCGTAAATGTCTATGTAGTAAATACACACTACGGAACTTCCTCATTAATTAACGGTAAATTCAACCTAAAACTTTCTTTACCTCGCGATAGCTTTCCAATAAATGTGCGCTTTTCACATGTAGCATTCGAAACATTCAACACATCAATTGGCGCCAATTTTAATCGAAGTTTAGAAATTAAGTTGACACCAAAAATTCAAAGTATGCAGGTGGTCGATATATTCTCTGGTCCAAGAAGAATTGCATCACCCTATTTCTCTGAAATTATTGATTACGAAATACTTGGAAACAACATTGTGTTGCTCGAAAACTTAGACAAATCGAGAAAGAACCGCGTTAGAATCGTGGATTTTTATGGCAATTTATTGGGTGAAACCATCGTTAAAGGAAAACCCATTTCGCTCTTTAAAGATTGCCGAGACGAAGTCTACTTAATTATGCAAGACCGGTACCTTAAAATTCTTCACGACATTGAAGTAAGCGTTACAAGGAGTGGGCAAAATATGGAGAACCGAATCAAAAATCCTTGCCGCGTTTTAACCGATAGTTTTCTGATTTACGAAGAGTTTGGTTATGCTCGACTCATGTCCTGGTTTTTAAAACGAGAAAGCAATGCTAGGCAATCATCGCTTTTTTACTTCTCGTCTGATCGGCTCACCCTTAATTTAATTCAAGAAGATTTATTGGGCCTAAGAGAAAAGTATGGTAACATAATTCAAGACCTACAATACATTGAAGCTAGCTTGGATAATTCTGAAGAAAATAGAATACGAAATTTGGTATTGGATGAAGATTTATCGCAATCTCTTTTCTATCAACCCAATTATTGCCCAATGTTTTTAGAGGGAAAAAATGTAGTAGCCTTCGACCATGGCAATAACTACATCATGACTCTTGATTTTAGTGGCAAAATATTGGACAAAACAAAAATTAAATACCACCACAAATTAGCTTGGCAACCTCAAATACATCATGATGCTAAAACAAACAATTACTTTACCCTCATGAAAAAAGGGGGCTGGATTACGCTTTATAAAATTGACCCCAAAACGGGTGCTTATTCATCGTTTCATAAAATTGAAAACATTTTTCCTGAAAAAATAAAGTTGTTTAATGGCTACCTGCTCTACCTTTATAGAAAGCCAAGAACCCCCGATCGATATGGTTTGTACCTCGAAAAATATTAGAATTCAATAATCTGAATATTTTTAGTGCAAGTTAGTTTAACAAGTCTCAAAACAAACAATTCAACGTTTATATACTTAGTTTGCCATTTGCCATTCTTTTATTTTCATTCCTGAATTAGATTAAACTACATTTGGTAAAATGAGCGATAAACGAAAAATAAATTGGACTAAAATATCAGGGTTCACCTTAGAAACCATTGGGATTATTGCTTCCATTTTAGTTGCATTTGCAATAGAAAACTGGGACGAGGACCAAAGAAAGATTGAGAAGGAAGAGATTTACTTAATCAGCCTCCATTCTGACATGATAAAGGACCAAAACCAACTGACACGAAGAATTAAAGATTACGAAATTAAACTTTCTACCACCGTGGAACTAATGGAAAAGTTAAACGAAAACGTTTCCATTGATGAATCAGAAATAATAAAAACAATTGACGACCGGCTGGCATACCTATTTGCTTATGTTCCTTCAAACAACACATATAAAGCATTAGAAAGCAGCGGGGATATTAAATTTATCTCTAACGCAGAACTAAAAATATTACTGTTTGAATTAGATAAATCGTTTCAAACCAATCAGCAAAAAGGTGAGCTCTTTATGGATTATACCAACAGCTTGATGTGGGCTGGTTTTTTAATTGATCATTTCAATTACCAGAATTATACGACCAATTTGACTGAACAGAATCTAAGATTAGACTTATTTAATAGAGTTAAGCGCTATAACAAACTTATTGAAGCATATTATTACGATATGCAAGGAACTATTTTAAAACTTGAAGAAGTTCGTATAGCTTTGGAAAAGGAAATTGAAGCGAAGGAAATTGAGACAGATATTATCATAGAAGAAATTAATGTCAACGATAAAGAAGAACAATCTGCAGAAGAAGAAGAACTTGAAGGCCTACTTAATGAACTTTAACACCATGAAAACACTTTTTACAGTAATTATTTTAGGTCTTGTTTTCACAGCATCCACTCCAGTTGCTACCATTTACAAAACGGCAAAATCGAATGTAGAATTTCGTTCTGAGGCACCTATGGAATTAATTCAGGCTGAATCAGAGAAATTAGTTGGCCTTTTAAATACCGAAAAAAATACGTATGCTTTTCAGGTTTCAGTGATCACATTTCAAGGTTTTAATTCCGAACTTCAACGGGAACATTTTAACGAGAATTATATGGAAAGCACCAAGTTTCCTAAAATTAAGTTCGTTGGAAAAATTGAAGATAACGTTGATTTTAATAATCTGACAGAAAAAGTAGTTACCCTTAACGGATCGCTTACCCTCCATGGAGTTACTAAAGAAAGAACGATAAAAACAACCCTAATCAAAAAAGGTGACCTAATAACTTCCAGCACTAAATTTCAGGTTGAATTGTCTGACCATAACATTTCAATTCCTACGATAGTAAATCAAAAGCTCGCCAAGGTAATTACCATAGATGTAACTACCGAAATGGTTCCCAAATAATAAAAGAAACACATAACATGAAATACTTATTTATTGCTGCCGTAACCCTTTTCTTTTACTCGTGTTCAGAAGGAGACCATTCAAATGAAGGGCATGACCATGGACACGATCACGGCACAGAAACGCATTCGCACGATGAGTCAACAACTACAGAAACAAACACCTCAGGCAAATGGATTGCTAACGTTGAAACTTTTGATGCATTCAATAATATGAACCAAGTAATCAAAGGTTTTTGGGAAACTACAGAAGACAACAGGAATTACGCATACTTATCTGAAGAGCTATCTTACCAAACCGATTACATGATTAAAAACTGTAGTATGAAAGGCGAAGACCACGACGAACTTCACAAAATATTGCACCCAGTTTTAAGTGAAATTGAAGTGATTAAAAACGCACCTTCATATGAAGAAGCTGATGCCAGCATCAAAAATATTGAAACACTTATCGTAACTTTTTTCGAGAAGTTTGACGTTGAAAATGTGCCGGTTTAGAGTTTGTGTTTTCAATAATGGCTTGACACAGATTACAACCGACGAAGGAGCTCAGCGAAGCTAAATCTGCGCCAGCTTGGTGGATTATTCTGGCGAAAAAGGATTGTTGGATGTTACTGTTATTAAATAATGAGACACAGATTATAAATCTGCGCCAGCTTGAGGACAAAAAACTTCAAAAAACATTGAGAACACTAACAGCTACTCTTTGCCCAAATTGCTTTTCATACCTTTGCGATTGCTCGTAAAAATTTATTAATGGTAGTTTCAAAATCTATAAATCACATTTTACTTTTAAGTATTCTTTTAAGTTGTCAAAATGTGTTCAGTCAAGTTTTAGATTTTGATAACAAGGCCATTGAAAAGGATTTCATTTACAACCTGGGACTTTACACTGAAAACTTCATAGGGTCAGAGCTAGACGCTTATAGTTTAAACAAAGTTTCTTTATGGCAAACAAGCGGTAAAACGCTTCAGCCTTATGCCGTAAGTGTTTCAATACAGAGTTCAACAACCATGCTTAAATCTTCAGAGGTTAGTTTTAACTTTAATGAAGTTGCTTTCTCAGAAAACATGGAATTAGAGGATCCAACAGACCCTAAATTGCCAACAATATTAGGAGGTAGAACCGACAAAAACTTGGTTTATACCGTCCGTGAATCTCGAACTGGAACGAAACATAAACAAACCATACCTGCACTTTCCGGAATAAACTCACCCTATAATGCAATTCCTAGTTCGGCAATAATTGTAGGAGTTGGGTTGCCAGCAAATACCCAAGTAAACGTTCGTTTTTTTCCAACAATAACGGTATATAATGTCAGGCATTTTGAAATTGGTGGAGGTGTAAAACATCAATTTAGTCAATACTTCTGGAAAGATAAAATTCCATTAAACATGAGCGTTAGTGTACGATACAACTACTCAAAATACATACACTATTTAGATGATTTATTAGATGGAAATGACCAACATGTATTGCTCAAAGACAATATAATATGTGCAGAAATAGCTGCATCATATGATAAAAAATGGTTCTCATTATTTGTCTTAGGTGGTGGTTATTCAAGTTCAACCCAATTTAACATTAACGGTACTTATAGTTTCGAAGTTGAAGAGGATGACCCCGTTTTAGGTGTTCCGATTATCTATGAAGCATTTAGTACGGAAAATCCCGTGTCGTTAACCCGACAAAGTATTAGCCCAAAATTAACTCTAGGGCTGGCTCTAAAAGCCGCGCATGTCGCTGAGCTAGCTTTTGCATTTAGCATAGCAGAATACAATACAGCATCAGTCAATCTCTCATTTAACTTAAACAACAAGCCTTAATCCCCCCTATTTCTTAAATATTTGATGAATAATTTTGAAATCCAATTAATATTTAGATATTTGTCTAAATATTTAATTGAATGAACCACGTATTTAAAGCCTTAAATGATTCCACACGTAGATCAATACTCGATTTATTGAAAGAAAAGGATTTAACTGCTGGTGAAATAGCGGACGAATTCAACATTTCAAAGCCGAGTATTTCTCATCACTTAGACCTTTTAAAACAAGCTGGATTAGTTGAAAGTTATCGTAAGGGGCAATTCATTCATTATTCGCTTATTACCAGTGTAATGGACGATTTACTGAGCTGGTTAATGACATTTCCTACTAAAACAAAAAAATCTAAATAACATGAAAAAGACAAACAGAGCACTTGAAGGATTTATGATTTTGATAATGATACTGCCTTTGCTTTACCTACTTATGGTATATCCTTCTCTACCCGATATGGTTCCAACTCATTTTGATTTTGAAGGAAATCCCGACGACTATTCGAGTAAATCTACTTTGCCTTTGGCCATTTTACTAATCCAAGGTTTTCTTTATTTATTAATGAAATACTCTCCCAGTTTTGACCCAAAGAAAAACTTCGATCGATTCGATTCCTTATATCAAAAATTGAGAGTAATCTTTCAAATATTTACAGCTTTATTAAGTGTTGTAATTATTTATTCGGCTACTGGTACTAGCGTAGATATTAGAGGAGGGCTTGTACTGAGCATAACGGTGTTAATAGTGTTTTTAGGCAATTATTTACAAAGTGTAAAACCTAATTACTTTATTGGTGTGCGCACACCTTGGGCTCTAGAAAGCGAAACTGTTTGGTCAAAAACCAACCGATTAGTTGGTAGAATTTGGTTCTATGGTGGAATTGCACTTTTAGCCTTGCTCTACTTTTTACCTAACGAATGGAATCTAAAACTGTTGTTAGTTTTAACACTAGGGTCTTCTATATATGGCTTTATATATTCTTATGTGATTTTTAAAAAGGAAAAAGAGGCTCTATCTTAAACTGAACAAATTCTAAAATAAAGAGATAAAATATTATATGATTCAAACAGCATTTGTATTTATAGCCCTTGGAATAGCAATTAAGTACGGTAAAATGTAATTTTTAATTGCCGGATATAATACCATGACAAAAGAAGATAAGGCTAAATATAATATTGAAGGAATAGCGAGTGTATTTCGGAATGTGATGTTCGGAATGGCCTTGATTATTTTAGTTGGTTACGGTGCTTCATACATCTCAGAGAAACCTGAAATAGAAAATTATTTTTTTTACTCAGCCTTAGTCATAGGCATTCCTTTTTTAATTTTTAAATCTAACTCTAACCAGCACAAAATTTCCAAGAAACAATAGTTGGCTCTTGAACTCAATCCTCGATTTAATTAACCCAATATATTATTGGTGTATTTATTTCAGGTTCACCAAAGATTTTAAAACCTCAAAAGCAGTTTCGGCCATTTTATTGCCCTTGTTGTCAAGCAAGGGATTTATTTCCACAAATTCGATAGATGCACATTTGTCCTGAGTATAAAAATGGGTAAGAATCTCAAGAGCTTCATTTTGATCTAATCCTTTTTGAACTGGTGTTCCCGTTCCATAAGAAATTAAATCACAATCCATACTATCCACATCAAAGCTGATATAAATTAAATCACAATTTTTAAGTCGATCATCGGCTTCTTGCAAGCATTTATCCATGCCCTTGTAGCGCAACTCACCAACTGAATAATTTTTGATTCCGTGTTTAATTGCCAAATTATCTTCGGGAGTTTCAGTGCTCCTAACAGAGAAAAAAACCAAATCTTCAGCCAGAATTTTAGGTTGTATACCACCTAAGTTTTTTAACTGATTCCAACTTTCTAATTCCTCTTGATTGAGATCGTTTATTTTATTTTCAAGGTTATCCTCACCTAATGACATTGCCACAGGCATTCCGTGCATATTACCCGATGGCGTTGTGTAAGGAGTGTGTAAATCACCATGAGCATCAACCCAAACCACTCCTAACCGTTTGTTAGGGTGAGCTTTTTTAATTCCAGCAATTGTACCCGCAGCATTAGAATGGTCTCCAGAAAGTACAATCGGAAAACGACCTTTAACCAACTGATCTTTTACCCCGTTCATAAGCACGTCCAAAACTTTAACGAGTCCTCTTACGCGAATAGCGTTTGGAGTTTGAATAGACTCATGCAACAAATGATTCTCATCGGGCAGTAAAACACTTTCGACATCTTTAAACAATGTGTTCTTATCATTAATTGCTGCTACTTCCATTGCCTCTACGCCCATACTAGAACCTCTAGTACCCGCGGCTATTTCAGACTTAATTTTCACAAAAACGATATCTTTACTCATAGACCCCAATATTTATACTTGCAAACATAATTGTAAAGATTAAATTTTAAACGACTAAACGATTTCAACAATGAAAGAAGAATTTATTTCAGAGACTATTTTTCGCATGAACGAAAATTTAGAGCGAGTTGAAAAATGTATTTCCATGCTGACAGAAGAACAAATTTGGTTGAAACCGAACGACAAAACTAATTCTATAGGAACCTTGACACTTCACCTTCAAGGCAATATCACACAATATATAATATCTTCCATCGGTCATGAACCAGATACTAGAATCCGCAACGAGGAATTTGAATCAAGAATTGACACTTTGCTGATGATCGAAAATTTTAAATCAACTATAAAAAAAGCTACAGATACAATACAACAAATTACAAGTGAAGAACTCTTAAAAAAGCGACGTGTTCAAGGTTTTGATTTGTCTGGTATTGGAATTATCATTCATGTGGTTGAACACCTTTCATATCATGTGGGGCAAATCTCCACACAAACTAAGTTACTTACTGATAAAGACTTAGGGTATTATAACGATATTAACTTGAACATTACTTCGAAATAAACGTATTCACATTATGAATACTTTAATGAATTTTAAAGGCTTTCAATTTTGCTTTAAGTAAAAAAAAGATATATTTGGCAGAATCGCGCTTATTGCGCAAATAATATTTGGAGATAAAAAAGAAGTAAGTTATGGGAAGACCTCCTACAAGACCGAAGAGTTTAAAAGACGGTTACTATATTGAAGTAAGAAATAAAGGCGTTAAATCTGGAATTAAAATTCGAAGAGATAACGAAAAACAAATGAATGATGCTGTTGAAGAATACAGTCGTACTAAAGAGATTACTATTTTAGGTCAGTCAATAAAAGGAAAGTTCGTTAATCCGGCTATTATAGTTCCAAGTAAGCTATAATAATAGTTTTAATATTAAAATTTGAAGCCCTGACGTTACTGTCAGGGCTTTTTTTTTGCCATTTTGTAAAATAATGTAGGGTTTCGTCATTCTCTCCCGATAGCTATCAAGATGACTAAGAACCTAATGTTTGAAAAGGATTCCCACATTAATCTACAGTACCATCTTTTTATTTACCCTAAGTTTATACACATGAAAAAAGTAAATATCCAAGAAGCTTTTGAGAATATTAACGACTATTGGTCGCCTAAAATTGGCGCAGAACTTAATGGCCAACATTTGAAACTAGCCAAATTAAAAGGTGAATTTGTTTGGCACAAACACGACAACGAAGACGAAATGTTCTTGGTGGTTGAAGGTCAACTCCAAATCGAGTTTAAAGACAAAACAGAAGTTTTAAATGCAGGAGAATATCTTGTAATTCCCAAAGGAATTGAACATAAACCTATTGCAATCGAGGAGGTCAAAGTACTGCTCTTTGAACCTGCCACTACCATAAATACCGGCAATACTACATCAGACTTAAAGAAAGAGAATCTGGATTGGATTTAAAACAACAAACCCCGCTAAAAGCAGGGTTTGAAATTCTAAATATGTAAGCACTTCTTATACGTCGATATTCGCGTATTTAGCGTTTTTCTCAATAAACTCTCTACGAGGTGGAACTTCATCTCCCATTAACATAGAGAAAATACGATCTGCTTCAGCCGCACTTTGAATTGTAACTTGACGTAGAGTTCTGAATTCAGGATCCATTGTAGTAGACCACAACTGCTCAGCATTCATCTCTCCCAGACCTTTATAACGTTGTATTTTAACGCTGCTTTCAGTACCTGAACCTTTCAATTGCTGAACCATCATATCACGTTGGTCATCGTCCCAGCAGTATTGTTCTTTTGCTCCTTTCTTCACCAAGTAAAGTGGTGGGGTAGCAATGTAGATATATCCGTTTTCAACTAACGGCATCATGTATCTAAAGAAGAAGGTAAGAATCAAAGTTGCGATATGCGAACCATCAACATCAGCATCACACATAATGATGATTTTGTGATACCTCAATTTCTCAAGGTTTAATTCACGCTCATCTTCTTCAGTACCAACTTTTACTCCAAGGGCAGTATAGATATTCTTGATTTCTTCGTTCTCAAAAATCTTGTGTTGCATGGCTTTTTCAACATTCAAGATTTTACCTCTAAGTGGCATAATTGCCTGAAAGTGTCTGTCTCTACCTTGCTTGGCTGTACCACCAGCTGAATCTCCCTCAACTAAGTAAATTTCAGACTCAACAGGATCTTTTGAAGAACAATCGGCCAATTTACCTGGCAAGCTATTCGAACCTAAAACGGTTTTACGCTGAACCATTTCACGCGCCTTTTTAGCAGCGTTTCTGGCCTGAGCAGCAAGGATTACTTTTTGAACAATTGTTCGGGCATCCTTAGGATGTTCTTCAAGGTAATTCTCAAGCATTTCAGAAACCGACTGAGAAACCGGAGCATTTACTTCACGGTTACCCAATTTAGTTTTGGTTTGCCCTTCGAACTGTGGCTCTTGAACTTTTACAGAAATTATTGCCGTAAGTCCTTCACGGAAGTCATCTCCTGAAATTTCAAACTTTAGATTTTTTAATAAACCTGATTCGTCAGCATATTTCTTAAGCGTAGAAGTTAAACCTCTTCTAAACCCTTGTAGGTGGGTTCCTCCTTCGTGCGTATTAATATTATTTACATACGAGTGAATGTTTTCAGCATACGACTCATTGTAAACCATGGCAACTTCAACAGGAATTCCACCTTTTTCACCTTCCATGTATATAACATCTCCTATGATAGGCGTTCTTGTACCATCTAAAAACCGTACAAATTCTTGAAGACCTAATTCAGAATGAAATTCTTCACTAATAAACTTACCATCTTCGTCGGTATATCTTTCATCAGTAAGGCTAATTCTAATTCCTTTATTTAAATACGCCAATTCACGCATTCTCATAGCTAGCGTATCGTAGTTATAAACTCCCGTTTCAAAAATGGATAAATCAGGCTTAAACGTAACCTTAGTACCATTAATATCAGTAGTTCCTACTTCTTCTACACCAGTTTGGGGTATCCCAAATTTGTAAGTTTGACGATATACTTTTCCTTTTCTATGAACTTCAGCTGTTAAAGGATCAGAAAGGGCATTCACACAACTCACACCAACTCCGTGCAATCCGCCAGAAACTTTATAAGTGTCTTTGTCGAACTTACCGCCGGCATGCAAAACAGTCATTACAACTTCAAGTGCACTTTTTTGTTCTTTTTCGTGAAAGTCAACTGGAATACCTCGACCGTTATCAACTACGGTTATTGAATTATCCTCGTTAATGGTTACTTGAATACTATCACAATATCCAGCTAAAGCCTCATCAATTGAGTTATCGACAACTTCATAAACCAAGTGATGTAAACCTCTTGTGCCTACATCCCCAATATACATTGCTGGTCGTTTTCTTACAGCCTCTAGCCCTTCGAGTACCTGAATATTACTGGCACCGTAATCTTTCTTTTCTTCGCTCATTTATTATTGAAAATTTCCGAGTGATTTATAACAAAACAACCGCTAAAAATAGCGGCTATTTCACACTGTAAACAAAGATATTGTTAAGGCTATAGGATGATACATAAATAGGTACGTCATCATGTCTATTTATCAACATTAAATTAACAGTAAACCCCCTGTATTATATAGCATTTAAAGTTGATTTCAAAATTCAGACTAGGACATGCCAATAGATATCAAAATGAATGGGAAATTAATGGATGTTGGATGTTGGATGTTGGATGTTGGATGTTGGATGTTGGA
>JBMYOI010000026.1:0-31870 GCA_049599135.1 Salibacteraceae bacterium
GATTTAACAAGTGGAGTGTAACCAAAGTTAAGAACACATTCTGATAATTCTAAATGAATAAACTAGTTAGTGTTTTATATGACAAAGTTTGATAAGGGTTTAGGGCTGGAAAAATTGAAATTTAGCCTATCAAAATCTTAAATAACTCATGATTGGCGGATAAATCTGTTTACGAGCGGGACAATTGCTAGGATCTTCTGATTTACATTTGACACAATAGAAATAATGTGCTTATGAAACTCATTAATAATTTAAAACACTTTGGCGTTATACTAGGGGTCGGATTAATTTTTACTTCTTGTGGTGGTGCTGAACAAACAAAAGAAAAAGACACAATGGCTCAGACTAAAAGCTATGATTTAAAGGATTTTTTCAAAAATCCCGTAAAATCACAATATCAAATTTCACCTAACGGAGCATACTTTTCATATATGGCTCCCTACGAGGGCCGAATGAATATTTTTATTCAGAAAGCCGGAGATGAAGGTCAGCGGATTACCGATGTTACCGATCGTGATATTGCGGGTTACGCTTGGGCGAATGATGGAAGAATCCTTTACATGAAGGACAGTGGGGGAGATGAGAACTTTGCCATTTTTGGTGTAGATATCGATGGTGGAAATTTTAAACCTTTAACTCAATTTGATTCGGTAACAACACAGTGGATTGATGACTTGGATGGGCTTGATGACTATATCATGGTTGCTTTAAACAAGCGAGACCCTCAAGTTTTTGATCCTTATCGTTTAAATATTGTTACAGGTGAACTTGAAATGTTGGCCGAAAACCCAGGGAATATTCAAGGCTGGGTTACAGACCACGATGGCAAATTAAGAATGGCGTCAACTACTGATGGTATTAATACTTCTTTACTTTACCGTGAAACTGAAGAGGCCGAGTGGGAAGTAATTATGACCACCAATTTTAAAGAAGCGGTAAGTCCGTTGTTTTTTACGTTTGATAACAAGAACATATACGCCAGCTCGAATATTGGAAGAGACAAATCTGCGATTGTGTTGTATGATTTGACCGAAAGAAAAGAGACTGAAATTTTGTTCGAGCACCCAGAGGTTGATGTAACCGGTTTGAATTATTCCAAAAAGAGAAAAGTTTTAACTACTATTTCTTACACCACTGATAAGCGATACAGAACGTTTCTTGATGACGAGACTAAAGCTTGGTTTGGTAAATTAGAAACTAAGCTACCAGGTTACGAAATAGGAATTAGCGGAGTAAATAAAGCTGAAGACAAACTTGTTGTTAGAACCTATTCTGATAAATCTTTAGGTGCCTATTATTTCTATGATATCGCGAAAGATGAGTTAACTAAAATTGAAGAAGTTGCCCCTTGGATTGATGAAAATCACATGGCAGAAATGAAGCCTATTCAATATAAAACCAGAGATGGTTTAACCATTAATGGCTACTTAACTCTACCAAAAGGCAAAGAAGCAAAGAATTTGCCGGTGGTGGTAAATGTACATGGTGGTCCTTGGGCTCGCGATAACTGGGGCTTTAATCCAGAAGTTCAGTTTCTTGCGAATCGTGGTTTTGCCGTATTGCAAATGAATTTTAGAGGGTCTACTGGATATGGCCGTGCATTTTGGGAAGCTTCTTTCAAACAATGGGGGCAAAATATGCAAAACGACGTTACTGATGGTGCACAATGGTTAATTGACGAAGGTATTGCAGATAAAAATCGAATTGCAATTTATGGAGCTTCGTATGGTGGATACGCTACCCTTGCTGGACTGTGTTATACGCCTGATATGTATGCATGTGGAGTGGATTATGTAGGGGTATCTAACTTGTTTACTTTCATGGAAACAATTCCTCCTTATTGGAAACCTTATTTAGACATGATGTTTGAAATGGTTGGAGACCTAGAGGCTGATAGCTCAATGCTTGCCGCTTATTCTCCTGCTTTAAACGCTGATAAAATTACCGCTCCGTTATTTGTTGCTCAAGGTGCTCAAGACCCAAGAGTAAACATTGATGAAAGTGATCAAATTGTGGAAGCATTGAAACAGCGCGGAGTTACTGTTGAGTATTTGGTTAAAGAAAACGAAGGTCATGGATTTCATAACGAAGAAAACAAATTTGAATTCTATGAAGCAATGAGTGCTTTTCTTGAAAAACACATTGGTGATTCCAAGCAAATGGAAGAAGAGTAGTAATTTCCTTTTTCTGATTGTATCACTCTGAGCGAAGTCGATGAGTAAAATATTTTTTTCCCCACTTCATTGGTTGGCGGTCTTTGACCAAAAACTGAGGGAGTGGGGTTTTATTTTTGTTTCTTTATAGCATGGATCAATTAAAAACAGAATTGCCTTTTTTAAGTGAAGGTCTTACCGATGAAGTCGTTAACTCTTCTACCATTCAAACTTTTCCTCCTGGTCTTGAAATTCTTCGTGAAGGGCAATATGTAAAAGTGGTGCCTCTGGTCATTGAAGGGCTAATTAAAGTATACACACGACACAACGATAAAGAATTGTTGTTGTATTACATTCAACCTAAGGAAAGCTGTATCATGTCTTTTTCGGCAAGTCTTAAAAACGAAAAAAGCAGGGTATTTGCTGTCACCGAAGAGGAAACAAGAGCTCTTTTAATTCCAGTTGATAAAATTCCAAATTGGATAAAAGAATACCCTGAATTAAACAACTTATTCTACCAACAATACAATACTCGTTATACCGATTTGCTGGACACAATACACCATGTGTTATTCGATAAAATGGATGTTAGGTTGTTTGACTACCTTACTAATCGAGTAAAGCTAACAGATCAAAATCCACTGAAAATATCCCATAGAGTAATTGCTTCAGAATTGGGTACGGCACGCGAGGTGATTAGCAGAACAATCAAAAAACTAGAATTAGAAGGCAAGGTTATCCAACATTCCAATCAAATTGAAGTTATCTGGTGACCCTAGTCACCACCTGTTTCTTATTGAAAGGCTTAATTTGCTTTGAAATTAAAAGATTAGAGTTATGAAAAAGAATATGGGGTCAATTGATCGAATTGTTAGAATAGTTATTGCAATTGCAGCAGTATTAGCATATTACGCAGGAATAGTTGAAGGAACATTAGGACTAGTATTAATTGCCGTTGCAGTAATATTTTTACTAACGAGCTTGCTGAACTTTTGTCCACTTTATACAATTTTTGGGGTCAGTACATGTAAAGTGAAACCAAAAGATTAATACCTATTTAGGGGTGTCATTTGCATCAACAAGATGTGAATGATGCTCGTTTATACTCGGCATTGTCATTACATTTTGAATCGTACCTTTACTCAATGACCGAGCACTTGAGAATAAATCCTGCTAACCCAGACATGAACGCAATTCAAAAAGTTGTGAATTGTTTAGAACGTGGTGGAATTATCATTTATCCGACTGATACGGTATACGGTTTAGGTTGTGATTTAACCAACCAGAAAGCCATGGAAAAACTAGCAGCCCTAAAAGGAATGAAATTGAAAGATGCGAGAATGGCCATTGTCGTTTTCGATCTCAGTCAATTGGCAAATTACGCTAAAGTAGATACGCCAACTTTTAAAATTTTAAAACGGACTTTGCCGGGCCCTTTCACTTTTATTCTAAATGCAACCAATGAAATACCAAAGCTTTTTCAAAACAAACGAAAAACCATTGGTTTAAGAATACCTGACAACAACATTCCTCGTGAAATTGTAAGAATTTTGGGTAACCCCATTACTACAACTTCGGTGGTTGATGAAGACGAAATACTTGAATACACGACCGACCCAGAAATGATTTATCAAAACTTTAAAGACAAAGTAGATATTGTTATTGACGGCGGTTATGGAAATAACATTCCTTCTACCATAGTTGATTGCACCGATTATGAGCCTGTTTTAATTCGACAAGGTTTAGGGTATTTAGAGGAGTATGGATACTAGTTTCTGTTTTTAGAAACAAGTTGTTAGATACAAGAGGCAAGTTTCGATTTATTTTCACTAGTGACTGGCAACTGGCACCTTTCCCTATCCAAGCCCCTCTGTTTAAAACATTACTTCAAGCCAAAAACTCTTAGCCCTTCCTCGACTTACATTTGATCAAAGCACAAACTTTTGGCACTCAATTACATATTCGTTGGTTTTTTCTCAATTGCCTTTTTGGTTGCACTTGTTCGCACAATTGGCTATTTCTTTCGTGATTTCTTTGCCAATTATGGTTTCCAATTCGGTGAGGCCGATTTAAATGTCTTTTCATCCATTGTTCAGTCTACGTTTGATATGACGGAAACGTCTATTTCAATTGTGATTTACCTGATTGGTATCATGGCTTTGTGGTTAGGCATCATGAAAATTGGAGAACATGGCGGGGCCATTAATATTCTTTCAAAATTAGTCGCTCCATTTTTTAGAAAGCTTTTTCCTGAAATTCCAAAAGATCATCCAGCAATGGGAAGTATGATGATGAATTTCTCTGCAAATATGTTGGGTTTAGATAATGCAGCAACTCCCCTAGGGTTGAAAGCAATGAACCAATTGCAAGAGAATAATAGTTCTAGCGATACTGCGAGTAATGCCCAAATTATGTTTTTGGTTTTGAATACGTCAGGGCTTACCCTTATTCCCGTTTCAGTAATGGCATTAAGAGCGGCGGGCGGAGCTACTCAACCTTCAGACGTATTTTTGCCTATACTATTAGCAACATTTTTCGCCACACTTGCCGGTTTAATTTCAGTTTCTATTTATCAAAAAATTAACCTTCTAAATAAGGTTGTTTTTGCTTATTTGGGGTCATTAACGTTGTTAATATGCTTGTTCATATGGTGGTTAACTGGCTTGTCTCCCGATCAAGTTTCAAAGGTAAGTTCGATATTGGGTAATGGAATTTTATTTTCCGTAATCGTGGCATTTATAGGGCTTGCAGTTAAAAAGAAGGTCAACGTATACGAATCGTTTATTGAAGGAGCCAAAGAAGGGTTTGATGTTGCCATAAAAATTATTCCTTATTTGGTGGGTATGCTTGTGGCAATTGGAGTATTCAGAGCCAGTGGAGCTTTAGATATTGTGGTTAATGGTTTACGAATGGCTGTAGAGTTTGCAGGATTAAATTCCTCTTTTGTTGATGCCATGCCAACAGCCTTAATGAAGCCCTTGAGCGGGTCGGGTGCAAGAGGGATGATGGTTGAAACTATGAATACATTTGGACCTGATTCATTTGCCGGTCGCTTATCCAGTGTTTTTCAGGGCTCAACAGAAACTACGTTTTACACACTGGCAGTTTATTTTGGAGCGGTTAATATTACTAGAACGAGATACACTGTGGTTTGTGGCTTAATAGCAGATACGGTTGGAATTATTTCAGCCATTTTTATTGCCTATCTATTTTTTGGTTAGAGCCAACTCAGCTAACATTAATGTCGTTTTCGTAATTAGATGAATTCAATTTTGCAGTCTGAGATATTAACTTGATTTTTGCACCGAACAAACTTTGTACACCTATTCGTGAATTTATTAAAAGAAACTCCTGCTACTATTGAATTATCGTCAAGTGTAAAGCGGGCAATTAGGTGTGTTATTTATTACAGTTTATTTCGATATCCACTCCGATTCGATGAGCTCTATTTATCAGAATCTGATAAGCAAAAGATGGATGAGTTGGTAGCGTCAAAAAAACTATTTGGTTTAAATAATTACTATTCTACTCTTGAAATAAAGGATAATCTCGAAAGAAGACTTCAAGGCAACAAACTATATGACCAAACAATTGATAGAGCAATAAAAAGAGCCAAGTTTATTTTTCAATTTCCATTTGTAGAAGGTGTTTACATTTCAGGAAGTATGTCTAAGGGTTTTATGACCGAAGATGGAGATGTAGATTTTTTTATTGTTACTAAACCGGGGCGATTATGGCTGGCCAGAACCATTTTAATTTTATTCAAGAAAGTGTTTCTAGCTAACAGTAGAAAATTCTTTTGTCTTAATTATTTTGTCGACTCTGACCATTTAGAAATTGAAGAACAAAACATTTTTACAGCTACTGAATTGATTACTCTAATTCCAGTTTGTGATCGAGGTGTTTTAGGCGAATTCAATCAAAAGAATCAATGGGTAAAACACTTTTATCCTAATGCTAATTTTAGAATACCTTTGGTAGGTGAATGTAAAAAAGGCTTTCTATTTCAAGTTTTTGAGTCCGTTTTAAAAACTAAAATTGGTTCATGGTTGGACAAACGCTGCATGAGTTTAACTTTAAACGTTTGGAAGAAAAAGTTCGGAAATTTTAAACCCGATGATTTCGATTTGGCTCTAAAAAGCAGGACGTATGTATCGAAGCATCACCCACAGAATTTTCAAAAAAAGGTGCTTACCGAGTTTGAAGAGCGCGTAAATGAATTTGAGAAAAAACACAACCTTGATTTAGGCTTATAATGAAGGTTCTGTTCTCACATTCATATTATTACCCACTCGACGATAAACAGTGGAAAAAGAAACAACCTTATCCGCCGTTAGGAACTATTCAGGCCGCTTCTACCGTTAGGCAGAAAGGTTTTGATGTGGATTTATTCGATACAAACTTAATATCCGATCCAAATTTGATAATTCCGAAATTGGATTCATTTCAGCCCGATGTTTTGGTTTTGTACGATGATGGTTTTAATTACCTGACCAAAATGTGCTTGACCAATATGCGCAACGCCGCGTTTCGAATGATAGAATTGGCCAAAGCCAACAATATCAAAGTATTGGTTTCAAGCTCAGATTCTACCGATCAGTTTGAGCTGTATTTAAAAGTTGGAGCAGATGCGGTTATGCTTGGTGAGGCGGATGAAACTTTATCCGAAGTTTTGGAAACTCTTAAAAAGGAAGAACCTATTGATCAGCTAAAAGGATTGGCTTTTTTAAAAGAAGGAAAAGCGGTTTCAACCGGTAAGCGACCAGTATTAAAAAATTTAGATCAATTGCCAATGCCCGCATGGGATTTAATTGATATAGAGCCATATCGAAAATTATGGCTTGAAGGAAACGGCTATTTTTCACTGAATTTGGCAACCACCAGAGGCTGCCCGTTTAAGTGTAATTGGTGCGCCAAACCAATATATGGTCAGAAGTATAATTCAAGAAGTCCTGAGCATGTGGTTAATGAAGTTGAATATTTGATTAACAATTTTGGACCTTCTCATTTTTGGATGTGCGATGACATTTTTGGATTGAAACCCGGTTGGGTTCAAGAGTTTGGTTCACTGTTAAAAGCCAAAAAGTTATCCATTAAATACACCATTCAATCGAGGGTAGATTTGCTTTTAAAAGAAGATACAATTGATGCTTTGGCCTCTTCCGGTGCGCATGAAATATGGGTAGGAGCCGAGTCTGGTTCGCAAAAAGTGTTGGATGCCATGGACAAAGGAACTGATGTTCAAGACATTTATAAAGCCACAAAACTTTTAAAATCAAAAGGAGTACGAATTGCATTTTTCTTACAATTTGGTTACCCAGAAGAAACTAAAGAAGACATTCAGAAAACCATTGATATGGTTACAGAACTTATGCCTGATAATATTGGTGTTTCAGTTTCTTATCCGTTGCCAGGTACTCCGTTTTACGACCGAGTAAAAGCGGAATTAAAAACCAAAACCAATTGGGAAGACAGCGACGATTTAGATTTGATGTTTGCCAACACTTACCCGAAAGATTTTTACAGAAGATTACAGCGGTACATTCATAGAAGATTAAGGTTGAAGCAAGGCGTTCAAATGAAAAGTTTTCGAGCGATAGTATTGGCTCCGTATTACTTTATTATGACCAAAGTTGATAAAGCTGTTTTAGATAAAATGGAGGCTCAATCTTGAATAACACATTTGATTCGGCGGCAGAAGAGTATGATGATGACTTCACCTATTCACAAATAGGAATTTACCAAAGAAACTCCGTTTGGGAGTATATAGGTGAAGCCATAGGGAATAGAAAACTGGAAATTTTAGAATTAAATGCAGGTACAGGTGAAGATGCGCTTTGGTTTGCTCAAAAGGGACATAAATTGTTGGTTACAGACTTGTCGGATAGGATGTTGAGCCTAGCGGAATCAAAAATTAAAAAAGCAGGATTTAAAGATCTTGTAAGCTTTCAAAAATTGGACTTATCAAATGGACTTGATATATATAGTGAACAAAAGTTTGATCTTGTGTTTTCAAATTTCGCGGGTCTCAATTGTTTGAAAGCGAAAGATTTAAAAAAGGTGTTTAAAGATGCTTATAGTTTGTTGAAACCGGGTGGAGAATTGATTTTTGTTTTTCTAGGCAAATTTTGTTTTTGGGAAACGGCCTATTTTGCTTCAAAAGGAAATTTAAACAAAGCTTTTAGAAGAAATACTGATGATCCCGTAATTGCTAACGTAAGCGGAGAAGAGGTGAAAACTTGGTATTACTCGCCCGACGATATTCGGGAAATAGCCGACGAGAATTTCCAAAAAGTAGGACTGAAATCTATCGGAACGTTTGTTCCCCCTTCTTACTTAAACAAGAGGTTTAAACGAGATTCGGGAGTATTAAAGTTTTTTAATTCTTTGGATGAAAGTATAGGAGGGGAAGCTCTATTTTCAAAATTGTCTGATCACTACTTAATTCATTTTAAAAAGCAATGAAAATCCTTCTAACACACGGCTATTTTCTTGCAGAAGATGAGAAGGAACAGGCTATTATGAAGCCTTATCCAACGTTGGGGTTGTTGTATATATCCGGGTATTTGAAGCAAAAGAAAGTAGAACACGATGTATTTGATACTACCTTTTCTACTACCGAAAAATTTAAGCGACATCTTCTTTCAAATCAACCAGAAATCATTGCGTTTTATGCCAATTTAATGACCAAGGTGAAGGTGATTGAACTAATTAAATTCATTCGCTCAGAAGCTTCATTAAAAGAAACTAAGATTGTTCTAGGCGGCCCAGACTTAACCTACAATCAAAAGAATTATTTGAATGCAGGTGTCGATTATTTAATTATTGGAGAAGGAGAAGAATCGTTTTACGAATTAACTAAGGCAATTGAAAAAGGAAGTGATATTGGTGACATTCAAGGTATTTCTTATCTTGATAATGGTGAGTTGACAATGAACACTCCGAGAACCAAAATCAAGGATTTAGAAGACCTGCCTTTACCTAATCGAGAGGCATACCCCATTGAAAAATATTTAGAAACGTGGAAAACCCATCACGGTGAAAGTGCTTTGAATATTAGTACACAAAGGGGGTGTCCTTATACTTGTAAATGGTGTAGTACTGCCGTTTATGGACAAAGCTACCGCCGCCGACCAGCAAAGGCCGTAGTAGCAGAACTCAAGTTTTTAAAAGAACGTTACAACCCCGATACTTTTTGGTTTGTTGACGATGTATTTACTGTAAGTCATAAATGGTTGGAAGAGTTTCATGCCGAAGTTTTGGCAAGTGGAATTACTATTAAATACGAATGCATAACTCGGGCAGAGCGTATGAACGATAAAGTTCTGGCTTGGCTTAAAGAGTCGGGTTGTTTTAGAGTTTGGATTGGCGCCGAAAGCGGTTCTCAAAAAATTATTGATGCTATGGATCGCAGAGTAGACATCAATAAGGTTAAGGACATGTTGATTAAGACTCGAGAAATAGGTATTGAAACGGGTACATTCATCATGGTTGGTTATCCCGGAGAAACCATTGAGGATATTAAAATTACCGCCCAATATTTAGTTGACTCACTGCCGGATCAGTTTACTATTACCAAAAGTTACCCCATTAAAGGAACTCGCTTGTATGATGAAATAGAAGAACAAATAACGACTAAGCCTGACTGGGAAACTTCAACGGATAGAGAAATTGATTTTAAGCGGAAGTATTCTGATCGATTTTATCATTGGGCTATCAGGTATATATACAATAGGGTAGAGTTAGAGCGCTTTAAGAATAGTGGTAAATTTTCAGTAAAGATACTTTTAAAGAGCTGGTTAAGTAAAACAACAATGCAATGGTTTTCAAGGTAGATAGATTACCATTATGGGTGTTTTTTACACCTCTTTTTGCAATAGGTATTTATTTTACCATTCAAAGTACTGCATTTTCACTACATGATTATACCAACTATTTCTTTGGTGCTAAACTTTGGCTTAAGGGTGACTTTATATCTTCTAGTTATTTGCCTTGTACATTTAATGAACAGCTAGAAGAACTTGGTTTTAGTGAGTATTTTGGGAATTTTGCTCCTAACTCACCAACTCTTTTATTGGTTTTTGCCCCTCTTACCTTTCTGTCTGCACATCAGTCTAAATTGATCTTTAATCTTATTGGGCTTATTGTTTTTACAATCAGTTTTTATCGATTGTGCTGTACATTCAGAATCCAAAAAATCTCAGTATTGCTAATTTCTATTGTGCTATTTCTGCCTATGCGTAATAACCTGCTGTTCGGACAGGCTTACCTTATTTTAACCGCACTTATTATAGAATTTAGTATCAATTACTCAAAAAAAAGATTTTGGATTTCTACTTTTTGGTTAGCCCTGGCTAGTGCATTAAAGCTTTTTCCGGCTGTTTTGGTTATGGTTTTTATTGTCCGCAAAGATGTTCATTCGGTTTTACGTTATGCTCTTTGGCTAATCATAATTTTGGGGTTTACCACATTAATGGTTGGGATTGAAACAATGGAATTTTACCTTATCCATGTGGCTCCCGCTTCTATGCTGGGTAGAATGAGCGAAGAATTTGTTCTGAATTATCAATCCGTTCAAATGTGGAGCAAAGCTCTTTTTGTGATGCTTCCCAATTATTACCTAAATCCGTTGGCTAATTTAGGGCCTCATGCCTCCACTTTTCTAAACACATTGCTTACGGGAACTGTAGTTTTTATGGGAGTCGGTTACACTCTGCGGAGTCCTTTACCTTACGTTATTAGCGTTTGGGTAGTCATTGGACTTCTAATTACTCCTTATGGCAGCTCTTATTCGTTAATACTATTGGGTGTTGTTGCCGCACTGGCTATTTCTCCCAAAAAATCAAAACGATTTTGGACTGTCCTAGTTTTGGTAATCTTAGTTTCCCTTGTTCGTTATAAATGGTTCGCAGAATTGCCCATTTATTTTCAATTTCCTAAATTGTTTATAATGAGTGCTTTATTGCTAGCGCTTGTATTATATAAACCTTTTGTTTTTAAGCCTCTTGTTTTTGTGGCCATTTGTTTCTTGTTTGGAGCAAAATTTTGGATGTCAAATAGTAATTTAGTCAAAAGAGAATATGCGATTTCCCCCAAATCCTTGGTTTGTGAATATCGAGTCGATGGCAATTCGATTATTCTTAAGGGGCTAAACCGAAAAGGTGAACGCCAATGGGTTGAAACGTTGGGTCCATGCACTAATTTCGAAAAACAAGATTTAAATAGAGGATTGGGGTATTTTACACTCTACTGCAAGTAGATATGAATAAAAAAATTGCACAATACATTTGGTTGTTAATTATGGCATTGATTTTAATCAATGCCTGTAAAAAAGATATAATTGAGGTTCCAATTACACCTGAATTAAAGCCTTTTAGGCTAATTTGGAACGTGAGTGACATTGAATCAAAGCAGGAGCTAGAAATTGGGCTGAAATGGTATTTTTCAATACTTGGAGCAACCTTACCGATTGATTCTTGGACCAAAGGAGTGGAATGGCATAACGAAACTCATTTTTCAATTAACTATAAAGAACTAGGATTTAACTCCAGGGCCATTGAGAAACTAAATCAACTTGCTGATTTGTATCGATCAACGGGAGAATTCAAAGCAACCGATGGGATAGATGTAGGAAGGTTTGTAGCTAATACACTTAATAATTCAAATCATTATTATCAAATAGTTGGAATGCCATCTTCATATACTGACTTTTTGGAAGGAAATAAAATGGCTTCCTATCATGGAGCCATCAACCCCTCATCAGTTTCATTTGGTTATCGAAAAATTCTATTTCCTGATTTTACAAATTTAAAAATGACTTTTGTTTCAGAAGAGTTCTTGAATGATTTTACCGTATCTCAAATTGAACCAGTGGAATTTGAAACCATAGATGTGATGCCAAATGGTCAATTGCGCTATGGAATCTACGAAAATGGCAACTTGATAAGTGGTGCAAACCCTGTATTTTCAGCAGGCGGTAAGCCTTCTAAATGCATGTGGTGTCACGAAAGTGTATTTCTTCCAAACTTTAGTAGTACCAAACCTTTTTCTGGATATGTAAGTGGGCAAGCATTTAATGATACAATGGCTTATCACAATAAAGAATTAACTGAACTAAGGGCTGAGTTAAATTCCATGTTTGATTATTCTAAACGAAAAGAACATACTCAAATGGAGTTGATTTACATTAGGTTTTACGAACCTTCAGCTACAAGATTAGCCAACGAGTGGGGCATTTCTATTGATGATGTAAAATCAAGGTTAGCTAGTTTAAAAACGCATATACATCATGAGTTTCCTGAACTAGGAGATTTATATTATCGAGATGAAGTTGACCCATTTGCTCCATTTTCATCACTTTCATCGCCAAAAAAAATGAGGGAGACTGAAGATGGTCAACCTGAATTATTGATTTAGTGAAAGCGAAAGGCAAAAACAAAAAGAGGCTTGGTTTTATAACCTTAGAAACTATTAATCATTTCTCGAAAGCTGCTTTTACCAGTCTCATTTCATTGGTTGTTATTAGAAATACTGGTGAAGAAGTGTGGGGTAGTTTTGTGCCGTTTCTTATAGGTGTTGAATTAGCTTTAACTTTATTGAACTGGGGGCAAAAGCCTTATTTATTGAGGTCGTTTTCGTTAGAATCATTCAGTATTTCCAAATCATGGAGTATTTCTTTTTGGTCTAGGCTAATTTTATTTTTGCCCATACTTGTTTTGCTTGGTTTTATGCCATATTCGGCTGAAATTATTGGGTATTGTCTCGCATGGACAGGTATGCGGTTTTTTACCCATTCTCTTGAACCGGTTGTTCAATATTCTCGTACATACTTAACCTCAATTGTTTCAGAAGTATTGGCGTTAATTGTTGCAGTCGGAATTCTACTTCTTTCTGAAGAAATTACATTGACCGTGTTGTTTAACGCTATGGTATTTTCAAGTTTGAGCAAGGCTGTAGTATTGTTTATAATCCTTCCTCGTGGTCAATTAAATATGCCCAAATGGTTTGAAATTAAGTCTTTTCTGTTTTCTGCATTTCCATTTTTTCTACTTGGTTTCGTGGGTTTGTTACAGTCTAAAGTTGATCTCTATTTGGTGTCGTGGCTTATGCCCAAAGTTCAAATAGCTTTTTATCAGGTGCTAATTGGATTCCTAATAATACTCCAAACGAGCGCATTTGTAATTATTGGCCCGTTTCAAAAAAATATTTACCGAATGAGTTCGGAATCATTGCGACAAGTCAAACAACAATTTTTGTGGCTTGGTATAATTATCGTAACGTTTGGAAGTGTGATCTCCGTTATTCTATTGAAGTGGTTGTATTTATTTGATGTAGATTTTTTTATTGCTCCTTTGATTGTGTTTTACGTACTTCCTTCATTTTGGTATATGTTGGAATCACAAGTATTGATAAAACATAAGGAATTGTATTACTTGTCGTTCTCTGCGGTCTTATCTACATTATTAGGTGCAATTATTATTTACTTTACCATTCAATCATACGGTGTGATGGGTGCTTTAATCGGGGGGATTACTTCTAGATTAATTTTTACGGTACTGATATCGTATAAATATGAAAGAGTTATTTCTAGACCTCAAAGTACAGTGGATAAACATGGTTGATTTATTAAAACGACTTTTTAATTTGTATCGCAATTTTACTAAAAGTATGCGGATGAAAAGTTTTTACGCGCAGTTCATTGAACCAGGTGACGTATGCTTTGATATTGGAGCCAATTTAGGAAGTCGTACTAAAATTTTTATTAATCTGGGAGCTAAACCGGTGGTTGTAGAGCCACATCCTTTGTGCGCTTTAGAGCTCCGAAAAAAGTTTGAGGAAAACCATAATGTGAGCCTTGTGCAGGTAGGGCTGTCTGATCATATAGGTAAGGAAATATTTAATGTAAGCAGTATTTCAGACGTTTCTACTTTTTCTGAGGATTTCATTAAAGCCTATTCTGGACAGAAATTAGTAGACTGGAATGAACAAATTACTGTAGATGTAACCACTCTTGATCAATTGATCCAGCAATATGGTATACCAAAGTTTATGAAACTTGATATTGAAGGGTATGAGTCCAAAGCTTTAATGAAACTAAGTCACCCTATTCCCTTCATTTCGTTCGAATACAATGCTAGATTACTGAACTTAGCTTTTACATCGATTGACATACTATCAGAATTAGCACACTATAAATTTCGATTTTCTCCTTATGAAAGCATGAAATATAGCCATGACGAGTGGATAGATGGAGCTCAAATGAAGGAATTATTAAGAAAGATTCAATCAGATATTTTGACTGGAGATGTTTACGCTAAGTTAATTTTGGAATCATGATAATATGCAAGCTCAAATCAATCTTAGAATAAATAAAAGAAGGATTACGATCTTGTACACATGCTCTATATGTAGAAGATTGTTATGGACTAATTGATAAAGGTTAATATGAAAAAAAACTATAAACCTGGCTTACTCAAGAAGGGTGTTTTTAGTGTTATCCCACTATTTTTATTGCTATTATTTGCAGAAGTTTTTCTTAGAGTATTTAGACCAAATCTTACAACAAAGAGCAAATTTGCTATAGTTAGTGTTTTTGAAAAATTTCACAGTCCAAATCCATTTAATCAAAGTTCGGATCGTTCGATAAGAATGCGAGAAAGACAACCTGAATTTTTTCAATGTATTACTCCTAATTATGAACAGTTAAGCAATTCGGACGCACTTATAGAAAAAGAATATTGTTTAACTACAGACAGCAATGGGTTTATTCAACCATCCAGAATTCATTCTTCACCTGAAATTTCAATTGTATTTCTGGGTGGAAGTACAACCGAATGTGAATTTGTTTCCGAGAAAGTTAGATTTCCATACCTAACAGGGAGGTTAATTGAGTCTAAATTGGATAAAAAAACGAACAGTTACAATGCTGCTTGTAGCGGTAACAACATTATGCACTCTATAGACTTATTGCTGCATAAGGTAATTCCAATTAATCCTGATATAGTTGTATTAATGCACGCTGTAAATGACTGGAATGTACTTGTTGGAGAGAAAACATATTGGAACTCCCATCATTCTAAATCTTTAATAATTGACCCTAGAAGTGAAAGCATATTTAAGAAAAAGAATGGCAGTATTAGTGAATCTGACACTGCTGAAAACTACAATTTAGAAAGAATAGTTTTTGAGTATTTTCAAGCACAGAACTTGTTTGTTGACATTTGTGAGAGGTACCATATTCAACCTGTCCTGATGACCCAAAGCAGTAGGTTTACAAATGAAGGTGATGAAATTATTCATAAAGGAATTAGGAAGTTCAATAAGGAAAGAGGATATTCTTATTCTGATTCAAAACTACTTCAAGACACATTAAATAGTATTACCAGAACAACTGCAATACAGAGAGGTATACTATTAATAGATTTGGATAAAGAAATTCCAAAAACCAAAGAATTTATGTATGACATTGTTCATTATCATGATCAAGGTTCCAAAGCCATAGCTGCCATTATATCAGATAGCTTAATAAGTCGATTTAAATGGAATAGGTAAGAGAATTTTAGTTGTTATTAAATGAAAGTACACTTTGTTAGATTGTTCCAATTTTGATTCTGTAGGACCTTTTTTGACTTTTAGCTTAGGCATCGCACTTACACCTTATTATTTATACACTATTATAATCCTACCAAAGAAAATAAATGGTTAAATACTATTGGCTTGATGTTTTTTCTTCTATCGAAGGGGGGGTCAAGTAGGTTTTATTGCTGAATAAGCCCATTAGATTTTTTTCTTTATAAGAAGATCAATTTCTTATTGTTGGATGACATTTACCAGAGTTTTAGAGACTATTTCGATAAATTTGCAATCCTAATTATTAAATTAAACGGACAAAATTCCATTCTTATTAAAACACTTTATTTAGAGATAAGCAAGCCATTAATGTTGGTTCCGAGTATTTGCCTATAACTATTGGCCTGAGCAGGCAAAGAATAAAGAAGGAATAAAAAGTAAGCCATATTAATGTTACACAATATGAAAATAAAATATTCAATCTTAAAAACGGTTACTCTTGTAATTCTACAATGTTTTTCATTTGTTGCAATTGCTCAAAATTTCAATCGACCTGTTCCTGATGGGTTTTATCCTTACGAATTTTCATTGCGCGATTCTAGTTTTGAGGATTATTTTACCACCGGAACTCTTCCATTACAAAATAACGGGGATTCGGATTATTACATCAGTATTCATGACGAAAATGGTTATTTAATCTGGTATAGTACTAGCAAAACATCAATGATTGATTTTAAATATTTCCCTGAGCAGAACAAATATTCTTATAGCACGCAAACCTTTCCAGAAAGTAAAGGTTTTAAAATTCTAGATGCCGATTTTAACCTAATTGATTCTCTTGGAGGGGCAAACAATCTCAATATGGATATTCACGATTTCGAATTGTTAGATAATGGAGGTTACCTTGTTTCGGCCCGAGCGGATGATTTAGTTGACTTGAGCCGTGATACTTTGAATGGAAGTTTAGGCAGTGATTCCACTTATATACGAGGATATGTAATTCAGGAGATGGATTCTCAAAAAAATCTGCTTTTTGAATGGAATAGTAACGACTTTATTGATCCATTGGAATCATACGAAAAAGACTTCGGCTACAATCCAGCAGATTTTGACTATTGCCATGGAAACGCGATTGAAAAAGATAAAAATGGAGATTATTTAGTGTCAATGCGTCATACTAATTCTATTTTTAAAGTGGACAAGATTTCGGGAAAAATTATTTGGAGACTTGGAGGTAAGAAAAGTGATTTTAGCTTCCCTAATGATCAAGGCTTTAGTGGACAACACGATATTCGAGAATTGCCAAATGGAAATGTGACACTTTTTGATAATGCAAATACTTCGGTTGACAAAAAATCGCGAGCAGTTGATTACCAGTTAGATACTAATACTTGGGCCGCGACTAAAATTTGGGAATATCAGTATGATTCAGGCTTCTTTGCGAGAGCAATGGGGAATTTCCAAACTTCTTCATTAGGATTTAAAGTGGTGAATTACGGATTGGTTTATAGACCATTTCCAAGCTTTGTTCTCCTAGGAGATGCTGATCAATTGATTGCAGATGTCTATTTTCAAGATTCTATTGCTGCGTACCGAACTAAAATATTCAAACCGAAAACCCCTATTGAAAGAACCAAGGTAGAGTGTCAAAATAACAACGGAACGATTACTCTTATTGCCAGTGGAGGCGGGCAATACGCATGGAGTACGGGTGAAACAACTTCTCAAATACAAATTAATAAGGCCGGAGAGTATCAAGTTTGGACAAGCAAAGGAATTGGGATGTTAGGATCAGAGCCAATAATTATTAATGATGTTTCAACTTACTGTATGACAGATGGTTTTGATAAATATGGAGTGTCTGAAAATAAGGAGTTGATTCAAATTCTAGACATGAATGGGAATCAAATAGAAACTCCGAGTGTTCCAGGAATTTACATTAAACGATTTAGTAACGGAAGTGTTGAGAAAGTATATCTAAATCCAATTTATTAAGATAGTTTCTGTGCTGGCCGAGCCAGTTCGAACATTTTACGCTCTAACGGAAGCCCGTATTGATCATTATCTACTCTCCATCTAGCCAACTTCTGAACTGGGTAGAACAAAGGTCTTCTTCGGCCGTATCCTACTTTTAAATAGAACTTGAAATTTTCGAAAAAAGAATACATTTCGTCGCTAACCCAAGGGCCAGCAGAACCGATATAATCAAACTTTGACCATTCCTCCAAACTATCGGGTAAAATATACCCTTCTTTAACCACATCATCGGTTATTCTAGAACCAGGGTAAGGTTTAAAGTAAAAAATAGGGGTTTCAAATTTTGGGGAAATGGCATTGAGTTGTTTAACCACCGAAATGGTTGCATCCAAACTTTTCTGTGTTTCCTTCGGAAATCCAACAATAAAAGGGAAAATAACTCCAATATCGTGTTTTTTGCATTTTTCTGCGGCCTCAAAAACGTATTCTAATTTGATGTCTTTTTTTAGCCAATCCATCATTTCTTGTGAGCCCGATTCAACGCCTATCAATACCCGTCGTAGCCCAGATTTTTTAATTAAGGCAAAATCTTCGTCATTCATTCTGTGAGCTTGATCAGCTCGCATAGTCCCAGCCCAAGTTACTTTAATGTTTCGGTCGATTAACTCATTTGCTAAGGCTCGAATTCGCTTTGGGTAAGTAAATAGCGTTTCATCTTGAAAGTTGATTTCAGTGAATTTGTACTTTTTAAAATAGAAATCAAATTCTTTGCCCATTCTATTGGGCTCAACAGCACTGTAGTTTCTTCCAAATACAAATGGGTCGGCGCAAAAGGCACATCTAAAATGACAACCGGTAGAACTAATGTAATCGAATTGTCGTTGGCCTTTTTTCTCGAAATAGTCTTCAACATTAATGAAATCATAATCAATTTGATTGAGTTCATTCATGTCGGTCAGAGCTCTAGGTGGGTTTTGCTTTACCTCGTCGCCATCTCTAAAACAAAGTCCTTTAATGTCTTTAATTTCTTTTTCTCCAATACAATATTCTAATATTTCTTGAAACGTTTTTTCTCCTTGACCCTGTACACTTATGTCAATTAAGGCTTCGTTTTCTAAGGTTTTTTTTGGGAATAAGGAAGCGTGCCAGCCTCCCCAAATGGTTTTAAGTGCAGGCTTTTTATTTTTAACCCATTGGGTTATTTCAAGCGCATCTTGTATTGGTTTTCCAGTGAGTACGGTTGCACCAAACGCTATAGCATCAGCTAAATGTTTTTCAATGGTCTGCTTCGGATCTGGATCAATTCTAGCATCTACAATAATAGGTTCAAAGCGCTCTAAATCGAGATTTGACGCTAGTGCCAATAAGGCCAAAGGCATGTCATAAAAAACGGCCTTTGGGTTGTATAAAATTATTTTTTTTCGATTCATTTTCAAGAAGTCGAACTTACAAATTCACGAGCAAACTATTTCATTAAATTCGCAGTTGAAGAAAAAGAAACTTGAGCAATCCTAAAATAATAATATTTAACCCCAAAGCGGCAACCTATGGTTACCGTATTCCAAACTCAATTTTACAGGTTGGGGCCAGCATTCATGGTAAATACGACTATGTTTTTGTGGACGGAAACAGGGAAGAGGATCCTTGGTTAACAATTGAAAAATACTTAGAATCGGGTGAATACGGTTACTTCTGTTCAACAGTTATGCCTGGTCCACAATTAAAACAAGCCATTCCGTTTTCGAAAAAAGTAAAAGAAATTAATAGTAATATTAAGGTGATTTGGGGCGGTTATTTTGCATCTAATCAATATCAATCGGCCTTAGATTCTGGTTTTGTAGATTACATAGTTGATGGGCCGGGAGACAACACCTTTCCAGAACTCATTGCAAGATTAAATTCTGACGCTTCTTTAGAAGGAATGAAAAACTTGATTTATAAGTCAGATGATAAGGTGATTAAATGCCCAAAAGAGACTCTATTAAATCAAGACCAGTTGCCAAAATTACCCTACGATTATTTAAACCAATTTTATTCTATTCGAGGCTATTTAAAGAAAACTCATTTGGGAAATAAAACGGCTGCTTACCATTCAAGTATGGGTTGTCCGTTTTCTTGTTCGTTTTGTGCGGTTGTACCTATTTATAATGCAAGGTGGAAGGCCAAGTCGGCTCAAGGTGTTTATGAAGATGTGAAGTATTTGAAAGAAAAATATGGAGCTGATTCCATTGAGTTTCACGACAATAATTTTTTTACTTCCGAAAAGCGGGTAGTTGAGTTTTCTCAACTTATGCTTAATGAAGGCATGCAATGGTGGGGAGAGGGTAGAATTGATACGATCAATAAATATTCGAACGAAAGCTTAGCTTTAATGCGAAAAGCGGGTTGCAATATGATTTTTTTAGGTGCCGAAACAGGAAACGATGAGGTGCTCAAACAAATGGATAAAGGTGGAACACAGTCTGCTGAGCAAATTTTGAAGTTTGCAGGCAGAATGAAGCGGTTTGATATCATTCCTGAGTACTCTTTTGTGCTAGGGATGCCTGGAGATTCTCCCGAAGCAGTTATGAAGCAAATTGATTTTGACATAGACTTTATAAAGCAGGTAAAAGAAGTAAACCCTGAAACTGAGATAATAATTTACTTGTATTCTCCCGTGCCTAGTGAAGGGACAGAATTGTATGATGCGATAAGAAAAGCGGGATTTAAATTTCCTGAGAAATTAGAAGATTGGCTAGACCCTTCGTGGGAGAATTTCGATTTGCGTAAGAACCCACTTACCCCTTGGCTTACTCCAAAAATGGTTGATAAAGTGAAAAACTTTGAAACCGTTATTAATGGGCGTTACCCAACTTTTACCGATGCCAAAATAACTGTGTTTCAGCGCAAAATAATGTCTATAATTTCGGCTTTTAGGTATAAATACAATGTATTGAATTACCCCTACGAAATAAAAGCTCTACAGAAATTTTGGCTGAAATATCGTCAACCAGAAATTGAAGGGTTTTAAACTTGAGTAGGCTACGTAAAGTTCGCAGGAGGTTATTTAAGCTTTTGTTTGATAAAGCATTAAACCGTCATTACAATCACTATTCTTCTAAAAACAGAGTGGTTAGTTTCAAAGGCATTAAAATTCAGGTAAACACGGGAATTTTTAATCCTTCGTTATTTTTTAGTACTAAAGTTTTGGTTAAATACGCCTCGAGAAGAGATTTGAACAAAAAAAGGATTCTTGAATTAGGTTGTGGAACCGGGGCATTTTCTTGTTGGGCTGCAAAGCAAGGAGCGCATGTAATTGCTTCTGATATTAATCCAGAAGCCGTTGAAAACGCAAAACATAATGCAACTTTAAATAACCTTGAAATTAAAACGGTGCAATCCGATTTGTTTGAGAATTTAAATGATTACGATTTTGATTGGGTTGTTATAAACCCACCTTATTACCCGCAGACCCCAAAGACTGATGCCGATAAAGCTTGGTTTTGTGGTAAAGAGTTTGAATATTTTGAGGGTTTGTTCAATCAATTGGCAGCTTTAAAAACATGGAAACGAACGATAATGGTGCTGTCTGAAGATTGTGATATTGATTTTATTTCCAATTTGGCCATAAAGAATAATTTAAATTTTAAAAAGGATTTTGAAACCGCAACTTGGGTTGAGCGCAATTATATTTTCCGAATATCTAAAAAATGTTGAATTAGCACTTCAGGTGGTTTTAAGGTGGAGTGATTCTATTAATTTTGAAGCCCCGAAAATGAAAAAATAATCACCCAAACTATAGCCAATTTTTAACCGTCTACCTTATAGTGATAACAGTCAAACTTCGCAATACACCTTGAGTTTACGCATACCTAAATATTGGCACTATTTTATAGCTGCCATGAGTCTCGACTTTGTAACCATGTTTTTGGTTGCGTCGAATTATCGCGAAGCAAAAGTGCCTTTTTTATTGCCAACTGGAATCATGTTTTCTTGTTGGATGATAGCTAATTTGGTTTTCTATCCAACGTCGAACCAACGTTACGTTAGTTATATTCATACTTACTACAGAATTGTTAAACTCTTTGCGCTGTTTAGTGTACTCTATTGGGCTGCCGTTAATATTACATATGGTCAATGGATATTTGAAATAGGAACAGTCAAGTTTCTGAGTATTTTATTGCTGGTTGTCCTTCTAAATAAAATTCTTTTTATACTCGTAATTCGCTTATACCGTAGCCTAGGTTATGGAGTTTCGAATTACATAATAGTTGGCACACCAAGAGATGCAGTTCTTTTTAGACGAATGCTTAGTAAGAAGCACGTTGGAGGTTACAAATTTGCGTTTTCAGTAGATGTAACTCACCCATATATTTTGGATGAAAATATTGATGCATTTACAGCTTTAATGAAAGATTATGCGGTAGATGAAGTTTATGCTTTCCCAAACTGTAGCCAAGAAACATTTGAATTTTTAAATAAGGCAATTAAGAAAACGAACACTAATTTGTTTTTGATACCAACAGATACGGTCAAACACATTGAGTTCTATAATTTCAAACTGATAAACTCAGCAACTTACGACGAGATCGTTAATGGGCCGTTATCAAAAGTGGTTAACCGTTTTTTTAAACGAGTTTTTGATATTGTTTTTTCATTAGTAGCCATTGTTTTCATTTTGTCTTGGTTGATTCCAATATTGGCTATTATCATTAAGCTCGACAGTAAAGGCGGTGTGTTTTTTGTACAACCGCGGGCCGGACTAGGAGGTAAACCATTCAACTGCATTAAGCTTAGATCCATGAAGGTTAATTCGGATGCGCATACCAAACAAGCAACAAAAAATGATTCTAGAATTACTAAAGTTGGAGCAATGTTGAGGTCAACTAGTTTAGATGAATTTCCTCAGTTTTTTAATGTATTAATGGGAGATATGTCAATTGTTGGCCCCCGTCCACATATAGCAGTGTTAAACGATAAGTACAGCCCAATTATTCTTGATTACAACAAGAGGTTTTTATCGAAACCAGGAATTACGGGATTAGCTCAAGCATATGGATATCGAGGGGAAACTAAAGGTATTGAAGACATGAGTCAACGTATAAAAGCAGACTTGGTATACGTTCAAAACTGGAGTTTACTTTTGGATATTAGAATTGTTTTTAGAACAATTCGTGAGAGTGTATTCTTTAGAGATTCTAATGCTTACTAAGGGATTCAAGAATATTGTACCAAATAAATCTAGGAACAACTTGTAGGTACCTTTTACCAAGCCGCTTTGGCTCCGAAGAAAGACGATACGCCCACTCTAATCCATTTTTTTGAATCCACATTGGAGCTTTTTTAACGCTACCAGCCATAAAGTCAAAAGCAGCTCCGACTGGAGCAACAAAATATGCATTGGTGTGTTTGGCTAATTCTGCAGAAAAAATTAACTGTTTAGGTGCTCCTAAACCAACCCAAATAAAATCGGCTCCACTATCATTCGCCATTTTTGCCATTTCCTCTATCTCTTCTTGAGTAAATTCTTTAAAGGGGGGGCTATAAATTCCTGCTATGTTTGAATTGCCAAGTTCGTCTTTGATAGCATTAACCATTTGTTCCAACACCTCTTGTCTTCCTCCAATAAAATAGTGACTTATGGGCTTGTCTTTGGTCAACTTTAGTACGTCTTTAAAAAAGTCGGGGCCCGCACAACGATTAATTTCCTTTGCCCCTTTTAGTTTGCTTACCCAAACCGATGGTACTCCATCAGGAATATTATAAGCATAAGAATCTAGTATGCTTTGGAAGCCTGGGTTTCGGTAACCATGAACAAGGACGTTAGCATCAGAAGGACTCAACAGTAGGTTATGACGAACACCTTCTAATTTGCCAATTACTTCTTTCAAAAGTGATTGGTAACCTTTATCGTACAATTCAGTTTTTAAAACCCGCATAATTCTGGATTGAATCTTTATATAGGTTAATCAATTGGTTGGCATTTGCAGCATCACTGTAATTGTTCTTGTATTCTTCAAATGCATTGTCCTTTATGGAATTAATTAGAGGTTCATTCTTCTCAAATTCTTCTAATTGAACGCATAAACTATTTACATCGTTGGGTTCAAATAACAATCCCGTTTTTTTATGATTTATGAGTGATTTCATGGCCCCCATGTTTGACGCTATAACGGGTGTTTTAAGTGCAAATGCTTCTAAAATGGACATAGGCATTCCTTCAAAGCAAAGCGAAGGAAATATTAGAGCATGTGAGTTATTTATTAAATCAAAAACTCGGTCTCGGGCTACCTCTCCATGGTAAGTCACATTTGGGTAGTCCGTTGAAATTCTAGAAGTGTTTTTGCCAGCAATTTCAAAATGGAAATTGGGAAAGCGTTTTGCAGCTTCTATAAAAACTTTAATTCCTTTGGATTCGTCTAACCTTCCAACAAACAAGAATGTTTTAGTGCTTGACTTGGACTTAATCATGGATTCAGGAACGCTTACCGAATTTGGTTTAATCACTAATTTGCTTTCGTCTATTCCAATTTGAATAAATTTTTGACGAGCAAATTCAGTAAAGCACAAGAACCTATCAACTCTATTATTCCAAGTGTTTTTTAAATTATTGGTTGCCACCATACGAGCCACAGCGTAACTCTGTAGAGTAGATTCTCGGTAGCATTTATTTTTTACTCCGTTGTAAATTCCTTTATCCAAACAATCGGTGCAAGCAGTATCGTTTCTGATAAACATTCCATTAATACAGCCTAATCGGTAATTGTGTAGGGTTTGAATAACAGGGATGTTCGCGTCGTTACAAGCGGCGTAAACTGAAGGGGAAACCAATGGTAAAAAATTATGGACATGGCAGATGTCCGGTTTTTCTTTCGCAATTAATTCTGTAACCTCTTTGTAAGTTGCTTTTGACCATGACGTTTCAAATAATAAAGAAGCTTTTTTTAGGATTCCGTCATTCTTTATTTCATCATTGTGTCTGACATATGAGCATACCTGAACACCTTGATCTTTTAATAGCTCAGTTTCGTTCTGAACAACAATATCTTCACCTCCTTTGTGCTGGTATGAATTATGGACGATTAATACTTTCATTTAGAGTGATGTGCATAAAGGCATGCATTTAAAATTCCTATGGATGCATTTTTAAAGTTGTATTCTTTAGTTTTTACCAGTATCTCCTCAGATAGTACTTTCCAATGAGTGGGGTTTAAAAGAATATCAAGAATTTTATTGCTCCAAAGTTCGGTGCGTAATTCTATCATTTCACCTGTTTTACCAGGGATTAAAATATCGTTAATCACTCCGGCATTTGGACTGGAAATAGTTGGTACTCCTGCTGCTCCAGCTTCATTAACGACAAGGCCCCAAGCATCCAGTTGAGTTGGGAAAACGTGGAGCTTTGTATTTCCCATTAAGTGGGGTATTTCTTTTTGACTCACATGCCCCATAAGTTCAAAGGTTACATTAAGTATTTCTAATTCATTTTTTAGCTCATTTTTTAGAGGACCGTCACCTAAAAACACAATTTTTAAGTCAGGTATTTTTAGAAGAAGTAACTTTAATACTTCTATGAGAAACAAAGGGTTTTTTCTTTCCGTAAGAGATCCAGAAAAAATCAAGTCATAAGCCCTTTCACTAAATGGTTTTGCTTCTTTAAAAAAATCCTCATTTTTTATACATAAGTGACTAATGAAGCATGAGCTTTCATTAGCTCCATATTTTTTAAAAAGCTCTAAAGTGTTAATCGACGGGCCAATAAAAGCTTGTGATGATTTATAAATCAGATGCCTAATAGCTTTATGAAAAAAGGAAAGTCCATCTTCGCTTTTAATCCAGCCATCAGACATACCGATGTGCTTTTTCCCATTTAATTTTGACCAAAACCAGGCTCTAATTTGAGGAGGGTTAAATCCACCAGTTATTACTATGTCGGGGTTTAATTCGTTCAGTTTTTTCCAAACACCTTTGCTTAAATGGACATAGTTAAACCCATCTGTTTTCTTTATGGTTTTGTCGACATTTAAAATGGTGTGATTATGTTCAATTTTAGGAAGTTCCCAGCTTCTATTTGACTCATTATTGGCCATATAAAAAACATGAAAATCAATTTGAAGTTCTTTGGCTAATAAGTTGAAAACAGGTATTCTGTATGGGGTAGGAATATTGGTGATGAGTACTACTTTCATTAGAATTTCCAAAATTTAGGCAAATACGAAAATAGAGGAGTTAGCACAGAGAACATAACAATACCTTTTTGAACTTGTAAAGTGGATTCGTTTAAACTGAATATTGAAAAACAGATAGCGAACACAATAAAAACTATATTTTTTGATTGAATCGCATTTTTTAATAGAATTAGAATAAGAATGCAAAAGCCAATTAAACCAAATAAGCCAATACCTAGCCAATATTGTAGATATTGATTGTGTGTGTTGTATTGTAGGTTATTGTCGACTAAAATTTTAAAATTATTTTTTTTGTAAGCTTCATTTAATTTTTCCTGTTGATCGCCAACACCAGCTCCAAAAAATAGATTTTCCTTAATTACAGGCCAGGTGCACTCCCAAATGGCAAAACGCATCATCATAGGGCTAAGGTGTTCGTTACTAACTTCATAATCTACTGAAAAATTATCGAGCTTTTCTTTGGCTCCTTTATACGAGAAAACCCCCATTAATATAGCACCTATAATAGCTACGCTAAGTTTTGTTTTTGAATTGAATATTTTTTGATGATTTTGATAAATAAATGCAAAGACCACACTGACAGAATAGAGTAATGAGAAAAGAGCAGATTTTAGTAAATAAATAAGAATTATATGAAACAAAAGAATTAAAGCGAATACCAAAGACCACTTAAATTTTTTATAATGTGGTTTTGAATGCCAATATGAGATTAATGATGTACTTCCTATTGTTATCAAAAAGGAATAATATACAGGGTGAATATGAAAAGGGTCGGTTAATAAATGAGACATAAAAATGTTATACACAAAATGTGAAGCACCTGGCGATGTATAAGCAATGCCCGTATTTAGGTATTGAAGGGTTGCGTTACCAATCATTAAGAGCCCCAGACTTAAAAGTGAAACCTGAAATAAATAAAAAAGCACCCTGCGTTCTTTTAAGGTAGAGAAGGTAATAGGGTATATAAAAAAGGGCATGGCCAATAAAGAGAGGTTTCGCACTAGAAAATCAAAAGCGAATGTTTTATCCGTAGAATAAAATATACTAAAGCCAACAAAGCAGAAAATAGTGATAAGAGCTTTGATTGAGTTAAATGAGAGTACCTTGGAAAAAGCATTCTTGTTAAAGAATAACCAAGCTAAAGACGCTATAGTAAATGGAATGAGAGAAGTCGATTGGATTTTATTAGGTGTAAAAAGTGTAATTACAACAAGACCAAAAGAAATTAGCCAGACTTGATAAAGGTTAAATTTCACGTTCAATTGATTTTGATTCGGCCCAAAGAATAATTGAAAACCCTATTAGTGGCCAAAAAATGGCCATTTCTAAAATGGGAATTGTAATTCCAAACGTAAAAACAGGAATGATAATAAAGGCTATCACTTTCTTTTTGAATTGTCGATCTTTTATTAAGCCATTTAAATCTTTGAAAATAAAATAAAAGATTGAAATGATAAACCCGACACCAACAATTCCACTATTAATGAAAATGCTAAGTAAGGTGTTGTGAGTTCCGTGAACATCATATAATATAGGGGAAATTCTGAGTGGGTAAAATAATTCGGGTGTAGCATAATTTTTAAATATAGAAAACTCGGAACCGACACCACTGCCAAACAAAACATTCCATACAGAAAAGTCTTTTATGCCTTCAAAATAAATGTTCCAAATTGCTCCACGACCTGTAAGTAATTGATCATGAAAAAACCGTCCGGTGTAGCTATACACTATTGAAAAGTAACCAATTAATATGGCTGCCACTAGCAACGTACCAAAGGATAGATAAGAATATAACCTGTTGGCTGTCCATACTTTTATTTTCCCAAATACTTGACGATCGATAAATACAATGTAGAATAGAATCAAGATGATTAGTGTCCCCAAAATGGATTTATATAAAGTGGTATAACCAAAAAAGAGAAAGAGACCCAATAGAGGGAGTGCTAGCTTGGCATTTCTGTGAATTTGCATTACAGCCATATAGTAAATAATAATGCAGAGTTCAGATCCGTGATAAAGGAAACCATTGGGCCGTGGAGTTCGTGTGCCATCCGAGTAGATTCGGAAATTAACATAGTCTGCATCTAAAAACTGAAATGGAAGAATGCCAATAAACTGCAAAACTGCTATGCTTATCGGAACCATGGCTAGTATTACAAATCTGTTGGTGTATTCTTTAAGTTTTTTGGTCGGAATTAAATTTTTCCAATAGATGTCAAGCAATACCATAAGGATAAAAGGGCCAAAAAAGAAATCAATGTAACTTTTAATGTTCCATTCCCATAATGTTGCTTGAACGATCAAATAGAATCCGGATACATATAAAATCCATTTCTTATGAGCATTTGAAGCGAGCCAAATACAAGATATGATGAATAAAATACCAAATAGAAAATAGTGAATCCTCAACCCGATTGGTGGAAGCAGGTTGCCCAAAACAATGGCAATTGGACTTAATGAAACCAATTCGAAGAAATACTGAGCAAACTTCTTATCCCAATTATACTCCCTCAAGGCTCTCCTTTTTTTTAGAAATTGAACGAAAGCTTTCAATAGGCATTATAATAGATAGCGGTAAAAGGCAAAAGCAGGTTGTTAAAATAATACCACTTGCGCCATATAATTTCCCGAAATAAATTGATAATGGAATATTGAGAATAGAGCCAATAATTAAAAATGTCATTTGAGACTTAACCTTTTCAATAGAATTCAAGTAGTTGGAAAAAATAGTGTTCCAAATAATCTGAAGAATAAATAAAGCGGCGGCAATATTTAGCCACATTGAAACGGAAAAATTGTTTCCAATCCAGAGATTATAAATGGTATTTGAAATATACAACATGGCTACTGCCCCTAAAACAAATAAAAACCAAAGGGCAATTAACTGTTTTAATTTTTTACTGATCCAATGCTGCGAGTCATTATGATCCGCACTACTAAACGCTGACCAGAAAGGAACTAGCACAATGTTAAATGCGACTATTATTATGTTGAAGTATTTGAAAGCCACTTGATACGAAGCCACTTCACTCGCCGAAATGAGCTTCATTATTATTAAGTTGTCGGCACTAAAAAAGGTCAAGGTGGCCAATTGAATGAGGAAAAACTGATTGGTTTTTGTTGACTTTAAAATTCGTGAATACCAAACCTTACCTTCTTTGGTCTCCCAAACAGAAAAATTGAGCTTTTTTTTGTAATAAAAAGTTGCCGTCAGCCAGCTTAAAAGCGGGCCGATACTAAAGGATAGGCAAATTTCAACGAGGTTTAAATTGGAAGAAGAAAATTTAAATGAAAAAAGAATAATTAAGGTAATACCGCTTTGAAAGAATAACCAAAAAAAGCTCTCTTTGGCTTTGTGTATTGAAAGAAGAATAGAATTCGTGGTGAATAAAACGAAATGTCCAAAATAAATCCCAAAACAGACCAAAAGAAGTGATTTAAACTCCCATTTTTCCATAGTATGTTGGTTGGAGAAAAAACTTTCAATTGGAAATAATACTACAACCCCACTTACAATAACTAGAACAAATAAATAATGAACTAATGATTGAGAAAACATTTGACCAGTGATTCTATTGAAGAGCGGGTTATTTTTAGAATCAAAAGCTTTTGTCAATTCCCTTCTAAAGCTATTGTTTAGCCCAACATCAATACAAGAAAACCAGGTAAATATCGATAAAAAAGTTAACCATAGACCATAGTTAGATTCTCCAGATAAATCAATTGCTATTTTAACTAAGTAGAGATTGGTTAAGATATGAATGAACTTAACTAGAAAAGAATATTTAATGTTAGAAATTAAATTTATTCTTGAATGAAGCCCACCATTATTAGAAGCAGTCATCCTATTTTTTAAATGCCTGTAGGGAGATAATAATTGTTATGCTAATTAAGAAAACAACAGCCCCAAAAATCAAAGCTCTTAAGGTTCGACCAATTGAAACTTTAGTTCCTTCTTTAGCTAATTCTGACACTTTTTTGTAAATATTTTGGTTGTTAATCAGGTGTTGCTCAATTTCGCTCGCCTTTTCATAATATTCCTCTTTAAGTCTGATCAATTGAATTGGATCTAATTGTGAACTATTATTCTCAGACGACATGTTTATGGTGGTATTTGATGCTTTTTTGTTTTTCGCCTCAATTAGTCGCAATTCAGTTGATAGCTTAATTAAACTGTCAATTTTTAAAATTTCATTTAAGTAGTCTTCTTTTTGTTTGATAAGGCGAGATTCTTTTGCATTTCGCTTTGATATGTAAAATGGATTGTCTTCTAAATAATTGGTCAATTTTGTTTCTATTCCGTTGAAAATAGTTGGGTTTGTTGAGAAAATATTAATGCTATGATTGTTGTATAAAAATGGAGTCCTTGAAGAAATCAGTTCTTCTTGATTGAACAAAGAATATGTGGACGTGTCAATTGATTCTTTCAGATAATCTACTCTTTGAGCTTTATCAAAAATTGAATAAACAGGTTCTACTGAAACTCCAGTAATCGAATGTACTTCGGATTCAGGAATGCCTAATACCTCGGATAAACTCTTCCCGTTTTTATTAGTTACCAAAGAGTTGAGGTAATTTATGTCGGAATAAAGTTGATCGTGAGCTTCAAACTGAACCCCCAGTACCATTGAAGATTTATATTCATATGGCGAAAATGATGTACTGAAAAAGCCAAGACAACCACCAACTAACACAAGCGGAAAAACAATTTTAATGTTATTGAAAAAAGTAGAAATTATATTCTGAAATAATGTCCAAGTTCCGTTAATTAGGGATAGTATAAAATTGAAAATTTTTGAAACGACCAATTCAAAATCTTTAATCACAGGAGTAATAATTTCCTGCTCTGCTCGCTTATTTTCACCGTCTTTCATAGTTGCTGAATTTGCTGCAAAAGTAGCTTTTATTGAATTGAATTTAAAAGTGGATTAACGCCTATGAATTGTTGTGCTTTGATTTCTATATTTTAAGTTTAGGTAGCCTTTAACTTAAATACTTCCTTCTTTTTGTTTTAGGTTTGAATTTGTGAAATGGATAAATGCCATAGGGTTGATTCTGCAATTTGCTGCTTTTTGGTTCGCGGCGCCCGAATTATTAGGTGCTAAGACCTTGAAAAGATTTGAAATAGGTTTAACTAAGTTGCTTTCTTCCATTCCGCTTATCATACTCATGATAGGTTGTGTTGGTTATGGGGTAACTTTTGCCATTGCCGGTGTATTAAAAGGAATGAAAGGTGCAGAGGAAGGGCTTTCAGAAAGTGAGTTTTTTAGTTTCATTATAACTCTTGGAATTGGTACAGTAATTTACCTCATTTTTATGATTCTTTTTAATCGAATAAAGATTTGGTTAGAAAAAAATGTCGCAGAGCCTCTTATTTCGGGTTTGATTACAAATAATCAAATTCGCTCGACGGCATTAATTATTGGGGCAGCTCTGTTTTCTCTGGGGTTTTTAATTCAATTGGCAGTGGTACTAATTAGCTAGTAAAAAGTAAAGGAATTACCTTTGTTAAATGCCACGATCCAAAGAAGAGTTTGAACGTATTCGCTTGGCCTCCAAGAAAAAAATTCTGGAGGCGGCGCAACAATTGTTTGCAACTAAGGGCTACGCTCATACTTCCATCCAATCTATAGCCAGTAAGTCGGGCATTGCTAAATCAAGCGTTTACCATCACTTTAAAACCAAAGAAGATATTCTTGTTTCATTATTGGACGAGTTTTACCAATCTTGGTCAAAGACGGTTCATTTTACTGATGATTTTCAAGATCCAAAAAAACACCTTACAGCAATAATTGAGAGCACCATTCGGCATATTAAAGATAATCGAGAAGCTTACCGAATGCTTGAAGAAATGCATCGCGTGGTTTTTGAAGACCCAGAAATAATTGAAAGGACAAAAAAGATTGGAGAAGAAAAGATGATAACCTTCATGAATATCTTTCAAAAATTAGGAGTGGACGACGTTGAAGGGGAGCTGTATTTCTTTAACTCAACCTTTCGTGG
>JBMYOI010000027.1:0-30726 GCA_049599135.1 Salibacteraceae bacterium
ACACCACTAGTACTCAATGCCGTAACTGCAGCTCCAATAGTGGTATAACTCGGACTAGTTCCTCCAATAGTATAAGTGCCACTTAACTGTGCAACACCCGATATTGCCCAAAATATTGGCAAAACAACTAGAAGTATCTGTTTCAAAACTCTTATCATTCGTCTATTGTGCAATTTGTATTTTAAATCTGTGTGATTCTGTTCCGTTACCAACATTCAATTGATACATACCAACTGATAAGTGAGAAACATCAACTGGAATTTCTTGAAATCCATAAGCATTTTCAACATGCGATTGATAAACCAGCTTACCTCTTAAATCAAACAGTTGAATATCAATGTTGCTTTCACTCAACATTTCTAATTCAATAATAAATTGTCCTATTGTAGGGTTTGGATACACTCGCTGAGTACCAAATACTTTGTTTCTATCAACTGAAGGATTATAGCTACCAAAATCAGGTGAGAAATTCGAGTATGAATGCTCGTAGAATGAACTAACACCGCCACAATCGTTTGCCAATTTAGCTCTAACCACATACCTCAACGAAGTAGCTTCAAAAGTTTCATTTGTTACAACAAATGACGTTGTGGTTCCTGATATAGTTGCTAAAACCGTAGTGCCTTGCTCAGTAACTCTCAATACTTCATATTCTATAACCTCAGCACCTAAATAAGCAGACCACTCAAGTTCGACTAAATCACTCGAAGTAATTTTACCCGTTAAGTAAATGGTTTTATGAATTAAACTAACCTGTGGATTTCCTCCACAATTGTCTTCCGCTTCAATTACATAACTCTTCGGTCCTGCAAAGAATTTAGAGCTTGAATCGTTTAGAATATTCGTACTAACATTAGCTATTGACACTTTAGAATGAAGTGAGCTACCTGAAACTATTTTTCTTAATGATACTGTATTGTAAATAGAAGGATCTAAATACTGAGCAGCTTGAACAAATCCGCTAGCCGTATCAATAGTTACCATACATAACTGTGGTAACCCTAATTGAATGCTAGGAACAACAATTGTTTTAACTCCAACACAACCTGAAGTATCTGTTGCTTCAACATAATAATTTCCAGGTGACAAGTTAAATAGTGCAGTTCCGACATTACCACTACTCCAAGTCAATGAAGACAATGTATCCGAATCAACTTTTATTTCAATCTCACCAGTTGTTCCACCACAGATAGAAGGTAAAATTCTAACAAGGTCAATTACTGGCCCACTAGAATCTGTCACTACAACAAATGCTGAATCAGCACATCCATTTGCATCTGATATTTCAGCAGAATAAGCCCCTGCCGAAACGTTGGATAATGTATCTCCAACAAATCCTGTATTCCATTTTGTAGTGTATGAACCAGAACCACCTGTAAGCTTAAATGTTGCCCATCCGTTATTTGCAGAACATCCCGAAAGTTTTACCAAAGGCTCGGCGCTTACTTTAACAGGGTCAGTCAATTCAAATTCTTTTATAACTGAACAACCCGCTCCATCTTCAACAATGAGTGTGTAAGTTCCTGCAGAAAGGGTATTGATATCTTCCGTAGTAGCTCCATTGCTCCATTTTACTTTCACGTTTGTACCAATTATTGAAATATCAATTTCACCATCATTGCTATTTGCGCAAGAAGGTTGAGTGATGCTGTTCAGAATAATTTGAGCTCCCGTTTTATCTGTTATAACCACGTCAGTAGATTGTTTACAGTTATTGGCATCTTGTACAGTAACAAAATACTTACCTGAACCTAAGCTTGAAATAACACTTTGATTAGAACCATTGCTCCACAAATATTTATAAGGTGCTAATCCACCTTGTGAAATAATAGAAGCTGCTCCATTTGCTTGATTACAATCGCTGTTTTGACCAGTAGCAGTAAGTGTCATTATTGGATTAATGTTTACCCTAACTGTTTTACTAGCCTCACAACCAATGCTATCAATAGCAAGCACTCGGTAGTTAACACTAGCTCCTGGACTAACTACAATTGTATCACCAAACAAGCCATTATTCCAATTGTACGAAGATCTGTTACCTGCATTTGAAGCCCATAGAATAGCGTTTTCGCCAACACAAATGGTTGTATCGTTTGAAACATTAATCGAAGGGTTTTCCTTAACTGTTATTGCAGTAGTATCACTTGCAGAACATCCTTTTGCATCTGTGAAGCTGTAAATGATATCATGATTTCCTACACCAGAAGAAGCGGTATACAACTGTCCGTTTAGAACACCAAACCCAGAATATTTTCCACCAGTTGGAATACCGCCACTTAGAGTAACGATATTTTCACTTTTACAAACAAGGCTTTTCGGTAAATTGAAAGTTACTTGTGGCGAAGACAATACTTCCACAACTTGCGAAATGGTATCAGAACAACCATTTACATCCATGTATTCGTACAGAACTTTGTGTAACCCTACGCCATAATTAGCTCCTCTAAACCTATTCTGACCAATTCTATTACCTAGAGAATCAAAATAAATACCACCAGCAGGTAATCCAAAAGCAAGCGTTTTAGAGGCGTTATTACAAATTGGATTAACAGCTTGCACGAACAATGATGGAGCAGCGTTTACATTTATCTGAACCGATGTACTATCTGCACATTGATATCCGAAAGTAGTATCTGTGTATGCAAATTGTAAAGTTGCCAAACCAAGACCTAAGCTATCTATTCTTAAAACAGTATCATTAACAACGCCAGTTCCCGAATAAATTCCAAATCCAGAAGTTGATCGAGTAATATTTTCTAAGTTTAATATTAAGCTGTCTTCATTTGCACAAACCGCAGAACTTGAACTCATTGAAATTACAGGAGTTGCTTTAGTTCTAACCTCAGTAAATGCTCTTTCGGTACAGCCGTTATTATCAGTGAATTGATACCACAAAGTATCTGTCCAAGAATTGGCAGTACCCAAATCGGTTAAAGCTGGATAGAATAATCCGCCAATTACACCAGTTCCATAATAGTTACCTGTTCCATTTGCACTTGGTGAACCTTGGTTAACCTTATAAGCTCCCTGAGTATTACAGAAATTAGGTAAAGAAGCAACAGAAACAACAGGAACTGTATCAACCGCAATACTACTTGAAACACTATCGCTACATCCTTTTGTGTCAACAAATACATAAGTTAACTGAGCACTAGGTGCTGCAATTAAAGAAGTATCAAAAGTTGTACTATCTATTCCTGCTAGATTACCATTAATAAGGTAATAGCTATAATCTTTTGGTGTAGCTGAAGTTACGCTTGCTTGATTCAATGTAAATGGAGCAGTATTTTCACAAATGGTTCCAAATGAAGTTAAGCTTGCTATTGGTTGTGGGTTAACAGAAGCATACTGAACCGCAGTATCTGAACACCCTCTTGAATCCGTAATGCTATAGCTTAATTTATGTGCACCAGAACCTGCAACAAGTGGATCGAATAATGAACCTATTACACCTCTACCTGAATAAACACCAACTCCTCCTTTGTAAGTTGATGGAGAACCAACCAATACTTCACTTCCTTGATTTTCACAACGGTCTGTGATTGCTGTTAAACTAACAGAAGGTGCAATATATACATCAAAAATTGTACTTGCACTATCGGTACAACCGTTGGCATTTGTAAAGACATAGGTAACAGTATCAGTAGTATCAGTTACTTGAGATACGTCATATCTCAATCCAGCGACACCCGTTCCTTTATAAACCCCACCTAAACCAACTGGGTTTCCACCGGTTAATTTAAATGTATCGGAGTTGTTACAAAGTGCAGGAAGTGATGCTATTGTTACCACAGGTAGCGAATTAACTTTAATGACAAAAGAAGTATCGCTATAACAACCATTAAAGCCATAATTGTAAGTCACTGAGTGATTTCCGGTTTGTGCAAGAACAGGATTAAACGAAGTACTATCGATAGTTACTCCAATTCCACTGTACCATGCTAATCCTCCGGCAGGTAAACCAGACCAAGAAGTTAAAAGTTGAGGATTATCTGTTGCACAATATTCTGGAATTACTCCTGCAGAATCAATTACTGGCACCGAATTCACCTTAATGGTATCCGAATCAGAATTAATACAAGAGTTAGAGTTTGTATAAGTATATACCAATACATGAGTTCCAGCTCCAGCAACATCTGGTTCAAATACACCATTTGTAACGCCAGTACCTGTATAAACTCCTCCATTAATATTTACATAACTGCTCAATTTAAGAATGCTATCATTTGCACATAGTGAATCTACTGGTAAAGCAAGGTCAACAATTGGGAGTGCATTAACAACAACTATTTGTGTTGCTGAATCAGTACATCCGTTTGCATCTATAAAATGATAATTAACAGTATCAATTCCAACCGACTGGTGAACTAATGAATTTTGATTAATGACATTCAAGCCTGAGAAATAACTAGAATCTCCTTGCCCTGTTGCCATTGGCAAACCACCTGCTAGAATCAAGGTATCTAAGTCTTCACATATTGGATTGATACTCGCCAAGGAAACTACAGGAACCGAATCAACTCTTAATAATGTATCGGCAGAGTTTACACAACCATTAATATCGGTGTAAGTGTAGTTTATTATATGATTACCTGTATCTGCCAAGTTTGTACTGAATAAAGTATCCTTAACTACGCCAAAACCAGTGTAAACCCCTGAGCCAACTCCGTTATTTGCAGGGAATCCAGTATTAATATTTACAGTATCTGTTGACGAACAGTAGCTTCCTAAGGCTGTTGCAAAATAAACATCAGGTAATGCATTTACTTGAACATAACCTATTGTAGAATCGAAACAACCAAATGAGTTTGAATACACGTAAGATAAAGTGTCTAAACCGTTTCCTGCTTGAGAAGCCAAGAATGATTTACCGTTTACAACACCCAATCCTGCATAGGTACCGCCCATAGGTTGACCACGAAGCAAGCTTGTTGTATCTGCATCAACACACAATGAATCTATTCCTACATAAGTAACAACAGGTTTTGGTCTTACTACAATTGTAATTTGAGTATCAGCCTCACAACCATTGGCATCGATAAATGCATAGTAAACAGGGTTTGTAGCTACTCCTGCAACATTAGGGTTGAAATAATTATTGGTAACTCCAACTCCAGAATAGGTTCCTCCAACTGGCGACACATACGATAAAACAGTCAAATCAATTGAGTCTGCGTTTACACAAATGTCCGATGTTTGAGTAGTAACCAATACTGGTAAAGTGTCAACTACAATTAATTGATAGGTAGAGTCCGAGCAAGAATTTAAATCTGTAAATACATATTTGATCGAATCAATCGTTCCTGTTCCTGAAAGTGCAGGGTAGAAAATATCATTTTTAACAGCACTGTGCTCATAGTAACCAGTACCGCCAGTTATAGGAGTTCCTTGCGTTAATAAGAATGGTAGAGTATCTGCACACACATTAGGTATTGAGCTAAATGCAACAACAGGTTTAGGGTTTACTGTTACCACTTTTTGAGTAGTATCAAAACAACCGAATACATTTTCAAACTCGTAATAAATAGTATCCAAACCTGAATCGAATGGAGTGTACAATGAATCTGAAGTAATTTCATTTCCATAGAAACGGCCTCCAGTTGGGAACCCTTGGTTAAGATTAAAGGCAGGTGTATTGTCACAAATTGATCCAATATTAGCAATAGAAGCATTAGGGTTTGGATTAATCCAGAGCGTATCCGTTGTATCAACAACACATGATCGAGTTGTTCTTGTATAAGTGATTACATGTTGCCCTACTGCTAAACCTGTTGGATTGAATCTACGATTAGAAACTCCCAAACCAGTGAAAGCACCGTCGTTTAACGGGCCACCAATTAACGTATCTCCAACTTCTCGGCTACAGAAAGTATCAATAGGCAATACAAATACCGAAGTAAGTGAATCCCATGGAGTTAAATATGCCATTGACGAATCAGAACAACCTAAACTATCAGTTATAGTAACTCTGTACGAGTTAGGTAAAAGTGTTGACGCTATTCGAGTTGTTTGACTTCTCGAATCGTTCCATAAATAATTGTAAGCTCCAGTTCCTCCTGCAGCAGTAACACTCAATTTACCAATTGTATCTGTAGAACACAATGGTCTAATCGAGTCAGCATCAAACGCAAAACTTAAAGCGTTACTAGGTTCTATTAAAGTATGAGTCAAACTATCTTGACAACCATTGGTATCCGTTACAAATACTTGATAAGTTCCTACTGGCAAATTAGTAGCAATTGAATCTGACTGACTAGCATAATCATTCCATGCATAAGCATGAACACCTACTCCACCTGAAGAAGTTACTGAAACATAACCCGTGCTATCGAACTTGCAATAAACATCGAGTGAAGTATCAAGCGAAACTGAAACTACAGCAGCTGGCTCATCAATAAATTGCGTTAAACTATCTTGGCAACCTAAGCTATCCGTAACCACTACTTGGTAAGTTCCCGTAGTTAAATTAATGCTGTTTGCAGTTGACTGAGTTAATGGATCATTCCATAAGAATGAATAGTTACCCGTACCGCCAATTGTATTTGTATTAATAAACCCAGTTGCATCATTTTTACAGTAAACTTCTAATACAGAATCTAAAGTAATATCCAGTTTAATTGCAGGCTCACCCAAAGTCAACATTAAACTGTCTTTACAGCCTAAGCTATCAGTTATCATCAAATTATAGGTTCCCGTAGGCAAAGTATCAGCAGTTGCTGTGGTTTGATTTCTGAAATCGTTCCATTGGTAAGTAACTGTTCCGGTTCCGCCAATTAATGCCGTTTCAATAAATCCAGTTGAATCGTTTTTACAATAAATTTCTCTGAAATCATTAACCGAAACAGCCATTTGAACGGTAGGCTCTGAGATTATTTGAGTAGCAGAATCTGTACAGCCGTTTGAATCCGTCACTATAACTTGATAAGTTCCAGTAGGAAGGTTATCAGCCAAAGTATCAGTTTGGTTACTGTAATCATTCCAAGCGTAAGTTCTTGGAGAAGTACCACCGATAGAATTAACACTTATCCAACCTGTTGAATCTGTTTTACAGAAAACGTTTTCATAAGCAATTAATGAAAGAGTTACATCCAAAGAAGGTTCTGTAACTGTATAAACTGAAGAATCTTGACAATTGTTATCATCTGTAATAGTTACTTTATAAGTTCCAGCAATTAGGGTTTCAGCAACTTTATTTCCAGCGCCCGAAGTATTCGTAACTGAAGCATCCCAATTGAAGTTATACCCCGGTGCACCACCTAGTCCATCAAGAGTAATTACGGCAGTAGCATCACCTTTACAATAAACGTTAAAGACTGAATCAGCAATTGCAGGTACTTCAAGCGTATCAACAACAACAGTATCAGAATTGAAACAACCTTTTAAGTCTGTTATACCAACAAAGTAGGTATCGCCAAAAGTCGATCGATCACTAGAGTTTAGTGTGATGGCATCGGTACTTTCCGAAGTATTCCAAGTATAAATTCCTTTATTAGCACCCGCATCCAAAGTATATGTGGTATTGTAACAGAATGCCGTATCAATTCCTAAATCTATAGCAGGTAAGCTATCAATAACGACAACAATTTGTGTTGTATCTGTTAAGTCGCCTCGATCAGTCACTACAATATCAACTAAAATTGGAGTTGTTCTAATCATAGAATCAGGAACGGTCACCCTCAACCCTCTTCCACTGTCGGCAGAATTCGTATTGTAAAAAGTAAATGCAGAGTTCGGTAATAACAAAGTATCATGAGAATGTGCAGACAATACCATTGAAGTGGAATCATCCAAATCCAAATCACTAACACTAAATGTCAATGAGTCTCCAATTCCACCAACACAAATGGTGTCATTTGCAATTTGAGAAATTTCAGGGAACCCATTTTCATTGTTCAAATCCACAACAATTGTAGCCGTATCTATGTTCCCATCCCCGCTTTCAGTAACCGAGTAATCTATGTAGTAAATACTATCTTGATAAAAACTTAATTCATCTTCATCAGCAATTGTAAGAACCCCACTGTTTAATCCCATTGTAAAGGTTCCGTCTGTATTTCCATTAATAATGGAGAAAGTCAAATCATTGTTATCTGAATCCCAACCCGTTGCAAAAGCTGCAGTGTCGGTGTTTTGTAAATCTTCGCTAATGAAGAATGTAAGTGAATCCGGACCTTTATTATAAAATGGTGTGCTAAATCCATACAAATAAGCCTCATTAACCGTACTGGACACATCGCTCATCACGGTGTTAGATTTAGCATCATCCATGTTTAGGTTCAGCACTAAGTTTGAATTAGAACTACTACCTCTAACGTTCATATTTGCAACTACACCAGCAGAATCAAGAGCAACGTTCCAAAGCTGGAACTCATCAATTATTCCATAGAATGGGAAGTTACCAGAAGTTGATCTATTTCCAATTTTAAATGAATCTGTGTTGTTGGAAATAACAGTGGTTAAGGGGTTAGGGCCTGTGCTTGTTGCACCAACATCAATTCCGTTTATGTAAATTTTGCCCAGTGAATTAGCTGGATCGTAAACAGCTGCAATGTGGTTCCATTCATTAGAACTAAGACTATTAGCGGGAGCATCAATGTAAACATCGTTTGCCGGAATAAATCGAATTGAATTTGCACCTGCACCACCACCAGTATGCAGTTCATAATTTTCTAGTCCTTTACCACTAATAAAATCTATTGTAGTTCCGGAACCCTTCCAATAAATCCATGTTGACAACGTGAATTCAGTGGTGTTGTAAGCGTTTTTATGAGGAATACGAATCTGATCATCTAAATCATCAAATTCTATTGCTCTCCCCATGCCAGCATACACTGCTTCTGTAGTATCATTAATAACATCTATCACAATAGAAGAAGTATCTCTTAATCCCTCAGAATCGACTACTTCGAAAGTCATAGTATCTTTTTGAGTAACTTCAAAGTCTAATTGATTTCCTAGAGCAAGTCCAATTGAACCAGAGTTTGAATCCAATTCAAATAAAGACGTTCCAATTTGAAAGAATTTAATTTGATCTCCTGAATCAAAATCATAACCTGCAGCATACGCTAATGTATCTCCAACGTTTTGATTCTCTAGAACCGATACAACAACTGGTTCGTAACCAGTTACAAATGATGATTCATCCATGGAAACTAAAGTTCCATGATTGCCATTTTGCGAAATATCTTTCATTTCTGTTGATGATGGAAACTCGGCATTGTAGGCTAACAGAAGACTTGCTTCGCTTCCCGATGGTCTTTGAAATGCTGCATTAAAAACTTCCTCATCAGTAAGTCTTCTATTGTATATTACCACTTCATCCATACTTCCTTTTACACGTTGTTCTCCGCCCCAATTACTTCCTCCAATTCTAAGTGAGGACGATGTATTTAGAATAGTACCAGTAGCAATGGTCGAGGATTCTCCGTGAAGTACACCATTGATATACAATTTTGATTTTTCGCCAGACTTCCATGTAAACATCATGTGTGTCCATTCGTTGAGCGGAGTATAAGCTGCATCAGAATTAACTGCAGTTCCACCTCCAGAAGCACTTAACCCTCCTTGAAGTCTGAATCCAGAACCAGCAGCTCCAAGTGTTCCACCTCCGGTACGGTAATAAAGGTAGAATGAATTGTTACCAGCATAATTGGCTTTCGCAATTATTGAACGCCCTGAATTATTTGCCCCAGACCCATAACTTGTAGGTTTTATCCATGCTCCATATGAAATTTCTGATATACCTTCAACAGCAGATAAATCTCCAAGATCAATATAATCAGCAACTCCATCTAATTCAAACGCATCAGACAAACCAGCCAAAGGAGCATCGTTTCCATCTTTTAACCTAACTTCTAGAACTGTAGAATCCTTCGCGTTATCACCTGATTCCGTTACTTCATATTGTAAAAAATGAACACTATCTGTTTCGTAGTCAAATACAGCGCCTGTACTAACAGTGATTAGACCAGTGATAGAATTGATATCAAATAAATTAGAGTCTCCGCCAATTGCTTGATAGGTGATATCATTTCCATCAAGGTCCCATGCCAATGGAGCAGCAACAGTGTCACCAATTTCTACATTTTCACTGATATAAGTAACGATGGTATCTAATGAACTTGAATATTCTGGAGAAGCCATATTCTTAATAGCGGCATGATATCCATTTCCAGAAAGGTCATAAAGTGTATCATTATCTTGATCATCAAAGTTGTAATACAACTGCAAAGAAGCATCTGATGTGTCTGGGCGTGATGCCATGTAATACTGTACTTCATCTTCAGATAAAGGTCGGTTCCAAACTTTTAGTTCATCTACTTTTCCATTATAGAATTCAGATGTGCCACTAAATTGTGATCCAACATTGAAGAATGTTGAAACTGTTCCACTTAATCCATAAACACTTCCCTTTTCTGCTACTTTTTTACCATCTAAGTACAATTCAATATTTGAAGTTGAACTTACTACCGTGTAATTGTGCCATTTTAAATCCGTTGGAAATGCAACACCCGTATTAATCCATCCATCACCAACTCTAATTTCACCAACTCCACCTCTTCCGATGTAGAATCTAGTACTTGGCCCGCCTTGCGAAATAATTTCTACGAAACCTAGTTGAACGGCATTATTCTGAGCCCATACTGATATTGAGAATTCAGAGCCTGAAGAAATCACTTGACTTGCAGTTGAAGCATGATCAGAACTGGAATTAAATTTCAATGTGCTAGCAAACCCTGCATCAACTTCTTCGACAACATCTTGAACTTCAATTTCAATTAATGCAGTATCAACATTACCCGTTAAATCTGTAACAATATATTCCAATAAGTCAGTAGAATCAGATTCAAAATCGTGTATCTTGTTTAAGGTAACAACTCCCGATTGAGGGTCTAATGTGTAATTCGCTCCAAAGCCACTAACTGCAGTATACTTAATAGTATCTTCAGGTAAAAATTTATCCCACCCCATGGCATACGCAACCGTATCGCCAATGGCATTGTTTTCATCAACTTTCCAAATTATAGTGTCTTGAGCATCGCCCCAATCGTTGCTTGTAAAACCAACTAAAGCACCATCGAGGTCAGTTGCATAATCCGTTAAGGCAACACCTGACGTATCATTGAATGGGTAATAAGCCACCAAGCCTGTTTCGTTGCCTGATAAGGCAACTCGATAATTAGCTTCAATTTCCTGAGCTGTACGTGCCACATTCCAAACTCTTACTTCATCAATATCACCTTGATAATTTTGAGAAAACCCAGAAGCTCCACCAATTGAGAATGGGAAAGCACCATTTACCGGATTTGGAACTCCGGTAGTTTTAGCAACTTCCTCACCATCGACATAAAGAATGAGTTCATTGGCCGAAGTGTTATGCACACCAGCCATATGATGCCATTCTCCATCGTTAACATTAACCGTACCTTCTGCTTGCTTGCCCCCACTAGCATCCATTCGTACATGTGGTTTACCATTGTGAACAGCTAAACTAAAGTTCTGGCCACCAGTCGAAGATCTTTTGATAAGGATTCTTTTGTATGCGCCAACTGTTTGACTTGTTTTAAACCATGCTTCAGCTGTAAACGAGTTTAAGTTCATACTTGCGTCATGCGACACATCAACTCGATTTGTTCCATCGAAATACAGTTTGTTACCTAACCCAGCGAATGGTGCTCCAAGATCTAATACAAACACAATAACCGAATCGGTAAATGTATTTCCTGAAGAATCTGTAACGGTTACTCCTATAGTATTTGGTCCTATATTTTGTGCATTTAATGTGTCAACTGAGTAGGTTAATGATTCAACACCACAGTTATCGTCAACATTGCTACCTGTAAGACCACCAGGGACAACATTGGTAGAGTCTAAGATAACAAGACCATCAGCATTTAAGAAAACGGTATCGTTTTGAGCAGTTAAAGTTGGAGAAATGGTATCAAGAACAAGAACAAATGCAGTGTCGTGTGAGATATTGTTTGAAGCGTCTTTAACCTCAATTGGCACTGTTACCATTGGAGAAGAAGAAGTTGATAAAACTCCACTATTTGATATCCTATTAAAATCAGAAGTATTAACCACAGTTGCATTATTAGCTCCTGCTTTATCCAGAATTGAAGACCCTGATGTTTCACTAAAATCAAAATATAATTTCAGGTTTCCCACAGCTGGATTTTGCCCATTCAATTCCTGATTAATCTCAGTTGCGCTTAGCGCCTTATCCCAAACTTTTACTTCATCAATAGCGCCTGCATATGCAAACGAACGATATGTGGCTCCGTTTGTTGAAGTTTCTTTTCCGACAAATAGTTTACTTACAGGAGTATTTACAACATTACCAAATGACCCAGTATAAGCCACTCCATTAATATACATAATGGCCGTTGTTCCACCACCATAAGTTAAGGCAACATGTGTCCAATTAGTTGTAGAGAACACCGGTGCTGAAGAGAAATTAATATCGTTACAACCTCCCCAAAATGCAGGTTTGCCATTAGTCATTCCAATACCAAACTGCTTAGCAGTGCAATCACCAGAGCCGTAATTGACAAATGCGCCAGCCTTCCAACCAGAAATATTTTGTGGTTTAACCCAACAAGATATTGTTCTCGGCGAGTTTCCTATCGGCAAATCAGTATTTGCATCGGTTGCTATTACACTATTTCCTGTCGTTCCAAATTCTACAGCATTCGAATTTGTCACAGATAATGATACATCGGAACAACCAAATAAAGTATCGCTAGCGGAAACAGTAACAGTTCCACAATTATCCGAACTTGCCGAAAACAATGATTGAGGGTTAATGCTAGCAGAACCGGAAGCATCCAAATAAACCGTATCGCTTTGAACCGTAATGCTTGGTGCAATGGTGTCTAATAAATTAACATATACTGTATCAGTTCCAGTATTACCCGATTCATCTTCTACAGTTAATTCAACTGGAACTCCAGTTAAGGTAAAGGTAGTGTCACTCCCCCATGAAGTTGAAGTGTTCATGTTAGTTAAAGTCCCGTTGAAGTTGTTTGAACTATTATCACTCAGAACAGAACCCGAAGTAGATTCAAAGTCGTAATAAGCAAGCAATCCGGCTTCTGAACCTGACAACGCACTCTTGTAAGCCGATTTGATTTCAGCAGCTGTTCGTGCTACACTCCAAATTCTTACTTCATCCATTTTGCCATCAAAATAGCCTCCAGTAGGCGCCGTTCCAAATCCGGATTCGGCACCAACAAGTGTAGAGTTACCAATGTATTGAATTGGGTAGGTTGCACCTGCGTCATCCGAACCAACTTGATTCCCATCAAGATAAAGTACCGTGTTTCTACCATCGTACGTCGCAGCTATATGATGCCATCCACTGGAAACTGTTGTTGGATTTTGCACATATGAATATGCCCCATTTCGCCGAACAATAGCCGTTACCTTATTAGCAGACAAATACAAAGCATATCCAGAAGCTTGGGTGTTACCAATAAAGGTTGGGTCTCCAGTCCAATTATTCATATAAACCCACGATTCTACAGTAACTTCTGAAGTAGGTTTTAAACTAGCATTGGTACTTAACTGAACATAATCGTTAACACCATCAAAGGTTAATACCCCGCTGCTGTTGTAAACTGTGTCGATTGAAGAAGTACAGTTGAAATTAGTATCACTAGCAGAAATCATTATAGTTGATGAACAATTATCTGAAGCAGAAATGTAAAGCGAGGCAGCAGTTAATGAAGCGTCACCAGCAGCGTCCAAATAGATAGTTGTATCTCCTATATGCGCAATGCTTGGCGCAATAGTATCTAACACTGTTACTGTTGCAAATTCAGTTGTTGTATTTCCGCTTGAATCGGTAACTGAAACTGAAATATTTCCGGCTGCTGAAAGTTTCTCTCCGGCATGCAGCCAGGTCGGCGAAGTCATTCCGGTTACTAGACTCACCCTATTTGAGCCATCAGTATCCATACTATACAGTGTGTTTGGCGACCCTAAGTTTATAAAGAAGAGTTTATTCGTTTTTTCGTGATAAACGATTCCGCCCATATTAGAATAGCCACTAGAAATAGTAGTAGGGCTAGCAGTTCCTACTTTTTTACGAACCGCATTACCATTCGTCCAATAGTACGTGTCGTTTGCATCATCATATACCACACTTCTAGGTCCAGATTCACCAGTAATGAATGAGCCATTTATTGCTGTTCCATCTGGGTTACCAAAACCTATTCTACCAGTAGCAAATGAACCCCAATACACTTTGTTATTGACTCTATCTAGGCGAATTCCGTATGGTTTTTGACCTGAGACAGTATAAACTGTATATCCAGTTCCATCATAGTTGATTTTACCGTATGTCTGGTTATCTCTTCCTGACCAGTAAATGACTTGATTGTCTGGATCAATAGATATATCTGTTAATTGAAATAGTCCTGATTTTACTGCAACTCTATTTGAACCATCTCTATTCGCTCTATAAATAACTCCACCAGCGTGTTCAGTCCAGAAAACTTCTTTAAGATCATCATCATATGCAATTCCATTAACCGCTGCAGGTCCTGCAAACAATGCTGTTGCAACGCCTGTATTTACATCGTATGCCGTAATAGCAGTTCCATTTCCATAATAAATAGTGTCAGTTTGGAATCCGCCAGAAATATCAGAGCAACTATATGTTCCCCCGCTTGCTAATGTCGTATCTTGAATAGCGCAGTTATCACTAATCGTTGAAATAATATCAGCAGCATTAACAGAAGGCGTATTTCCATTAGCATCTACGTACACAGTAATGTCATTCAATGAAACTGTAGGTGAAATGGTGTCGAGGACTGTAATTTGGGCTGAGTCTATGGTAATATTACCAGCAGCGTCTGTAACATTAATGGTAACCACATTACCAGCAGCACCTCCACTTAATGAAACTGAACTAGTTACCCACTCGTTGCCTGCACTCAAATTAGTTAACGTAGCACTACTTCCTCCTGTTTCATTAACAACAGAAGTTCCTGTTCCTTCATCAAATCTAAAGTAGTTTTCCAACCCTGTTTCAGAACCAGAAAGTACTTTATTCATATTGGCCTGAATTTCAGATTGTGTTCTTGCCACACTCCAAATTCTTAATTCATCAAATTCACCATCTAGGTGTTCCAAATAATTCGGAACCACTGGGTAGAAATAAGCCCCCGCAATGTTTTTTCCTCCGGAACCACCATAATTAAGATTCCCTGATTTTGAAATACTACCACCAGTTTGAACACCATCGATATAAATTTTCATTGTACTTCCATCGTACACCGCTGCAAAATGGTGAGGGTTTCCATCTACTATATTTGAAGGTGTAATAGAAACTTGATGTTGAGTTTGAACACCACCAGCTCTAACACCGAAAGACAAGATGGTACCTGTAGATTGAAATCCGAATAAATAATCATAACTACCACTTGCTTGTTGTCTATTAATAGTGGTATTTGCCTGAGAGGTTATGGTGTTAGGTTTAATCCATGCCTCAATGGTCAGCTTGTTTCCAGAACTTAAATCAACTACGGGAACATCGATAAAATCATTAGTTCCATCCAATTCAACTGCGTAATTTGCGTGTGAGCCAATGTCTCTGCAGTCAAAAGTGGTATCACCTGTAAGTGTCACAGTAGGTGTTCCACAATTATCCGTTACTCCAGAATAAAGTCCGCTAGCAAGCGCAGTTCCATTACCAGATGCATCCAAATAAACCGTATCGTTTTTAACTGTTAAGCTTGGTGCAATTGTATCATTAACTATAACATTGACACTGCAAGTGTCCGAATTACCTGAATTATCTGTAGCCGTCCAAATAACTTTAGTGGTCCCGATAGGGTAAGTTCCTGATGCATCAGCAGTATTGTTAAAATCATTTGTAACTGTAATACCGTCGCAAACCAATGATGTTGAAACAGGAGAAACCCACTTATTGAATAGGTAGTTTACAATGTTAGCTTCTGACGTAGGAAGGCTGTTTTGAAAGTAAATTAATTCACCCAATTTCATTTGTGAGTACTCGTTCCCATCACTTTTTCCGATATAGAATACACCAGTACTAATTTGAACATTGAATGAACTGTTGGTTACTGTGCCCAAGTTTTGAAGATTTCCGCTGCCGTCATTTTTGTATAGAGTGAAAGAACGTTGGTTATTGCTTTCTAGCTTACACGCCATTACATATGGAGTATTGAGCGAAATACTCTGGTTTACATTTGAATTATCATTACCTGTTTGGAAATGCCATTGTGTAGCAGCTCCATTTCTCTCTAACACGACACCCGCATCTCGACCTCCATGATGAAATGTACTAGCCCAATTAGTACCATAACCAGTCATTTCAAGTGCTACAAATACATAAGTATTGGCTGTGGTACTAAAATTATTACCGACTATGGTGCGATTATTACTATGCAACATTGCAGGTTTACCATTAAAGCCTGTGGCATCGTAAGTTGCGTCAGTAGATATACTCCTAGTGTATCCACTTATGTCAGTCATAATCCCATTCAAGCTATTATTTTGTGTTCCATTGTACTTGCTAGCATCCAACCATACCATCAAATTAGTATTACTTGAATCGAAAGGTGCAGAAGAGCATGACCCACAATTGTCATTTATTGACGGTGCAGGAACAGTAACCACAGAAGTGCAGCTAGTATCGCCAGATGAAGCTGTAACGTCAGCTGAACAAATAATGGTTGGCGCTATGGTATCAAGTACAGTAATTTCCGCTGTTGCTGTGGTTGTATTTCCACTTGAATCGGTAACTGTAACCGAAACGGTTTGCGCTGAATTTAATGCTATGCCAGAAGAAACCCAATCAGCGCTTGCAGACATATTGGTTAATGTACCCGTTAATCCGTTTGGTCCAGAATCTAAAGCAGTTGTGCTTCCTGTCCCATTATTCATTTGGTAGTAAGCCACAAGCCCAGACGCTGAACTAGAAACACATTTACTCATATCAGCCAATATTTCAGCTTGAGTTTTTACTCTACCCCAAAGTCTAATTTCATCTAATCTGCCTGCCCAATTGTTACACTGACATGTGCCTTGGGTTCCTAAATATAGAATACCAGTGTTATCACGAATAGAAGATTGACCAGATGTAGAAGTACCGGCAGATGCTCCATTTATGTAATAATTCACTGTTAGGTTTGAACCGTTGTCTTTTACAGTAACCGCGACATGGGTCCAAGTATTTAGAGGAACTATTCCGGTAGAGCGAGTTGCACTGCTCCAGCCTCCCTGATCCCAGAAACCTAGTTTTCCATTGTTTCCTCCAGCTTCAACTGCCAACCCATAACCGTAGCTGCCTTTCATCATAATTGTTCTAGAGTCACTAGAGTAGTTATTCAAATACACCCATCCTTCTATGGTTAATTCACCACCAGCAGAAAGGTTTAAAGCATTGTTGTGAGATACTCTTATTTGATCTCCTGATCCGTCCATATCAATTGCAGTACCCGCTTCGCATGAACCAATTGCAGTACAATCGAAATAACCTAGACTATCTATCGTAGAGTCAGCAATAGCACAATTGTCTCCCGCACTCACAATTAAGTCAAAAGCTGATAGTGTATCGGTATTACCGTTTGCATTTACATAAAGAGTTGTGTCTCGAAGAGTAAGTGTTGGTGAAACGGTATCTAATACGGTCACGTATGCCGTGTCAATCACAGTTCCACCAATACTAGTAGCCGTTATTGAAACTAAATTTGTAGAACCAACAGACCCTGCGCTATGATTAAGGTTAAAAAAGTAAGTATTATGAACTCCACTGTTTATTAATAAGCTATACCCCGAACCATCAGTATTTATACTTGATATTCTATTGGAACCACTTTCAAGAATATAAAGTTTTGAGTTTATTTCATCATAATCCACACCTGTTGGGTTACTCAGTCCACTCTTCAATGCAGTTACACTTCCAGTTCCCACCTTTTTATACAAAGTACCTGTATTAAAACCTGTATAATACAAGGTATTGTTATTAGCATCGTAAACAACATCAGCGACATTGCTATTTAATCCTGAAATATGGTAGTTGGCTACATAGTTTGAGCCATTGATATCCATCTTACTTATTATTCCAGAATTATAACCCATCCAATAAAGTACATCATTGGTTCTATCCAGATAAAGTCCTAAAGGACCTGTGTTGGTGCCTGACTTTAAAGTTGTTAAACCCGTCCCATCATAGTTTACCTTCTTTATTGTGTTAAGTGAATAATCGGTAAAATAAACCACTTGTTTAGCAGGATCAATTACAAGGTCGTAAGCATTACCATTACCCGAAGCAATTACAACAACGTTACTTCCATCTAGATCTGCCTTGTAAATATTGTCATCAGTTCGATTAGAATAAAATACTTTTTGAACGGATGGATCGTATGCAATCCCAACATAAGTAACACCTATATTAAACAGTGTATTTACACTGTTCGAATTCAAACCTATACTACTTACATTTCCATTTATAACAACATAAATACTATCAACATCTCCATTGTTATTGTTTAAATTGGAACAATTAAATGTTGAGTCACTTAACGAAATTGAAATACTCCCACAATTAGCCGTTCCAATAGAATAAAGGCTGTCACTAACAACGGTTGCATTACCAGAAGCATCTAAGTAAACAGTGTCGTTTTTAACAGTAAGGCTTGGTGCATTAGTATCTACCAAATTAACGTATACTGTGTCCGTTGTCGTATTTCCTGATTCGTCAGTTGCAGTAAGAGCAACAGGAACACCTGCTAGCGAATAAGTAGTATCCTGTTTCCAAGAAGTAGAAGTATTGAAGTTAATCAATGTTCCATTTGTTGTGTTTGGTGAATTATCGCTAAGCACAGTCCCACTAGTACTTTCCATATCAAAATGCCTGTACAATGAAGCGCTACTAGCTATGTCACTATTGCGATAGTTCGCCTTAATTTCTTGGGAAGACCGAGCTGAATTCCAAATCCTTACTTGGTCCATGCTACCGTCAAAGAATCCTCCAGCCGCATTGTTACTTCCTAGCAAATAGTCCATTGATCCGCTACGCGTAAGAGCAGGAATAGTTCCCGAGTAAGATATATTTTCTAAACTTCCGTTTATATAGAATTTTAGGCGATTTGTATTACCAGATGCACTACCATCATAGACTAATGCTACATGGTTCCATTTGTCATTTACTATTTGATTGGAAGAAGAAAGAGCGTATGTATTCGCCCCATTTTCAAGGATAATATCAAAATCGTCGTATCCTACTCTACCGGGGTTACTTGTTGAAAGAATCAATCGAGTTCCTGTCGCAGTATTGCGACTTGAGAAAACATGCTGTTGATTTTGACTATTTACTTTAATCCATGCTTCAAAAGTGAAGGCACTCGCTCCACTAATAGAAGGTAAATTCCCTAGGTTCACATAATCATTCGTTCCATCAAAAACAAGGCTTCCTGACACTTCATAAACCGTATCAATGGTTTCACTACATGAGAACGATGTATCACTTGCTGTCACCGTAATAGTTGAACTGCAATTATCTGCTGTTGAACTATAAAGTGAGGCGGTAGTTAAACTAGCATTACCCGAAGCATCTAAATAAATGGCTGTATCTCCGTAATGCACGATGCTTGGCGCAATTGTATCTAGTACTGTGATATTTGCTACTTCAGTAGTTGTATTACCGCTAGAATCTGATACTGTGACCGAAAAGGAAGTATTCACATTACTTCCAATACTCGCGCCCGAACTAACCCAAGCACTTGTGCTATTCGATAAGGTTCCATTTTGAGTTCCTGTTTCATCAGAAGCTGTAGAACCAGAAGTTTCATCCAATTTATAATACCTAACCAACCCAGTTGAGGCCGCCGATATACTCTTATTATAATTTGATGCAATTTCACTAGCAGTTCTTGCTACATTCCAAACACGGGCTTCATCAATTTGGCCTGGCCAAATAGTTGAACCGCTATGAGATCCAATCGTCTCAGGTCCTCCTGAATAATTTGTTGTCAAATTGGTATTCGAAGCTACTAATGATCCATTTTCATAAAGAAACATATCATCAGTCGCTGCATCATAAGTAACCGCATAATGAATCCATGTATTTGTAGGAACTCCATTGGGAGAAGTTAGTAGGGTATAATTTCCAGCGTGCCCTGCACTAACTTTTCCTGAGGCCATCCAAAATGGATTATTAAGGGAACTAATTATATTTCCACCTGTACCCGTTGAATAAATCCAAGCCTCTTTGGTATAAGAAGTTGCTGCACTTAAAGGTGATCCAATATTAATAAACCTTGATCCTGCAGCGCTGAATGCATTTCCCGAATTTAATGTCGTACCTAGTGCAGTGCAAGTAAAGCTTGTGTTTCCTGAAGTACTCGTATCTTCAATGGCACAATTATCAGAAGCGCTTACAATTAAATCAGAAAGCGATAATGTATTTGAATTGCCGTTTGCATCTAAATATAAAGTGTCGTCATTAACAATAAGTGACGGTGAAATGGTATCTAAGACGGTAATTAATGCCGAATCCGTGACCGTATTTCCTGACGCATCAGTGGCTGTGATTGTTACATAATTTGGAGTTCCACCACCCGACAAACCTTGACCTACTGAAATATATAGTGGACCAGACAAGCTTGAGATAATAGTAGAAGAACCCGTTCCATCGGTATTGATTGATCCGATATGTCCACTAGAAGATGCGGACCAATAAACCTTGTCATTATTATAAAAAATGCCATAAACTTGGGTTATTCCACTTTTTAATGTTGTCGTTGAACCTGTCCCAACTTTTTTATGAATTGTTCCAGTATTACCAACCGACCAATATAATGTGTTATTCTCAGCATCGTAAGCAACATCCCTAACATCACCAACTGAGGCTACAACACTAGAATTATAACCCGTACCGTTTGCCTTGATGCTTCTGATTGCATTTGCCCCATCATCAGCCCAATACAATACTTGATTTACCCGGTCGAAGAAAATCCCAAGTACAGTTCCAGAACCATGAAGTAACGTTAGCCCTGATCCGTCATAATTAACTTTTCTAATGCCATTTGAATAATCTGAATAAAAAACAACTTCATTATCAGGATCTATTGCCACATCTCTTGCACTGCTTAAACCTGTTGATGAAAGAACAGAAACTCCTGTTCCATTTCTATTTGCTTTCTTTAATTGATTTGCAGCTCCATCAATGTAAAAAACAAGACCTTTAGAAATATCATACGCAACACCCCTGTTCGAGGAACTTCCATTAGCAAATAATGCTGTAGCAGAAACACCCGATAATGGCGCTGCAGCCACGTTAGTCCCATTAGGAAAATACAAACTATCGCTAGGTGTACCAGGGGTTCCTACATTACTACAAACAAAACTTGTATCTCCCTTTAATGTTACCGTTGGTGTCTCACAATTATCAGAAACGCTAGAATACAATCCACTTGTAAGTGTAGTTCCATTACCAAAAGCATCGAGATAAACCGTGTCATTGAAAATCGTTAAAGATGGTGCGATCGTGTCAACTACATTTACATAAATCGTATCTTTTGTTTGATTGGAAGCATTATCGATTGCAGTAATAGTAACCGGCACCCCTTTTATTGTAGATGATTGACCATTTGTCCAAGCAGTCGAAGTATTCATATTGGTTAGCGTTCCATCATTGGAGTTCGATGTAGCATCTGAAGCTTTACTACCACTACCATCATCGAATTTGTAAAGAGCTACAAGACCCGACTCACTTCCACTTAAACTCGCATTCATACTGGCAACTATTTCAGATGCCGTTTTTTGAGTGTTCCACATTCTAACTTCTCCGATTTGTCCATCAAACAAATACTGATTAGTAGAGTATGATTCACAACCAATGTGCATTGAATTGGTATTAGTACCCATATCGAATGAGTTAGCAGCTATTGACCCAGATAAAACACCATTTACATAATAGTTAAGGGTACCGTTTGTTTTTCGGGTAACTGCTAAGTGTGTCCAAGTGCTTGCAGTAACAGTAGTTGTTGAATTAAGAACTTGTGTACCTCCAGGCCAACTTGTGGTATAAATTTCAACATTAGGAGTATTATTAAACATTCCCATATTAAAGCCATACCTAGCAATTCCTAAATCACTTTTACCAAATATTTTTTTATTACCTGTGACATTATCTGGGTTTATCCATACTTCAAAAGTGAATTCGTTTGTTAAATTCAATGAAGCATCATGTGGGACGTTGACATAATCATCTGAACCATCAAAGTTCAAAGCTCCCGCACTAACTACAGTGCTATCAACTGGATCTCCACAAGCAAAAGTTGAATCAGAAACCTCGATGGAAACTATAGTTCCACAATCGACAGTTATACTGGAGTACAAACTAGAACTGGAAACTGAGGCAGTTCCCAGCGAACTTAAATTTACAGTAGGATTCTTATCAGCAACAATTACAGGTTTATTGGTGTTTGTATAAGAAGGACAAGAGGTTGAACTTACACTATCGGATTGTGAAACCCAATTGGAGACTGTACCGGAAAGTGAAGAATTTATAAGTGTTCCATTAAGACCGTTACCCGAATGGTCAGATAAAGTTGTTTCTCCTGTATTGGTGCCGTTTGCAATTCCATGGCTAAATGGGTAATAAGCCACTAAGGAATCAGCATTGGCGGTATCCAAACTACAACCCATTCCGTTTTGAATTTCATCAAGACAAAGTGCTCTATTCCAAATTCGTAATTCATCAATGTCACCTTCAAAATGTTGTAAATTTCCAGAAGTATATCGAGACCCTATTATCAAAGGCCTAGTATTAGTAACCGAACTTCCAATGGTATTATCCGTTCCTACTAAAACACCATCAACATAAAGATAAGCTGCTTGACCGTCAAAAACTCCCGCTACGTGATACCACTGATTTGCAATTACAGTTGCTGGGTCAGTAATGGTGATAGAAAGGTTTCTTGCATGGAACTGCCAATGATTCGTTTGAGGAACGCCTATCAGATAGTCAATATTTGAGTTTCCGTCTCCTTTGTCTATTAACCAATGATGTTGGCCATTTACCAATGTTGGCTTGGCCCAAAACTCAATTGTAAAAGGAGATGAACTTAAGGAAAGACTGGCATCATGATTAATACTCACAATATCATTGGAACCATCTAAATGTAATGCACCACCAGCTTCCAAACTATTTAAAGCAAGAGTTGCAATACTTGTTAAGTTAGAGCCAGACTCAGTTGTCTCATATCGAAGATAATAAGTTGAGTCGATTAAACTTGCACCTGATTTAACGGTCACATAACCATAGGCATCTATATCGAAATTAGCATTTGCGCCATCTTTCCATGCGTATAAAATTGTATTTCCATCCGTATCCCACGCCATAGCATACCCTACGGTGTCTCCAACTTGAGCGGCATTGGAGAACTCATGTATCAGTGAATCTTTTGAATTGGCAAAATCACTCAAAGAAATTCCATTTTTAAATGTGCCAACGCTTTCTTCGTCAACTACATCATATAGCAGATTATCCGCATTATCAAAGTTATAGTACGCTTTGAGTCCGCTTTCGTTGCCTGCCAGTCTTTTCTTGTAATTCTCTTTAATTTCTTGCTCAGACCGGCCAATGTTCCACAATCGAACCTCATCTATTGCTCCATAAAATGAATACTGATTTGGTGTCCCATAAGTTCCAATTGTAAGCGAGTCTGTGGCAGAGAAAGAAAATGTACCGGTTACGATGTACTCCCACATAAACTCTCCATTCTTGTAGACCTTTACCTTGCCTCCATCGTAAACCGTTGCCACATGCACCCATTCGTGCTTCACAAAACCAAAAGGATGCCCGGTAGTAGAAAGAAAGGTGCCACCGGAATTGATAAATCGTAACCTCATGGTACCAGCAGACTCTATATGAGCCCAAGTTTTACCTGAAATGGTAACCGGCCAAGGGAAGCCGCCCAAAGAATCTGGCCTTACCCAAAATTCTTGAGTAAATGCAGTAGTTCCATGACCAATACTACTTTCAGGAATGGTTACTCTTTCGTCATTACCGTTAAACTCAAGTGCATTTCCAAAACCAGCATAAACCGGTTCGTCAATATCCAATACCGCAACTTCAATGAGTGCTGTATCAGTTAATCCTCCTGTATCCTCAACAGTATAAACTAGAGAATAAGAGCTTTGTGTTTCATAATCGATTAAATAACCGTTAACAACAGTCAAATATCCAGTTGCTGAATCCATTTTAAAGATCCCTGCAGAATTTCCTCCACTTAGATAAAAGAAAACAGAATCTCCTTCTGAATCATAACCAACCGCTTTACTAAGAGTATCTCCATTTCCTGCATTTTCTTCAATAGACGCATACAGTGTCTCATGTGTACTCCATGAAGCTCCATTAGTTAAAGTTCCTGTTTTTCCACTAGGTGATAAGTCTTCAGTAGTCGTACCCACACCTTCTTCAGTAGGATAATAGAGGGTCAAATTGGCTTCATTTCCCGATCCCCAAGAATGCGCTGCTTCAAAAACTTCACTAGCAGTTAAGATCCTGTTAAATACTTTAACCTCATTAATATCGCCTTTAAAATTCGTATTACTGGTTGCGTATTTATTTTCACCGATTCTAACACTATTACTTGTGTTAGTCGTATTGTTAGAATTTACCTGATGGGCCAACTCACCGTTAATGTAAAGAGTAAGTTTACCCCCACCATGTGTAAGAGCTACGTGCACCCACTCATTCAATTTATAATCAGCAGAAAATGCGTTATCTCTATTTCCATCCCAGTTGAATGCAACAACACGGTTAGTGCCGCTTAATTTAGTGAGATACAATCCGGTATAAGCGCCATCGTCACAAATGATACAATCTCCATAATAGGCTATGCTTGAACTTGGACCATGGGCAGTCGGACGAATCCAAGCCATGTAGGTCTTTTTGTTATTAGACATTAAATTGCCAACTGTGGCATTCGGTTCTATCCAATCATTGCTTCCATCCAAGTAAACTGAATTATTGAACATGGCATAGGGCGCCTCATTGACATTGGTAATGTTTATCTGCAGCCAAGCAGTATCTTTCTCAGAGCCATCGTTAACCTCATATTCTAAATAAAGAATTGAATCTACTTCGTAGTCTAAACTCGCACCTGAAGCAACAGTTACCAAACCCGAAGTAGAATTGATGTCAAAATCTGATGTAGCACCACCAACCATACTGTAAGAAAGTGTTCCTCCTGCGCTTGACCAACCAGTTACATAACCTACTGTATCTCCAATAGTTGCACCTTCACTTATGCTATATTCCAGTGAATCTGGACCAATTGTCCATTCATTGCCGGTCATGTTTGTTAGAGCACCTATATTTCCAGCAGAAGAAAGGTCTGTTAATGATGACCCTGAGGTCTGGTCAAAGTTGTAATAGTGTTCTAAATCAGTTTCATTACCAAGCCTTCTACGATTTGCTTCATCACTGATTTCAGTTGCCGACAAAGCTCTACTCCAAACTTTAACCTCATCTATTTTTCCATTAAAAGGATCTTGGAATGTTGAAAGGTTCCACAACGAACCAATGGTAAACTTGTTACGACCAGTAAAAGTCCATGCTCCGCTAATAGTAGGTGTAGAAGAGTTTACCGCAACCCCATTTAGGTACAAGGTATAAGTTGAACTCGATTTTGTTAAAGCTACATGGTTCCATTCACCAATATTGACAGTTCCTCCCGTCATATCTACAAACCAACCCGAACTTCCATTATCACTCCTATGTCGACTTCTCAATGCTCCAGCAGAAACTGAAATCCCACTGTGGGGCTCCGAGGTATTTGTGTTCCATGCATAATTCAAAACGGTGCCTGCACTACTTATATCTGGATTAATCCAAGCCTCATAAGTATAATTATCTACTTGGTCGTTTGGATACCAAGCATTAGAACTTGCATCTACATAATCGTTGCTTCCATCAAAATGTAGAGCATTGCCCATTCCTGCATAAACTGGGGCTGGACCTTGTGCCGCCATAAACTCATAATTCCCATTTATTCCCGCCAGAGAAATAATTTTTGAAGTCGTATTTAGTGAGGTTGTAAAATTATTGTTTATCCAATTGGAGTCTGCGCCATTTTCACGTTGCAACATGGTAAGTAGACTTTCTTCGTAGGAGCTTAAATTAGTGTTTGAATTGTAGTAATAACCCAAAGAATTGGTCGAACCGTCAGAACCAGAAACAAACATTCCCCAAGTTCTTGAAGTGTCTGCTGAATAACCCGCTCCATTAATTGAACTATTAATTGGTGCTTCATCAGTAAGATACAGTTGCACCATATCATGCGATCCACCAGTAGCAAAGCGAATTTTATCACCATCAGAATGTTGCAGGTCCAATAAGCCAGGAAGCGATGTTGTGAAAGTTGAGGTATCTCCAATAGCTGCTCCAGATACTTGCCAAACGGTTGAAGTATCCATATTTGTTAATACACCATTGTTGGACCCTGCTAAATCGTATAATGAATCAGAAACCGATTCATCAAAACGATAATAACTCACTAAATCTCCAATTGAACTGTGATTAGAATTCAATTTTTGACACATCCATTGACGGATTTCCGATTCCGAAATCGCCGTTTTCCATATTCGAACTTCATCAATATCTCCGTCCCATGAGTACGTAGAAATACCGTTTCTTCCAATCATCATATCTGAATTATTAGAAGCTGTTGTTGTTGGTAATGTTCCCTGAAAACTCAGACTCTGGTTAATACCATCAATATATATTTTAACCTTGTCGACATTTGTCGCTCCTCCACCGTTAAAAACCGCAGCTATATGGTGCCATTGATTAGCGTCTAATACACCAGTAGTGGTATATCCTGCTGAATTATTCCCATTTCCGATTCTAAAGAAAACGTCTTTGTTGGTTCCTGCTCCTGTTCCACCCAGTATTAAATCTAAACTGGAGGATAAATTATTGACTTTAGCTACTATTCCTAGGAACTCAGAAAAGGCTTCAGGCTTTACCCAAGCTTCAATTGAAACTTGACTTTGACCTTCAACATCTGAAACATCTCCTAGATTAACAAAATCATTTGTTCCATCAAAATCTAACGCGTAACCAGCTCCTGGCCTTACAGGATATGTAACATTAGAAAATCCTAATACATATTGGGTTCCAGTCTGGCCGAAAATTGAAATTTCACTTTTTCCTACTTTATTATGCACCCTTCCACTTACAACTTCCCAAGTCGCATCGGTGTTATCTTCTCTTTTAAGAATAATTAGTCTGCTCTTTTGGTTATCAGACAGTCCAGAAATTCCACTGTAATCGATTTTAACGCTGTACTCATCAGCTATATCACCTTTTTTGTGAACTCCAAAGTACCCAATGCTAGAAAGTATAGAATCAACTCCTGTGGGTTTTGTTAATGAACTAGGTGCTGCGTTTACTTTATATACTTGAAGACCCTCGTTAGCTGCAAAACCACTTTGAGCTAAAGCTGTAAATGAACTTCCGCCACCCGTTGTTAGAACTGCACTAGCGGCTGCTCCGTACGAAAACACACTAGTATCACCAAGTCCAGCACCAGAAACAATCCAATCCGAAGCTGGGGTCATATTTATGAGCGAACCGTTATTACTACCAATAAGGTCATATAAAACAGTTCCAGAAGATTGGTCCATCCGGTAATAAGAAACCAAATTGTCAACGGAGGAATGTGAATCTGTTAACTTTTTACACATCCACTCTTTGATTTGAGCTTCTGGTAAAACTGAAGTCCATAATCTGAATTCATCCAATTGCCCTTCAAAATCAGGATTAGCAGCTAGGCTTGCCCCCATGGTTAAATAAGTCGAACTCCCTCCAGATGGGTCAGTTGAGTAGGTTTGACTACCTTGGGATTCTCCATCAACATACAAATAGATTGTCTTTGCTGAATAATCTCTGCTAATGGCAATATGATACCATTTGCCAACTGAAAAAGATAAACCTGAAAAGTTTGCTGTTTGATTAGTTCCGCTACTATACTCATGCAAATATTGAAAGGTGGATTGGCCAATCCGCGCAGAAGCCTGTACATTAGTTGCCGCAGATTCTCCGCTACTACCAATCGTAAAGACCCAGTCGTTATCTGTAGTGCTAGGGTTGTACCAAAACTCGAAAGTAAAATCTGTAAGATTTTGAAATTCTCCAGCAGAACCAATTTCCACATAGTCGTCACTTCCATCAAAGTCTAAAGCATACCCGCTTGAAACGGAATCACCATATTCTGGAGACGGAATTGGCGGAGTGTATTCATAGGCTCCTACATCTGGGTTAGAAGAACTTCTTGTATTAAGATTAATATCACCAATTATAGATAAGTTCGTTCCTTTATCATTGATAAACAATGCTCGAGGAGTGAGGTCAGTTTCTGAAACATTATAAGGGTTGAAAGAAATACTGTTCGCATCGTAACCCGAAGCTGTAGTCCAGGCACTTAACGTTGAACAATCTGTATTCTCCCATTTTGCAATATTAGATCCAGAGGTAAATAAATTATTATAATCCATTCCGGAAATTGAAGTCCCCACGGAATTGACATCATAATACATTGCGTAACCGCCACCAGAATTATAAACAGAATTATTTTTTATCTCATTATCAGGATAAGCTGAATGACCACGGTAATACATTCCTGCGCCATTAGTTGCACTCGGTGTATTCAAATAAATACTGTTGTGATGAGCTTTCGTATAGGCCGCATATTCAAACCATATTCCACGACAACCTCCTCCATTTGAATTTACAATCGAAATACTGTTGTTTAAACAAAAATTATTATAGCTCGAAGAACCTCGGAAATACGTCAATCTAATTCCATGACCTGAGCTGGTTGTTCTATTAATAATTTTATTTCTAATAATTACAGAACCATTTCTACAATAAGATGTAGAAATAGATGTCACTCCAGAGCTACTCGCCGCGTCCTCAATTTCATTCCCAACAATTTGAGAAAAATCTTGATTGTTCAGTTGAATTCCGACGTAGCTAAAATCTTCAATTGTATTTTCATTAAATTGATTGCCGTTTTCTCTGGCAGATGATGATGCGCCCTGCCAATAAATACCATACGCCCCATTGAGTATGGTATTGTTTGTTATTTTACACTGTTCATAATCAGAAGATGAACCAGGATTCATGATTACAGCTTGCTCAAAAGAGCTTCCCACAATGGGTTTTGCTTCAAGTCTATTACTATCGATAATCACATTATGCGCGTCTCCTTCAAGCCTAATAACTTGCATGTAACTTGCGTCATTAGCTTTAATAGTGAGACCTTTTATCGTCAAATTTGAAATACCCGTACTAAAAAAAGTTCCGTTATCGGCAGAACCTGTTGCATCATAGGTAATAATAACATCTGTTGTATTTGCAGGATCTGGTAAAAATGAAATTGATAATGATGAATCGTAACTGCTAATATTAGAAGCATTTAATACTACTCGTTCATTATAAGTTCCTTGTCGAATGTAAAAAGTAATATCTGCACATGGCCCTGAATTTAGTGCTGCAACTGCCGACGCAATTGTTGAATAATCTGGAGAAGTTCCCCCAATTGTATAGGTTCCTGCAAATCCTCCACTACCAATGGTACCGTAAGTATCTCCCGTTCCACCAGTGTTTGTTATATAGGTATTCCCGCATTCATTTGTTGTTGCACCAACGTAACTTGCTATTGCCCTTCCCTGAGAAGAAGTCGGGGTACCAAGGGTTCCTGAAGCAATTGAGTTACTGGTAAAAGAATTTGATGACATATTAACCGTTCCACTATGGTTAAAAATAGCACCACCAAAAGCACCCCCTCCAGAACCTGGAAAGGTTGAGTTACTACCACCGTTTCCACCTGTAGCCGAATTTGATTTAAATGTACAAGAAGATATAGTTGCTGTACCACCATAATTCAGAAAAGCGCCACCCATGCCGGTACCGCCGCCACCACCGCCGCCACGGTAACCAGAAGAAGCTCTACCTTTTCCGCCAATTCCACCACCGAAACCAGCCGTTCCAGCACCATCTCCAGCAATTGAACATACTCCAGAACCGCCGCCGCCGCCGCCGCCGCCAAAACCACCGGTTCCACCAGTACGTGTTTGACAAACATAAGATCCAGAGCCACCGCCGCCGCCGCCAGCAAATCCGCCATTACCGCCGTATCCAGTATAATTTCCTGAACCACCGCCGCCGCCGCCGCCGCCTTCGCCGCCAGATCCACCTTTGCCTCCATAACAAGCGCCACCAGAACCGCCACCGCCAGCACCACCACCGTAGGCACCGTTTAATCCAGATTGCGTTGCTTCAACTCCACACCATTGTCCTGGCCCTCCGTTAGCACCATTACCATTACCAATACCACCTATCTTAGTTCCTGAAGTTTTTGTTCCAGCACCACCACCGCCGCCGCCAATTGCAGTACCCGCATAACCGTTTTGATCCCAGCCACCACCTTGGCCACCAGTACCAGAGAATCCTCCGCCACCGCCGCCACCGCCAGCATTGCTTGATGTCCAACCACCATTCCCGCCGTTGCCATATACGCCGCCGCCGCCGCCGCCGCCAGTGTAATATGCGCTGCCTGCTGAACCCGCGCCCCCGTTACCACCAGTAACGCTGTTAGATTCAAACGTGACATTGGATGCGATAAAGTTTCCTTTACTAAAAACCGCACCGCCCATTCCAGCGCCGCCACCACCACC
>JBMYOI010000028.1:0-30644 GCA_049599135.1 Salibacteraceae bacterium
AAGTGCTAGGTAATACAGCAATTCCACCGTCAGATAAGTAAATGGTATCGTTAGAGATACTCAACATTTGAATCTCGTTGGTAGAGTCGTTGTCTAAATTAGGCCCTGAACCTGCTACAGTCACAAACCCTCCTTGACTTAAAAATATAGTGTCGTTAGACATGCTTAATGATTGAAGCTCATTTGTCGTGTCTGCATCTTCATCTCGACCATATGTAGCTGTATTTGCATGAAGTGCATAGGGAGTTGATAAGAATTCGCTTGTACTCAATCGTTCCCAATTGGTTCCGCCATTGGGGTCAACTTCTAATTTCATTGCGTGAACATTAGACTCCCATTTAACATCAGACATACTTCCAGCCGTAGCTGTTCCGGTTCCAATTTGAAGAGAGACAAGACCAAAATTATTAGTGGTATCTAGATGCGTTTCTTCGTATCGTAAAATTCCAGCAGTCGAACCTTCATAAATTCCTATTCTAATTTGAATAGCTCTATTTGGAATAACTGCCCCAGAAGCATCTCGCATAATTGCCTGGTAGTTGAACTTTTCGGGTGCCTGGGCATATACAGTCGAGAAACTGATTGCAATTAGGACTAAGATTAATAATTTTTTCATAATGAGGATATTCTAATATGATTTGACAATGTTGAAATTTTCGTAATAAGATTTTGATTTGGTATTAATGATCATTTGATAGCTCGCTGCTGGTAAGTCTTTTAGATTAAAGGTCTTAAAAGATTCTTTTACTTCTTCAGTAAAAATGATTTTACCTTGAGCATTGAAAAGTGTAACGATTAATAATTCATTCGGTACTTCATTAAGTTGAAGGTTAATTTCATCCGCTGTTGGGTTCGGAAAAAGTGAAACTGTAGTGGTGAATCCGTTGTTGTTTTTTTCAATCGAACTAATAATAAAATGAGGTTGTTCTATTCCTTGGGTAAAAATGGTATTTGATAACTTCGATGTGCCGATTACAGCTTCTCCAACATTCCAGTCAAGTTGAATTGAACCTAAGGTGTCGCTTTGGCCATTTGAACCTAAAAACTCTTGAGCATACAAGAATTTAAGTCCAAAAGTGAACATAATAATAAGTAATACATATTTCTTCATAACTGGTCTTTAAAGTTAATGCAACAAAGATAACCCATTGTCAAATTGATTTTACGTAATCATTGATAAAAGGGTTCGCCATTTCATCGGTTTTTTGATAGTTTCGTGGTGTAAATTATATTTAAAGATGGGAAGAGCATTTGAACTAAGAAAAGGAAGAAAGATGAAACGTTGGTCTGCAATGTCCAAAGCCTTTACACGAATAGGGAAAGAAATCACTCTTGCAGCTAAAGAAGGAGGTCCAAGTCCGGATAATAATTTACGTCTTCGAATGGCTATCCAAAATTCGAAAGCAGCCAACATGCCTAAAGATAACGTCGAAAGAGCTATTAAAAAAGCTACCGATAAAGATATGGCCGATTTCAAAGAGTTCGTTTACGAAGGTTATGGACCCCATGGAATTGCTGTACTAATCGAGACTGCTACCGATAACTCTGTTAGAACAGTTGCCAATGTTAGAAGTTACTTCAATAAGTGTAATGGTTCGTTAGGTACCAGCGGAAGTGTTGAATTTATGTTCGACCACAAGTGCTTCTTTAAAATTAATCCAGAAAACATTGATATTGATGAACTTGAATTGGAGTTAATTGATTTCGGTGCTGAAGAAATTGATGGGGATGAAGAAGAAGTGATGGTGATGGGGCCTTTTGTTGAATTCGGAAATATTCAAAAAGGGTTAGATGAAAAGAACATTGAGGTAGTGGAGTCTGGAACTGATAGGATCCCACATGAATTGAAAGAACTCAACGAAGAGCAGCGCGCTGATATCGATAAGCTTCTTGAGAAAATTGAAGAAGATGATGACGTATTAAACGTCTATCACAATATGGCTGAGTAAATTATCTTGTATATAGGGTAATCTACTTCGTTAAATAGGGTAATGTACGTATTAGGCTAAGATTAAAACCTTTTAAGTTTGCCAAAAACATATCATATGAAAATTTATTCTATACAGCTTATTTCTTTTTTTGTTGCATTATCGTCTGCACTTAGTGCCCAGAATTTACACCAGGTATGGGAAAAACAATTTAATCGTTCCAACAAAGCTGGAAGCAATCACAGTTATATTACTACTCTAGATTCCAATTTGTATTTAGCCATGCAAGAAGGTAATTACCTTGAATTTAATGATGCAGGTGATAGTATTCGGTCTGGTAGTACTAAAGGGGTATTACAGTATGTGGAAGCATTAGAAGCTGATAATTCATCAATTTATATTGGTGGAGGGGATCTAGATTCTGCTCAGGTAGCTAAATTGGATAAAGATTATAATCAGGTTTGGATAAAAACTGTTCAACGAGGCGGTTTTAAAACTGAAGTTAGATCAATTATGATCGACTCTGGAAATGTATATACCTGTGGTACATATTCTAACCAAAATCCGTTCATTACTAAACTCAGTGCAAATGGTGATTCATTGTGGAGTATTGTCATAAATAAGAATATTTTTTCATCGTTTTCGAACATGAAAAAATTGTCTGACGGAAATTTTTTAGCAACTGGAAATACTGATGACTATCCGTTGGTTGTGAAATTTAATTCACAAGGTGATACTATTTGGACTTATACCGATTTTGGTTTTATCAGTTTTAATAGAACTAATATTCACGAATTTTCAAATGGTGAAATATTCGTTCTGTTTCAAACTAAAGGAATTACGTTTTCTGCTTTAGGAAAAAATATTAGTGACCTATCATTAAGTCAGCAATTTAGCGATATGTTAGTTAGTAATGATTCTATCTATATGTTCGGAAGGGAAACAAGTAAAAGGTATCCTTATGTTGAAGTACATTCTATTGGAGCTAATAATTCAATATCATTAATAGGTGGAAAGACGTTTTCAAATTATTTGATTCAAGATCAAACTAATGGGTTTGATGGCGTAACGGAATGCTTGGGAGGTGGGTTTGTTGCTGGAGGAATGGTTAGAGACTCCTTTAATTTACCAGCATTCTCAAAAATCTATAGGGCAGTTAAGTTTAACGGAAATATCCATATGCAAGATACTACTAGTAAACCTTCGGGCGTTTTCGAATTCAACTCTGGTGGTGACGACTTAACTATATTTCCTAACCCTAGTAAGGGTATGGTTAAAATAATGGAACAGGACGCGAGATTGATTTCAGTAATTAATGCTTTAGGAACAAAAGTCCCAGTTGAATTTACCCAAAATTTAGAATTCGATCTTAAGCAACTTCCAAACGGTATTTATTGGTTTATGTTTGAATACAAGGGAAGGATTGTATCCAGCAAAGTAGTGTTGAATAAAGAGGGGTTATAGCCTTCTTTATTTTTCACTCCATACCATCACCTTTTTCTGAATGAAAGCTCCGAAAGGAATCAAAAACAGGCATGAGCATATCCTAAAAGATGAAATCATTAGCTTAAGTGGTGTTCAATCAAGAAGGAAATAATCAAAAAGGGTTAGATACTAAAAACATAGAAGTTATTGAATCGGGTACCGAAGGATTTCCTCACAAGTTGAAAGAACTTGACGAAGAACAACGAGCTGATATTGGGAAACTACTGGAAAAAATTGAAGAAGACGATGACGTATTAAACGTCTATCACAATATGGCTGAGTAGAGGGATTTTTAGTGAATGACAGTTAATTCGAAATGCTCTAAATTGAAAGCTGTTATGTGACCATAAGAAACTCCTTTTTTGCTAATATCTCTGTGGTTTAGCAAAATTTCAATACTAATACTATCGCTTTCTCTCGTGAATTGATTTTCATTAAGTATGTATGAAACGGCCGAAGTGTCTTGATGGAGTTGTATGATTTTATTAAACTCAAACTCTTTTAAGAGTATTATAGGGTATTGATTATGGCTATATGATTTTATAGTCGTTTTACCATCACCAGAAGCTGTCAATTCTACAAAATATTGGGCAGTCATTTGAAGATCTAGATCATAATATTTGTTTCCAATAGTTAACCTGATAATACTTGTCCTCTCTGGGTTGTTAAGGCTTAAAGTAGCTTTAAATATTATTTTTTTTGGATTTAAATTTTTTATATGATTATCATATAACTTCAGGAATTTCACTTCGTTTTCTTTGTCATGACTCAGAAAACTTATGCCGTTTGATCCAATATAATGAAGTAGAGGATTCGTTTCATTGTTCTTCGAGGATTCAAATATCCAACCACTTGTATCCGAAAAATCTTCAACTATCGTGAAAGTTGAATCTGGCTTGGGTAGGTTAGTTTGTGCATCAATTCCATTTTCCTTCTGACAGGCGATAAATAAAACGAAAAAAGACAGAAAAGAAAAAAGTGAGAAGGTTTTCATTTGTTTGAATTTTCTCACTAACGAAGCAAAAGGCAATTAATTGTTGAAGTAAGCAATCACTTTTTTCTGAATAAAAGTTCCGAAAGGAATCAAGGACATAATAAAGAGTATTACAGGAGTAAGGAATTTCCATTTTAACCTTGCCCAACTGTCAATCAAAAAATAGATGTAGGCTACAAATAAGAAACCGTGTAAAGTTCCGACTATACGAACCCAAATGGGCATGTCGAACATGTATTTTAATGGCATGGCAATTAATAAAAGCGCCAAATATGAAAAACCTTCAATGTGTCCAACCAAAATGGTGGTTTTAGCTCGAGTTATTTTTTCGTTTTCCATTTTACTTAATCTCCCAAGTATTGTTTCCGGCCAAAATTTTATCCAAGTCGCCTTTGCCTAAAGATTCAGTTGCTTCTTGCATTTGAGCTTCAAGTGCAGATTCATAAGTACCTCTATCGTTTGAATAAAAAACGCCAAATGGTCTAGGCATCGATCCTTCTGAAGGCACGTCAAACATTCTCGATAACAAAGTTGCTTTCATGTAATCGTGCTCGTCGTGAATCCATAAATCATTTAAAGAATTGCCTTCGTTCAGATCAACAATTACAGGTTTAAAACCGTCTAGCTTAACGCCAAGGTTTTTCTCAGCACCAAAAACAAGAGGTTGTCCATGTTCAACAAATAAAGTTGTCCCGGCTTTGGTAGCCTTATCTGTAAAAGTGAAAAAAGCTCCGTCGTTAAAAACGTTACAATTCTGGTATATTTCTAATAAAGAAGCTCCTTCATGAGCATTTCCTCTTCTTAAAACTTCTTTCAAATGTTTTGGGTCGCGGTCCATAGTTCTGGCAAAAAAGCTACAATCAGCTCCTAAAGCAACAGCTGATGGGTTAAATGCATGATCCAACGCTCCAAAAGGACTCGATTTAGTAACTCTGCCTTCTGGAGAAGTTGGCGAGTATTGGCCTTTTGTTAGTCCGTAAATTTCATTGTTGAATAGCAAAATATTCACGTTGAAATTTCGTCTCAACAAGTGAATCAAATGATTTCCACCAATAGAAAGAGAATCACCATCACCAGAAATAATCCAAACATCTAATTCAGGTCGAGTAGCTTTTAGCCCACTTGCAATTGCAGTTGCTCTACCATGAATAGAGTGCATTCCATAGGTATTCATATAATACGGAAATCGACTTGAGCAGCCAATTCCTGATATGAACACAATCTCTTCTCGTTTTTTACCCAAATCGGCAACTACCGATTGAACTTGTTTTAAAATGGAGTAGTCTCCACAACCTGGGCACCATTTTACATCTTGATCAGAGGCAAAATCTTTTGCTGTATATGTTGTAGTTTCTGACATATCTAGTAAACCTCTTTAATTTTATTAGTGATTTCTTTAGCTGTAAATGGCAGCCCTTTGATTTTATTGAATCGAATAGTTGGAGTCAAAAATTTGTTTCGAATAAGGATATCCAACTGTCCATCATTAATTTCTGGAATCAATACTTTATCAAAACTCTTAAGAATTTCGCCTAAGTTTCTTGGAAAAGGATTTATGTGAGTTAAGTGAACGTGACTCACATCGTAACCTTCAGCAATTAGAGCCTTAACTGCTGTTTTAATTGCTCCGTATGGAGAACCCCAAGCTAAAACTAAAAGTTTTCCTTTTTCATTTCCTTGGTCAATTTTGAGTAGGGGAATATCGAACGATATTTTATCAATTTTAGCAGCTCGAGTTTTTACCATATGCTCATGGTTGTCGGGGTCGTAGGAGACATTTCCGGTCAGGTCATCTTTTTCCAAACCTCCCACGCGATGTTCTAATCCTGGCATTCCAGGAACAGCCCATTCTCTAACTAAATTCTCGTCTCTTTTATAAGGTAGAAATTCTTTTTCAGTATAGTTCGCAGGATTAGCAAAATTGGGTTTGAATGGAATTAGGTCTTCAGATTTTGGAAATGCCCAAGGTTCAGCTCCGTTGGCGATGTACCCATCACTCAACATCATTACAGGAACCATATGCTCAACAGCAATTCGACACGCTTCGTAAGCCGTTTCAAAAGCATGCTTTGGTGTTTTGGGAGCAATTACTACCGTTTGAGCTTCACCGTTTCTGCCAAAAAGCGCCTGCATTAAATCCGATTGCTCAGTTTTAGTAGGCAACCCAGTTGAAGGTCCACCACGTTGCACATTAACTACAACTAACGGAATTTCCAACATTACAGCTAAGCCCAATGCTTCACCTTTAATAGCAATACCAGGGCCTGAAGAACCAGTTGTCGCTAAAGCACCTCCAAAGGCAGCTCCAATACATGCAGTCACTGCAGCAATTTCATCTTCCGCTTGAAAAGTTTTAACGCCAAAATTTTTGTGTTTTGATAGCTCGTGCAAAATGTCGGACGCAGGTGTAATTGGGTAAGAACCATAGAACAAGTCCATCCCTGATTTCTGAGCAGCAGCTATCAACCCTAAAGCGGTTGCTTGATTACCCATTACAGAACGATACACTCCCTTCGGTAATTCAGCTTTATCAACTTGGTATCGAGTTGAAGATGTTTCAGTAGTATCACCGTAATGGTAACCTGCTTTTAATACCTTTTTGTTGGCGTCTAAAATTTCAGGTTTTCTAGAAAATTTATTTTCTAAAAACTCAATAGTGTCTTTTAAATCACGATTAAACATCCAATACAGATATCCCAAAATGAACATGTTTTTAGAACGCTCAATGTCTTTTCGGCCTAATCCTGATTCTTTTAATGTTTCTTGGGTAAGCTTACTAATGTCAATTTTAATGACCTTGTAATTGTCTAATGATGAATCTTCAAGTGGGTTAGATTCGGTTTTAGAAAGGTTTAAGTTTTTACGGTCAAATCCTGAGGTATTTAAGATTATCGTTCCACTTTTTTCAACCTTATGCAAGCTCGATTTTAACCCAGCTGCGTTCATAGCAACAAGTACATTGCACTCATCTCCAGGAGTGAAAATTTCGGTACTTCCAAATTTTAACTGAAACCCAGATACCCCTGCAACTGTTCCTATCGGGGCGCGTATTTCAGCGGGAAAATCAGGGAATGTTGCCAAGTCATTTCCAAAAACGGCATTCGTATCCGCAAATTGGTTTCCTGTTAGTTGCATTCCATCGCCAGAATCACCAGCAAACAGAATCGTTATTTCTTTTGTGTTTTCGAGTGTAGTATTCATCTTTCTAAATCGCTAGCAAAAATAGCTGAAAAGAGCTATTAGAACTGTGATTTAGTATACAAAAGAAGAGTCTAAAAGTTCGAAGTGTTAACAGGATTTTAATATCGACTCCCAAAGTAATTCCGCTGTTTTATCCCAGCTAAAATCATTAGCTCTAATTAACCCTTTTTTTATCAAGCTGTCAGATAGACCTGGCTCATGAACCAAACGTTTCATTTGCTCTGCTATTTCTTTTTTGCTCTTAGGGTTGCAAAGTAGGGCAGCATTTCCGGCAACATCGGGCATAGAAGTTACGTTAGACGTGATTACTGGTACCCCAGATTTCATGGCTTCAATAATTGGAATTCCAAAACCTTCAAAATTGGAGATGTATAACATACCGTCAGACCCGGCAACTGCTAGAGCAACTTCCTCAGGAGAAACTGAGTTTTTAAAAAGAACACCCTCTTTAAAACTCATTTTGTGTAACGTAGATTCCATTTCGGAAGTCCACCATTTTTTTTGCCCAATTATTACTAGTTGGTGTGGGTAATTACCCGACGATTTAAATTGGTCAAACGCCAATAACATTTTGCTAATGTTTTTTCTTGGATGTATTGATCCAACAAAAACAAAGTAAGGTTGGTTGTTAGAAAATTTTGCTTTAGCCTGTTTTTTGGATTCCTCTACAATTGGTTTAAATCGGTCTGAAACGCCATTGAAAACAACGTCTATTTTGTCAGCAGCTACCTTGTATTTTTGAGAAATATCCGATTTCGAAAAATCACTCACCGTAGCAATTCTAGTTGCTTTATTGGCGTATTTAGGAAAATAATATTGGTAATATTTGCGGTACCAAAATGGTAAGTCTTTTGGGTAATGTTCAAAGTTAATGTCGTGAATAACCGGTAAAGCTGGAAAGTCTGAATTAAGAGACAAGTATCCGTCGGGAGATAAAAAAAGGTCTGGTTTATATTGCTTTAATACTTTCGGTAACGATTTTTCGAACCACAAATACCATAAAAATGGATGACGACTGGGTGGGCCAATTTGAATAGGGGTAATGTTATCTGAAAAAATAAATTCTTCATTCCAAGGTCGATCGAAAATGAAAATGAATTCGTGCTCAGGATGGTTCGCTGTGATTCGTTTTAAAGCTTCATAGGTAAACCAACCAATTCCCTCAAGTTTATTTTTGAGCAACAAGCGCGTATTTACTGCGATTTTCATGGATAGCGAAACTAATTTATTATTGAAACTTTACGGGTAAATAGATGTTCTTAATTTTTTGATTTCATGACAATATTCAACAACAAACGGTGTTATCTTAAATTGTTATGTACTAAAGGGATTTCAATACTTTTGGCGCGCTTAAAAATTCAGTATGGCTATAGATAATAATACGGAACAATTCGATAGTACAAACCTTCTGGTTTTTCTTTTTAAATGGAAAAAACAACTTTTTATAATTTGTGGCGCGGCGGCAGTTTTGTCGGCAGGAGTTTCCTTGATTATACCTGAAAAATTTGAATCTACTTATGTGTTTTTTCCCGCCTATTCAAGTAGTATTTCAAAAGGTGTAATGACCGAAGATGCAGGGGCAAAAAACGATATCGTTCAGTTTGGTGAAGAAGAGCAGGCAGAGCAGATGCTTCAAATTTTAAATTCAGAATGGATTCGTGGCCGTGCGGTTGAAAAATTTGGATTATTTGATCATTACGAATTGTTTGAAGACGAAGAATACAGAAATACCAAATTGGTTAAACGTTGGGAAGATAATGTGTCTTTTAAACGTACCGAATTTCAGTCGATTGAAATAAGAGTATTGGATGAGGATAAACAAATGGCTGCGGATATTGCAAACTATGTTGCGGCTTTGGTCGATAGTGCAAAAAATAGAATGATTCATGGACGTGCAGGACAAGCTCTAGCGGTAGTTGAACGGGAGTATAACGCTATGCAGTTGAAAATGAATGTTATTGATGATACGTTGAGATGGCTTGGCGAAAAAGGTGTTGCTAATGCTGAAAAACAAGCTGAAATGTTGTCGCAAGAATATTATAGAGCTATTAGTAGTGGAAATAACTCGGCGGCTAAAAAGCTAAAAAACGAATTAGATACGCTAGGAAAATACGGACCTCTCCAAGATAGATTGAGCGATCAGCGAGAATTTGAATTAGAGCGCTTGCTATTACTTCGAGCTAAATACGAAGAATTAAAAGTTGATGCCACAGCAAATGTGACGCACAAATTTACTGTGAACAGAGCCTGGCCCTCTGAAAAGAAAGCTTACCCTATTCGTTGGTTGATTGTTGTCGTCTCTGTTATATCAACATTTGTTATGGCTATTTTAGTCATAATTGGTATCGAAAATTTCAGGAGAATATCAACTGAAAAATAAGATAAAACTCGATTTGAGTTTATGAATCTCAGCCTAAAACAACAAGAAGGAAAAGAAAATGTTTTTTACATTTTACTGTCTTTATTTGTTCTAGTTGCAGTTGTTGCCACTGGTTTTGAGGTTTATTATTTGTGGGGAATTCCATTAATTGTATTGGTAATTGGTCTTGCGCTATTTAAGCTCGATTACCTGCTTTTGTCGGTAGTCTTTTTTACTCCACTTTCTATTAATCTTGAAAAATTAGAATTTGGCCTAGGCGTTTATTTGCCAACCGAACCTTTGATGTTTGGTATCATGCTGGTGTTTTTTGGAAAGCTATTTTACGATTGGAAATACGACTCAGATATATTAAAACATCCATTAACCATTGCCATTTTATTGAATTTAACATGGATATTCATTTGCATTTTTCCAAGTGAACTCCCATTAGTCAGTTTGAAATTCTTTGTTTCACGCTTGTGGTTTGTGGTGCCGTTTTATTTTATTGCTGCACAATTATTTAAAAAACAAGAAAATTTAGAGCGCTTTTTGTGGTTGTACATTATTCCATTTGGTTGGGTAATTATTTACACATTAATTCAGCATGGCCTTCGCGGTTTTGAAGTAAAACCTGCACATTGGGTTATGCAACCATTTTATAAAGATCACACAAGCTATGGTGCGTTAATAGCATTTTATATTCCCGTGATTGTTGGTTTTTTGGCAATAAAAGGTATCCGAGCAACGGCGAAGTTTCAGTTTGGGATGTTTCTGTTGCTTTATACAGCCGGAGTTATCTTTAGTTATACTCGGGCAGCTTGGGTTAGTTTATTAGGTGCCTTAGCTGTTTACTTAGTAATTCGTTGGAAGGTTCATATCAAATATTTGATTTTAGTTGGTGTTGCAGGTTTGTTTTTGTTTGTAAATGTTCAAGATCAGATTATTCAAAAACTAGAAAAAAACCGTCAGGATTCGTCTAGTGATTTAAGTGAGCATGTTGAATCCATTTCCAACGTTGCAACGGACGCTAGTAATGTTGAAAGGTTAAATCGTTGGACCGCGGCATTTGCTATGTTTCAAGAAAGGCCAGTATTTGGACATGGTCCAGGAACGTATTCATTTCTGTATGCTCCGTATCAACATTCACGTTTACTCACAATAATATCTACAAACTTTGGCGATGGCGGAAATGCGCATAGTGAGTATTTTGGCCCATTAGCCGAAACGGGAGTAATGGGATTGTTGACTTGGCTGATCATTATTTTCTTTATTTATTACACAGCCGTTCCGCTTTATTATAAGCTTGAGGATCAAAAGTTGAGGATAATAATGATAACTTCATTATTGGGAATCACGACTTATTTGATACATGGATTTTTGAATAACTTTTTAGATACCGACAAAGCTTCAGTTCCATTTTGGGGGTGCACGGCCATCATTCTGGCCTTAGATTTATACCAGAAACGACTCGATAAAAAGAATCAATAAGGGCAATAGTTTACTCACTATTTGAAGTTGATAAATTGGCATCTTATTTGCCTATTCACCATGAGCTAAACGTAAATTTAGCTGGTATATTAACCCCTTTATTTTCAACATGTTCAAAATTGTAGCAACTACGCTTATTTTTAGTTTGTCTCTGCTTGTAAATGCTCAGTTTACTGAAATAGCGTCTAGTCCAGAAAGTCAAGAACTTTTATCCTCCTACAAAACGCCTCCTTTTTTAATTGATAGTACGGTTAATTGGGTTGAAAAATCAATGAAGAAGCTGACACCCGAAGAGCGTATTGGTCAGCTTTTTATGGTAGCTGCATATTCAAATAGAGGTCCTGAACATACCAAAGCGACAACAAAATTGGTTGAGAAATATAAAATTGGAGGTTTAATATTTTTTCAAGGTGGTCCCGTTCGTCAGGCCGAGTTAACCAACTTGTATCAATCAAAGGCTGATATCCCGCTGATGATAGGAATGGATGCGGAATGGGGTTTAGCAATGCGTTTAGATTCAACAATTGCCTATCCGAGACAAATGGCTTTAGGTGCACTTCAAGACAATATGCCGATTTACGATATGGGACGTTCATTGGCTCAACAATGTAAAAGGCTAGGCGTTCATGTGAATTTTGCCCCGGTAGTTGATATCAATAATAACCCAGATAACCCAGTTATTAATTCAAGATCGTTTGGTGAAAATAAAGAGGCAGTAGCTCAAAAGGGTATTGCTTACATGAAAGGAATGCAAGACGAAAAGGTAATTGCATGCGGTAAACACTTTCCAGGCCATGGAGATACGGACATGGATTCTCATAAATCCTTACCCGTTATTTCTCACGATAAAGCGAGATTAGAAGAAGTTGAATTGTACCCTTTTCGTGAGTTGATAAATGCAGGTTTAGGCAGTATGATGGTTGCTCATTTGAATGTGCCTGCGTTAGATCCGTCAAATGCTATGGCAACTACATTATCTAAAAAAGTAGTAACCGATTTACTTCAAACTGAAATGGGTTTTCAAGGCCTAATTTTTACCGATGCACTTAACATGAAGGGTGTTAGTTCGTTTTTTAAGCCGGGTATTGTAGATGTTAAAGCGCTTATTGCAGGAAACGATGTCTTGCTTTTTGCTGAAGATGTTCCCTTGGCAATTAAAAAAATTAAAGAGGCTATTGATAACGGGGAAATTACTCAAGAGGAAATAGATAGAAGATGTCGTAAAATTTTAATGGCTAAACATTGGGTTGGATTAAATGATTTTGAACCAATTAAAACTCAAAACTTGGTTAAGGATTTGAATTCGTTAAAGAACGTTCAACCCAAAAGAGACATAATTAAAAACTCAATTACCTTATTGAACAACACAAATAAGTTGGTGCCTATTGCCAATTTAGACAGCTTTAAAATTGCTAGTGTAGTAATCGGAGAGTCTGAAATTAATGAGTTTCAACGTACTCTAGAATTGTATGCTCCGGTTAAGCATTTTGTGGTAGATAAGTCACCTGATTTTGAGCAAATTATTAGTTTAAATAAAGAGCTTGAAGAATATGATTTGGTTATTGTTGGGGTTCATAAATTGTCGCAATATCCTCGAAGAAAATTTGGTATTACTCAAGAAGCACTGAACTTGATTAAGTTACTCGATGGTAAGGGCAAAATGGTTTTAGCGTATTTCGGAAATCCATACGGTTTAAAATATATTGAGAATTTAAAATCAATTGAAAGCTTGATAGTCGCTTATCATGACGATGACTTAACTCAGAATTTGGTTGCACAAGCAATTTTTGGAGCTAACGATATCCGTGGAATTTTGCCTGTAACTGCTACGGATGTTTATAAATCTGGCGAAGGAATAAATAGAAAAGCACTTGGTAGGTTTAAATATGGAGAGCCAGAAGAAGTGGGTATTAACTCTCGATTATTGGATGAAATCGACTCAATTGCTTTGGAAGGTATAGCTAATAAAGCTTATCCAGGTTGTCAAGTGTTGGTTGCTAAGTCGGGTAATGTAATTTACAAAAAGAACTTTGGTTTTCATCGATACGATACGATTTTACCAGTTTTAGATAATGATATATATGACTTGGCATCCATTACAAAAATTGCTTCAACCACATTGAGTGTCATGAAATTGGTTGACGAAGAAAAGATCAATCTTGACTATGCTTTGTGCGATTATTTGCCAGAAATGGTTGATACGGCTAAAAATCAATACAGTGAAATTATTCTAAGAGAAATGCTTTCTCATCAAGCAGGTTTAGCTCCATGGATACCATTTTATAAAAACACAATTGCCAATGGATACCCTATGTACAATTACTATTCGTTGGTTCAGTCAGATGTCTATCCTTATGAAGTTACCGATAAAATGTTCATGCATAAAGACTACAAAGACGAAATGATGTCTGTGATTTTAAATACAGAATTGCGTCCGGAAAAGAAATATAAATACAGCGATTTAGGCTATTATTTTTTGCAACGTATAGTTGAAAAGCAAACTGAGATGCCTTTGAATGAATACACGGCTAAAACATTTTACGAACCAATGGGATTGGCAACTGCAGGGTATTTGCCAGCTAAAAAATTCGATAACGATCGATTGATTCCTACAGAAAACGATAAGTCATTTAGACGCCAACTTATTCAAGGGTACACACATGATCCTGGGGCTGCAATGATTGGCGGTGTTGGTGGGCATGCTGGCTTGTTCTCAAATGCAAATGATTTGGCTAAAATAATGCAGTGTTTTATGCAAATGGGTGAGTATGGCGGTAGAAGGTATATAGCTGAGGACGTAGTAAAAGAGTTTACCAAATGCCAATTTTGTTCTGACAACAATAGAAGAGGGGCAGGTTTTGATAAGCCCGTACGTGATGGCGAAGGTGGTCCTACTTGTTCTTGTGTTTCTTACGAAAGTTTTGGTCACACGGGGTTTACTGGAACAATGGCTTGGGCTGATCCAGACGAAGAAATTGTTTACATATTCTTGTCCAATAGAGTTTATCCAGATGCTTCTAATTACAAGCTGATTCAAATGGATATACGAACTCGAATTATGGAAGTGGTTTATGATGCTATTGAAGCAAGTAAAACAGAAAAGGACAGTTAGTAGTTTTCAAGTCATTTAACTAATTAATTGCTTCAAATCAACTAAGACTTTCAACTAGCCACTTACCTTCGCCACATGAATATAGGAATTGTATTGTATCCAACTTTTGGCGGAAGCGGTATTGTGGCCACTGAACTGGGGCAAGCATTAGCTTCTAAAGGTCATAAGGTCCATTTTATTACTTACAATTTACCAGCCCGTTTAAGCAGTTTAGGTGAAAACATGTTTTATCACGAAGTAATGGTTTCCAATTATCCGTTATTTGAGTACACTCCATATGAGCTAGTTTTAACTTCTAAGTTGGTAGATGTAGTTGAACACGAAAAGCTAGATGTTTTACACGTACATTATGCCATACCTCATGCGTCGGCCGCATTTATGGCTCGAGAAATATTAAAGAAAAAAGGCATTCGAATTCCTTTTATTACAACCCTTCACGGTACGGATATTACGCTGGTAGGTAAAGACCCTTCTTTTGAACCTGTAATTACTTTTTCAATTAATGAAAGCGACGCGGTTACTTCTGTTTCTGAGGATTTAAAAAAGGACACTTACGCACATTTTGACATTACTAGGGACATAGATGTAATACCCAATTTTATTTGTCCTAAACGCCATTCTAAGATACCAATAAACGAACATTTAAAGGAATACTATGCTCCAAATGGAGAACGGATTCTGATGCACATTTCTAACTTTAGACCTGTGAAAAGGGTATTTGATGTTGTAAAAATGTTTGCTAACGTTAGAAAAGAGGTGCCCTCTAAATTATTGTTTATTGGAGATGGGCCAGACCGATACGGAGCTGAAAAACTATGCCGAGAATTAGGGACATGTCGAGACACTTTCTTTTTAGGGAAAATTAAAAATGTTGAAGAGGTATTGAATATAGCCGATTTATTTGTTCTCCCTTCAGAAACTGAAAGTTTTGGCCTTGCTGCACTTGAAGCGATGGTTTCTCGAGTTCCTGTTATTTCGACTAATACTGGAGGATTGTCTGAAGTGAATGAAGATGGTGTTTCTGGGTATTTGAGTGACGTGGGCGATGTTGATGATATGGCCAAAAAAGCAATATCTATTTTAGAGAATGATGAGGTTTTAGAGCGGTTTAAATCAGGAGCTTATAACCGATCCTTAGATTTTGACATCGCTAAAATATTGCCTCTTTACGAAAGGCTTTACGAAAGAGTAGTGAATAATCAGTAGGTATCAGTCAATGCGCAAATCTTTGAAAATTGTTGTCGCATGCTTGTTTTTAGTTGGTGTTCTTTTTTTACATTTTTACGCACCAAGATTCATTACTGAAATAAAAAATCCGTTTATTGAAACAGCTAAAGGGAGTTTTTTAATTACGACAACACCGAAATTTGAAAACAATCAACTGCCGGGTAAGTACATAACATTTGAATCATTTGACAAGGTGGAGTTGTCTTGCTATTTAACATATTCAAGTCGAGATATAGCAAAGGGAACAATTATTTTACTTCACGGAATTAGGTCAAACAAAGAGTGCTTTATCGGGTTGGTTAATAAATTGTCATTATTAGGATACAATTCAGTTGCATTGGATTCTAGGGCTCACGGAGGAAGTAAAGGAGTGCATTGTACGTTTGGCGTAAAAGAAAAACAAGACATTTCAGAGTTGATTAATGTTTTGGAAAAACGAGAAGGGATTACCGGAAATGTTGGTGTTTGGGGTCAGTCGTTGGGCGGTGCAATCGCCTTGCAAGCAATGGGAATAGATAAGCGAATTCAGTTTGGAATTATTGAAAGCACGTTTTCCGAATTTAGAACCATTACAAATGATTATTTTAAATATCATGTTGGGTTTAATATTCCTCCATTGACGAACTATTTAGTATACCGCGCAGGTCTAATTGCCAATTTTGATCCAGCTGAAGCATGTCCTAGTAAGTATTGTATAAATATTAATCAACCAATTTTAATTGTGCATGGAAATCAAGATAATCGCATTGCGATTAAATATGCAAAAGAAAATTTTGAGAATATTTCTGGTAAAAAGAAAAATTTCATTGAGGTTGAAGGAGCTAATCACTTAAACGTATGGAAAGTTGGGGGAGATGATTATTTCGAAAAAGCAATTAACTTTTTAAATGAAAATACGGCCAATTATAATAACTAAAAAGCAAGTTTAGGTTTGTTTAAAGCCCTAAATTAGTACCATGAAAAAGCTGTTTTTCTTCTGCGCTATAATTCTTATTTCAACCTCTTGTTCTAAATGTTATGAGTGTAAAGCTCCGTTTAAAGTCATTACGCCGGATACAACATACACAACTTATCAAACTGATGAATTGTGCACTGCAAGCAATAGTGAATTAGAAGAAAAAGAATCAGAAGGTTACGATTGTCAATAATAATTAACCTCCTACGCGTTTGGTTTTGTATCCCATTCCATTCAGCAAGTCAATTACTTTATCACGAACATCACCTTGAATTAGAATTTCTCCATCTCTGGCCGAACCGCCAACTCCACATTTAGATTTTAACGTTTTAGACAAATCCTTTAAATCATTATCACTACCAATAAACCCACAAATAATTACAGCAGTTTTCCCACCACGGCCTTTTTTTTCAAGAAGTACTTTTAACTGTTGATTTTCAGGAGCAAGAGTTTCCATTTCTTGTGAGTCATCATTTGAAGGCTCCACATCACCAGTTGAATAGAATCCATCAAACTTAATTTTCTTCATTTTTTTTGCCATAATGGAATGTTTTAAGGAACGATTACTTTTAAAGATCCAGGTGAAACTTTAATTTCAATAGGGTATTGCATAATTATTGACTCGCCATCAATTTGAGCGTGACACTCTGTTTCGTTATTTAAACTTTCAATAAGAATGTGCTCTGTTTGTAATCCACGATAAAACCGTGAATTATGTAGATTACTCATAAATAAGCTGATGCCAATTTGAGGGCCGAAAACTTTAGGGTATTTCTTAATGATACATAAATCGATTAATCCATCAGTTACACTTGCTTCATAGGCAATTACAGCATCGTTGCCATATTGAGATGCATTAGCAACTGAAATTGAAAAAGCTTCTCTTTCTTTCGAAATTCCATTTGCCGTAACTTTATATTTCTTGGCTTTGTAGGTCGGGAATAGCATGATTGATTCCTTCACATAACCCAATAAACCACGAGTCGACCTTTGGGCGAAATTGTATGATACTTCTGCATCAAACCCGACACCACAAGTCACAATAAAAGCCTCGTTATTCATGTAACCCGTGTCAATATCAATTTCTCGGTCTTTTTTAATTACTTCAATAGCACCTTTTACCGTTAAAGGAATCTTTAAATGACGCGCAAGTCCATTTCCGGAGCCAACGGGAATTAACCCCATGGGCGTGTTTGAATTCACCAATCCTCGGGCAATTTCATTCAACGAACCATCACCGCCAACAGCACATACCACGGTGTTTGGGGCGTCGCGATATTCGTGGGCAATTTCAGTTGCGTGTTTGGCATATTCAGTTAATCGAAGTGTATAATCTAACCCTTCAAATGACTGTTTAATATCTTTAATCGCTGCTTGACGATTCCCATTTCCCGAAACTGGGTTCACTATAAATACAAAGGATTTCATTGGACCGATATTTTATTGTGAAGCACTCTGCTGTTGTACGATTGAATAACAGCTTTTAAAAATTCGTCAGATTTTGGGGTAGATGAATTATTGATTTTGTTATTGCCCAACATGGGGTCTTGGTTCGGGTAGTACAAACCAATTGGCCCTAACGCATTCATTTGATAAACTTCATTTTTGGTAATCAGTTGGTAAGTCTCATTTATATATTGAAAAGCGTAACCTTCCTTATCATTAAATATACTTTGACCAAAACTAAATACTTGGTTTGGGTAGTTCAACCTATCCAATACGGAAGGAAGAATGTCCACTTGTTGAGTGATTCGATTATCAGTATAAGTAGTATCTGAGTTTGGTTCAAATATTAGCAATGGAATGTGGTATCTCCCTAATTGGCTCTGGTATTTTGGTGTTTCTGTATTGGGCGTGTGATCGGCTGTAATTATAAAAATGGAGTTAGTAAACCAATCCGTTTTTTTAGCAGATTCAAAGAATTTCCTGAGGCTATAATCCGTATACTGAATGGTATTTTCTAGAGGTGTTTCGCCTTCATTGAATTTAGAAAGATGTTGTTCAGGAATTGGATAGGGGTGGTGTGAGGTTAGTGTAAAAACTGATGTTAAAAATGGTTGAGAAAACTTGTCTAGCGAAGCGCAAAAGTATTGGAGATAAGGTTCGTCGTAAATTCCCCAAGTTCCGTCGTAATCATCGTTGTTTCCGTATTCGTCTAGCCCAAAGTAATTTTCGAATCCAGCGTTATAAATGAAACTATCGAAATTCATGGTGCCGTTTTTTCCACCATGAAAAAATGAAGTATGGTAGCCAAATGGCTTTAGATAATTAGCAAAACCGTCTATTTTATTAGTTGAATATGCTGAGGTAATGTAAGGCTCGTTCATTAATGTTGGAATCCCTGCAATTATCGCAGGAAGAGCTTCAATTGATTTTTTTCCATTGGCGAAACAATTGGGATAAAAAATGCTTTTCGACTTTAGTTCTTGCAAAAATGGGGTAACCTTCTTTCCTTTCTCATCATTCGACACAAACTCCATTGAAAAGCTTTCTAGAATAATGATTACTACGTTCTTTTTATCAAATTGATTTTGAGAATCAGGTATACAGATAGGGCTGAATTTTTTATCTAAAATATCAGGTTCGAAAAACGCGACTTCAACAATGCCTTTTTTGCCCATTGTTCTAATGATACTAAAAGGTGTGTTCAATACAAGTGGAATGTTTTGAGAGGTAGTGTATGACCCGGCATCAACAATACCGAGTGGTTTTAATTGGAGTCCGCCTCTGCCTGCAATAAAAATAAATGCCGCAAGAAAGATGGATAACAAAACTCTTTGGTACATGTCACGACCTTTGTCTTGAACTTTAAAAGGGAATTTTTCTAACCATTGGTATCCTTTTATAGAAATCCAAATAAGTACGATAAACAATATATCAATGTACCAGAACTCTATTAAAAATTTAGGCACTAAAGTGTAAATATCTTCCCCAGTGGCCACAAAAGAAAACAGATCGTTTGTGCTTCTTTTTAAAGTGTATTTGAAGTATTCAATATCTATGCTGTTAAATAGCACAATCAAAGTCATACCCGCATAAAACAACCACCTTCTAATTTTTATAAGCACTACAGGTAAATCAACGACGAGATAAACTAAGGAAAGAATAATAAAGGGTAGAAGTACCCAGAAAATGGCCGAAAAATCGAATCGAATTCCGGTTATAAATTCATGTGCTGTGGCGTTCGGGAAATGTGAAGAATTAAAAGCATAGAAGGCAATGCGGCAATTGGTCATGATTAATAACCCCCATGCCATTTGACCCAAAAATTCACGAATTTTTACATCGACTGATTTCATGCTTGGCAAAAGTAGCCAAACCCAGAAGTAGGCAATACTTAAATCAACTAGTTGTTTGCGCTATATCTAGCTTCTTGGTCGTCTATAAAAGCTTTTAAAATAGGCATTTGTCTATTGTATTTACCCATGTCGAGCATTTTCAATTTAACATAGTGTGAATTTGCCTCGTTAAATTTACGAGCCCAGGTTAACGCTATTATGCAGTTATATCGAGTGGCGCCTGTAACTTTTTCATTGATTCTAGCTTTCTTATTTTTTACATCTGATTCTTTAAGTTCAGCTTCCCACAAATCTATCGCCTGTTGGTAAAGTGCGTTTGCCTTAGGCTCATCTTCAACATAATAAAGTGCCCCTTCAAACATTAGTTCATAAGCTTTAGCATACTTATCATAATCCATTTTTTTATCACTAATAACCGCAATTTTAAATGGTTTTTTTATTGTTGAAGTACCATGGAAACTATTTAAGGCTTGATTTGCTTTTTTAAAGTTAGCTTCACTTATTTTACTGTCTAATGGCAAAAGAACATCGTATTTAGATTTTGCCCAATAAGAGTTTAACGCATCGGTACTGCTGAATTTTTTAGTCGAAGCATATATGTTTTTATCACTTCCGGGAACAGCAATTTCAGTTAAAACTGTGCCATCTGGGCTTTTGGTTGTAAGTTTCATTTCATGTTTTGCTCCTACTTTGTAGTAATATGTTTTAGCTCCTTCTCCGCCACTTGTCATCAAGGTTTTGGTATGACTCATACCGAGCATTTCTAGGTTTATGGTTACTTCTGCGTTTTCTGCTTTCTCAAGGTTTTCAAGAGTAAGCTTATTGGCAACCACAGGACCGTCATAAATTTTTGGCATGTATGGTTTTTCAACAAACCTGACCTTGGTGCTATTCCCTTGTATAGAGTTGATAATTTTAACAGCCTGATGCTCGCCTTCAACTTCAGCTTTCGCTTCATCTTTTTCGGCTTCGTATTGAGCTCGCATAATTTCTACACTCTCGGCGTGAATATTTACACAAACTATATTATACGTTTCTACCGCGCTATCAAAAGGTTTTAAAGGAAGTCGTTTGTATTCGAAATTAATAGTTTCCGAACTAATTTTCTGACCAATGGATGTACCTGACACTAATAATGTTAGTGCTACTAATAATAAAATATTTTTCATGTTTCAAGTAATAAGGATGCAAATATACCTCTGTAAGACATTAATAATCCATTTAAGTTTAACTCCGATTTACTAAGAGCAAACATTACTTTTGGGTTTTTACAAAAGAGAGAATGAAATTCGATAGAAAAAGCCTTACCAACGAAGAACTAATTAAGTTTTATAAAGCAATTTTATTGCCGAGAATGATTGAGGAGAAAATGATGCTTCAATTGCGTGCGGGTAAAATTTCGAAGTGGTTCAGTGGTTGGGGCCAAGAAGGAATATCCGTTGGTGCAACTTTGGCACTTGAATCGGATGAGATTATTTTGCCAATGCACAGAAACCTGGGTGTTTTTACTACTCGTGAAATTCCTTTGCAACGGTTATTTTCTCAGTTTCAAGGAAAAATGAATGGGTTTACAAAAGGACGTGACCGATCATTTCATTTTGGAAGTATGGAACATCATATTGTTGGAATGATCTCCCATTTAGGTCCTCAATTGGGTATTGCCGATGGTATTGCCTTAGCGAATAAATTAAATAAAGACCAAAAAGCCACTCTTGTTGTAAGTGGAGATGGTGGTGCAAGTCAAGGTGATTTTCATGAAGCTTTGAATGTTGCAGCTGTTTGGAATTTGCCAGTGATATTTTTAGTTGAAAACAATCAATGGGGTTTAAGTACTCCAAGCTCTGAGCAATTCAAATTTGAATCGTTTACAGATAAGGGAGTTGGGTACGGAATGGAAACCCGTCAATGTAATGGAAATAATCTGTTGGAGGTTTATCATACTATTAACCAAGTGGCCACTGAAATAAGAAAGAATCCTAAACCCGTTTTGGTTGAGTGTAAATCATTCAGAATTAGAGGGCATGAAGAGGCTTCGGGTACTAAGTATTATCCAGAAGGAATAGTTGAGAAATGGGAAAAAGAAGATCCGCTTGATAATTTTGAAGCTTTCTTATTAAAGGAAAAGGTGCTTTCTAAAGCGGATATAGAACAGTTTAGGCTTACTTATAAATTAAAAATTAATAAAGCGGTAAATGATGCATTGGGTGAACCTGATATTGAGTTTTCATTAGAAAATGAGCTCACTGATAGGTTTGCAGAATACAATTTTGAAAAAACAGGTCCAAGTTCTTCAGTAAAAGAAATGCGCTTAATTGATTCAATTGCCGATAGCTTAAATGAAGCCATGAAAAAGCACGATAATCTGGTTCTAATGGGACAAGATATTGCTGACTATGGCGGCGTGTTTAAAGCAACTGAAGGTTTGGTGGAGGAGTTTGGGAAGGACAGAGTTCGGAATACACCACTATGTGAATCTGCTATTGTTGGGGCCTCGCTTGGTTTGTCTATTAAAGGCAAGAAGGCCATGATGGAAATGCAATTTTCAGATTTTGTAACCTGTGGTTTTAATCAAATTGTAAATAATCTAGCTAAGATACATTGGCGTTGGGGGCAAAATGCAGATGTAGTTGTTCGTATGCCTACGGGTGCGGGCGTTGGAGCTGGCCCTTTTCATTCTCAAAGTACCGAGGCATGGTTTACTCATGTTGCCGGATTAAAGGTGGTTTATCCTGCCTTTCCCGCTGAAGCAAAAGGTTTGTTGCTCGCTGCTTTTGAAGACCCGAACCCTGTTCTATTTTTCGAGCACAAGGCACTTTATCGTTCGGTTACTGAAGACGTGCCAGAAGGATACTATACTGAAGAAATAGGAAAGGCCGGAGTTGTAAAAGAAGGGAATGACTTAAGTATTATCACCTACGGAATGGGAGTTCATTGGGCATTAGATGCACTAAAGGAAAATTCTGAAATAAGCGCAGACTTAATCAATTTAAAAACCCTTTCGCCAATTGATTATGATACTGTTTTTGAATCGGTTCGTAAAACAGGACGCGTCTTGGTTTTTCATGAAGATGTATTAACAGGAGGATTAGGAGGCGAAATTGCAGCCCAAATTTCAGAACATTGTTTTGAAGCGCTAGATGCACCAGTCAAAAGACTTGCTAGTATCGATACGCCAGTGCCTTTTGCACAGAATTTAGAACACGGTTACTTACCTAAAAATCAGTTGAACGAAGCGCTAAAAGAGCTGCTTGATTATTAAGTTTGCTTCAAATTAATTTTGTTATGAATAGAGTATTAGGATTGGGTGTTGTTGTACTTATGGTGTTGGGTATCGTTTCTTGTAAAGAAGAAACTAGCCATACTAAATATGTAGAGAACTTGTCGTCTGTAGAATTAAATGTTACCATAATGGGTGGTGATTTAGATGGTGATCAACGTTTACATGTTATTCCGGCTGGAGAAAAAAAATCAATTTATATTACTGTTGAAGAAGGATCAAATGATTTAAACGGAAATTGCTTGACCGATTTTGATTCATTAATAGTTACCTACGCCACTGATTCTTTGGTAAACACAATTACTTCAAAAAGTTCTTCAGATTCAGATAATTGGATTTATACAGAGAAAGAAGGAAACGGTAAAAAAGTTCATACCTATTGCACTTTTAGAATAGAAGAAGGGCATTTATAGAGTTGTAACATCAGTTACAAAGAAATGATTCTTAACTCTCTAATCTTGTATCACAAAATAAAACAAGTGATATGGGGTTTTTTAGTGATATTTTAGGGTTAGGGCCAAAAGTTGATTACGCAGAACTTATTGTAAACGGAGCGAAAATTATTGACGTTCGTTCACCAGGAGAGTTTAAAGGTGGGCATCCAAATGGAGCCGTTAATATTCCTTTAAACGCAATAGGACAAAACATAAATAAAATAAAGAAATACAAAGCGCCAGTAATTTGCGTTTGTGCTAGTGGAATGAGAAGTGGACAAGCTACTCGAACATTAAAGTCACAGGGTGTAGAAGCTTATAATGCTGGTTCTTGGACAAATTTGAGGTAGACTATTTTCATAGATAGTTTTGGGTGTAAAGCCCTGTCTTACTTTATGTAGGGCAGGGCTTTTTTTATGTTTTTATTTCTCTATTCAATTTCAAAATACCCTCAACGTGGTATTGTCAAGAAAGAACTCCAAACCTAAATTTGCCTCACTATTTATAATCAGTCTAAATAAAAATAAACATGACAAAGATCAGTTTTATAGCAGTAGTTGGAATTGTAGCTTTAAGCGTAGTTTCTTGTAAACCTGAAGGTTGTACTGACGAATCTGCAACCAATTATGATTCGAAAGCCAAGAAGAATGATGGTTCTTGTACGTATGAAACAACTTATGAAGTACCAACGACATATTCATTTGAAAGAGATGGGGCAAGTTCAGTAAGTTTTAGCGGGCAGACTGCTCGTATGGATATGCTAGGGGAACTAGTAGTTCTTATGAAAACTGCAAATACACCTGGTGTAGCTTTAAGTGCTCAAGACATGCTCGATATGTTTTCGAATTCAAATTCACCTTTTTCAGATACTAGTTTGAACGCATCTAGTAAACAATTAAAAAATAAAACTGCAGGAGGCGATGCTACAGTAACTTCAGTTTTTGAGGGTTACATGAACAGGTTGGCGGCTATTTCGGCAAGAACGTCTCCTTCAAATTTTGATGGAAGAAATGGAATTGACGGAGTAGTTCAATCAGGAACCAAACAATATTTGCTGGATACAAGTGGCGTTGAATACACTCAATTAATTGAGAAAGGTTTAATGGGAGCTGTGTTTTATCATCAAATTCAAACTGGATATTTAGGTGTAGATAAAATGAATGTTGATAACGAAACTTTAGTTGACGGAAAAAACTACACTACCATGGAACACCACTGGGATGAGGCATTTGGGTACTTTACTGATGCAATTGATTTTCCTTTAAATGGAACCGATCGTTTTTGGGGTAAATATTGTGATGCCAGAGATGAAGAATTAGGTTGTAACGCAACAATAATGAATGCTTTTTTAAGGGGTAGAGCTGCCATTTCAAATAATGATATGGACACAAGAGATGCTCAGATTGTGTTAATCAGGAATGAACTTCAAAAGGTGGTTATAACAACTGCAATTAACTACTTAAAAGAAGCAAAATCCAATTTACCAAATGATGCTTTGAGAAATCACTCACTTTCAGAGGCGGTAACTTTTATTGATGCAATTCAATATAGTCATTCACCAGCCCTATCTGATGCTGCGAGAAATACTTTGGTATCTACAATTGGAGATAATTTTTATGAAGTTAAATCTTCACATATTGATATTGCAATTAGTACTCTTAATGCCAAACTTTATGCTTTATAATGAAAAGTAATTTTCAATTAACATTGATTTTATCCTTGAGTTTTTTATTGCTCAATGGATGTAAGAAAGATAATGATGACAGCGATTCGCCTGGTTTTAACCAAGGCGAATTGCTTGTTAATTGGGGCAACAACATAATATTACCATCATACATTGAGTACGCAAAAGCAATTGGTGAATTCGATGCCCTTTGTCAGTCGATTTCTGTAAATCCAAGTGCTCAAAATCTTGATTTATTAAAAGAAGCACATAACAAAGCGTATTTAACATGGCAGGCTGTTTCTCTTTTTGAATTTGGACCAGCAGAAAGTACTTTGTTAAGGGTAAATTCAAATATTTACCCTTGCGATACTCTGGGTTTAAATGATAAAGTTTTAGCTAATGAGTTTGATTTGTCATCGGCGTCAGATTTGAGTAAAAAAGGGTTTCCTGCAATAGACTACTTACTGTACAGTTCGCAAGAATTATCCAGTCAGGGGCGTGTTGATTATTTAAAAACAGTTTCTTCTGAATTAAAAACAAATGCTGATGTTGTTTTAGATAGTTGGTCAGCTACTGGAGCAAATTATGTGAGTGAATTTAAAGAGACAACGGGTAATGATGTTGGCAGTTCAATGGGGATGGTTTTAAATGCTCTTACTCAGCATTTAGAAGGGTTTCACAGAGAAGGAAAAATTGGAATTCCTAATGGTGAACGTTCTTTTTCGGGCACACCGCTTCCGGAAAAAGTAGAAGGTGTTTTTGAGGCAGGCCATTCTGTTGCTTATGCTATTGAAAACTTAAAATCAATTGAACGAATTTATTTAGGGACAGACCTACAAGGAAACGATGGAATCGGTTTGGAAGAAAATCTAAATACAATTGAAGCTAAATACAATGGTGGTTCTTTGGACGCTGAAATCAAATCGCAATTTGCTAAAACCTTTGAAGCCTATTCTAAAATTTCTACTCCTTTAAAAGATGCAGTTGTTAATCAAAGTCAGCAGGTTTCAGATGTATACAAAGAGCTTCAAAAACTGGTTGTTCTTTTCAAAGCAGATATTCCTTCCTCTTTAGGTGTATTGATTACCTATCAAGATAACGATGGAGATTAGCGCAAGTACAATTCGATAAATTGAAGTGAAATTGAATCATAAAATAGCATCTCAGTTGACTAAGCGTGTGCACATCGCGCCATTAGTTACTTTTCGAATTTTATTCGGATTAATGATGGCTGGAAGCATGGTTCGGTTTTGGGCAAAAGGTTGGATTTATGATTTATATGTAGCGCCAAAACATTTCTTTACGTATTATGGTTTTGATTGGGTAAAACCGCTCAATGAACTAGGTATGTATGCCGTTTTCTTTTTGCTGTTTGTTTCTGCATTGGGTATTGCCTTTGGTGCTTTTTACCGTTGGTCTTCCATCTTGTTTTTCACCTTATTTACTTACGTCGAACTCATAGACAAATCAACTTACCTGAATCATTATTACTTCATTAGCGTTGTAGCCCTTCTTCTCGTTTTTTTACCTGCACATAAGTACTTTTCTGTCGATGTTTACCGCAAGCCGACCATCTATCAAGAAAAAATACCCTTTTGGTTTATTGGAGCCATCCAGCTTCAATTAGGAATAGTTTATTTCTATGCCGGAATAGCCAAACTAAATTACGACTGGTTAGTTCGTGCCATGCCATTGAAACTGTGGTTGCCAGCTCATTCTTCAGTTCCGATAGTTGGTGGACTATTTCAAAAATCGTGGGTAGCTTTTGGCTTCAGCTGGTTTGGTGCAGCATACGATTTGTTTATCCCTTTCTTATTAGTCATTAAGCGGTTTAGGCTTTTTGCCTATTCAATGGTAATTGCTTTTCACGTGGTTACGGGTTGGCTTTTTCAAATCGGCATGTTTCCATACATTATGATATTGGCAACTCTGATTTTCTTTTCAGAAGAATTTCATATCAAGCTTTTAAATAAAGTTCAGTCTCTTTTTGCATTGCCAATGTTTGATGTGTCGTTAGAAAGAAAAAGTTCGAACCCTAAATATACTGCGGTATTTGCTGGTGTACTTACTGTGCATTTTCTATTTCAATTGGCGTTTCCTTTTCGTTATTTAGCCTATGAGGGAAACCGATTTTGGCACGAACAAGGCTATCGTTTTGGATGGCGAGTTATGCTCAGTGAGAAGGCCGGTACTGCTTTTTTTACAGCAGTCTTACCTCAGAGTCAGCAACAAATGGCTATTAATAATTCTGATTACTTAACCCCAAATCAAGAAAAAATGATGAGCACACAGCCTGATATGATTTTGCAGTATGCTCAAATTATTGAAGAAGATTTAAGTGAACAAGGGTATGCTGATGTAGAGGTTAAAGTTGAGTCATATGCCACATTAAATGGGAGTGGTTCACGCCCATTTATTGACCCCGAAGTTGACTTAACACAATTAACAGATTCATGGAAACCTAAAACATGGGTCCTCCCATTTAATCGATGAAAAATTGGCTGATTTCCATATTGCTGTTCAGTAATGTTATTACTGCATTTGCTCAAGAAGGAAGCCTTGTTGGTAAGGTCAATTGGTCTGGAACTAATGAGGTGCCTACCTATGCAGAAGTAATTTTAAAGTTTACGGCTTACAAAGCTATTGTTACAAGTAGTGGGGATTTTGAAATTAAAAATATTCCAGTAGGCGAATACGTTTTGATTACTTATACACCGGGGATTCTATCAACAACGCAAGAGATTAAAGTCTTAGAAGGCGTAAATAAGTTAAGCCTAAGTATTGATAGTATTCCAGAAGTATTGGATGAATTTCATGTTGTGGCTGAAAAAGGAGCTGGTTTTGGATTGATGCATATGCATGCCGTTCAGGGTATGGAAATTTATGCAGGTAAAAAAAATGAAGTAGTGTTACTTGAAGAATTGGATGCTAACCTAGCAACTAATAATAGCAGACAGGTATATGCTAGGGTTGCAGGTTTGAATATTTGGGAAAGTGATCAAGCGGGGCTGCAATTGGGAATAGGAGGAAGGGGTTTGAGTCCTAACAGAACATCCAATTTTAATACAAGACAAAACGGTTATGATATCGCGGCTGATGCTTTGGGATACCCCGAAAGCTATTACACTCCACCAACGGAAGCACTTGAACAGATAGAAGTTGTGAGAGGTGCGGCTAGCTTGCAATACGGAACACAATTTGGCGGCGTTTTGAATTTTAGATTAAAAAAAGCTCCCACAGACAAAAAGTTTTCGTTGGAAAGTAACCAAACGATTGGTTCTTATGGTTTATTTAGCTCGTTTAATGCGGTTGGAGGAACTATAAAAAACACTTCTTATTATTCATTTATCAATTACAAAAGGGGAGATGGATGGAGACCTAATTCTGAGTTTGACGCATTCACCGGATACATTTCCATCGGTCAAAAAATTGGTAAAAAGCTAAACCTGAAAATAGAATATACAGGCATGAAATATTTAGCTCATCAACCTGGAGGATTAACTGATGAGTTGTTTGAAGAAGATCCATCCCAATCTATTCGAGAACGCAACTGGTTTAACGTAAATTGGAATCTTTTGGCTTTTGTAATTGATTATAAATTCAATTCGAAATGGCGATTCGAAATGCGAAATTTTGGGTTGTTGGGTTCTAGAAAGGCACTAGGTATTTTAGGTTATATAAACCGTCCAGATATGGGTGGAAACCGAGATCTTCTGGTGGATCAATATAAAAATTTTGGAAGTGAATTGAGACTGATTCATACATACTCGTTTTTAGGTAATCCAAGTAATCTTTTAATTGGTGGGAGGTATTATCAAGGGCAAACCAATAGAAAACAAGGTGAGGGGAGTTCTAACTCAGATGCGGATTTTGAGTTTAATAATCCGGATAATTTAGAGCATAGCGAATATGATTTCCCAAGTAGAAATGTGGCGTTGTTCTTAGAAAACGTATTTCAAATTTCGCCCCAATTAAGCATTACGCCAGGTGTAAGGGCTGAATTTATCCAAACTCAAGCTGAAGGATATTATAAATATAGAGTGAACGATTTGGCGGGAAATGCAATTACGGATACCAATATTTGGGATACTAAAAATAACGAACGATCTTTTTTATTAGGAGGAATTGGAATTGCCTATAAATTCAAAAATCGAAACGAAGTTTACGGAAATGTATCTCAGAATTATAGAGCGATTAATTTTAACGACATGCGGGTCAATAATCCTAATCTAATTGTTGATCCTAACTTAAGCGATGAAAGTGGCGCTTCATTCGATTTGGGATTTCGAGGTGGTATAAAGAACAAAATAATTTTTGACATAAGCACTTTTTATATTGATTACAAAAACAGGATTGGTTCGGTGTATAAAAGAGATGAAAATACCTATCGTGTGTATCGATTTAGAACCAACATTTCGGATTCAAAAAACTATGGAATTGAATCCTACATAGAAACAGACCTATTGTCTTGGGGAAAGAAAAAACACAAAAACTTGAGCCTAAAATGGTTTGTGAATGGAACACTGCAAGATGCACGTTATGTAAATTCGGAAGAAGCCGCTTATTCTAACAAAAAAGTAGAAAACGTTCCGAACATTATTCTAAAGTCTGGTGTGAATTTAGGATACAAGAAATTGAAAATTGGATATCAAGTAGCTTACAACAGTATGCAATACTCAGATGCGACCAATACAGAATATGTGAACACTGCGGTAATCGGTGAAATACCTTCATACTGGGTTATGGATTTATCTTGCTCTTATAAAATTAAAAAGTTTAAAATTTCAGCTGGTGTAAATAACCTCACCAATAACCGTTATTATACGCGCAGGGCAGAAGGGTATCCTGGTCCAGGTATAATTCCAGCCGAACCAATCAGTTTTTATGCTACCATTGGAGTCAAATTTTAAAATTTGACCTTTTGAGTGAAAATCAGTTTCCATTTATTGTATTTACACGTGATGTTTTGCTTACTGCTTTATGTCTTTTTGGTTGGAGTAGTATTAACGAAGGCTATTCAATTTTTCTGCATTCTTTCTTGGCCGTTTTAAGTACTCTTCTTGCGTTTTTCGCCCATGAATGGGGACATTATCTTGCAGGAAAACTCTATGGTGCTCACCTAAAACCCAATAATAAAATCTATGCATTTTTTCTTTTTAAAATCATAAAGCTAACTTCTATTAGAAGTTTTGTTGCATTGTCTTTGGGCGGCTATTTTG
>JBMYOI010000029.1:0-30009 GCA_049599135.1 Salibacteraceae bacterium
TTTTGTTCAAACATGTTGTAGTTTTTAACCTTCAACATCAATAATTTCTTCGTGAATGTTTTCAGTATGCAATAATTTTTTTGACTTTTCAATATCAGCCAATTCACCTTTTACAACTAACATGTACTTACCTTTATCAATATGTTTTTGCATAACCACTAGGTCATCTTTTCTATAAATTAATGAAAAGACTATACTAATTAAGGCTCCTACAACTGCACCAAAAACTGTTCCTGCAAGCATTCCGACAAAACCACCTGCTTCAACTATACTATCAAAACCTGGTAGAGGTAAAATGCCATAGCCGGCCAATAAGCCCAAACCTGCCCCTATTGCAAGCCCAATGTAAGGAATTACCATTTTAGCCTTTTTTACAGGCACAAAATGAATGTGATCTTCTATCAGTTGTCCTTGACCAACAATTGACAATTCATTTTCAGGAATATCATTTTTCACCAAGTGTTTTACAGCCCTTACCGCCTTTGCGTGATTATCGTATACGGCTACTACTGATTTTTTCATAGTTGCATTATTTTATGCGAAGATATCATTTAAAAATAGAGAGAATAATTGTTTCTTAAAAAAGAAGAATTAAAACAATGGTTAGCCGTGCCTTACAGGCATTACTTACTTTTACCGCATGACAATTTCTGCGCCCTTAGCCGAACGAATGAGACCTCATTCGTTAGATGATTATATAAGTCAAGAACACATCATAGGAAAAGGTGCTGTTTTAAGAAATTCCATTGATTCTGGTTTGCTACCTTCTTTAATATTATGGGGACCTCCGGGAGTTGGAAAAACAACTCTTGCACATATCATTAGTCAAACCATGAAACGGCCTTTTTACACTTTATCCGCCATTAATTCGGGTGTAAAGGATGTAAGGGAAGTAATTGCCAGTGCCGAAAAGTCGCAGTTTTTTGGAACCAACAACCCAATACTATTTATTGATGAAATTCACCGATTCTCTAAATCGCAACAAGACTCATTATTAGGAGCCGTTGAAAAAGGTACAGTTACTCTTATTGGGGCGACTACAGAAAACCCTTCTTTTGAAGTAATAAGTGCCCTTCTTTCAAGATGTCAAGTATATATTCTTAATTCATTTACCAAAAAAAATTTAGAAGATCTTATTTCAAATGCTTTGAAGCACGATGAACATCTGGCTTCCATCAAAATAAATTTAAAAGAAAAAGAATCCTTAATTCGATTAAGCGGAGGCGACGCACGAAAATTGTTAAACACCCTTGAAATTGTAGTTAATAGCCTCAAAGACGGAAACAAAAAAATTGATATTACCAATGACAAGGTTGAAGAGATTATTCAACAAAAACTGGTGCGCTATGACAAAACTGGCGAACAGCATTACGATATCATTTCAGCATTTATTAAATCAATGAGAGGGTCAGACCCAAATGCGGCTGTTTACTACTTGGCCAGAATGGTAGAAGGCGGAGAAGACCCTAAATTTATCGCTAGAAGAATGCTCATTTTTGCTTCTGAAGACGTTGGGTTAGCTAACCCAACTGCATTGGTTATGGCTAATACTTGTTTTGACGCTGTGGCTAAAATTGGTTATCCAGAATGCGATATTATACTATCTCAAACCACTATTTACTTGGCCACTTCACCTAAAAGTAATTCGGCTTATGCTGCCATTAGAAACACTCGCAAACTAGTTCGTGATACTGGAGATTTGTCAATTCCTCTATCTATAAGAAATGCACCAACCAAACTTATGAAAGAAGTTGGGTATGGTAAAAACTACCAATACGCACATAACTACGAAGGCAATTTCGTTTCTCACGAATTTTTACCTAAAGAGTTAGAAGGAAATCGTTTATTCGAACCTGGAAATAATAAAAGGGAACTTTCCATAAGAGCTGATCTTAAAGCCAAATGGAAGGATAAATACGGTTATTAATGAATTTTTACTTCGAGGGTAACGACATAACATAGTCATAACTTTCGTTTAAATAAACGGCTAGTTTATCTAAATCTTTTTGCATTTCTATTGGCACCAACACGTACCCTTTCATGAAGGCTCCATGCGATTTCATGTAATCCGAATTCCATTCTTCAATATACTTTTCTTGAACTTCTTTAGAAAAACGAAATCCCAATTCGCCGTCTTTATTTAAAAACGAAAACATATGAGTATTAGCCGAAGTGTAAGGTACTGTTTTCCCTTTTCTTTCAAAGCGTGGACATTTGCTTACCAACTCATCATAAATCGCAAGGTTCTTTTTCCACATAGTTTTAATTTTATTTTGACTTTAAAATACTCCATAAAGCCACCCCAGCCCAAAAAACATTAATTACAATAAACGGGTACGAGTCTATATGAAACGCATTTATAGCTAACAATACAGCACAACTCAAATTAATGAGTTGATAAACCATACTCGAATGGCTCATTTTATTTGTTGAGTTAAGGTAAAACGCCAGGAGTAATCCAATGGCTCCAATCCAACCAATTGCTTGAAAAAATATTTCCATAGATATAATAAAAGCTCAAGATAGTTATTCGTGGGTAACAAAGACTGACTTCTGCATTTCCGATGGTAAAAAACAAATCAAAAGAAGTCTAATGAATCATTTTAATTGAAACAGGGCTTAACATTAAAAAGTTCATCGCGTTCGTACCTCACTCGTGAACAGTGGGCTCTTGCATAATTTGGTTTCAATTTGAAAAAGCTCGCCTTCGCTCCTACACAAATACAGGAGCTTCGGCGAGCGAAGGTGGAGCTGGCGAGAGTCGAACTCGCGTCCAGTCATGGAACAAATGTGACTTCTACATGTTTAGCTTATCATTAATTTTCGAAATAAAGCCGGCAACAAGCAGCCAACTTTAAGCTTAGTTTCTAAATTTCGCCAGTAAATCGAAACACTTTACTCGCTAGTCAAACTCGATAACCTTTACAATCCAAAAAGTGTTTAACAAACTCTTCGGTGAAAGGACTCGTCGAATACACCTAGTGTACCGATTAAACCATCCTATTTAATAGGATTAAGCTGCGAGTGCATAGTTGTTTTCGCCAACTAAAACGTTGCAACACTTGTTACGGATAGTCTTACAAAACCCGACATGCTTACAAACCTCTTCATCATGCTGTCAAAACCAGTCAGCCCCATGTTTCAAAGAATTGCGCCTAAAAAAAGGCAATGCAAAAGTAACGCTTCTCCCCTATTTTTGGCTTTTTATAATTAGTATGGATAAAATTAAAATAGGAATCATAAAAGAGGGAAAAAATCCACCGGATGAACGAGTTCCTTTTTCACCTCAACAAATAGCAGACTTAAACTCAAAATATCACAATCTTGATTTTTATGTTCAAGAAAGTGCCATTCGCTGTTTTAAGGATAAAGAGTATTCTGACTTAGGAATACCCGTAGTTGCCGATGTTTCGAACTGTGATATTTTAATGGGGGTTAAAGAAGTTCCCATCAAGGACCTGGTGGCTAATAAAACCTATTTTTTCTTTTCACATACCATTAAAAAACAACCTTACAATAAGAACTTATTATTGGCTGTATTAGAAAAAAACATTCGATTAATAGACTACGAATGCTTGGTAAAAAACGGTTCTCGAATTTTAGGCTTTGGTCGTTATGCTGGAATTGTAGGTTGCTACAATACATTTTTAACCTACGGAAAACGGTATCGTTTATTCGATTTAAAACCAGCTCATGAATGTGAAGACCGAAGAGAAATGGAGGCCGAACTTGACAAAGTTAAGCTTGATCCAAAATATCCATTACGAATAGCTTTAACCGGTAACGGAAGGGTTGCTCACGGCGCAATGGAAATTCTAGAGAAACTAAATATTCCTAAACTATCGGTTGAAGATTATTTAAACAACGAGCATACCGGCGCAGTATACTGTCAGCTTTTAGTTACCGATTACAATAAAAGAAAAGACGGAAACGAAGGATCTATTAAAGAATTTTATACTCAACCAGAATTATACAGCGGTGATTTTATGCGATTTGCAGCCAAAACCGATATGTATATCTCGTGCCATTATTGGGATAGCAAAGCACCATTCATTTTTTCACGAGATGATGCGAAAAACCCAGAATTTAAAATTAAAGTCGTTGGTGATATCAGCTGTGATATTGATGGCCCAGTTGCTTGTACACTTCGTCCAAGTACAATAGAAGATCCTATTTATGGCTACGATCCATACAGTGAGTTAGAAACGCCCTATGATGATGCTAAAGGAATATCTGTTATGGCAGTAGACAATTTACCTTGTGAGTTACCCAAGGATGCCAGCACCGATTTTGGAAGCGAATTCATTAAAAATGTAATTCCCGGGATACTAAATGACTCCGATGAAATACTTAAAAATGCGTCGATTGCACAAAATGGGAAGCTTACCGAAAAATATTTATACCTAACGGATTATATCAGCTAGAGCTAACAAAGGGTTATACATTGGGCTTCATATTATTGATTCGAGGTCTAATGGAAGTTGTAAAAGAAGAATGGAGCGAGCTTAAAATTGAAAATTTCTCACCCAATGGCATATATAAAATATCAAATATTGGAAGGGTAAAAAGCTACGTTCAAATAGCTGAAGGAAAAATTCTAAAAAGCCATTTAGTTGAAGGTTATCCGGCAATTTCTTTCAGAATGAACACTGGAAAATCTTCGGTACGATACGTTCACAAATTAGTTGCCCAACACTTTATCGCCAATGATACAGAAGATAGGCAAAAAGTAATTCACCTCGATTACAATAAACAGAATAACCATTGCTCTAACTTAAAATGGGTTAACAAAGAAGAATTAACTAAGCATTTGGCTAAAAACCCAAACAAAAAAGTTGTTTTTGGGCAGCGTCATTTCACCAAGCTTAATGAAACCCAAGTAATTCGTCTTAAAAAACGAATTTTTGACCCAAAACGAAAAACACGTTTAAAACTCTTGGCTAAAGAATTTGGTATAAGTGAAATGCAGCTATACCGTATTAAACGAGGTGAAAACTGGGCAGATGTCGGAATTAATCCATTACAGTTCAACAAACAAAACCAACTTCAATAAAGTTTAGGCTAATTTCGCTGCATATGGCAGCGCCCTTTCCCATACTTATTACTGGCCCAGAAAGCTCTGGGAAAACCACTTTAGCTAAAAAACTTTCAGAGATTCTTCATGGCACTTTTATTAACGAATGTGCCCGTGATTATTTAAATGAGTTAGACCAACCTTACAACCTTACCGATTTAAATAGAATTATAGATCTTCAATTTCAACAAGAGTATGAAGCCAAGCTCAGAAGCAAGTCAAACTATTTATTATTTGACACAGGACCAATTGTACTTTCTGTGTGGCTAAAAGTTCGATTTAACGAAACTTCAAAGCGTTTGAAAGAATGGATTTCAAACTCCAACTACGACCTCATTTTATTGTGTAAACCAGATATCCCTTGGGAAGAAGACCCATTGAGAGAACACCCGGAACACAGAATGGAACTGTATGAGTTGTATAAAAAAATATTAAAAGAAAATCAGCTTGATTATCAAGAAGTTAGTGGTAATAAAGATCAACGGCTTCGTTTTTCTTTATCTAAAATAGAGAATCTTAAAAAAGTTTAATCATACATTTGCAACGTCTTTTGGGGTGCCTTTCGGGCTGAGAACATACCCATTTTTCAATTCAATTGGAAAGAGACCTGATCCGGATAATGCCGGCGTAGGAATAATTAATTACAAAATAACAGAAGCTTTTCTCGGCTTCAAAACGTATTAAAAAATGAAAAGACTGAGTCTAATCACATTGGCTGTGGCAATATGCATAAGTGCATCCGCTCAAATTACTATTTCAGGAAAAATTAAAAGTGAAGAAGGAATCGAGTTAATCGGCGCTTCTGTTTCCTTAAAAGAGACCTATCAAGGTACTACAACCAACACAAGTGGGGATTACCAAATTGAAAATGTAAGTTCTGGAACCTATACTCTTAAAGTGAACTATATGGGATTTGATCCCATTAATGATACCATTGAGGTTAAATCAAAAGATTTGAATTTCAATTTTATATTGAATAAAAAAGCTTTTATCACTGATGAAGTTTTGATTTCTGCGACCAGAGCGAGCGAAGTGACTCCAATGGCTAAAACCACTTTGAGCAAAGAAGAAATTGAGGCCAATAATTTAGGGCAAGACCTTCCCTATTTAATTCGTTTAACCCCTAGTGTGGTTACAACTAGTGATGCGGGTGCAGGTGTAGGCTATACAGGAATTCGAATTAGAGGCTCCGACGCCACAAGAACTAACGTTACCGTAAACGGAATTCCTTTAAATGACCCTGAAAGTCAAGGAGTTTGGTGGGTAAACATGCCCGACTTTGCAAGCAGCGTAAATTCAATTCAAATTCAAAGAGGTGTTGGAAGTAGTACGAATGGAGCTGGTGCTTTTGGAGGAAGTATAAATTTACAAACCAATGAACAAAATCCAGATCCTTACGGCGAAATAAATGTTGGTGGAGGTTCTTTTGGAACAGCAAAAGCTAACGTAATATTTGGTACAGGAAATTTAGGCAAAGGCTTTTCTATGGACGGAAGGGTTTCTAAAATAAAGTCTGATGGCTATATTGATAGAGCGAGTTCTGATTTAGAATCTTACTACCTTACAGGAGCATATCACGGCAAAAAAGCAAGTGTTAGAGCAATTGCTTTTGGTGGAACCGAGAGAACCTACCAGGCATGGTATGGAGTTCCAGGACAGTTTTTAGATACGGCCAGAACATTTAATCCATATACGTACGATAATGAAGTGGATAATTACACTCAAAATCACTATCAATTACTTACTGCTTTTGAATTAAGTAAAACACTTTCAGCTACGGTTAACTTCCATTACACAAAAGGTAAAGGCTACTTTGAGCAATACAAAGGAGACCAACATAATGCATTAGTTAACCTGGCATCAAAAGAAAGTTTAGCTGATTATGGAATAGCCCCAATCATAACGCCAAATGGAGATACCATAACCGAATCTAACTTAATAAGAAGAAGGTGGCTTGACAATGATTTTTACGGCACAGTGTTTAGTTTGAATTATGATGCCGGAGGAAAACTGAAAGCTGTTTTAGGGGGTGGATTGAACCAATATGTTGGAAACCATTTTGGAAATGTTATTTGGGCTGAATACGCTAGTGATTCAGACTATGATCATGAATATTACCGAAATAAAGCAACAAAAAACGACATCAATATCTACTTAAAAGGATCTTACCAGGCAACAGACAAAATCAATGTATTTGCCGATCTTCAATTTAGAAATGTAGGTTACGATTTTATTGGAATCGATCAGTTCGGAAACCCAATCCCTGCCAATGAGTCTTTGAATTTCTTTAATCCAAAATTGGGAGTAAACTACAAATTGAATTCTAAAAGTGAAATATATGGCTCTGCATCAGTTGGGAACAAAGAGCCTAGCAGAAACGATTACGTACAGAACGTAACTACCAACAGACCCGAATCTGAGCAAATGATTGATTACGAATTAGGTTATAATTTGAGAGGAAAAAAGTTTGGTTTTAACGCAAATGCATACTTCATGGATTACACTAACCAATTAGTTGTAACGGGCGAATACGACGATGTAGGAGAAAACAAAAGAGTTAATGTTGAGAATTCATACCGAGCAGGTTTAGAATTAGTTGCGGGTATAAAACCAATAAAATGGATTGAACTGAACGCAAACTTAACGTTGAGTCAAAATAAAATTGAAAAATTTACTGAATACCGAGATAATTGGGATACCGGTGGACAGGATAAAATCGAACACTCCAATTCTGATATTGCATTCTCGCCCAATCTAATTTCAGCACAAGAACTTAAATTTTGGGTCATTCAAAACAAAGGAGATAAACAAAAACAAAATCTTAGCATTTCACTTTTAGGCAAATACGTTGGCAGTCAATACTTAGACAACACTCAAAACGATAACCGAAAACTAGATGCTTATTATGTAAATGACTTAAGGTTGGAATACACTTTAAAAGATTTTCTTTTTAAAGAGATTGGTTTGACGTTTACGGTCAACAATATTTTAAATCAGAAATACGTAAGTAATGCATGGAGTTATGCTTTTCAATCAGATAGTTATGACCCTACTCCAGATGACCCATATACTTCGAGCGAAGGCGATGGCGTTTATAACTCGATTGGTCATTTCCCAAATGCAACCACCTATTTCTTAGCTGGTTTAAGAATCAAAATATAGAACCTAACCTTCCCTTGGCAATAGCTCAGGGAAGGTTACTTTTGCCTTTGAATGAAATTTTTATCGGCACTACTCTACTGGTTAGTTGTTATTCCATTTAGCAGCTTACCCATTCAATTGCTCTATGTGATTAGCGATTTTGCCTATTACGTGCTTTATAGAATTATTGGTTATCGCAAAACCGTGGTTCGAGAAAACTTAAAAAATTCATTTCCTGAAAAAGATTACACCCAACGCAAGGCCATTGAAATAGGTTTTTATCGACAATTCTGCGACAACATTATTGAAGGCATTAAAGGGTTAACTATTTCAAAAAAAGAAATAGCTAAACGAATGGTTTGCAAGAACCCCGAGCTTTTAGACAAATACTATAATCAAGGTAAATCAGTAATAATAACTACTGGGCACTATTACAGTTGGGAACTCTGGTTTTTAGCTATAGACTTACCTGTAAAGCACAAAATTGCTCTTATTTACAAACCTTTGAGTAATGAGTATTTTGAAAAGAAATTAAAAGCCATAAGAGCTTCTTTCGGATCAATTCCAATTCCTTTTGAAGAAGTAAGGGACTTTTTTAAGAACAAAGAGAATGGAACTTATGGTTACATTTTTGGCAGTGACCAAGCTCCACATAACGCGAACCGAGCATATTGGATGAAATTTTTAAATCAAGAAACTCCGGTTGCGTTTGGTGCCGAAAAATTTGGAACCGATAATGACATACCTGTTGTGTTCTGCAAAATAAGTAGAGTAAAAAGAGGCTACTACGAATTTGAATACGTAGAAATATCTGCCGAGCCAACAAAAACTGAATATGGTGAAATCACCAAAGGTTTTACTCGAGAATTAGAATCGACAATTAAACACGACCCCGTTGGCTGGTTATGGAGTCATAAACGGTGGAAACGAGAGAAACCTGAAGGTATGAAAGTACATGGGGCTTGAGAAGGTATTTTAGAGTTTAATTTTCTATTTATTTTGGGCAGCAGTTTTGTCCGGATCCAATTCAAATTCCAACTCTACACCATCAAGTTTTTTCGGAGAAGATTCAATAAATGTATCATTCCATTCTACCCAAAATGTAGTAAACTGCATATCAGTTATTTTGGTACTAATTCTAAATTCAACACTTACTTTTTCTTTTTCACCCTTTTGAAGAACATTTGCCCCTCCTAATAACCCGATACCTCCTGCGTTTGCTTTATTCGGAAAAGTTTGACCGTCATCAAGTTTAGCTTTTATACTTAATGGATTAACCATTAGAAATTCATTCCCTTGATACTGACAATTGAATGAAATAGTAGTTATTCTACTTTCCATTTTTGCCTTACTCGCCTTGCAATACATTGGACCATTCGTAAATTCCTTTTTCTCAGGGGGAAGTCTAAAATCATCAATTGTAATTGGGGTTCCGGTTTTCGGTAAACTGGCTAGATAATCAATTTTTATTGAAAATTTATCCACATGAAATCGAGTATCTCCATTTACTTCAATGGTCTTCGATTTACTTTTCAAAGGTTCAATTATTAGCAATTTCCCTTGCGATTTGAAGTCCCCATGATCGAAACTAAACTGTATTGAGGAGAGATCAATTAATAAATAATCCTGCGAATTGTTGGTAATGGTCATTTTCATTTTACAAAAATTATTTTCTGATAAAATGTTACTGAACTCCATAGAATACAAATCGCTAGTAATTGTATTGGGCTCCTTAAAATGATTTTCGTGTCCTTCAGGAAAATCTTGTGCAAAAACAACAAATGACAATAAGAATAGAGAGGATAGAGTAATAAAATCTTTCATAATATTTCAAATAAAAAACCAAAATAACGAATCTTTTTTATTCGTTAATCTCCTTTTAGTTCTGAAAACGCATTCAGCAATGCAGTCCAAAGTTTTCTAACTTCCTAACTTAAAAGTTAAGTACTAGATACCGCACCCACTGACCGTTATAGCAGGAACTTGAAATTTCTTTAGAGCGTCTTGGTTATGCTTTTTTGGCGAACAATAAACTGGATTAAACGAACCTTAAAGGAATGGATTACAAATCAAAAACTTCATACTACAATAAAATGCCTGGGCCTTAATACCGATTCCTAAAAATAAATCAATAATTTTCAATGCTTATTTATCTAAAAATCCACTACAATCAAATAGCTTCTTATGGAAAATGAAACAACACAACCTTCGGAAAATTCAAACCAAGAAAATATTGACCTACCTTCAAAAACAACTAAAAATTATCAGATTAAATTCCATGGTAGCTACCTTCAATATTTAGGTATTGCACTTTACAACTTATTACTTACCGTTATCACCTTAGGGATTTATTACCCTTGGGCGAAATGTGCCATAAGACAGTTTTTGTGGCAGGAAACTGAATTAGACAATTCCAGATTTGAATGGCACGGGACAGGGAAAGAAATGTTTCGCGGTTTTATTAAAGCATATTTAATTTTCGGATCACTAATATTTCTTATCAATTTCGGGCCTCTTTTTATTCCACCTAAAGTATTTATTTGGGTCGTCTTAATTTGCTATTTGGCCATAATTGCTTTAATTCCAATTGCAATTCATGGAATGATGCGATACCGTTTGTCGCGAACAAGTTTAAAGGGAATTCGATTTGGTTACCGAGGAAACTTAAAGGAGTTTTATAAACAAACATCCCTCGATTTACTTTTCACCATTATATCGTTTGGAATATATGCTTCATGGTTCCAAGTGAATATGAGAAAATTCTTAATGAAGAATTCAAAATACGGAAATGTATCCGCAAAATTTGATGCTACCGGTGGTGACCTATTCTTACTATCAATCGTGCAAGGGTTTCTAGTACTTATTACTTTTTATATTTATCTGCCATGGGCAATAATTAAATTTTATAATTTTTACATTGACAATACCCAAATTGTAAAAAACGGGACTTCATATCGTTTAAAATCCAAAGCCAAGGGAGGTCAATATTTTATTGTTCTTATTAAAGCTTTCCTTTTAACTATTCTAACACTTGGTATTGCAGGACCTATAGCAGAATTGATGATTCATAAATATATGATTGAGTCAATTTGGATTTCAGGAAAATTCAACTTTGAAGATATTCATCAAACCGAAGAAGCATATACTGATGCTACAGGGGACGATATGATGGATATCTTGGATATCGATTTCTAACAGTAATGCATGCCTATTTTATAGATGGAAAAACATCTAAAAGAAGAATTTGCAAAATAGAGTTTACGCCGAACGCTCTCAATATTTCTTATTCAAATAATGAGAATACAAAAGTGTTTTCTGAATGGTCTATTGATCGAATTCATAAGATTGGAATCATATCATCCAATTTCACCATTCGATATGGAGATTTCCCTCATGAAATAATAGAATTTCAAACTTTCGAGGATTTAAAAAAATTAATCGAGCATTACCCAAACGCAAGTTTTCATAAATCTAATTACAACAAATTTCGGTCTCATGGAATAAAAGGAATTGCTTTTGCTATTGTTGGTGTAATCATTTTTAGTGTATTGTTTTTTGTTTACGGAACACCGCTATTAGCCGACACCTTTGCGCGCAGTATTCCAAGAGAATATGAAACTTTTATAGGTGAAAAATTCCAATATAGCTATTTAGAATATCTTGAAGTTGATAGTAACAAAAGTGTTCAAATTCAAAATTTCTATAATAATTTACACTACCAATCAGAATACCCAATTTCAGTTGTTGTCGTTGAATCCGAAATGATAAATGCATTTGCCTTACCAGGTGGTTTCATTGTTGTTTTTACAGGCGCACTAGAAGTAATGGAAACCGAAGAAGAGTTGGCCGCACTTCTTGCGCATGAAGTATCTCATGTTAATAATCGTCACTCGTTAAGAACAGTAAGTAGAGAACTAGCTCTTTATGTATTATTAGCATCTTTAACAGGCGATGCTGGCGGGTTTTCTACTGTATTAATTGAAAACAGTAACATGATTTCAACCATGTCTTATTCTCGAAATTTTGAAAAAGAAGCCGATTTGGAAGGTCTTAAATTAATGATGGCTTCCAATTTAGATCCAAATGGTATGATTGAATTGTTTAAAAAGTTTGAAGCTGCGTCAAAGCATACCAGTAAGAAAATCTCAAATGAACTAGGCATAGAAACCGACTCCACAACGTCAATTCAAGACTCTACTTCATGGGTAGAAATTCCATGGGAAAAAGTCAGCGAAATGCTTTCAACACATCCAATTCCAAAAAATAGAATTAAATATTTAGGGAAAGAGATTGCTTCTGTTGAGTTTAAAACAACAACACCAAATGACTCCCTTAAATATTACTTCGATAAGTTAATTCAGGCTACTGAAAAAAAATAGATTAAACCTAAGTGACTTATTTATCAGTATTTTTTTTTGTAGTTAATGCTCAAGCCCAACGCTAAAAATTCATGTAAAACACTTTAAAAACAGCAGTTTTTCATTAAAAAAGGAGAGATTTCTCAAATAAACTGAAGCTTATACCAATTTATGAATTCTCTTTTTTATTTTTATCAACCTAGTATTAATGCAATTATTTGTAAGCTGATTTTGAAATCAAAGTGATAAAATGAACCCTTTCTTAAGAAGATTTAACCCTGAACTTGAGCAAGAATACTTTGAGTATATCAGAAAAAGGTCACTTAGTTCTTTGCGATTTACAGGGATAATAGGGGCTTTATACACATTCGCTTTATGCTTCCGAGATTATTCCATATCGGGAGATGTAAACACCATATATTTTCGATTATTTCAATCGTTTATTCTCTTAGGTGCAATAGGTCTAAGTAACTTAAAATCTATTCAACCAAAAATTCATTTCTTAAGTATAATGGGTGCATTATCCGTTTTTACTTCACAAGTAATTATGCACCATTTGGAACTAATTCCAAGTTTTGCGTTAGGTAATACAGTCCCTCTATTAATTATTGCCATTGCTATAGGCCTCGGACTTACATTTAACAAAGCTCTAGTCACCAATGCACTTATTGTTGTTATCATGTTTATTGGCGCCTACGTTTATAATGAACCTCATTACGCAAGTAACATGGTTAATATACTGCTCAACTTCGGTATTGCCACCGGATTGGGATACTTGTTTGAGCGTGAAATAAGAATTGGATTCCATCAACTTAAAAAAGTTGAATCGCTCAACCAAGAATTGCGTAAAGCAGATAAAATGAAGCTTCAACTGTTGTCTATTATTTCACATGACATTAATAGTCCTTTGGCTAATCTAGAGTCTACCATTGACCTAAGTAAAATTGTAAAATTGAGTGATGTGGAGTTCAATTCATTCATGAAAATCATTAAGCTTAAGCTCCATTCTATTAGCCATATTCTATTTGGGATTACCAATTGGTCAAAATCTCAAATAGATGGTTTTAAACCCGATTTCAAACCAACTAACCTTGTTAAGGTAATTAATGATGTAGAAGAAGGAATTCGGTTTTTATTAGAAGATAAAAATATCGAATTGAAACATTCAATCAACGCCAACAGTACTGTTTATTCTGATGAAAATATGCTTGGCATTATCATTAGAAACATTCTAGCAAATAGTATTAAATACTCAAGTGAAGGGAGCACTGTAGACGTTAGCGAATCTGTGTCGGGGGATCAAATAAAACTTGAAATAACAGATTTTGGAAAAGGAATGAGCGAAGAATTAATCGAAAAATTATTTGTTTATAATGTTGCTTCCTCCAGAGGTACCAATGAAGAGTTAGGTTCAGGCTTGGGCATGTACATTTCAATGCAATTGGCTCATTTTATTAATATTGATTTAAAAGTTAATTCAGAGTTAGGGAAATTTACAACTTTCACACTTTTGATTCCTATTTCTGAACCAAAGTAGTTTTGTTTCAACTTCATTTTACTCCATTCCTAATTACTTCCCTTTTTAAAGTATTGTTCTAGACAATGGCATTGATCGTTTAAGAACTCTTCTATCTCTTCTATAAACGATTCCTTTAATTGTTGCCTATTTACTGTTAAATGAATAATCAATGACTCAGGAGCCGGTTGAAAACCAGTGGTAATGGTCCACACTAAAGCGTTCGGGCATTCATCTAAAGCAAATCGTATTCCTCCATTAATCAAAGTTCTTGATAAAGTAAACTCCCCCCATACACCTCCTACTTGGGCTTTATTATGATCTTGATTGCCAATAACAAAAATTTCATTGCTAATCAATTCCAAATTATCGAGAGTTAACTCATCCTGAATATTTTTTTGTTGAGTGGATATGCTTATAATTCGAAAAAACTCCATAGGGTAATTCAATATTTCTATAGGCAAAGATTAGCTTTAATTTTAAGGAAGTACAATTAATTATGTCAATGATATGATATACTTTTTAGCTCAAGTCAACATCCTACATTCACAGCTTATTAATTAAATAGGCTATTAAATAAGTAGAGCATCATTCTTGTATAGAATGACGCTCTACAGAACACTTAACGATACCCACGTCAAATAATGTGAAAATATTTTTTGGCTAACTTCCTTTAAATAGTTGAACTCAACAATATCGTCCTCTTTTAGTTAATAAAGACTTTCTGAATCACCTCAGAATTGCCATCAGAAGCTTTTAAAATGAATATTCCATTAGAAATTTCATCCGAAATATTTACCAAACCTTGTTCTGAAACAGTCTTAGAAAAGATTTTTTTACCCGATAGATTAAAAAGCTCAACTTTATTGGTTCCTTCATTATTCGGAAACTTAAAATGCAATAAACGATCAGCAACATAAAAATTACTCATTTGGTCATTATCCAAGAGGGTTAAATGAGTTGTTGTATTTGTTTTACAACCCGTAGTTTTAAACGTCACGCAGTGTCTTCCTTTTTGAGGGTCAAAATTGGGAGAGTAAGGATTATACAATGGCCATAAACATACTTCCCAAGAAAAACATGAGTCAGCAGGTAAAGTGACATTACTGTGTGCATAAAGTGATGCTGATTGTCCATTCGCAAGGAGAGCCGGCCAACTATGTGTACCTAATGTATCTACTATACTTGAGCCAGTGGTATGCCATGCAAACGAAATCTTATCACCTGGTTGTATATCTTGACCATTAGCTAGGTTATTTACAAACTCAAATTGAAAGTTGAGATCTGCTCCAGGCATTAAACCCGTATCAGGCAAAGCTGTACCATTTGGGGCATGTGTAAAATAAAAATCGGTAATATTTAAATATTGAGCGTTGAGCCCTAAAGCAATCATTGAGATAAATAGTAAAGTTGAGAATTTTTTCATGTTTTGTTTTTTTAGAATAAAGGGGATTAATGAATACTTATCAAGACAAGATCTGTGGGCCTTTATAATCTTAAACACGGAGTATTAGCCAAATAGGTGGGGTTGATTCGTCTTGGCCCAATAAAATCGTGTGCCATTGTTTGGTTAATAAAAAAAGGAGCTTCAATTTCTTGAAGCTCCTTTTATAAGTACCGAAGGCGGGAATCGAACCCGCACTCCCAGAAGGAACTGGATTTTGAATCCAGCGCGTCTACCAGTTCCGCCACTTCGGCAAGTGGGCTGCAAATTTATCCATTTCTTTTTCTCTACAATGCACCAAATAAATTAAAAATTCGATTTATTATAAAACCCTGAAAGTCAATTACCATACAATCATTGATGGAGAATTAAACGATACTTGTAGTAAATTCACACCCATGAAAAATCTACTATTTTTAGTCGTTGCACTTGTTTATTCGGCAACCTCAATTGCTCAAAAAGCAACGGACAAAACATTTAATTTTCAAACAGACCCAAATAAAAAAGTCTCATTTTACGAACCTTCTACTTATAAAAAAGGAACTGACAACGCCTTAATGCTTGCGCTTCACCCTTGGAACACCAATCGTTGGAACTCAAGTTCATGGAGAGATACATTAATTTCATTTGCTGAAGAAAACGGCTTAATTCTGTTATGCCCTGATGGTGGATCAGATGGCCAAATTGACGATCAAATCGATTTGGACTTTACCAACGCAATGTTAGACTCGGTTCAAAAATGGTATTCTATTGATGCTAAAAGAATTTACTGCATGGGCTTTTCTTGGGGAGGAAAAGCTACATATACCTACGGGCTTTCTAAACCAGAGATATTTTGTGGTTATATTCCGATTGGTGCAGCAATCGATGTTCGGGAAGTGGCCTTAGTAAGTGCAAACGCCAATCAAAAACCAATTTACATTGTTCATGGTCAATCAGATGCTTTTTCAAGCAGGTTTGTTCCATTAAGAAAAGCAATGGAAGACAATGGAGGCATTGTAAACTCACACATTCATATAGATGGTCATACAATTGATTTCCCGAATAGAAACACCGAATTAACGAAGGCATACACTTGGGTTGATTCGGTTTGCATTTCTGAACCTACTTCTTTTGTTCCACTGATTAAAACTGAGGTCATTAACGTTTACCCCAACCCTGTCTTAGTTAATGATGAAATTCAATTAAATGGGAACTCGGTGGACTTTTCAGAATACTCAATTATTGACATAAATGGCAAGTTAATTTCTAAAGGAAACCTAAACAAAACCATTAAAGCTCCTTCTAAAAAAGGAAATTACGTTTTGATTTTATCAGGTTCTGGTCGGGAACTGAAAAAGAAAATTGTAGTTAATTAGTAATGTTTTGAGATTCCCTCCTACGAGGAAATGACGACCGCGATTTGTTTTGAAAGACAACTTTATACTAAGTCTTCTGCTTTTTCTTTTTCGCTGCTGGAAATAAGACGTTATTTAAAATAAGGCGATAGCCGGGTGAGTTTGGATGTAAATCCAAATCAGTTGGTGGATCACCTACAAAATGTTGGTAATCTTCAGGGTCGTGACCTCCATAAAACGTCCATTGTCCTTTTCCAAATTTGCCATGAATATATTTGGCTGAGTTTAAAGCTTTATTCTCTCCCATTATTAGCACTTCGGGTTTTATGTTGGCTTTATTAAATGCAGTAGTTTGTCCCATAAATCCTTTGATTCGAGTTTCATGGTTTTGAGTCAACATAGTTGGCACAGGATCCCATTTAGCAGAAAATTCAAACAGGGTAAAATCGTCAATATTTTCAGGAGTTCTTACATGCTGTTTTGTTGCATCAATCGAACTAAATTCATACTCCATCGGGTTTCTTGAAATAACAAAGTCTTTGAAAGCAAATGTTTTTTCAAAATCAAGTTTTTCTTGTGCTTGGGGATCTGCTGGGTCACCGTCAAACATACTTTCGGCAATGTCAACTTCTTCTGCAGCCAAGCTGATATCATAACTATCTGTACCCGAGCACATAGTAAATAAGAAGCCTCCGCCTGCTGTATATTCTTTTATTTTTAACGCAACACCCAATTTTAATTCAGATACTTTACTGAAGCCCAAACGAGTGGCGGTTTCTTGAAATTCTTTTACTTGAGCTCGGTACCAAGGAGCATTTCTGTAGGCTGCATAAAAACGTCCGTATTGTCCTGTAAAATCTTCGTGGTGCAAGTGAAGCCAATCGTACAAATGCAAATCACCTCGTATTATTTCGTCATCGTAAATGGTGGTATAAGGGATTTCAGCATACGTTAAAACCAGAGTTACTGCATCATCCCATGGTTGTTTACCTTTAGGAGAATACACAGCAATTTTAGGAACCTTTTCCAACTTAATGGTTTCCATATTGGCTTCTGGGTTCGCTATTTCAACTTTTATGGCTGTAGCTCTAGCATCCGGAATCAATTCATAACTCACTCCTCGAATAACTAATTCACTCTCAATATCTTTTGAATAGCGTGTCATAAAACTGCCTCCTCGGTAATTCAACAACCAGTCGACATCAACTTCGTGTTGTAAAACCCAAAAAGCAATTCCATAAGCCTTCATGTGGTTCTTTTGATCTTTGTCCATTGGCATTAATATGTGCGTGGACTTAGCCAAAAGTGATACCACCAAAAAGAATACAATAAAAACAGCTCTTTGCATGGCAACAAATTTAATCGAATGCTCGGGTATTAAACGTAAAGGCATGTTAAAGCTCACTAGAAAAAATCATTGACATACTTTAAGCTATCAAACTATCCTATTGCACATCAAACTGACACTCCTTTATAAATTCGCATCATGATAATAATTCTAATATTGGTTGTAATAGGACTAGACTTTTATGTGTTTTCTGCAATTAACCAACTGCCTTTCGGGCATTTTCAAGGTAGCGTTTTTTTAGCTTATTGGACAGCCGTTGCATTCACGTTTTTGGGTTTGTTCAATTTTTTTAGAAGCATTAGAAAAGGTTTATCAACGATAAAGCCAAGTACTAACTTGCTTTTTGGATTAGCCTTTAGTTTAATCGTTGCCAAGCTTTTTTACTCATTCTTTTTATTGGGCGAAGATATTCTTCGAACGGGGTATTACTTTATAGCACATTTTACAAATGACAGTCCCGTCTCCTACCCTATTCGAAATTCGTATTTAAGTTGGACGGGAATTGTGGTTTCTGTTATTCCTTTTCTTGGGATGAGCCATGGAGTAATTTTCGGAAAATACCGATATAAAACTCATTCAATAAAAGTGAAAATTAAAAATTTACCTAAGGCATTTAAAGGTTTTAAAATTGCCCATTTTTCTGATGCTCACTTAGGTAGTTTTGACAATATAAAAGGCTTGAGAAAAGGAATAGAAACTATTCGGAAAGCCAAAGCAGATGTAATTTTATTTACTGGAGATATGGTAAATAATTTAGCAGTAGAAGCAGAACCATATATTAATGAGTTTAGCCCATTACAAGCCCCTTATGGTAAATTTTCTGTTTTAGGAAATCACGACTACGGGGAGTATGTTCGTTGGAATTCTCAAGAAGAAAAACATGCTAACCTCGAGCGTCTCAAAGAAATTGAAGCCAATATGGGGTTTGATATGCTCAACAACGAACATCGTATAATTGAGAAAGATGGTTCTCAAATATGTATTGCAGGAGTTGAAAACTGGGGTAAACCACCCTTTCCTCAAAAAGGAGATCTAAATTCTACATTAAATGGTGTTCCTGACCAAATGCCTACCGTGCTACTTTCTCACGATCCTTCACATTGGGATTTACAAGTAAAACAATTCTCTAAACCCATTCATCTTACTTTGAGTGGTCATACACATGGAATGCAATTTGGAATCGATTTACCTTTTTTTAAATGGAGCCCAGTTAAATGGAAATATCCAAAGTGGGCAGGTCTGTACACTGAAAACGAAAAGCATTTATATGTAAACCGTGGTTTTGGATTTCTAGGTTTCCCAGGACGAGCAGGGATATGGCCGGAAATAACCGAAATTACATTGACCTCTGAATAACTGATAAGAATTTCTATTTTTGGTCAAGATCAATCTCTTAATCAAAACTCCATGAAATTTTCTAAGCTTTTAGTTACCCTTATATTTCTATTCTCAACCCTGTTTTCCTTTTCTCAAAATGCCGAAGAAGAAACCAAAATAATTAAAGAAGGTATTGTCTTACACGACAACGGTAATTACAAAGCTGCCATTAAAAAATACGATAAAGTATTAAAAATCAACAATACCAATATGATTGCCTGGGCCGAAAAAGCCTATTCATTAATGGAAGCAAAAAAATATAATCAAGCGATTGAATGTTGTCAAAAAGCGATTGAAATTGCCCCAAAAAACGAGGATATAAGCAACTTATACACTTCTTATGCTAACGTTTTAGATTTAGTCGGAAAACCCCGAGAATCTCTAAAAATATATGAAGAAGCCATTGATCTATATCCACAGAATTATATGCTCCTTTTTAACAAAGGAATTACACATTCGGGCTTAAGAGAAGATGAACTTGCTATAGAATGTATGCAACATTCAATGGTAATTTACTCGGGACATGCCGGTACACAAAACGCATTGGCAAGAATATTATATGGAAAAGGTAAAAACGTTCCTTCTCTAATGGCTTTTGCATTGTTTTTTGTAAACGAACCTCAAAGTGCAAGGGCTAAACAGAACATTCCATTGATTCAATCATTGATATCGGGTAATGCACATAAGGACAAAAAGACCAATGCAATTAACATCAGTTTATCATCCATACCCGACTCAGATGAAGCAAAAAGTGAAAACGACTTCTCAATGACAACCATGATTCTTGAATTACAAGGAGCTTTAAATTTATCAGAAGAACTCAGCGATCAATCGGATCGAGAAAAATTTTTAAAATCCTTTAATACTTTCTGCAATTCATTGGAAGAAACACAAGAGGGAAATTTCGGTTTCTATTGGGAGTTTTACGCTCCTTTTTTCATTGAAATGAATGAAAATAACATGACCGAAACCTTCTCTCATTTGGTCTTCTCGACAACAAATGAGAAGGAATTCAAGAATTGGATGAAAACCAACAAACCGGATGTTATAAAATTTTACGATTGGGTAAAAGCATACGATTGGCCCTTAATTGAAGTAGAGTAAAATTTAAGCCGCCTTATTAACATTTAACTGACCAAGTGGTGCAAAATGTTCAATCAAACATTGTTCGGCAGAAGGGTGTCCCAATGATCTTGCTAAAAACAATTCATCTTCTGCTTTGTACTCTTCTACTTTAAAATTGATTCTAATTAAGGCAGTTTGAAATAAGGCTTCAGCGTCAAAAGGATTTGCTTTTAAAATTGAATTTAAAACCTTAAATGACTCTGGTAAACGACTCAATCTTCGATAAGCAATTGCCAACAAATGTTTGTATTGAACATTGGCAGGGTTTAGTTCAACTGCCTTTTTCAAATCACTCATAGCCATTTTACTTTCTTTTTTGGCCAAGTAAATCGCCCCGCGTAAAGCATAACCCTCAGCATTTCGATTGTTCAACAATAAGGCAAAATTCAAATCGTTCAATGATTTTTCATCTTGATCGAGGTTTGAATAAATTTTAGAACGTAGTATCAAATAAGCCGCATTACCACTATCCAAATCAATGGCCATCTTAATATAATTCAAAGCCATTCTAAAATTACAAAGAGCCAAATTGGCATCTGCCAGTTTAGCCAATGCTAAAGTTGATTTAGGATTCATGGATAAATGAAGCTCTAGCTTTTTGATTGCTAATTCATATTCTTTATTGGTAATTAAATTGATACTTTCTAATAGCAATTGATTTGCCCAAGATTTAATGTGTCCGTTTTGAGAAAAGCGAATCATTTCAGAATTGCTCAAAATAAGTTGACCGTTGTCATCAAGTAACATGTTGTAAAACTCTTTACAGCTAACTAAAACTTGTCTGTTCCATGCCTCGCCTTGTTGGTGAGTATCCCAAACTTGATTGGCTACTTTTTTCATAACGCTCCAAACATTTGGGTTTAAATTAGCTGGTCTACTTACATCCGATATTCTTCTATTTGCTTTCATCTTAATTTGTTTTTTAATTAATGATAAAGCGAAGAAACAGTGCGAAAACGTAATGTATTTACGTTGTAAAAAAAAGTGGAATTAATTGAAAAGAATTCTACAAATTGAATTCCCTTCCGTCTTAGGCGGAGTGGCCCGTAGCGACGGGGAGAGGAATCAATGCGTAATTCAGAATAAGAAACCCTTACCCCCTTCCGTCTCGTGCCTCGACACCTTCCCCGAAGGGAAGGATGGATTACGCTAGATATTTGGGATATAACTACAACCAAACATCATCATGCTTGTAAATAAAATAATTAGCTACCGAATTGCTAAGCGTTCTGATTGAATCCCCTTCCGCCTGAGGCGGAGGGTGTCGTACAGCGACGGGGAGGGGAAATTAAGGTATAATTCAGAATAAAAACCCCTTCCGCTTCCTTCGTCAGCACCTTCCCCGAAGGGAAGGATAGAGAATCCTTCATAGCGGACCAAAACTCCACCCGAGTTTCACCTTCCCAAAGGGAAGGATGGATTGTGCTATATATCGAGGTTATTGATCCGGTTTAAAACTTGAATTAGGTATTTCTCAAATTACAGACTTCCTACTTCTCCGTTCTGCCTTCATTTAGCATTTGTTGAATCAGTGAAATTTGGGTTTGTTGTTCGGCCAATTTAGCGTTTACCTCATCCAATTGTACTTTTTGATTATTGACTTTTGAATTTTCAGATTCAACTTTAGCTTCTAACGTTTCAATTTGGGTTTGTTGTTCTTTAATAGCTTCTAAAAGAACAGCTGAAAACTTAGCGTAATCAACTGCGAGATACCCGTCGCTATTTTCATAAACTAGCTCAGGATAGATTTTTTGCATGTCTTGTGCAATAACGCCTAGTGCCCGCCCCTTAGGAAAATATTCCTTTGGGAAGTTCAAAGTATCCCAATTGTGGTAAACACCTTGAAGGAGCTCAAGAGAAGCCAGTGTATTGTTTAATGGGGAAATATTGGTCTTATATCTTTTGTCTGAAATTAGAGCTACACCTGCGGCTCTTACGGTTAAAGACGCATTTATATTTCCTACAACATCAAGATCGTAACTTGGGCTTGTAGTTCCGATTCCAACATCACCATTAGCCTTTATTATCATTCTATCCGCGCTATTGGTATTAAACTCAATATCGCCAGATTCTTTATTTTGGATGAGTGCGTTATTCGCATCTATCGAGAGGTGAAAACCATCCCCTCCAGTTGCTCCGCTTGTATTATTGGTGAGTTGCAAAGCAGTAGAAGAATTTGATGAGTTCGCATGGATTTTACTTTGGGGACTATCTGTACCAAATCCAAAATTTCCGGTTCCATTAAAAGTGGTATTACTTGCTCCTGCATTAATCCTAACTATCTCTACTCCAGCAGAGTTATATACTGAAATATTTCCATTTTTACCTCCACCGGTGAATAGATCTACAACTTTTGATTGGTCAGTATTCCTTCTAACAGAAACACCATATCCGTTAGACTGTGCAATATCGAAAGTTCCTGTTCCATCAACGTGCAATTCTGAAACGGGAGCCGTAGTTCCAATACCGACATTATTAGAAATAGGATTTAAAGCAAGTGGTTCAGAGTTTTGGGTTTGAACGTATCCATAAGTTTGAGTGCGTCCCAACATCATTGAATTCCCAGAAGTTGATTCATCAATTTGGAACTGACCCGAAGAAGCGTTTGCTGGTGGAGCTGCATTGACCTGCAATGCAGCTGTTGGGATAGCTGTTCCTATTCCAATATTTCCATCATGTGTTATACGCATTCGCTCATCTAAGGAATTGATATTAGATTTACCATCTCCTCCAGAAAAAACTAAATCTGCATCATTACTACCTGCATCTGCTCTATGAATAGACCATGTATAGTTGCTTCCAAGATTTTGAAAAGCTATTCCATGATTTTTCGTGTTATCCCCAGATTTTAGCGTAAGGGCACTGCTTGAATCACCAAAAATGGTAAGTTGACCTGTTGGGGAAGTAGTCCCTATTCCTACAAAACCTGATGACCGATAGACATCTGTTCCTGATTCCGTCCAAGGAGAACTTGCGGGTACCGACCAGCTTAAGACACCTGAGCCATCAGTGGTTAGCATTTCATTAGCATCTCCATCATCTACTGGAAAAGTGTAAGTCACATCCTGAGTCATTGAAGAGCTAGCTTTAATATTCATCGAATAACTGTTTCCTGAAGGCATTTGTAATAATGCAGGAAGGGTACTTGTCCCCAATGTGACTTGACCATCGGGATTTATTTTCATTCCTTGAGTAAGACCTACGCCTGAGGTTCCATTGTTAATGTACATTTTTAGTCCACCCCTTTGTCCTGAATTGCCTGAAACAAAACCAGTAATCCTACTCATAATAAACTCAGTTCCACTCCCTTCATTGGCGTCATAGTTTTTTAAATCCACATATGCAATATCAGCTGTTGACGTGGCTCCTTGCCTTGCACCAACTATCTCTAAAGCGGCATCTTCACCATTTGTTGTTTTCTCAAACCGACCCATCACATCTGCGCCAGCCCCCTGGAAGACGTGTAATAAGTTGCTAGGTGAGCTGGTACCGACACCTACACTTCCAGATGAACGATACACATCACTCCCTGAAACTGTCCAAGGAGAAGGTGTAGGTGATTCCCAACTGGAACCACCACTTCCATCTGCAGTTAACACCTGATTATTTGTTCCAATACTTGTAGGAAACTCTACCCCTCCAAGAATGGATAAGGTGTCTGCCAATACTTTGCCTGCTACTCTAAGTTTCGCACGGTTTGCAGTAATTGTGTCTCCTAATAGAAAGTTTCCATCATCCAAGAATACTCCCCAACGGCTAACATCATTAATTCCGGCATGCATACTGATTGCTCCACCATTTGCATTTAACGCTAAAAACGAGGTTGCTCCATTGTCTCTAGCCAGAATTTCGTTGTTGTCAAAAACTAAATTGGTACTCGAAGTATTTCCGATTACCATATAACCATTAGTAGCATTTAAGGAAGCATCATTTCCTCCCTGTATTTGCAGTGGTACTTGAGGCGAGTTTGTGCCAATTCCTACCTGACCAGTTTTTAAAATTCTGACTCTATCATTGCCATCTGTTTTAAATCGCATATCGCCAGAGTTAGTGGTATTTCCTGTAATTCCAATACTCGAATTGGACATGTAGAGGCCTGTTCCTTGCCCATCTGTCCAAATATCACCATTTGTCCGCAGTACCTCATTACCTGCCCCAGAAGATCCAGCTGCAACTGAAACAACCACTTTTCCACTATTATCAACTGATATTCCCTCATTGTCTCCGTCACCAGAAATCTTATTCCCGTTTAATTGTAGGATTTGTGTTGCTTTATGATCTCCCAAATTATCAGCACTTGAAACAGGGGTCTTCCACTCTGCTTTTCCATTACCATCGGTTTGCATCACTTGTCCATTTGTGCCATCATCGCCAGGCAAAGCATAAGCATTGTAAATACGCAAAGAGTCGATAATTGCTGTGCCCCCAACGTCGAGCAGACTTTGCGGGTTATTGTTGTTTAAACCTAGAAAACCACTGGAATTAAACCGAGCGCTTTCGCTGCTCCCATTGGTAAACAGAATGTTATCAGATCCATCAATTTCTACTTTCGCAGAACCATCTGCATCAGTTATACGGGTACTGTCTTCAAATGCACTTGCTGGCAATTGGCTTGCCGATACATTTCCTTGAAAAACTGAACTGTTGGTGCCCGCAGCAGCGATGCTACTGCTGTAGCATATGATGTAATTAACGTTGGCGTTAACTGGGCGGGTTTCGTTACCGCCGTTGGCCAAAACACTTCCACCAGACGTGGCAACTCCCCCTGTCATTGCATGAAGTCGGTGTGAGCTTCCTCCTATTCCTGAAGGATAAAAAACATTGTATGTGCCACTGTGGTTATGACTTCCAAACTCATCTCCTTGAACAGACCCAATCTCATCACCAGTATTTCCTCCCGTATTTATGGCATTTCGGACTGCCGCATCGGGGTCATTACCGGCATTTAAATCGGTACCTCTTAAAAAACGCCCTCTTAAATCGGGTAAATTAAAATTGGTGGCATCGCCCCCCCAAGCTTTTCCAATGGCGGCATACAATTCAGAATAAGAAACTTGCGCTAAAGCACTACCATCGCATAACATAAAGCCTGCTGGTATATTGGCCGTGTCACCACCAAATGGAATAATAGAACCTGCTGGCACTGCAAATTGTGTAGCCCCAGTCGAAGCAATATTTGCCCAGCCTGAGCCATTGTTATAATAAACTGCGGAACTGTCGGTATTGTAAATTAACAAACCTGCTGTATTGGGTGAAATTCCATTCATTTGAACGGTCGTTAACCTTGGAAATAAAATTCCGTGAGTTGTATCTCTTACTTCTAGAGCTGCATTTGCATCGGGAACTCCTCCATCCTCGTTGATTAACATCCATTGGCTATATGATGAAGTGCTCATTAAAACCAGTAAAAGAGTTGCTATTCCCTTCCATTTAAGTAGGCTGTTATTTGCCTTCAGAAAAGAGAAAGCTCCTCTTTTTGTTCCATTTTGGGTTGGCTCCAAAATTGGTTTATCTATTAAGTTTTTAAGCTGTTTCATGGCTCTGTTTATAGTTCTTGTTCAACTTGCTAAAATATTAATTTGAAACTTAGTATAGAATTGGTCTTTGACTTTAAAATAACTGTTTTATATCTTTTCTTTTTGCCTACTTCGAATTCTTGCTGTGAACCGGTGTCTTTTTAAATTTTCTGCAATGAAACCGTGCCCTCTTCGATACTATCCACCAGAGGCGGATCAGTCAGAATGACACTAGGTTTGTCAGTCTGAGTGTTTTGTAAAGCGTAGTGGAACAAAATGTATCGAAGACCTACAAACCTGTCAGTCAGAATGGGCCGACTTCAAGGAGGTTTGAATCGAAAACTAGACGTATTGCTTTCTTCTTGCCTACTTCGATACAATCCCGATACTCGGGATCACTCAGTATATCAAAAAGAATGACACTAATTATCACTTAACATGACAAGAAATTTCACGTAGAAGTCTACTCCTCTATCACTGCCCCTGTCAATAACAATTTTTCAATTGCATTTAACCTACTTTCAGTTTCTGCTTGTTTAGAAATATCTTCTTCTCTAGCTGCTTTCAGTTGTTCGATTTCGAATTTTTGAGACGAAATAAGCGCTTGTTGTTCCAGCACCATTTGGTGTAGCTCTTTGATTCCAGCAGTCAGCACTGGAGTCAGTTTTGAATAATCTACCAACATTGGTTTTTCATCTACATTATTCGTAGAATCTCCAGAAACGGCTCCTGGGAAGCTTTTCATCAATTCTTGAGCAATAAATCCAATCTCTTTATTGCCTAAATTCGATTTACGCTCATAAATTTTTGGGTCAATCTCTGATATTAACTCGAGTCCGGAGGTGAATGCAGCAATATTTGTTTTTAACCTCCTGTCTGAAGTTGTATTGTAAGCGACTCCACCAGAGCCTCCACCAGTAACACTGCCTACAACAGTACTGCCATTACCCAAAAAGTAAATAAAATTGTCACTTGTTCCCGGACTTGCAACGTTCAAAGCCAAAGCCATGCCTCCTGCACCTGTTGTAGAACTATTATTCTCAACTCTTAAAACCACACCACTTGTGTTATCTCTAACATCCAGTTTTCTGATTGGATTTGTAGTGCCCATTCCTATAAATCCACCTGACTCCATATACATGGCATCGTTTCCTCCGCTGACATCAAATTCAATGTTATTGGTATTGGTTCCTGCAATAATTACATCATCGCCTGAAGTACTTTTAATCATATTTCTATTGCCAGAGTTAGCCGCATTTCTATATGCCAGACCATTGGAATTATCGACTAATATTGTTCCGCCAGCTACATGAAATTTTGATAAAGGGGAAGCCGTCCCAACGCCCACATCACCATTACCCAGTACAACCATACGGTTTTGATCTTGAGTTCTAAAGCGAATATCACCATTCTCATAATTTCTAAAGAAAACATGGTTTCCAGAAATCCCCAACCTAAACCCATCGGAAGCAGTGCTTCCTGTGGTTGAATTCGATAATTGCAGATAGGGTGCAGTAGCATCGTGCATATGCACCAAACTAGCAGGTGAAGAAGTACCAATTCCAACATTATTCGAGGTTGGATTCAATACCAAAGGCTCTGAATTTTGAGTTTGAATAAAACCAAAAGAGGATGTTCTTCCTAACATCATTGAATTTCCACCTGTTTCGTCAATTTGTATTTGACCAGTTGAGCCATCGGCTGCGGCAGTACCATTAACATGAAGTTGTGCTGTTGGAGTTATAGTACCTATTCCAACATTTCCATCATTGTCAAAAAATACTTTTGGGGACAATGCATCGATATTTGTATTCCCATTACTGCTACTAAAAACAAGGTCTTGAGAAGCATTCAAATACATGTTCCAAGTATAGGCATTTCCAGTATTTTGGAAAACAATTCCAGTACTATCGTCATTAGTAGTACTTCTTTTTAGCGTTAACATATTTCGAGAATTATCCGATATTGTAAATAGACCAGTTGGACTATCAGTTCCAATTCCTACATCTCCTGCATCGGTCACTCTTATTCCTTCATTTCCACCATCGTTAGAAAGCCAATTGTTGTTTAACTGAATGTTAGAGGTGGCTGTATGGTTACCTAAATCATCGGCACTGCTAGGGATTGTTTCCCATGTGCCATTTCCTGATCCATCTGCCGTAAGCACTTTTCCATTTAAAGCACTACCAGTTGTCATTTGAAAAGTAGCAGTAGTTGTTTTTCCAGAAACTTGAGCATCTCCCGTTACATCTAACTCTACTGCGGGAGTCGTGTTTCCAATTCCTACGTTTCCTTCCACTGTTAAACCATCAACCGTTCGCACATATCCACTATGCTCTACTCTTAGTCTTTCTGCACCACCTGATGAAAGAACCCTAAATATTGCTTCTCCGCTTGAGGGGTTACTGGTGGTTCTAATATATGCACCATAGCTAGCATAACTGGCATTTCCTTGTCCCGAAAATTCAATGTTATTTCCTGCGCTGTCTAAAACAATAAAATTATTGTCGTTTGCCATAACATCGCCAGCAACGTCCAATGCAAACGCAGGGGTAGCAGTTCCAATTCCTACATCTCCATCTGCTTGAATAGTTAATCTATCTATATCATTAGTTCTAATCTTAAAATCAAAATTCTCTTTTTGAAGAATATATGCCACTCCTGCATTATTGATTCCAACTTGAAGACCTCTAGTTGTTGAGGTGCCATTCGTTATTTGCATGTAGTTTCCGGCTGAAGCGGCTGTATGTAAATGTAGTTGTGTCTGTGGGCTGCCAGTTCCAATTCCTATATCTCCTGCATCGGTCACTCTTATTCCTTCATTTCCACCGTCATTCGAAAGCCAATTACTATTTAATTGAATATTTGAAGTGGCTGTATGATTACCTAGATTATCGGCACTACTTGGAACAGCTTGCCAAGTTGCATTTCCAGTACCATCTGAAGTCAAGACCTTGGTTGCTCCTGCCCCATTTCCTGACAGTTTAAACCCATCTGTGGTTATACCTCCTACTACTTCTAATTGGTCGGAGGGTGAAAAAGTTCCTATACCAACATTACCATTTCCTTGAATAACCATAAGTGTATCGGTGCTGTTTGCGCTATTTCCTGCAACAAATAAATGCCGAGCGGCGGTTGCTGCCACTGAATAACGCAGCGACGAAGGACTAATGCCGAAACCATAATATTGGTAATCGTTATTGCTATTTTCAAATAATATAACCTTTCTAAAGCCACCGGCCGAATTCCCTATATGCAATGCTCCATTTGGCGTAGTGGTGCCGATACCCACATTTCCACTGTTATCGATTTGTATTCCTTCATTACCCCCATCATTCGAAAGCCAATTACCACCGAGTTCAACATTTGTAGTCGCTGTGTGATTACCCAAGTTGTCGGCACTACTCGGAATACCTGTCCAACTCAAACTGCCTGATGCATCGGTAGAAAGCACTTGATTGTTAGTGCCTCGTGTTGTTGGAAAAGTATAGGAATCAGTACCACTATGGAATGATATGTCACCAAATCGTTCTATGCGAATAGCTTCTGTGGCAGTTTTCCCATCTGGGTATCTATAAAAAACCATATCCCCTTCATTCTGTGCATTATTAGTTGTCTCGCCAGAAATTGAGCCCATAAATTTAGTGGAAGTAAAATCTTGATCATAATTTCCTAATACAATACTCGCTGTCCTTGAAGTATCCGATTTGTGGGTGGCCCCCATCAATCTAAACTCAGCAATTTGACCTGTGTTAGTTGTTTTAGGAGCAACT
>JBMYOI010000030.1:0-29748 GCA_049599135.1 Salibacteraceae bacterium
TATCAGTCTTTTTTATTGGTCCTTTTTTAGTTGATATGAGGGGGTAAAATATGGTTTGAAAAGAAAAAAATTAAGGTCTAACGAGACCTTAATTTTTCTTTATGCTTCTTTACTTGCCTTCTTAAAGCCTCAATAGCGCTATCAGCAGCCTCCTCAAAAGACTTACATTGCTTTTTTACAAAAAGTTCATTACCAGGAATGAATAATTTAATTTCTGCAATTTTATTTTCCTTAGAATCGGACTTATCCAACTTCAAAAACACTTCACTTGAGATTATTTTATCATAAAATTGGTCGAGTTTGGAAACTTTATTGGTGATAAACTCTTCAAGTTTCGTGTCAGCGTCAAAATGAACGGAATGGATTTTCAATTTCATATTATCTCGGTTTTACGCACGAGGATGTGCTTGTTTATAAATGTTCTTTAATTTCTCAAAAGTATTGTGAGTATATACTTGGGTTGCCGAAAGATTAGCGTGCCCAAGTAATTCCTTCACTGCATTTAAATCTGCCCCATTATTCAATAAATGCGTTGCGAATGTGTGCCTTAGAACATGAGGACTCCTTTTTTTCTGGGAGGAAACTTCACCTATTCTACGATTCACTAAACGGTATACCAATTTAGGATACAATTCCTTACCTCTAGCAGTTAAGAACAAGTTTTTTTTTGAATTCGCAATCTGACTAGTCTCTTTTATTTTAATATAATCTTGAACTCTAAACAGTAAATCATTTGCCAATGGAATTATTCGCTCTTTATCTCTTTTCCCTAAAACTTTTAATTGTCCATTAGAATGGTCAACATCAAAGTCTTTAATACTGATTAATTCCGATAACCGAATTCCCGTAGCGTATAGTAACTCGATTATTAAAAAATCGCGACACAATTCAAAATCATTATCTAATTGTCCTGACGGTTGATCAAGAATAAGTTCAATCTTATCTTTTTCTACAAACTCAGGAAGCCGTTTCCCTGATTTTGGAGCAACTACTTTGGCCATAGGATTATTCTCCACAACTGCCTCTCGTAGTAAAAAACGATAAAAGGATTTTAAAGTAGAAATTTTTCGGTTTATAGATCGGTTGGTTAGTCCACTAGATTTTAGATCAACAAGCCAACTTCGAACATCTTGATGACTAACCTTTGTTAGGTCATTAATTTCGAAGTGATTTAGAATAAACAGTTGGAAAGTTTCTAAATCCTTTTGGTAAGCCTTTATGGTATGATGAGAGAATCTCTTCTCCGAACTTATGTATTGTAAAAATTCATCTATTACCATATAAACCAAAACAGGTTATAAATTTAAAAATTTATAACCTGCCTCAAAATGGTAATATCTTAAAAAAACCGAAACTCTTAATCTTCAGCTTGTCTTAATTTCTGCACGTAGATAGCCTTAAGAACTTCTTCTCTTCTTACAATAGAAGGCTTACTGAATTTCTGACGGCTTCTCAGCTCTCTCATCGTTCCAGTACGCTCGAATTTCTTTTTGTACTTCTTTACAGCTCTATCGATGTTCTCGCCATCTTTAACAGGTATAATCAACATACTCTTATTGTTTTCAAAAAATTTGGGCTGCAAAAATATGCTTTTCTGCCCACCTAAAAAATTATTTTAATATTTCTCTTGCAATTACTAATCTCTGAATCTCAGAAGTTCCCTCACCAATGGTACACAGCTTAGAATCTCGGTAGAATTTCTCTACCGGAAAATCTTTAGTGTATCCGTAACCTCCAAAAATTTGAACCGCCTCATTTGAGACTCTTACACTTACTTCAGAAGCATAAAGTTTAGCAAACGCGCCTTCTGTAGTTACTTTCTCTCCTCTGTTCTTTAGATCCGCCGCTTTCCTAATTAACAATTCAGAAGCTTGAATTTCAGTTGCCATGTCAGCTAATTTAAACGCAATACCTTGAAAATTTGAAATGGGCTGACCAAACTGTTCCCTTTCTTTCGAATATTGTAATGCCGCTTCATATGCACCTGTGGCAATTCCTAAAGATAATGAGGCGATAGAAATTCTACCTCCATCAAGGATTTTCATAGCTTGGATAAAACCTTCTCCGATTTTACCTAGAAGATTAGCTTTCGGTATTCTACAATTATTAAAAACGAGTTCAGCAGTTTCAGAAGCTCGCATTCCAAGTTTGTTTTCCTTTTTTCCAGATGAAAAACCAGGTGTTCCCTTCTCTACTATAAAAGCAGACATACCATGTGAATCTCCCTTTTCTCCAGTTCTAGCAATTACAACTGCAACTTCACCCGAAGCACCATGCGTAATAAAATTCTTACTTCCATTCAATACAAAATAATCTCCATCTTCGGCAGCGGTTGTAAGCATACCTCCAGCATCAGATCCGGTATTTTGCTCTGTTAACCCCCAAGCTCCAATCCATTCCGCCGTAGCTAGTTTTGGCAGGTATTTCTTTTTTTGCTCCTCGTTTCCAAATTGCAAAATATGTCCTGTACATAAGCTATTATGTGCAGCAACACTTAAACCAATTGAGCCACAAACTTTTGATATTTCCGTAATTACAGTAACATATTCTTGATATCCGAATCCAGAACCACCATATTCTGTGGGTACTAAAACGCCCATTAATCCCAAATTGCCTAACTTTTTAAATACTGGAATTGGGAATTCTTGTTTTTCATCCCACTCCATCATATGAGGCTTAATTTCTTTAGCGCAAAAATCGCGTAGCATATCGCGAATCATTAATTCGTTTTCTGAAATATTAAAATCCATAATACTTTATTTAATAGCTAATTAAGTTGCTTATTTTCTCTGAAAAAGGTTTCAGTTTTTGAACACCTTTTAAAAATTCTAATTCAATTACAAAGGAGAAGCCTCCAATCACACCGTTTTGCATATTCACCAACTCAGCTGCAGCAATGGCCGTTCCACCAGTAGCCAGTAAGTCATCATGAATCAATACTCTATCACCAGCTTTTATGGCATCGGTATGCATTTCAATTTCCGCTGAACCATATTCCAAATCGTACTTATAAGAAACGGTGTCATAAGGCAATTTACCTTTTTTACGAACAGTAACAAATGGAACATTTAATTGCTGAGCGATCAACATTCCAAAAAGGAAACCACGACTTTCAACGCCAACAACAGCATCAATCTGAACATCTTTAAAAGCTGAACAGATTTCATCCGTAATTTCTTTGCACAAAACGGGGTCGTGTAAAACAGGTGTAATGTCCTTAAACATTATTCCTGGTTTGGGAAAATCAGGAACTTCTCTTATTGCTTTATCAAGTTTATCTTTTAACATCAATCTACTTTCAAGTAAGGCACAACCGTGTTTACATATTCAGAATCCAAATATCCTGCTTTTTTTAATTGCTGCAAAGATGTGTATTTTCCAATCGAATTTCGATAGTCAAACAATTTTTTCGTTTGTGCATAACTAAAATATGGATGTCTCATGAACATTTTAAAATCTTGTGAATTCACATTCATCTTTATTGGTTGAAATTTTGGATCAATTTTAAAATTTGAAATGTTCAGGTCTACGGTCTCTTTAGGGATTTTCGGAACCTCATAAAGCTGATTAACATCAATAAAACCTCCAAGCCTATACCGGTACCTCAAAATTAGTTTGGCAAAATAGGGTCCAATTCCCTTTAACGCTAATAAATCTAGCGAATCACAGTTATTTAAATCTAGAATCTCTTGAACAAGTGTGCTATCAATATTTGTTTCTACCACCTTTTTAATTGACACAAAAGGCAATACAGTCAGCATATCTTCATTAGAAAAAGCGTATAATTTCTGAAAATCATGATTGTCATGAAACAAACCAACTTTTGTTCGGTAATTTATAATATTCTTAATTTCAGACTCATTGAAACCCATTTGAACTAATTCCAATTTAGTGGCAGCGTTAGGATCAAAAGATTTTAGTTTCCAGTTACGTGCTAAAGTTACCGTGACCTCTTTTAATTTACTTTCCTTATTTGACAGAATTTCACTATCACTTTTGTCTATTCTTAAATAAGGTAGAATTTCCTGGAACTTAGCACTATCAATTATGTAAATATCAGCTACAGAACTAATTGATTCAAATCCATTTATCTTTTTTCGATAACGATCAATTACAGATGCTTGTTTTTCAGAGAAGCCAAGGCTCATCCAGTCAGTCAATTGATTTGTATTTACATCAATTGGAACTCTCGCTTGTTGCGTTGGTGCCTTTTTTCTAACTTCCTTTTTGTCAAAAGTAACTCGTGACTCAAGCTCCTCAATTGATGGCTTTTCTGGTGTATACCAATACGGCTTTGTAAACTTTCCTAGTATTACTAATAGAACGATAATTGTAAGTATAGTAAACTGTTTTCGTTCAGTTTTATAAAGGATAAAAACATCCTTGAAGGTTGGTTTGTTTTTTCCCAAATCTGCTATTTATGCCTTTTTATTGCACCAGATTTAACTCTGTTATAATAATCAATCATATCAATCTTTACCTCTTTGGAAAGAAGCAACAACCCTAATATATTAGGAAAAGCCATACCCAGAATCATCATATCTGAGAAGTCTAGAACGGCACCAAGACTGCTTGAAGAGCCTACTACAATAAAGAATAAGAAAATCACTTTATAAACCATTCTCACTGTATTAGTTCTACCAAAAAGGTAAGTAAATGCCTTTTGACCATAGTACGACCATGAAATCATTGTAGAAAAAGCAAATAGGAATATTGCAATTATTAATACATATCTAAACCAAGGAAAAACACTTTCAAAAGCTGCTGAAGTTAAGTTTGCCCCTTCCAACCCTTGAGTGTCTGATGCATATCCAGTAAATATTAAAACCAATGCAGTCATTGTACAAACGACGACTGTATCAATAAATGGTTCTAACAAAGCAACAGTTCCTTCACTTACTGGCTCATTAGTTTTAGAAGCTGAATGTGCAATTGATGCTGAACCGACTCCTGCTTCATTAGAAAAAGCAGCTCGCTGAAAACCAACTATTAGAACTCCAACAAACCCACCTTTTAAAGCATCTGCGCTAAATGCTCCTTGAAAAATTGACATAAATGCATCTCCTACAGATGAGATATTTATGAAAATAATAATCAATGAAAAAAGAACATACAATCCACACATGAATGGGACTATTTTATCAGTAACCTTTGCTATACTTCTAATCCCTCCTATAATAACAACACCAACCATTAGAGCCAGAACTACACCGAACATAATTCCGTGTCCTTGGAGTGAAGTAAATTCACTAGACATTTGAGCAAAAGCTTGATTAGCTTGGAACATATTTCCACCTCCAAAAGAGCCTCCAATACATAAAACTGCAAAAATCACAGCCAATATCTTACCTAATGGACCATAATTTTCTTTACTTAAAGCAGAGCTCAAATAGTACATAGGCCCGCCTGAAACATTGCCATCAGCGTCAATTATTCGGTATTTAACTCCAAGTGTACATTCTACAAACTTTGAAGCCATTCCTAGTAGTCCTGCAGTAATCATCCAAAAAGTAGCACCTGCCCCTCCTAATGAAATAGCCACGGCAACTCCTGCAATATTACCCAACCCGACGGTGGCTGACAACGCTGTAGCTAATGCCTGAAAATGAGAAACTTCACCTTTATCATTCGGATCAGAAAATTTCCCTTGCACCAATTCAATTGCGTGCTTAACACCTCTAAAGTTTATGAATTTCATTCTAATTGTGAAGAACAAAGCCCCAAACACCAACCAAATAACAACCAACGGGATTTTCTTTTCTAAGGGCGCTCCAGAACTATCTAATACTGGGTTACCTGAATCATCTCGAATGATTGGATCATATAAATTTAATGCCTTAAAAGGATCCCAAAACAATACACTTGAAAGTGGGGTAACTAAGTACGTTCTAAAAAAGGCATCTATTTGTTCTTCGCTACTGACTTCTGCAACTTTTTCGACTTGGGTAATTTCACTTTGCTCTATTTTATCCTTAGATTCCCCATTTTGGGCACTTATAAAACTAGGTGTTGTAAATAAAAAAAGGAAAAATAAAAATGGGAGAAACAGTCTTTTAAGTGTCATACTTAGATTGTAAATTTCGATGAGCCCCAAATATAGAAATTATGACATACAAATTAGAGTTGAATGAAAAGAAGGCGTATGTGTTTAGTTGAGCAACTGACTTCTCAGGCTTTCAATAATTGGATGCTCGCCTAACACAAAAAGTTTAGCTCCACTTTCAATTTTTTGATCAGGTCTTGGATTGATTAAATATTCTTGGTTAGAATTTTTAATTCCCAATATACGAACGTATCCATTTTCCAATTGCCCAACTTGTGAAACGGTCATGGAATAATCAGGTAATCCAAATACTATTTCTTCGAGGTTTACAGAATGTTTGTTACTTAGCGAAAGTTTATCTAAAAACTCATTTATATCCGGTGTAGTTACAAGTGATGCCATGTGACTTCCGCCAACACGATCTGGTAATATCACATTATCAGCTCCAGCCAATTTTAATTTACTTTCACTTTTAGGGTTTGTTGCTCGACTAATTATTGTCAAATTAGGATTTAATTGACGAGCTGTAAGGCAAACAAATACGTTGTCAGCATCACTTGGTAAAGTCGTAATTAAGGAATCGGCATGCGCAATTCCTGCTCTTAATATATTGTTCTCATCGGTAGCATCGCCATCAATGTATAACAGTTCTGCATGTTCTTTTAAAATATCAAGTTTTCCTTCTATTTTTTCAATAACAACAAAACCTCTATTGTGATCTTTAAGTCGAGCTATCGCCGCTTCACCATTATTCCCAAACCCACATACAATAGTGTGACCTTTAAGTTCTTTTATTTTTTTCTCCAACCTGAAATTTTTATAAAACTCTTTATACCTACCACTCAACAATGTAGAACCAACACTTGTGGCTACATATGCATAAGTTCCAAAACTACTAATTATCAATGCTGATGTAAACAATCTCCCCTCATCGCTCAACGGCCTGATTTCACCGTACCCAACTGTACTTACAGTAATTAAAGTCATATAAAATCCTTCAATTACACTGTATTGCTCAATTACAACATAACCCAGAGTACCTAAAACAAGTACTGCACTTAAAAAGGCGATTCCTTTGTATAAGCCGCCAAAATACTTAAATGAAAAAGCAAACATTAAATTAGGTTACAGATCCCAAATGGAATGCCTATTCTGTTTGAAATACTCTCTATTTTCAAGCAAAAAAGCAAAAATGAGGTATAAAAAAATAGGTGACCCAAAAGTCAAAAATGATAAATAAATAAAATATTTACGAATAGAAGAAGACGCAATACCAAGCTTTTCACCAATGTATTCACATACCCCAAAAGCTTGTTTTTCAAAGAATGTTTGTATACGATCCATCATTTCATTAAGACTTTATTGCCTATGCTGCAAATTAAACACTTTTTTACACAACAATATTGATTATATAATTCGAGCAATGCTTGCGACCTAGAAACTGTTCTTGATTCAATTCCTAATTCTTTCCATTTACTAATTATTGAATTCTTTTCACTTGGAATTTCTTCCATAAATTTCAAAGCTCTGCGCACAACACCTTCTTTATTAAGTGTTTTTCCGTAAAAGAATAAAAAGGGAATTACTGCATTTACAATTAGCAGCTTTTTACTTGCAGTTGAAATTGTTGTTTTATGTTCTTTGGAGGATATTGAATTGAAACTAAAATGATTTTTCCAATAATTAGAGGGGGAAGCTGTTAGAAAATCTTCCACTTCATCTAATGTATCTATAGTTAAAAAATGACTTAACAAACCTGATTTATTCTGACTCAATACAGCAGCTAACTGAGCTATTCGAAGCTCAGGTTGATTATAAGGCCTTACTCCACCTTTTTTCCAAATGGTAGAATTTAAAGGTACAATATCCCATTTTAATTTTTCAAAATCAAAAACTTTTTGAATTTCATTTACATAATAATCATTAGAGTTTTCTGGAATTAAACCAGATATACCGAGAAGTAAAGCTTCTACATTATTAGAATTAATTAAATGTTTAACCTTAATTGATTTGCCCAAAAGTTCAAAAGGAAGAGCATTGATTTTAAAGCCAAAACATGTAGATAGCCAGGTTATAAAAGTTTTCTCCCAATTACCTTTAAAGTAATTGAGCAGCATTTCTATTTGTTGAGTTTTACGCTCAATTCTTTCGATTGACAGACGATCTAACCACGAATCAACAATAAACGAGTCAATTTTTCCTAGACTATCTTGACAAGGTATCCAGGTATTTTGATTGACAAACGCATTGTATTTCAATACAAACTGTTTATTAATAAAGTTTTTTAATTCTAACGTAGGGATTTTTCGAAAAACTAATTCGTCTATTTCACAATCCTTTTCATAAACTACATGAAGTATAATGCTATCATAAGCACGGTCTTCTTTATGTCCATGTTTGTTCCAATCGGAAGATTTTACATGAATTTCGACGTTTCCAAACCAAGTTTGATTCCCAACTTTTATTTTTGAATTTGTAAAGTCAGGCCCAGATGAAATGTTTTGAACGCCAGGAGTAAATACACTTAACGATTCGTTTAAATCAGTTTGGAGGTTTGTGTCAAATAACCCAAACTTCCATACATAGTAAAGAAGTTCTTCAGACAAATTAAATAATCTTGTTGGTTTTTAAATGTGTTGACATTTGTTCTTGTAATTTTTTTGCTTCTTGTCCAGCCTTCACCCCAAAATCTTCATGATTAGATGCGTAAATGATTCCTCTAGAAGAATTTATTAGCAAACCACAATCTGAGTTCATGCCGAATTTAACAACGTCATCTAAACTTCCTCCCTGTGCACCTACACCAGGAACTAAAAAGAAATGCTCTTTTGCCAGCGCTCGTACTTTTCCGATATCCTCTCCCCTTGTGGCACCAACAACATACATAAGTTGCTCAGCGCTTCCCCAGTTTTGCGAAGTTGTCAATACTTCTTCAAAAAGTAACTGACCATTAGCGGATTCAATCTGCTGAAAATCGTTTGAACCTGGATTAGATGTAAGCGCAAGTAATATTCCCCACTTACCATCAAATTGTAAAAATGGAGTAACTGAATCAGCTCCCATATATGGCGCAATAGTTATAGAATCAAATTCCATTCCGCTCGATTTTTTATCAAAAAATGCCTTAGCGTACATTGATGCCGTATTACCAATATCACCTCTTTTAGCATCAGCTATAGTAAAGCAATTATCTGGAATATAATCAAGTGTTTTTCTCAGACTTTCCCATCCCTTAAGCCCCATTGACTCATAAAATGCAATGTTTGGCTTATAGGCAACACAAAAGTCTTTTGTATTATCAATTATCTGTTTATTAAACTCAAAAATTGGATCTTCAAGCTCTAATAAATGTGAAGGAATTTTATTTAAATCAGAATCCAAGCCAACGCAAAGAAATGACTCTTTTGTTTTTATTTCCTGGATTAGTTCTGCTCTTGTCATGACTATTCAGTAATTCCGTCCTTTAGCTTTTCCGCATTTTCTGCAAGCTTTAAAGACTCAACTATTTCTTCAATTTCTCCACCAATAATCGCATCAAGGTTATAAAGGTTAAGTCCAATTCTATGATCAGTAACCCGACCTTGTGGCCAATTGTATGTTCTAATTTTTGCAGATCGATCACCAGTTGAAACTTGAGATTTTCTTTGGGTAGCTCGTTCTTTTTCTTGTTTTTCTAACTCAACTTCATAAAGCTTTGAGCGTAAAACTTTCATTGCCTTATCTTTATTTTTATGCTGAGAACGTCCATCTTGACACTCTACTACTATACCAGTAGGAATGTGAGTTAACCGCACGGCGGACTCTGTTTTATTAACGTGCTGACCACCAGCCCCAGAAGAGCGATAAGTATCAACTCGAATGTCATCTTTTCTTAATTCTACTTCAACATCTTCTACCTCAGGTAAAACAGCAACCGTTGCTGCTGAAGTATGAACCCGACCTTGTGATTCAGTTGAAGGCACTCGTTGCACTCGATGAACGCCACGTTCAAATTTTAGTGTCCCAAATACATCTTGTCCACTTACCGAAAATGAAATATCCTTAAAACCACCGCTAGTTCCTTCATTTAAACTTAAAAGTTCATGTTTCCAGCCTCGTTTTTCACAATAGCGCGTGTACATTCGGTATAAGTCTCCCGCAAACAAACTAGCTTCATCACCACCTGTTCCCGCTCTAACCTCCATAATTACATCTTTGGAGTCTTCGGGGTCTTTTGGAATCAACATTACTTTAATACTCTCCTCCATTTCTGATCGAGCAGGCAAAAGTTCATCCAATTCCATTTTAGCCATCTCCTTTAATTCTGGGTCTTCATCAGATCCAATAATCTCATTTGATGTCTCAATATTTCCGAGTATATCACTATACTCTTTATGTGCTTTAATTATAGGTTCAAGGTCTTTATATTCTTTATTTAGTTTAACATAACGCTTCATATCAGCAATTATGTCAGGGTCAACTATTAAATCAGAAACCTCATGATAACGATTAACGATTGCCTCCAATTTTGTAATTAAATTACTCATGTTTATTTGTAATTAAATTTTCCAAATTCAGAATTGATAGTTACATTTTTTGAATGAGAACTCTCTACTCGACCAATTATTTTTGCTTCAACGTTAAATGATTTAGAAATGGCAATTATGTCCTGTGCCAAATCTTCAGGTACATAAAATTCCATACGATGTCCCATATTAAAGACCTTATACATTTCTTCCCAGCTTGTTCCTGATTCCTTTTGAATCAAATCAAATAATGGCGGAACTGGAAACATATTATCTTTAATAACATGAAGGTTATCAATAAAATGAAGAACCTTTGTTTGAGCCCCTCCACTACAGTGAATCATTCCATTAATTCTATCTCTATACTTATCTAATACTGCTTTTACAATCGGAGCATATGTTCTGGTTGGTGACAATACTAGTTTTCCGGCATCAATTGGAGAACCTTCAATTGAATCCGTTAATTTTTTTGTACCCGAATAAACAAGAGAATGAGGAACCGAAGAATCAAATGTTTCTGGATATTTTTCTCCAATAGATGAATTGAAAACATCGTGACGAGCAGACGTAAGTCCATTACTGCCCATACCACCATTGTATTCCGTTTCATAGGTTGATTGGCCGTATGACGAAAGTCCTACTATAACATTTCCAGCTTCAATTTTAGCATTATCAATGACATCCTTTTTTGGCATGCGAGCTACAACAGTTGAATCAACAATAATAGTTCTCACTAAATCACCAACATCAGCGGTTTCACCACCAGTTAAAGTTATGTTTAAGCCGTTATCATTTAGATAATCGATTACTTTCTGAGTACCATTAATAACCGAAGAAATTACTTCTCCAGGAATTAAATTTTTATTTCTTCCAATTGTAGAGGAAACCAAAATATTATCTGTAGCTCCTACACAAAGGAGATCATCAATATTCATAATCAATGCATCTTGAGCAATACCTTCCCAAACTGACAAGTCACCAGTTTCTTTCCAATAGGCGTATGCTAAGGACGATTTTGTACCAGCTCCATCCGCGTGCATTACTACACAATGATCATTACTTCCCGAAAGATAATCAGGAACAATTTTACAGAAAGCTTTTGGGAACAAACCTTTATCTAAGTTCTTGATTGCTGAATGTACATCAGTCTTATCAGCCGAAACTCCCCTTTGATCGTATCTAGATTCTTGTGACATATTTAACAAAAAAACGCCCCGATACATCGGGGCGCTTCCAATTTGGAATTAATAATATAATTCGTTTATTTACTTCTCCTTAGCGCCTTCAGGATTTTCACCTTCAATTTCCTTTGGCTTAGGCTCAAAATCATCACGCAATACAGAGAATACAGTTCGTCTGTTAGCCGCATGAGCTTTTTCTTTCTCTGCTTTAGTTGGAAGCTTATTAATGTATGCTTCATTATAAGTTACACCGTTTGCATCAACTAATGGTTGACCTTCACCATATCCCTTAGGAACAAGTCTTTCACCATCAATTCCTTTAGAAATCAAGTAATCGACACAAGATTGAGCACGTGCTTCAGAAAGTTTCTGATTCGCTGCATCACCACCACGAGCATCAGTATGAGCTGACAGTTCAATTACAATAGTAGGGTTGTCTATTAATGTATTATAAAGATCATTCAAACTATCTTTCGAATTAACTTCTGCATCAACTTTAAGCTCAGATTTTCCAAGGTCATAACGTACTTCCTTAAATTTAATTTCTCCACAGTTAGAACACTGCAATTCAAAATCGTGAACGAAAGCAGTAGACTTAGTAACGCTAATTGTAGTTTCTTGCCCTTTACCCGCTAAGTATTTTCTTTTGTTGTAATCAGTTTGACCACATTGAGGGGTTGCTTTTTTAGCACCAACTGTTTTCTCAACTAAAATGGTATATGAAGTTCCTTCAACAACAAAACGATCACCATTCTCTTTTTCTTCGAATTTGTAAAATCCTTGAGCATCGGTCAATGCTTCTACTGAACTACCGTCAGTACCAATTAATTTTACAGTAGCACCTGCTACCGCAGATTTACATTGAACATCTTTAATTGTTCCTTGAAGGGTATAAATTACTGGAGGTAATTTAAAGCTATAAATATCCGCACCGCCTTTACCACCTTTTCTGTCAGAAGAAAAATATCCTTGCTCTTTAGATCCTAAATAAAATATTCCGAAATCATTAGCTGCTGAATTAATGGGAAATTTCAAGTTCTCCACATTACTCCACTCAGTTTTACCAGTTTGTTCAGCTTTATAAATATCTAAACCACCCATTCCAGTTCTTCCATTTGAAGAAAAGAAAAGTGTACCATCATCTCTTACAAATGGAAATAATTCGTCTCCAGCCGTATTAACACCTTCAACATTCTTAGGTTCACCCCAAGCCTTACTAGACTTATCCCATTGAACATACCAAATATCTTTACCACCTTTTCCACCAGCCATATCACTAGCAAAGAACAAAATACCGTCATCTTTTGTGATAGATGGGTGACCTATCGATGAAGTGTCTGGCACCAACTTAACCTGAACAGGCTCAGCCCACAATTGACCTCTTTTTGTAGCCATCCATAATTCACATGGCTTTGTCTCTTTGGCAACAACAGGGCAATGAGTATAGTACATAAACTTATCTCGTTTAGTTATTGAAGCAGGACCTTCATTAAATTCCGTATTAATAGGTTCTTCAACTGGGCTAGGTATACTCCACTTTCCTTTTCTATCCATTTCAGAAACAAAAAGGTCTGAAAAAGCCTCTCCACTTCTAGAGTCTACACCATCACCAGTTCCACCCGGTCTTGAACTTACAATAAAAGCTTGTTTATCACCTCTACCTGCAATTGCTGGAGAGTAATCATAATTTTTGGAATTTAATCCAGCAACATTTTCAATAATGTGTGGTGATGGCTTATCCATCCATTTTTTTGCCAATCTACATCCTTCAAGGCCATCAGTAGCTTCCTGAACTCCAGGCTTTACCTCATTATATTTTTCGAAGCTTGCAATGGCTTCTTCAAATTTCCCTTGGGCTTTATAAACTTGCCCCATATGAAGAAATAAATCAGGATCTACATCTCCATATTTTGCTTTTTCCGCCTTTATGTACCATGTCTCTGCATTTTCAAAATCATAAATCAACCTATAGCAATCTCCAAGTCGACTTATTATTCTGATTTTTTCAGACTTTTTACTTTCTGCTGTATACGCCTTTTTATAAAGCTCAACAGCCTCATAGAAGTGTTCTGTTTTGTACTGATTATCAGCCTCTGCTGTTTTCCCCGTAGACTCTTGAGCATAAGAGATTGAGAAGATCATTAAAGCTACAAGTGTAGCAATCGAGTTTTTAATTCCTTTCATATAACTAGTATAGGGATTCTTTGTCCAATGGTTCACAAATTAAACCAATATTTTTTATAATTAAAAGTTTAATGGATGCCGAAAATACACCAAAAATAAAAAAGGACTCCGAAGAGTCCTTTTATTAATTATCTGGTAAACAACATTTCTCTGTATTTTGGCAACGGCCACAGTTCATTATCTGATATAATCTCCAGTTTATCAACATGATAGCGTATAGAATCAAATTTTGAGAATACGTTATCGCAATACGCCTTTGCTTGTAAAGGAGCCGAATTCAAAGCATTTGCTTTTTTTCGTGCGACACGCATATCTTCAATTGTATTCTTCAAAAAGTTAACTCTTTCAGATATTTCTTCAATTATTTGAATTTGAGCGCCGCATTGTTTTTTGTATGAAGCACCAAATATTTCTTTCATTTGTGTCGCATTATTAGCCAATCGAGATTGGTATTGAACTGCTGTAGGGATAATTTGGTTTAATACCATATCCTGAAGACATCTAGATTCAATTTGAACCTTCATTTTGTAATCTTCTTGGGCAATATCATACCTTGCCTCTAATTCAACATGGCTATAAATACCTAATTGAGCAAAAAGTTCTTTTACTTCATCAGTAATCATAAAATCAAGAGCATAAGGAGTGCTTTTCACATTAGACAACCCCCTCTTCTCAGCTATTTCAACCCATTCATCGCTATAACCATCACCTTCAAATCTAATTTTTTTTGATTCTACGATATAGTTTTTTAAGACTTTAAAAATAGCGTCATCTTTTTTCTGTCCTTGACCAATTAGCTCATCTACATCATGTTTAAATCGATTAAGTTGCTGTGCCATTATCGAATTCATGGTGATCATAGCTGAAGCACAATTTGAACTCGAACCAACAGCTCTAAATTCAAATTTGTTTCCAGTGAAGGCGAAAGGAGATGTTCTATTTCTATCTGTGTTATCTAACATGATATCGGGAATTTTACCGATCCTCAATTTCAAATCAGTTTTTTCGTCTGGTGATAGATTTCCTTTATGAACTTTCTCTTCAATTTCATCTAATATAGCGGCTAACTGAGATCCAATGAAAGTTGAAATAATAGCTGGAGGGGCTTCGTTAGCACCCAATCTATGATCATTACCAGCAGTAGCAATTGTTGCTCGCATTAAATCTGCGTGTGCATGAACAGCTGCAATAGAATTCACGAAAAAAGTTAAGAATCGAAGGTTTGTTTTAGGGTTTTTTCCTGGACTTAATAAATTAATACCCGTATTGGTAGCCAAAGACCAATTGTTATGCTTTCCAGACCCATTCATACCTTGGAAAGGCTTTTCATGCATCAATACATGAAAATTGTGTTTCAATCCCACCTTTTCCAAAATATCCATAATCAACTGATTATGATCTACCGCAATATTAACCTCTTCGAACATTGGCGCCAACTCAAACTGATTAGGAGCCACTTCATTGTGTCTGGTAGTTACAGGAATGCCTAATAAATGAGCTTCATTCTCAAAGTCTTGCATAAAAGCCATTACTCGATCAGAAATTGCCCCAAAATAATGGTCATCTAATTGTTGACCTTTCGATGAGGAATGACCGAATAACGTTCGTCCCGTCATGACTAAATCTGGACGAGCATTATGTAATGCTGAATCAACTAAAAAATATTCTTGCTCCCAACCTAACGTAGGAACAACACTAGTGACATTTTTGTCAAAATACTTCATTACATCAAGTGCAGCTTTTTCAACAACGGTACTCGATTTTAACAATGGAGCTTTATAATCCAATGCTTCGCCCGTATATGAAACAAAAACCGTAGGAATGCAAAGTGTTGTTCCAATAATAAAAGCTGGAGATGTTGGGTCCCAGGCCGTATATCCCCTAGCTTCAAATGTATTTCTGATTCCTCCATTTGGAAAAGAAGAAGCATCTGGCTCTTGCTGAACTAGCTGACCTCCATCAAAAGTTTCAATTGCATTACCATTACCTAATGGCTCCATAAAAGAGTCATGTTTTTCAGCCGTTCTACCTGTCAATGGCTGAAACCAATGAGTGTAGTGTGTAACCTTGCTTGTCATTGCCCAAGCCTTCATTGAAGAAGCAATAGAATCTGCATCTTTCCTGTCAATTATTTTACCTTTTTCTATAGAATCAACGACACTTTTATAGGCTTCTTTAGAAAGGTAAACACGCATTTTTTCAACGTTAAATACATTTCTTCCAAAAAAATCAGAAATTTTATCTGAAGGTGGTGTTGTCCAATTTGGTTTCCGGTCTAACACTTTTTCAAGTGCACTAAATCTTAATGTAGCCATGCTATTTCAATAAAATATTATTATTCTACAAATATCAACTAAAAAACAAGGGGTGATTACTGTATTTTATACTTATTTTTAAACACACCCCCTATTTTCACCACCCTTAAAGCGCAAAAAACACATAAAACAACAAACACCCCACCCTGCACTTAAACTATGGAAATAAAAAAGGCCTGAAAAATTAATTTCAAGCCTTTTGAATCTTTAATAATGAAGTAACCGCTATTTTTTCAAATGTTTGGTTGTCTCATCTATATCTTTTTTGACATCTTTTACACTGTCTTCGATATCCTGCTGGATATCTTGAGTAGCATCTTTAAACATTCTAATGCCCTTACCCATTCCTCTCATCATTTCCGGAATACGCTTTGAGCCGAAGAACATTAAAACGAAGAGAACTACTACAAATATTTCTCCTCCACCTAAATTAAAGAATAGAAGCATAAGCAATAAAAAAAAGGCGCTAAGCGCCTTTTTCAATAATTATTTTTCGTCTTTTTCTTTACTCAAATCTACAACCGTAGGAGCTGCGACACAAAGTGAAGAATAAGTTCCTACAATTACACCAACCATTAACGCGAACACGAACCCTCGAATTACTTCACCTCCAAAAATGAAGATCATAAGTAATACCAAGAACGTACTCATAGAAGTATTAATAGTTCTACTTAAAGTACTATTAAGCGCTTCGTTTACAACTTGTTTAAATGGACGGTTTTTGTGTAAACCAACATATTCACGAATTCTATCAAATACTACAACAGTATCATTAATTGAATAACCCACTACCGTAAGTATTGCCGCGATAAATGCCTGATCAATTTCCATTGACCAAGGAACAATTCCGTAAAAAATTGAGAATATACCTAACACAACCAAAACGTCATGGAACATTGCTGCTAAAGCACCAAATCCATATTCTATTTTCTTAAATCGTATTAGGATATATAAGAAAATAACAATCAAAGAAAACAATACCGCCCACATGGCTGAAGTCTTAATGTCATCCGCAATTGTAGGTTCTACTTTCTGCGAACTCATTATTTCATATTTATCCCCAATTGTATTTAAACCAGAACCAAGCGCCAACTCAACTTTATCCTCAACATCTGATCCAGTTTCTTCAATCAAATACTTAGTTGTAATCTTTACCTGATTAGATGTACCATAAGTTTTAACTTCCGGACGTAATTCAATTCCATCAGCACTTACAAATACTTTTTGCAACGCATCACCAACACCATCAACATTAGCTGAATTTTCAAATCGAACTAAATAAGATCTACCTCCAGTAAAGTCAACACCGTAGTTTAAGCCTCTTACTGCAAAACTTGCAATACCAGCAAGAATTACAATACTAGAAACTACATAATACATTCTTCTTTTAGTAATAAAACCAATAGAAAGGTTTCTAAATAAATTATCAGTAAGATTACTTGAGAAAGAAATGTTATTCTTTTTACTCAACTGCCATTCGAATATTAAACGAGTAATAAAAATCGCAGAAAATAAAGAAGTACAAATACCAATGATAAGAGTTGTTGCAAACCCTTTGATTGGACCAGAACCAAATATCAAAAGAATTACACCTGTAAGTAAGGTAGTAATATTCGCATCAATAATAGAACTATATGCATTGTTATAACCATCTTCAATGGCCAATTTCATTCCTTTGCCAGCCCTAATTTCTTCACGAATTCGTTCATAAATAAGAACATTCGCATCCACTGACATACCAATAGTAAGTACAATACCTGCAATACCAGGAAGTGTTAACGTTGCGTTGATAGCTGTAAGCACACCAAACACAAAGAAAATATTTGCAATCAAAGCTAAATCAGCAACACCACCAGCTTTAGCATAATAGAAAATCATGTAAATCAGAATCAATGCAAATGCCAATGCAAACGACATCATTCCACTTTGAATAGCTTCTTTACCAAGAGAAGGTCCAACTATAGCTTCTTCAATAATGTTTGCAGGAGCAGGTAATTTACCAGCTTTTAGAACATTAGCTAAATCTTCAGCCTCTTCTGGAGTAAACCTACCTTCAATTGAAGATTGACCACCAGGAATTTCACCATTTACTGTTGGTGCAGTGTAAACTTTATCGTCCAATACAACTGCAACACTTCTTTTTAATGGAGTTCCTGTACCTGCCAAAGAAGATTGAGATGCTTCACGAGTTAATTCTCTCCAAACTTTAGCGCCAGCAGCATTCATTGACATTGAAATGTAAGGACTACCGTTTGGATCAGCTTGAACAGTTGCATTAGAAATTGCATCACCTTCTAGTCTCGCTTTACCATCTCTAGAGTTTACCTGAATAGCATAAATCGCATAAATTTCAGTCGGCTTACCATCATTTCCAACAATTGGTTTAGCATCCCACAACAACTTTACGTTATCTGGAAAAAACTTCATGATATTTGGGTCAGCCAATAGCTCTTCAGCTTTTAATTTATCTTTCAATGAAACATAACCAACAACTGGTCCTTCGCTAGGGAAAGCCCCTTGATCGTTTTGGTAAAAATTTGGTTGAATAACTGCATAAAGAGGATTTTCAGTTGCAAACTCAGTAAAAGATTGCTCTCCTTCTTCGTCACCACCAGCTACTGTAGAGTCATCACCTGACAAGTCTGCTAATAAATCATCAGTTTCGTCTTCTTCAGTTATGGTAGAATCATTTGTTTCAGCTACAACTTCTTCTTCCTCCTGAATAGTTTCTTCAGAAGCAACCTCATCACTTTCAACATCTGAAGACCCAATTTTATTTAATTCTCTCAAATAAGTATTAGCCTGGTCAAATGCACCAAAAATTTCACGATTATCAAAAGTTTCCCAAAACTCCAATTTAGCAGTTCCTTGAAGAATTTTTCTAACTCTGCTCTTATCTTTTACACCAGGTAATTCGATAACAATTCTATCAGAAGTAGCCAATCTTTGAATTTTCGGCTGAACAACACCCAGACCGTCAATACGTTTTCTTAGAACTTGCTCAGTTCTTTTTACAGCATCCGATGCTTCCTTTCTAATAATAGTAAGAACCTCAGAATTTGTTGATTCCCGCGGGAACAATTCCTTGTTTTCTCGATTATGGAACACTGACGCTAACTTGAAGTTAGGATCTAATTTTGTTACTTCTTGACCGAATAATGTTGTGAAATCGTCTTGAGAATTCTTTTGAGCCGAAATAGCATTCTCAATGGCCTTATTAAAAGTCTCATTTTCACTATTTCCAGACATAGCCTTTATAAGGTCAACTACAGAAACTTCCAAGGTAACATTCATACCACCTTGCAAGTCCAAACCTTTACTCAATTCTCTTTGTTTACACTCTCTGTAGGTATATCCTAATAGAGGATAAACTTCTTCAGAGTTTTGCGCTAACAAAAATTCACTTTCAAATCGTTGAAATGAATTCTCTTTTTCAAGAGTAGTCAATCCAGAATTTTCTGAAAGTAAAGAATCGAGCTTTTCTTGAGCTACAACCTTCGCCTCTTTCTCTACACCTGATGTTACTGCCGTAAATGATAACTCGTATAAACAAGCTAAGGCAAGTAATCCAGTGAATATCCACAAAGCTGCTTTGTTTTGCATTTCTTAATGATTAAAATTTGTTTAAAAAAGTCTGCAAATATAAGATTTCAAGTTACACATAAACACAGGCACCCAATAAGTCTAAATATTTAATTTGCAATTAGTTACGCCATCACGATTTTCAACCCATTTTAATAACCATTTGTACAACGTCATATTTACGCCAAAAGGGATGAGCCAAACTTGACTTTAAAACAAAAAAAAAGCCCTAACAAATTCTGTCAGGGCTTTTCAATTAGTTTCTTATTTTGATTATAGCAAACCGTTCGTTTTTCTAACTGCAGCTGAGCTTTCTTCTAACTTAGCTTTTTCAGCAGAATCCAATTCAATTTCTACAATTCGCTCAATACCATTCTTACCAATGATAGCAGGAACTCCGATACAGATATCATTCAACCCAAACTCACCTTCTAAAAGGCAAGAACAAGTAAACATTTTTTGAGTATCACAAGCAATTGCTTGAACCATTGCAGAAACAGCAGCTCCAGGTGCGTACCAAGCAGAAGTACCTAAAAGCTTGGTTAAAGTAGCTCCACCAAGTTTAGTTTCTTCCATTACATAATCCATTTTTTCTTCGCTTAAGAATTCAGAAACAGGCACACTGTTTCTCGTAGCTAAACGAGTTAACGGAATCATTCCTGTATCACTGTGACCACCGATTACCAATCCATCAACGTCAGAAGCAGGACATCCTAAAGCTTCAGATAATCTATATTTAAAACGAGCCGAATCAAGCGCCCCACCCATTCCAATAATCCTGTTCTTAGGAAGACCAGTAGCTTGGTGAGCTAAATAAGCCATTGTATCCATTGGGTTAGAAACAACGATAATAATTACGTTAGGTGAATGTTTAATTAAGTTCTCAGCTACCGACTTTACAATTCCTGCATTAGTCGAAATCAATTCTTCACGAGTCATTCCTGGTTTTCTAGGAATACCTGAAGTAATAACTGCAACATCACTATTAGCTGTTTTAGTATAGTCGTTAGTTACTCCAGTAATTTTTGTATCAAAACTATTTAATGATGCAGTTTGCATTAAGTCCATTGCTTTTCCTTCAGCAAATCCTTCTTTGATATCAATAAGAACCACCTCAGAAGCAAAATCTTTAATAGCAATATATTCTGCACAACTTGCGCCTACTGCTCCGGCACCTACAACTGTTACTTTCATCGTTTTGTATTTGATTATTTTTTGAGAATGCAAAGGTAATAGTAAGATGGGTATTGACCCATTCTAAATCAAAATAATTGAAAACAGAATGGTTAATTTTGATTTTAAGCTTTATGAGGCAACCTTTAAATAATTGTTGCGTCTAATGAATGAATCGCAATGGAGTTTCGTCTGAATATTGATATACAAGAACTAATAAAAGGCTGCAAGAAAAGAGATGCAGAATGCCAAAAACAATTGTTTAAAGCATACTACGGCCGAATGCTTGGAACTTGTTTGAGGTATTGTAATAATAAGCAAGATGCTCAGGACGTAACTCAAGAGGGGTTCATTAAGCTCTTTGAAAAAATTGATTTATACAATAGTAAGGGGTCGTTTGATGGATGGATAAGAAGAATATTTATCAATCTTTCTTTAGATCATTTAAGAAAAAACAAAACTCATTTAGTAAGTATTGATTCCGAAACCTATCCCATTGATTTACCGGGCGAAGCAGATGAGGAATTTGATGAATCACTGTTAAATAGAATTAGTCCGGAAAGGTTGATAGAAGAAATTCAAAAACTATCACCAGTTTACAGGACTGTTTTGAACCTATTTGTATACGAAGGTTGTTCGCATGAAGAAATATCTCAAGAACTGGGAATTTCAATTGGGACTTCAAAATCAAATCTTTCAAAAGCTAAAGGGAATTTAAGAAAAGCCCTAAAAGAAATTGTTAAAGCTAAACACGCCTCATAAAAGTGGAGTTCGAAAAATTTTTAAATAATAAGTTAAACGATTTTGACGCAGGTTTCGACCCGAATGCTTGGGACTCTGTAGAAAAGAAAATTTCAGCGGATGCAAGTGCGACCGAATCTGTTTCAAATTTCGATGCAGGATACGATGCTCAAGCGTGGAATTCTATTGCTGGGAAAGTGGCTCAAAACAATCGAATTTTCCAAATCAAACAATTTTCAAAACAACTTAAATATGCTGGCGTTTTTGCGGGGTCGTTAATCATCGGTTTTTTCACTTTCAATTCCATTAATGTCACTCCAAAAAATACGGTCGCTTCTAACAACACTGATGTTCATTCAACCGAAATAGAAAAACCTGAAGAGAAAATTAAAATAATTGTAGAGGAAGAAAAAAATCAGACTCCTAAAGTTGAGAAACATGAACCAATCAAATTAGCCGCTGTTCAAACTAAAAAAGCAAACCCAAAACCCTCAATAGAAAAAGCAGTTCAAATTCCTGTTTCGCTTAAGTTGAACAAAACAGAATTATGTGCTGGCGAAGCCCTTACAATAAATGTACTTGGCGCATCAAAAGACCACTATATCAGAATTGGACAGCGTACTATTTCCAAATCAAATGCTACGCATTACTTTAGAAAACCAGGAACGTATTCGGTTAGTTTAATTAACAAGGAAAACAATTCAATTAAATCTGAATCAATTATTGTGCGCAGAGGTGCCAACGCAAAATTCAATCACAACAAATCCAAATCTTCAGATATTGGCACTTCTATAATGACAAGTGTTGTAGAAAATGAAATGTCTCATAAATGGTATTTGGAATCAAAGCTTATTGGCACAACTAGCGAGGTTGAACATACCTTCTCTCACAAAGGAAAGTATCAAATTAAACATGTTGTTTCCGATATTTATGGTTGTATGGATTCGAGCATTGAAACCATTAGAATTTTAAGAGCATACAACTTAATGGCCACTCAAATATTCAACCCTAACAAAGACAAATGGCTGCCTTTAGGCTTAAAACAAGATGCTAAAGATTTTGAGTTAACCATTATTGGAACAAACGGAGACAAGGTTTTTGTGTCAAATTCTAAAAATGTTGAATGGGATGGCACAAAAGCTGACTCTGGCAAAAAAGCGAAAGATGGCGAAGAATATTTCTGGATAGCTAAGGTTCAAGACCAAAACGGAAAAACGAAAGAGTACGGTGGCAGCTTTATCATAAGCCACAAACTGTAACCCTTTTATTTTTTATCTCTAAAATAATTCCAAAGTGGGTCTTCGTGAGTTGGAGCCACAAAAACCATAGTTTCTTTTTTTACAGGATGAATCAATTCCAATTTTCGAGCGTGTAAATGAATCGACCCACCTGGGTTCGGTCTGTCAAAGCCATATTTTAAATCCCCTTTAATTGGACATCCAATATTTGACAATTGGACTCTAATTTGATGATGACGGCCAGTTTTCGGAAGCACTTCTATTAAATGATAGTTGTCACTAGAATCAATCAATTTATAATCTAATTCAGAGTACTTAGCCCCGGAGACCGATTTAGCCACAGGAAAAGATTTATTTTTTAATTCTTTCTTAATTAAGTAATTAACTAAAGTATCCTTGTCTTTTTTCGGACGATTTTTAACAACAGCCCAATATGTTTTTTGAATTTCCTTATTCCTAAACATTTCGTTTAATCGGCTCAACGATTTGCTTGTTTTTGCAAAAACAATAACTCCAGAAGTCGGTCGATCTAACCTATGAGGTATTCCTAAAAAAACTTGACCAGGCTTATTGTATTTCTGCTTCAGGTAATCTTTAAAAAGCTCAACCAGTGCTTTATCTCCAGTAATATCTTTCTGAACAATATCCGATGAACGCTTATTTACAACCAGCAAGTGATTGTCTTCGTAAATTACGTCGGGTATATCTAATCCGAATTTTTCCAAGACTAATATTGTTCTTTATCGTTAGGAAAATCAGCTGACTTTACATCGTTAACAAAGCTAGCTACAGATCCTAAAATTTCTTCTCCTAAATTGTGATAACGTCTTAAAAATCGAGGAGAAAATTCTTGAGTAATACCTAGCATATCGTGAATAACCAATACTTGCCCATCAACACCACCACCGGCTCCAATTCCAATTACAGGAATAGTGATTGACTTTGCAACCTGCTCTGCTAAATCTGCAGGAATTTTTTCTAAAACAATTGCAAAACACCCTGCTTCTTCAAGCGCTTTGGCATCTGACAATAACTTTTCAGCTTCTTCAGTTTCTTTAGCTCTTACTACGTAAGTACCATATTTATAAATAGACTGAGGCATTAAACCTAAATGTCCCATAACTGGTATTCCTGATGAAACAATACGATTAACTGATTCAATAATCTCAATTCCACCTTCCATTTTCACTGAATGCGCCCCCGACTCTTTCATTATTCGAATGGAAGAATTTAAAGCTTCTTTTGAATTACCTTGGTAAGTACCAAACGGAAGATCGACTACAACAAGTGCCCTTTTTACTGCCCTGATCACACTTGAGGCGTGATATATCATATTATCAAGGGTTATTGGCAATGTAGTTTCATGACCTGCCATAACGTTAGATGCTGAATCACCAACAAGAATAACATCTACGCCACCTTGATCAACCAATTTGGCCATGCTATAATCATATGCAGTAAGCATAGATATTTTCTCACCCTTAGCTTTCATTTCTTGCAAAACATGGGTAGTTACTTTTTTAACGTTATCGCTTATTGGGGAATAGTGTGACATATTACTTTGAATTACCTCCAATCACGTCATTTTTACCTTTTATATAAAGTATAAATTTCGAGAATGGAATTATATAACTTTGACGTCCTTAAATTTTGGCAAATATAGCCACGGATTATCGTACTGAACTATTTATATGAAGACCGCTTTTATTTCAAGAATTCTTACACTTATATTATCAATCAGCTTAGTCCTTCCTTTTCAATCTTGTGATAAGGATTTAGATATTAATGCTGATTACGAAGCCTACCCCATTGTGTACGGTTTACTGAACACATATGATTCTATACAAACTGTAAGAATTAATAAATCATTTTTGGGAGATGCAAACCCTGCAGGTTATGCAAAAATTGCTGATTCTTCACTTTTCTCGAATGTTTCAATTGACTTAATAGAAACACGAGTTCAATTAGATGATAATGGCCAAGAGTTTAATCGCTACGAAAGAGTTCGTTATCCTCTAAGCAAAATGACCATTACAGGTAAAGAAGACGGAGTATTCAGTAACCCCGAACAAGTTGTTTACGGAGCTCAATTACCACCAGCAAAAACTCAAAACAGCGAATCATTAAGATATTTACATCAAAGCATCTATAATAGAGGCGATGGAGGGGTTTCTGAACGTGTAGAGTATTCAATTGAAGGAACAGTAGGTGATAATAAAACCATAAAAGCTACCATGTCACCAATACCTGAGCATACCCAAGACATTATGACTCAGAAACCATTTAGATCTAAATGGAACAGTACCAAAGACGGAAATATAGCTTTTGCATTAGACAACAAACTGAGTGATGGAATTTTCATGGAAGTTGAAATCCCACCTTTTGCAAAAATCACTGAACTGAAATTTATTTTTAATTACACCGACATTGACCTAGATGGAAACGAAATACCACACCAAATTTCTCAAAGTATGGGAACTTATACTACATCAGAACTATCTGAATTCCCTAAAGATAAATTTGAATTTTCAATTGGTGCTGAGCGTTTCTTTGAATTAGTTGCGTCTCAAGTACCTGATTTTAATGAAACCACCCCAGCTATTAAAAAGCGAATTCCTGGAATTGTAGATTTTGAAATTGTTGTAGGTGATGCTGAATATTACTACTATCGATCTAATACAATTCCATCAAGTGATTTGAATCAGTTGAAACCTCAGTACACTAACATTGAAGGTGGCTTTGGCATATTTGCCAGCAGAACCATTATTACCATGTCAGAATGGGCAATTAGCTCAGGAAACGTTTTAGATGTAAAAGGTCTAACTGGATTGTGGTTAGATAAAAACACTCAAATAGCACTTCAAACTGGTAGTATTGACACTAAAGATGGAACGGTAGATTTAAAAACGGGATTAAAAGGCTTTTGCCTAAACAACAAAGTAGTTGGTATTTACACCTGCCCAAATCCTAACGTAGAATGTAAATGTGACTAACAAACTGCCGTATTGTCACCCAAACAAACTGACAACTACAAGCCTTTCACTTAAAAGGCTGACATATTAACCCATTAAATTAAATTCAAGCTATTGGCATATCAATTGACTATTGGTTAGTTGAAATAAAATTTGAATTAAAACTTAATACATATATCATGGGTAAAATAATTGGAATTGACTTAGGAACTACGAACTCGTGCGTAGCCGTTATGGAAGGTAACGAGCCAGTAGTTATCCCTAATAGTGAAGGAAAAAGAACAACTCCATCTATTGTAGGATTTATACAAGGTGGTGAAAGAAAAGTAGGAGATCCTGCAAAAAGACAAGCGATTACAAATCCTGAAAAAACAATCTCATCTATCAAAAGATTTATGGGACAAACTTTCAGCGAAATCAACCAAGAAGTCAATATGATTTCATACAAGTTGGTTAAAGATGGAAACTTGCCAAAGGTTGAAATCGACGATCGTAAATATTCTCCTCAAGAAATTTCTGCAATGATTCTTCAAAAAATGAAGAAAACAGCAGAAGATTATTTAGGACAAGAAGTTACTGAAGCTGTAATTACAGTGCCAGCATACTTTAATGATTCTCAAAGACAAGCAACTAAAGAAGCAGGTGAAATTGCCGGTTTAGATGTAAAAAGAATTATCAATGAACCTACTGCTGCTTCGTTAGCATATGGTTTAGATAAGAAAGGACAAGATGCAAGAATTGTAGTATTTGACTGTGGTGGTGGAACACACGATGTATCTGTACTTGAGTTGGGTGATGGTGTTTTTGAAGTAAAATCTACTGATGGAGATACACACCTTGGTGGTGACGATTTTGACAGAGTTATCATTGATTGGTTAGCTACTGAATTTTTAAATGACGAGAACATTGACTTGAGAAAAGACCCAATGGCTCTTCAACGTTTGAAAGATGCTGCTGAAAAGGCTAAAATTGAACTTTCTAGTACTACAAATACTGAAATCAATTTACCTTACATCATGCCAGTTGACGGTGTACCAAAACACTTAGTAAGATCTTTAAGCCGAGCTAAATTCGAACAATTGGCTGATAGCTTAATAAAAAGAACAATTGAACCTTGTAAGTCTGCATTGAAAAACGCTGATTTATCACCTTCAGATATTGATGAGATTATTTTAGTCGGTGGTTCAACTCGTATTCCTGCAATACAAGAAGCGGTTAAGGCATTTTTTGGAAAAGAAGCTTCAAAAGGAGTTAACCCTGATGAAGTTGTTGCTTTAGGTGCTGCAATTCAAGGTGGTGTTTTAACAGGTGAAGTGAAAGACGTTCTTTTACTTGATGTAACTCCGCTTTCTTTAGGTATTGAAACTTATGGTGGTGTATTCACAAAACTGATTGAGTCTAACACAACTATCCCTTCTAAAAAATCGGAGACTTTCTCTACCGCGTCTGACAATCAACCTTCTGTTGAAATTCATGTTCTTCAAGGTGAGCGACCAATGGCAAAAGACAACAGAACTATTGGTAGATTTCATTTAGATGGAATTCCACCAGCGCCAAGAGGAGTTCCTCAAGTTGAAGTAACTTTTGACATTGATGCAAATGGTATCTTAAGTGTATCTGCCAAAGATAAAGCTACCAATAAAGAACAGTCGATTAGAATTGAAGCTTCAACAGGCCTTTCAGATGCAGAAATTGCCAAAATGAAAGAAGAAGCTGAGGCAAATGCTGACGCAGATGCTAAAACTAAAGAAAGAGTTGAGAAGCTAAATGCAGCTGACAATTTGATTTTCCAAACGGAAAAACAATTGGGCGAATTTGGAGACAAAATTTCTGAGGAAAAGAAACAACCTATCGACGAAGCTCTTGCGGAATTAAAAGAAGCACATAAATCAGAGAATATAGAAGCTATTGATTCTTCTATGGAAAAACTGAATACTGCTTTTCAAGCTGCATCAGAAGAAATGTATGCCGCACAGCAAGAAGCTCAACCAGGGGCCGATGCAAATGCAGCAGGCGGTAATACTGAAGCTACAGCTGACGACGAAGTTACAGATGTAGATTTCGAAGAGGTTAAGTAATAAAATCTCAATATTTATTAAAAGCCCTGACAGAACCGTCAGGGCTTTTTTTATACGCTAAATTTGAAGGTTGATGAGATTAACCTGCATTTCAATAATTTTCTATTTGGTATCAAACTCAGTTCTAAGTCAGGAATTTAGCGATAAAACAATTGACTCTGTTCCGACAACCCCTTTCTATTTAGATTTAACGGACAAGCTAACTTTTAAACTATTAGCCGAACATAGAGAAAATGCGTACAACATATCCGACACTAACAACTTAAACGCTACCCATTTTATTCCAAATGATGCCTTGACAATAGGCCTGGGGTTTAATTATAAATTCATTGGCATTTCAGCCACATTCATACCTATTTCGGCAAAATACGAATTGAAATATGGAAAAACACAAAAGCTAGACTTGCAGGCTAACTTTTACACAAAAGAATTTGGCTTTGACATCAGACTAGATTATTACAAAGGATTCTATGTAGGTAATCCAGATAATTTCCACTCTTCAGCTCCAATTAATAATCAATTAAAACGGTCAGATATTCGCTCTTTAAGTGTAGGAACCGACTTGTTCTATATTTTTAATAGCGACGAATTTTCGTTCAGAAATACTTTAACAAATAACGAATGGCAAAAAAAATCAGCCGGCTCCTTTTACACAGGCTTAAGGTTCTCATACTTTTCAATGGAAGGTGATACAATACTTGGCCCAGTTGGGATAATGGACTCACTGAACCCTGATGCTTTCGTAAATAAAATAAACGCATATAGTGCCGGAGTTTTTGGCGGTTATGCTTACACATTAGTTATTGCAAAAAACTATTTCATTTCTGCGGCCATTGCCCCTACTATAAATGTGGTTGGTGGAAATGAAACAAAAACAGACGGACGCACCTTGAACTTAGAAAACATAGGGAGATTGGGGTATACTATTCGCGGTGGTGTCGGTTATAATTCTGAAAGGTATTTTGCTGGCGTTTCCGTTTTTATGGATCAAACCAATTTATCATTTGCAAATATTGAGCATAATCGGCAGCTTTATCGTTTTTATATAGGAACACGGATTTTTTAATAAGTAATAAAAAGCAAAATCGAATTCGTATAAATCCAAGTACTTTTGCAATTCAAATGAACAAACAACGTCTTTATACAATTGTTATTTTTCTACTTCTATTTATAGAAGTCTTTTCTCAAACAGAGGAAATACAATTGGCTTTTAGAAATGACGGACACGATACTAGCTATATAAAAGACTTTCATCAATCACTAGTTCTTAAAACTTATATCGTTAATAAATCAAACGATTTTAGCATTTCAAATACGGCTAATGAAATCACTACAGAATTCCAACCTAACGATGGGGCTAACTTAGGTTTTGGGGTAAATTATAAATCTTTTGGAGTGTCATTGGCATTTATTCCTCTCGGAAAAAAAAACAACAGTAAATACGGAAAAACAAGTAAAATTGATTTCCAAGCAAATATGTACACTCGCAAGTTTGGTTTCGATTTCAGGGCCCAATCTTATAAAGGTTTTTACATTAGCAATGCGAGCAGCATCAACCCAAGCATAGGAAACGACAGCATTTATCCACAACGCGCAGACATTAGTACTTTATCATTAGGAGGAAATGTTTTCTACGTATTTAACTCAAATCAATACTCTTTTAAAAACACATTTACAAACAATGAATGGCAAAAAAAATCAGCCGGATCTTTTTTTGCAGGAAATAATTTATCCAT
>JBMYOI010000031.1:0-28885 GCA_049599135.1 Salibacteraceae bacterium
TCGTTGTATTCATGAATAAAGTGGATATGGTTGATGATGAGGAGCTTCTAGAGTTGGTTGAAATGGAAATCAGAGAGCTTTTAGAGTTTTATGATTACGATGGAGACAACACTCCTATCATTCAAGGTTCTGCTTTGGGCGCTTTAGAAGGAAAGGATGAGTGGCAAGATAAAGTGATGGAGCTTATGGATGCTGTTGATTCTTATATCGAGCAGCCACCTCGTGAAGTTGATAAAGATTTCTTAATGCCTGTTGAGGATGTATTCTCAATTACTGGACGTGGAACTGTTGCTACAGGTAGAATTGAAACTGGAGTAATTAATTCAAGTGAAGAAGTTGATATTATCGGTTTCGGTGCTGAAAAAATGAAATCAGTTGTTACGGGTGTTGAAATGTTCCGTAAGATTTTGGATAGAGGTGAGGCTGGAGATAATGTAGGTCTGCTTTTGAGAGGTATTGAAAAAGAAGCTATCAAAAGAGGAATGGTTATCGCTAAACCAGGTACAATTACTCCGCATACAAAATTCAAGGCTGAGGTTTATATCCTTAAAAAAGAAGAAGGTGGACGTCACACTCCATTCCATAACAAATATCGTCCGCAGTTCTATTTAAGAACTACAGATGTAACAGGAGAAATTATTCTTCCTGCTGATAGAGAAATGGTTCTTCCTGGAGATAACCTTACTATTGAAGTAAATCTTATCGCTGCAGTTGCTGTCAACAAAGGGTTGAAGTTTGCAATGAGAGAAGGTGGTCGTACAGTAGGTGCTGGTCAAATCACTGAGATACTTGACTAATAAATAAAGACAAGATTAACAGTAAAAGGTGTCCTGGTTTCAGGATCACCTTTTGTTGTTAATAATACGGGCGTAGCTCAGTTGGTAGAGCATTGGTCTCCAAAACCAAGGGCCGTGAGTTCGAATCTTACCGCCCGTGCAATAAAAGAATGAATGGAAGGAGTTAAGAATTATATTATGGAATCTTATGACGAAATGGTTCATAAGGTTAGTTGGCCAAGTTGGAAGAGCCTGCAAAATAGTGCTGTAATAGTATTGTTTACCACGTTCTTAGTTGCCTTGATAGTCTATTTGATGGATTTGGCCTTTGGTCAAACTATGGACTTAATTTATAATACAATATTTCGTTAAGAGCAAAGATGGCCGAAGAGATTAAAAGACGTTGGTATGTTGTTCGCTCAATTAGCGGAAAGGAAAAGAAAGTAAAGGAATACATGGAGATGGAAATTGATCGCATGAAAATAGGCGATTATGTTACCCAGATTCTAATTCCTACTGAAAAGGTTTTTCAAATTAGAAATGGAAAAAAAGTAGCTAAGGAAAGAAACTTTTTTCCAGGATATATATTAGTTGAAGCTTCTCTTGTTGGTGAGATCCCTCATATCATTAAAGGAATTCCAAGTGTAATTGGGTTTCTTGGTGGAGAAAAAGGCGGTGATCCAATGCCATTAAGAGTAAATGAAGTTAATAGAATATTAGGTAAGGTTGATGAATTGTCTGAAAACGATGAGGAACTAAACATACCTTTTATAGTTGGAGAATCTGTAAAGGTCATCGACGGTCCTTTCAATTCGTTTACTGGAATTATCGAAGAGATAAACGAGGAGAAGAAAAAGCTGAAAGTAATGGTGAAAATATTTGGAAGAAAGACGCCATTAGAATTAAGCTACATGCAAGTCGAAAAAGAGTAATGTCTGCTTCCAAGCATTAATTATAAATGGTTCGTATGAACCGCATTGTTAAATCGTAAAACATGGCGAAAGAAGTAAGTGGTCTAATTAAGTTGCAAATCCGTGGTGGAGCTGCAAACCCTTCACCTCCAGTTGGTCCTGCATTAGGGGCAAAAGGGGTGAATATTATGGAGTTTTGCAAGCAGTTTAACGCAAGGACTCAGGAAAAAGCCGGGAAAGTGCTTCCAGTTATTATAACGGTATATTCTGATAAGTCTTTTGAGTTTATTGTAAAAACACCTCCAGTGGCGGTACAACTTTTAGAAGCTGCAAAATTGAAGTCTGGTTCACCAGAATCGAACAGAAAAAAGGTAGCATCAATCGGAGAAGACTTAGTTAGAAAAATTGCTGAAGAAAAGATGCCTGACCTTAACTGCTTCACAGTAGAATCTGCAATGAGAATGGTTGCTGGAACTGCTAGAAGTATGGGAATTACAATTAAAAAGTAATAAGGCACTTAAAAGATTAAGAAATGGCTACTTTAACAAAAAAACAAAAAGAGGCACATTCGAAAATTGAGAATGGAAAAGCTTATTCACTTAAGGAGGCAACTTCATTAGTGAAAGAGGTTTCAACCATGAAATTCGATGCTTCTGTTGATATGGCGGTACGTTTAGGAGTTGATCCACGTAAAGCAAATCAAATGGTTAGAGGTACAGTTACCCTTCCACACGGAACAGGTAAAGATGTAAAAGTATTAGTGTTGTGTACTCCTGATAAAGAGGAAGAAGCAAAAGAAGCTGGTGCAAATTATGTTGGACTTGATGAATATGTGGAAAAAATTAAGGGTGGATGGACTGATGTCGATGTGATTATCACCATGCCTTCTTGTATGGGAAAGGTTGGCGCCTTAGGTCGTATATTAGGACCTAGAGGTTTGATGCCAAACCCTAAGACAGGAACTGTAACGATGGATATCGCGAAGGCTGTATCGGATGTAAAAGCGGGTAAAATTGACTTTAAAGTTGATAAATTCGGTATCATTCATGCTGCTTTTGGAAAAGTATCATTCGATCAAGAGAAACTTCAGGAAAATGCAAATGAGTTGTTAGCTACTATTTTAAAGCTTAAACCATCTGCAGCGAAGGGAACGTATATGAAAAGTATTTTCATTTCTAGTACGATGAGCCCTAGCATTGAAGTGGAACAAAAATCGATTCAGTAATTCTAATTATCTCTTAAATCATAAACATGACAAGAGAAGACAAAACAAAGAACATTGAGGATTTAGCCGGAAAGATTTCTGGAGCAAAAGTTATTTATTTAGCTGATGTTGCTGGTCTTAACGCGGAATCCACCTCCAAGCTAAGAAGATTGTGTTTCAACAAGGAAGTTGGTTTCCAAGTTGTAAAAAACACATTGCTTAAAAAGGCTATGGAGAAGGTAGAAGATCGTGATTTTAGCGGGCTTTTTGAAGTAATGAAAGGAAATACTTCAATTATGCTTTCTGAATTCGGTAATACTCCTGCGAAACTCATTAAAGAGTTCAGAACTAAAGAAGTTAAGCCCGTATTAAAAGGGGCTTGGATTGAAGAAACAGTTTTTATTGGCGATGATCAATTAGAAACTCTTGCAAATCTTAAATCCAAAAACGAACTTATTGCTGAAGTTGTTGCATTGCTTCAATCTCCTGCTAAGAACGTTATATCTGCACTTAACTCTGGGTCTTCAACGATTGCGGGTGTAGTAAAAACTCTTTCGGAAAGATCCGAATAATGTTCATTTATTATTATTAATTAATTCATTTAGTACAAAATTTAAAATTCTATAAAAATGGCTGATTTAAAAGCTTTTGCAGAACAACTAGTTAACCTAACGGTTAAAGAAGTAAACGAACTTGCAGAAATTCTTAAGGACGAGTATGGCATTGAGCCTGCTGCTGCTGCGGTTGCAGTTGCTGGTCCTGGTGCTGGTGGCGCTGAAGGTGCTGCTGCAGAGGAACAAACTGAATTCGACGTGATCCTAAAAGCTAGTGGTCCTAACAAACTTAAGGTAGTTAAGTTAGTGAAGGAACTTACTGGTCAAGGACTAAAAGAAGCTAAAGCTATCGTAGATGGCGCTCCTGGTGCACTTAAAGAAGGTGTTGCTAAAGACGAAGCTGATGCATTGAAGTCTCAGCTCGAAGAAGTAGGAGCTGAAGTTGAGCTTAAGTAATTCGTATTACAATATTTCAAGCATAGGTTTAGACCCCATAGTGGGTCTAAACCCTTATGCGTTTATAGCTATTATATTGTTTAACTAATTTCTTCGATTGTTCTATGGTGAAGCAGCAAACGAAAAACGAAAGAATCGTTTTCGGTTCTTCGAAAAAGTTAGAATTTCCAGATTTTCTGGATATTCAACTTAAATCCTTTCAAGATTTTTTCCAACTGGAGACTACTCCAGAAAACAGAGAAAATGAAGGGTTGTATAACGTGTTTAGTGAAAATTTTCCGATAACGGATGCGAGAAATAACTTCGTATTAGAGTTTTTGGATTATTTCGTAGATCCCCCTAGGTATTCAATTGCCGAAACTATTGAAAGGGGATTAACTTATAGCGTGCCTCTTAAGGCGAAACTAAAATTGTACTGTACCGATCCGGAACACGAAGATTTTGAAACAATAGTGCAGGACGTATATTTAGGGACTATTCCTTATATGAGTCCTAAAGGATCATTTATTATAAATGGTGCTGAACGTGTAGTTGTATCGCAACTTCACAGATCACCGGGTGTGTTTTTTGGTCATAGTTTCCATGCAAATGGTACAAAATTGTACTCTGCTCGTGTAATTCCTTTTAAAGGTTCATGGATTGAGTTTGCTACGGATATTAATTCTGTAATGTATGCATACATTGACAGAAAGAAAAAGCTTCCTGTAACTACATTGTTAAGAGCGATTGGTTATGAAAGTGATAAAGATATTTTAGAGATTTTCAACTTGGCCGATGAGGTTAAAGTAAATAAAACTCAACTTAAAAAAGCAAAAGGTAGAAAACTTGCTGCTAGAGTTTTAAAAACTTGGTTTGAAGATTTTGTTGATGAAGATACTGGTGAAGTTGTATCCATCGAAAGAAATGAAGTGTTAGTCGATCGTGAAACTATTCTTGAAGAAGAACACATCGATTTGATTTTAGATTCAGGTTCAAAAACCATCCTTTTGCATAAAGATGATGGTAATGCTGCTGATTACACTATAATCTACAATACTTTACAAAAAGACCCTTCAAATTCTGAAATAGAAGCGGTAGAGCACGTATATAGAATTTTACGAAATGCTGAGCCTCCAGATGAGGAAACAGCTCGTGGAATTATAGATAAATTATTCTTCTCTGATAAACGTTACGATTTAGGGGAAGTAGGTCGATATAGGATCAACAAAAAACTTGGTTTGAATATCGATATGGATGTGAAAATCCTATCTAAACAAGATATTATTGAAATCATTAAATATCTTATTGAGTTAATCAACTCAAAGGCAGATGTAGATGATATCGATCACCTATCTAACAGGCGTGTTAGAACAGTAGGTGAACAATTGTACAACCAGTTTGGTGTTGGACTTGCTAGAATGGCTAGAACCATTCGTGAGAGAATGAATGTTCGTGATAATGAAGTATTTACTCCAATTGATTTGATTAATGCTAAGACTTTGTCTTCTGTTATTAATTCATTTTTTGGAACAAATCAGTTGTCTCAATTCATGGATCAAACAAACGCTTTATCTGAGGTTACTCATAAGCGTAGAATGTCTGCATTAGGACCAGGTGGTCTTTCTCGTGAAAGAGCCGGTTTTGAGGTTCGTGATGTTCACTACACACACTACGGTAGGTTATGTACTATTGAAACGCCAGAAGGACCTAATATTGGTTTGATTTCTTCACTTTGTGTTTTCGCCAAGGTTAATAAACTTGGGTTTATTGAAACGCCATACAGAGATGTATCGGAAGGAAGAGTAGATTTAGATAGTGAAGTTAAATATTTGGCTGCTGAGGAAGAAAATGGTCACACCATTGCCCAAGCAAATGCTAAATTGGATGATAGCGGATCTTTTACTACTGAAAAAGTAAAAGCTAGGTTTGAAGGTGATTTTCCAGTTGTTACTCCAAATGAGCTAACTCTTATGGATGTAGCCCCAAACCAGATTGCTTCTATAGCCGCTTCTTTAATTCCATTTTTGGAGCATGATGACGCGAATAGAGCCTTGATGGGATCTAACATGCAGCGTCAAGCAGTACCACTTATTCGACCTCAAGCTCCTATTGTTGGAACTGGGTTAGAAGCTCCTGTGGCTGAAGATTCTAGGGTACTTATTACTGCTGAAGGCGCAGGTGAGATACATTATGTAGATGCTCAAAAAATTACTGTTAAGTACGACAGAAATTCTGAAGAAGAGTTAATCAATTTTGATGACGAGTATAAATCATATAATTTAACCAAATTCGCTAAGACGAATCAGGCTACCTGTATGAATCAAAGACCAATTGTTCAATTGGGTCAACGTGTAGAAAAAGGTCAAGTTCTTACTGAAGGTTATGCAACAGAAAATGGAGAATTAGCTCTAGGGCGAAACCTTCAAGTTGCATTCATGCCTTGGAAAGGGTACAACTTTGAGGATGCGATTGTAATTTCAGAAAACGTTGTTAAAGATGATATCTATACATCAGTTCATATTGATGAATATTCTTTAGAAGTAAGAGACACCAAGTTAGGTTTGGAAGAACTTACGGCTGATATTCCTAATGTAAGTGAAGAAGCTACTAAAAACCTTGATGAGAATGGGTTAATTAGAATTGGTACTCATGTTAAGGAAGGAGATATATTGATTGGGAAAATTACTCCGAAGGGAGAAACAGACCCAACTCCTGAAGAAAAATTATTACGTGCAATATTCGGTGATAAAGCTGGAGATGTTAAAGATGCGTCTTTAAAGGTATCTCCATCAGTTAAGGGTGTTGTAACAAATAAAAAATTATTCTCTAGAAAGATTAAAGACAGAAAAGCTAAACTTGAGGAAAAGCTTTTACTTGAAGAAGTAGATGCTAAGTACGGAAAGAAATATGCTGAATTAAAGTCTGTTCTAGTAGAAAAATTATTCTCTATTGTTAGTGGTAAGACTTCACAAGGGGTTTACAATAACTTTAAAGAAGATATCATTCCTAAAGGAACTAAATTCACACTTAAGCTTCTTAATTCAGTAGATTATTCTGATATAAGTGCTTCTGGTTGGACTACCGATAAAGCTAAGAATGAATTAATTCGTCAGCTTTTGCATAACTACCATGTTAAGTGTAGTGAGTATGTAGGTGAGTCTAAACGAGAGAAATTTAAGATTTCAATCGGTGATGAGCTTCCAACTGGAATCGTTCAATTAGCTAAGGTATACTTAGCGAAAAAACGAAAGCTTAAAGTTGGTGATAAAATGGCTGGTCGACATGGTAACAAAGGTATTGTTGCTAAGATTGTTCGACAAGAAGATATGCCATTTATGGAAGATGGAACTCCAGTCGATATCGTATTGAATCCACTAGGTGTACCTTCTCGAATGAACTTAGGTCAGATATATGAAACTGTTTTAGGTTGGGCAGGAAAGCGTTTAGGCTTAAAATTCTCTACTCCAATTTTTGATGGTGCTACATTAAAACAAATCGATGATTATGCTGAAGAGGCAGGGATTCCATCGCAAGGTCATACACAATTGTATGATGGTGCTACGGGTGAACGATTTGATCAGTTAGCTACAGTAGGTGTTATTTATATGCTTAAACTTCATCACTTAGTTGATGATAAAATGCATGCAAGATCTATCGGACCATATTCATTAATTACTCAACAACCATTAGGTGGTAAAGCACAGTTTGGTGGACAGAGATTTGGTGAAATGGAAGTATGGGCATTAGAGGCGTTTGGTGCCGCTAATATTCTTCAAGAAATTCTTACGGTTAAATCTGATGATGTAATCGGTAGAGCTAAGGCTTATGAGAAAATTGTGAAGGGTGAAAACATGCCTACACCGGGAGTTCCAGAATCGTTTAATGTACTCCTTCATGAAATGAGAGGATTATGTTTGAATGTATCATTGGACAAACAATAAGATAGTTACTTTAACGAATTATAAAAGTTTAGAATGGCTCTTAGAAAAGAAAATAAAGTAAACAGTGATTTTAATAAAATCACGATTAGCCTTGCTTCTCCAGAAAATGTTTTGGAGCTTTCAAGAGGTGAGGTTTTAAAGCCTGAAACAATTAATTACAGAACTTATAAGCCAGAAAGAGACGGTTTGTTCTGTGAAAGAATATTTGGCCCTGTAAAGGATTACGAATGTCACTGTGGTAAATACAAAAGAATTCGATATAAAGGAATTATTTGTGACCGTTGTGGTGTTGAAGTAACTGAAAAGAAAGTTAGAAGAGAGCGCCAAGGACATATTGGTTTAGTTGTTCCTGTTGCTCATATCTGGTATTTTAAATCATTACCTAATAAAATCGGTTATTTGCTTGGGTTACCAAGTAAGAAATTGGATTCTATAATCTATTATGAGCGTTACGTGGTTATTAATCCAGGTTTAGCGAAAAATATAGAAGGTGAAGATATCCAGTTAATGGAATTCTTGACAGAAGAAGAATACCTTGATATTTTAGATGCTCTACCAAAAGACAATCAGTATTTAGACGATTCCGATCCTAATAAATTTATTGCAAAAATGGGTGCTGAAGCGCTTTATGATTTGCTTAGAAATTTAGATTTGGATTCAATGTCTTATGAATTACGTCATAAGGCCAATACTGAAACTTCACAACAAAGAAAAAATGAAGCTCTTAAGAGACTTCAAGTTGTTGAGGCATTTAGAGATGCGAATTCAAGATTAGAGAATCGTCCAGAGTGGATGATAGTAAAAGTGGTGCCGGTAATTCCGCCAGAATTACGCCCTCTTGTACCTCTTGATGGTGGTCGTTTTGCTACTTCTGATTTAAATGACCTTTACAGAAGGGTTATTATTAGAAATAACAGACTAAAAAGACTCTTAGAAATTAAAGCTCCTGAAGTAATTCTTAGAAATGAGAAACGTATGCTTCAAGAAGCTGTTGATTCATTGTTTGATAACTCAAGAAAATCTTCTGCTGTTAAAACTGAATCAAATAGAGCTTTAAAATCATTATCTGACTCTTTAAAAGGAAAACAAGGACGTTTTCGTCAAAACCTTTTAGGAAAACGTGTTGATTATTCTGCACGTTCGGTAATTGTTGTTGGTCCTGAATTGAAACTACACGAGTGTGGTATTCCTAAGGATATGGCGGCTGAATTATACAAGCCTTTTATCATTCGAAAAATGATTGAAAGGGGAATTGTAAAAACAGTAAAATCTGCGAAGAAAATTGTAGATAGAAAAGAGCCTGTTGTTTGGGATATTCTGGAAAATGTATTGAAAGGTCATCCTGTTCTTTTGAATAGAGCACCGACTCTTCACCGTTTGGGAATTCAAGCTTTTCAACCTAAACTAATAGAGGGTAAAGCAATTCAGTTACATCCACTTGTTTGTACTGCATTTAATGCGGATTTTGATGGTGACCAGATGGCTGTTCACCTTCCATTAGGTAATGCTGCGATTCTAGAGGCTCAATTGTTAATGTTGGCTTCTCACAATATTCTTAATCCTGCAAATGGAGCACCAATTGCGGTACCTTCTCAGGATATGGTTTTAGGTCTGTATTACATGACCAAATCGAGAGTAACTACTAAAGATCATGTGATGAAAGGTCAAGGAATGACTTTTTATTCACCGGAAGAAGTAGTAATTGCTTACAATGAAAAAAGGCTAGATCTTCATTCTAATATTAAAATTAGAGTTAATGATGTAGTAGATGGTGAGGCTGTTAATCATATCATTGAAACTACTTGTGGTAGAGTTCTTTTTAATAAGCACGTACCTCAGGAAGTTGGTTATATAAATGAAGTACTTACTAAAAAATCGCTTAGAGATATTATTGGTAGAGTACTAAAAGTTACTGGTTTTGCTGCAACAGCTAAATTCCTTGATGATATTAAAGGAATGGGTTTCTATATGGCATATAAAGGTGGATTGTCATTCAACTTGAATGATATTATCATACCGCCAGAAAAAGATACTTTACTTGAAGCTGCAAATACGGAAGTTGAAAATGTAATGGGCAACTACAACATGGGGCTTATTACCAACAACGAACGATATAACCAGATTATTGATATTTGGACACACACAAACTCTAAATTGACAAATACTTTGATGGATCGCTTGAAAAACGATAATCAAGGGTTTAACTCAATTTACATGATGTTTGATTCGGGTGCGAGGGGTTCTAAAGAACAAATTCGTCAGCTGAGTGGTATGCGTGGTTTGATGGCTAAACCTAAAAAATCAGGTACAAGTGGTGGTCAAGAAATTATTGAGAATCCAATTCTTTCTAACTTTAAAGAAGGATTATCAATTCTAGAGTACTTTATTTCTACTCACGGTGCACGTAAAGGACTTGCGGATACTGCCCTTAAAACGGCGGATGCTGGTTACTTAACTCGTCGATTAGTTGACGTATCTCAAGATGTTGTAGTTACTGAAGATGATTGTGGTACCTTAAGAGGACTTACTGCAACTGCGCTTAAAAATAATGATGACATCATTGAGTCTCTTTATGATAGAATCATTGGTAGAACTTCTCTTGAGGATGTTTATCACCCAGATACTGAAGAATTAATAGTTTCTTCAGGCGATGAAATAACTGACCTAATTGGTTTAGAAATTCAAAATGCAGGTATTGAATCTGTTGATGTAAGATCAGCTCTTACTTGTGAAACTAAAAGAGGAATCTGTGCTAAATGTTATGGACGTTCTTTAAGTACAGGTAAAAAAGTTCAATCTGGAGAGGCTGTTGGTGTTATTGCGGCTCAATCTATTGGAGAACCTGGTACACAGCTTACACTTCGTACATTCCACGTTGGGGGTACGGCTTCTAATATTGCTGCTGAATCTAGAATTACTGCAACTGCTAATGGTAAATTAGAAGTTGATGAGCTTAGAACAGTTACAAGAAAAGATGACCAAGGAAAAGCTGTTGAGGCTGTAATAGGACGTTCTGCCGAAATGAGAATCGTTGATTCAAAAGGTAGCGTACTTTCTACAGGTATAATACCTTACGGTTCTGAATTGTTTGTGAAGGCAGGAGATAAATTAAAGAAAGACGATTTAATTTGTTCTTGGGATCCTTATAATGCTGTTATTCTTACAGAATTTGACGGAGTTGTTGTTTACGAAAACATCGAAAGAGGGGTTACTTATAAGGAAGAATCTGATGAGCAAACTGGTTTTACTGAAAAAGTAATTATCGAGAATCGAGATAAGAAAAAGAATCCGACGATTCATATTCATAATTCTAAAGGTGATACTTTAAGATCTTACAATATCCCGGTTGGAGCTCACGTATTGAGCGAAGAAGGTGATAAAGTAACTGGAGGTCAGATTTTGGTTAAGATTCCACGTCAAAGTGGAAAGACTGGTGATATTACAGGGGGACTTCCAAGAGTAACCGAGTTATTCGAGGCAAGAAATCCTTCAAATCCTGCAGTTGTTTCAGAAATTGACGGTATTATATCTTACGGTAAAATCAAAAGAGGTAACAGAGAAGTTATTGTTGAGTCTAGAACTGGTCAGGTGAAGAAATACTTAGTTTCTTTATCTAAACATATTTTAGCTCAAGAAAATGACTTTGTAAAAGCTGGAACACCACTTTCTGATGGTGCAATTACGCCAAACGATATTTTGAATATCAAAGGTGCGACTGCTGTTCAAGAGTACATTGTAAACGAAGTACAAGAAGTTTATCGATTGCAAGGTGTGAAAATTAACGATAAGCACTTTGAGGTTATTGTACGTCAAATGATGCGTAAGGTTGATATTAAAGATTCAGGTGATACTAGATTCCTAGAAAACCAAGTCGTTAATAAAGCAGAGTTTATTGAAGAAAACGATGCTCTTTTTGGAAAGTATATTGTTGAAGAGGCTGGTGATTCTGAAAAATATCAAGCAGGACAAATAGTTACTAGAGTTAATTATTTGGATGAAAATAACTTGCTTAATAGAAAAGAAATGAAGCCTATGGTTGCACGTGAAGTCAGACCAGCTTTGGCTAAAACTATTCTTCAGGGTATTACAAAAGCATCTCTTCAAACTAGTAGCTTTATGTCTGCTGCTTCTTTCCAAGAAACTACAAAAGTTCTTAACGAAGCTGCTGTAAGAGGTAAAGAGGATAATTTACTAGGACTTAAAGAAAATGTAATTGTAGGACATAAAATTCCTGCAGGAACAGGTTTGAGATCTTATCAGGATTATATTGTTGGTTCAAAAGAAGAATATAACAAGCTTTTAAATACTGCCGATGACCAAGTTGTCATAGATTAGATTTAAATATTTAAAAAATTAAAAACCTTTCCGATTATTCGGGAGGGTTTTTTTTATACTAATAATTATGAGTGAAAATCAGAATAACGAAAATCAAATAAATATTGAAATATCAGAAGAAGTGGCTGAAGGTACCTATTCTAACTTAGCTATCATTACCCATAGTAATTCTGAATTCATAGTTGACTTTATTAAAATTATGCCTGGTACTCCTAAATCGAAGGTGAAGAGCAGAATCATACTAACTCCTCAACATGCTAAAAGACTTAGAGACGCCCTTAGCGATAACTTAAATAAGTTCGAAGACCTTCATGGTGAAGTAAAAGATAGTGGTCCACAAACGCCTCCTATTCCAATGAATTTTGGAGGTCCTGCAGGTCAAGCTTAGTCTAAGCTTCTTTTATTAAAAATAATATAACCGAAATGAAATAGAAAGGTGATGGGTTCATTATCTGGATTTACTTCGGGTGCATTATAATAATAATTCACCGAAACGCTTAAAGGTCCTACGGGTGAATTATAGACTGCTCCTGAAGAGAGGATAGAGTATACCTCGTTAAATCCTTTTTCAAAATGTTGCAGATTAGATTGGTCTTTTACTACCTTTTCATACGGCATGAATAGATATCCTTCTGCTCTTATATCTATGTTTTTTCGAACGCTAATGATAAATTTATGGCCAAAACTCAAGTATTTATAGGCTCTAAACGATTCAAGAAAGAGTGTTTTGCTTTCAGGTATAGGTTCAAACGAAGGTGAGCGAAGTATACTTGCAGTGTAATTATTAAACAGTTCTTGATTACTCCATACCGCGTCACCACTTACTCCAAGTCTTAGAGTACCATGTTGCTTGTAGAATATGTCAAATTTAATTTCACCTTTAAACCATTCATGCATCTTTATTGTGCTCAATTGGTCGGCTGAAGTTGACCCAGGTTCAGTCAATTCTCTACCATAGGAGTAGAATGATTTGAATTGAATTCTTGAGCCAGTATTTGGGTATAGAATTCTATTTTGAGTATTAAACTCATATTTAAGCCCAGCGCTCATTGGAGTAGTGGTGGTTATGTCAGGGTCATCAGATGACCCAAAAGATTGTGTTTGGTAGTAATTATCTTCAAGTCGAGAATAACTCCCCAGTAAGGTAATTTTACTATTGTTTTGAATTGGTGCAGATAACTCTAATAGAGCAACACGTTCAGATTTAATAAGATATGAAGGTCTATCATCTTCAAAAAAGAAAGATTGACTTTTAAAATAGTTCCAAGAATTTAGTATTACACTTCCTTCTAGTGAGAAAGGTATTCTTGCGGAAAAATCAGAACGAGCAGCAACTAATACCGAATTATAAAATTTACCAAAATAAGTGTTGGCCTTGAAAACAAAACTTGGATTTGAAAATGGAACAAACTTTACTCCAACAAATCCGGTTGAAATAGGTCTGTTAGAAATGTTGCCTCCAAAGTCAAAGGCAAACGGTTTTTGCTTATCAATTTTTACATGAAGTCGATAATTGCCTGAGTTTCCGTCATATGCACTTGATGGATAAACTGAGCCGATTCTTTCGTCAGAAACAGTTTTGTAATAATTTTTTTCAATTCTGTCGGCGTTTCTTGTCGAGTCTTTTGTTTTGGGCCAGAGATGATTTTTTACGAATTTCGTTTGCCTTTTATTTGTGCCTCTGATATGTATTTGGTCATATTTTATGTCATGTTGTTTTAACTTAAAGTTTTCTCTTTGTTGTTTTAGTTCGTTTGAATTTAGGGTTCTTAAAACTGATGATTTGATTGTTGAAATATGCCTACTGGCCTCCGAATAACCAGAATCAACAATACTTGACAGATTTTGAAAATCAAAGGTGCCGTGATCTGTAAAAGGTTCAATAATGATACCAGGCCCATTTAGTTCAAAATCAGTTTTACTTACCATCATAGCTCTAACTTGGCTAATTAAATCACCGCTTTCTGGTGCAGGTTCATTCGATGTTACCTTCACTCCAATGATGTAATCTGGATTAAAGGTGTTTGTCATTATTGAGTGAGGGAAGTTATTGTAAAGACCACCGTCATATAACAGCTTCCCTTCAACTTCAATGGGTTTAATCAGAAATGGATACGTAAATGAGGCTCGAACTGCCGTGCTCAAGTTACCATAAGCGAATACAAACTCTTCTTTTTTGTCAATGTCTGCTGCAACACACCTAAATGGAATCATAAGACTATCAAAATCATAACGGGCAGCAGCTGATGCTTTTGTGAAAAGCTGCATCATTTCAAAGTCTACTTTAGATGTCGAGAATACGTTAGTTGGCAATGAATTAGTAAGCGAAAAGTTCTTACTTATTCTTAAAGTAAACATTGATGCATCCTCATCTTTTGTCTTGAAAAAGTATTTTTCTTTTGCGGTTAATTCACCGTTTGTGAGTCTTATAAATTCTGGCGACATCACAAATTTTTCTATTTCGTCAAGAGAGTAACCGGAAGCATACATGGCCCCGATAAATGCGCCCGAAGATGTTCCAGTTATATAGTCGATTGGAATATCATTTTCTTCTAATGCTCTCAAAACCCCTATGTGGGCAAGGCCATTAGCACCTCCACCGGAAAGAACTATCCCTACTTTTTGAGCATTGGTATTAAGTGTCACTAAAAATAGGGTGGCACAAAGAACTATTATAGCTTTTATTTTAATCAAAATTTAAGTGTCGAACTTAACAAAAGTAATCTATGAACGATACTAATCCTTTAATATTTTATAAAGCGAATTAAGATACAGAGGTGCTGATTTGAGGCATGAACCATACCATGAAAACATGCGACCATCAACCAAAATTATTTTTGAATTGGGATATTGATTTTGAAAATTCTTTTTATTTTTTTCTTTGAATGGGAATGGCTCTGAGGATAAGAAAATATAGTTTGGGTTTGTGTTTGAAAGCTCTTCTTTAGTTATAGTAGAGTATCTGTTTTTAGATTTGGAGAACACATTATGTAACCCAATTTTAGTTAGCATAGAGTCTATGAAAGTGTTATTGTTTACCACCATAATGGGGTTGTCCCAAATAATATATGCAACAGTTTTTAAGCGTGTTTTTTCAAGTTTATTAAACCCTACTTGAATTTCTTTTACTAATTCGGATGCTTTAATGCCACAATTTAATAATGAACCTACATCGTTAATCATGTTAAGAGCGTCTTCAAAATAAATTATGTCACTTGTGTAAGTCGGATATTTCGATTGAAAAAACTCAACATCTTCCTTTCTATTTTCTTCTTTGTTGCAAATGATTAAATCTGGTTCTAAAGATTTAATTAAGGACAGATCAGGATCTTTTGTTCCACCAATAATTTGCTTTGTTGATCTCAAATGTTTTGGATGTGTGCAAAAGCGGGTTACACCAACTAAATTGTCTTCTAATCCCAAATCAACTAACAATTCGGTTTGAGAAGGAACAAGGGAAACGATGCGCCTTACCTTTTTAGAAACGCTTAGTTTATGGCCTATTTGATCAATTATCTCCACATTTAGTGAAGCGCGTCAATAACGTCATATTTAGTGATAATATGGAAATTGTTATTTCCATCTTCCACTAAAACGGCAGGATTAGATTTATTAATCATTTTACTGATGTCTTCAACAGTGTCATTTGCTTTAACTACCGGAAAAGCAGAATTCATGATATCGCTTACTTTTGATTTTCGTATTGAAGGGTTTTCTACCAATTTTGAAAATAAATCGTGGTCAGAAACAGAACCAACAAAATCCTTCCCAGAAACTACTGGTATTTGAGAAATATCAAACTGTTTCATCTTCAAAATAGCATCTTCCACTGATGAATTTGCCGATACAGTTACCAAAGATTTATCCTTATGGTTTTCAATTAAATCAAGAGCATTTTGCTCACGATCTAAAAATCCTCGGTCTTTCATCCAATCGTCATTGAAAATTTTACCAACATATCTACTGCCATGATCATGAAATAGAACAACTACAACATCGTCTTTCTTAAATCTATCTTTCAATTGTTTAATTCCGGCAATAGCTGCGCCTGCAGAATTACCAACAAATATTCCTTCTTTCCGGGCCAAGTGTCTTGTGTAAACTGCTGCGTCTTTATCGGTAACTTTTTCAAAATGGTCGATTACGTCAAAATCAACATTTTTTGGAAGAATATCCTCGCCAATTCCTTCAGTAACGTATGGGTAAATTTCGTTTTCGTCAAAAATTCCAGTTTCATGGTATTTCTTAAAAACTGAGCCATAAGTGTCAATTCCAATAATTTGAATATTAGGATTTTGTTCTTTCAAATATTTGCCAACACCAGAAATAGTTCCACCAGTTCCAACGCCTACAACAAAATGGGTGATTTTTCCTTCTGTTTGCTCCCAAATTTCGGGGCCAGTGCTTAAATAATGGGCTTTGGCATTACTTGGGTTATCATATTGATTAACATATAAGCTGTTTGGTATTTCCTTAGCTAACCTTTTTGCTACAGAATAATATGATCTTGGATCTTCAGGTGCAACGCTAGTTGGAGTCACAATAACTTCAGCTCCCATTGCACGTAAAATGTCCATTTTTTCTTTTGATTGCTTATCAGCTAGAGTACAGATTAATTTGTACCCTTTGATAATACACGCCAGTGCTAATCCCATTCCGGTATTACCACTTGTGCCTTCAATTAGAGTACCACCAGGCTTAATCAAACCTTCTTTTTCGGCGTCTTCTATCATTTGAAGTGCCATTCGATCCTTAACAGAATTTCCGGGGTTTGTAGTTTCTAATTTTGAAAGTACAAGAGCCTCAACTTCGCTAGTTAACTCGTTGATTTTTACCAGTGGAGTTTTACCAATTGTTTCAAGAATATTATTGTAGTACTGCATGGAATTAAAATTTTTGCAAAGCTATTCGTCCTAGTTGAATTTAATAACTTTTACAGGCGAAATCTTGGTAACCAAATAAGAGGGAAGGATTAAAAAGAAAAGGCAAAAAACGATTGTACCTGCATTTAATATCAATATGTGCATTAGGTTAATATTTACGGGAACATGATCGATGTAATATGAAGCCTGGTCTAGTTTTAGTATGTGAAAGGAGTCTTGTAAAAGCAAAAACCCAATGCCTAAAAGATTCCCCCAAAATAGTCCAAGGACTATTAAATAAGTAGCCATAATTAGAAAAATGGTTCTGATACTTCCATTTTTAGCTCCTAAAGCTTTAAGTATTCCAATCATGTTGGTTTTTTCTAAAATAAGAATTAAAAGGGCTGAAATCATATTTGCTCCACAGACCAAGATCATGAGAAAAATTATTACAACAACATTCATATCTTGTAATTCTAGCCAACCAAATATTTCAGGATATTGACTGACAATTGAAATGGTATTTAATTCTGGAGGAATGTGCTTGTATAAGAATTCGTTCATACGAAAAAGGTCGTCGTAATTATTGAGTAAGACTTCAAAACCACTTATTTCGTTATCACTCCATTCGTTTATTTTTTGAATGTGTTTTATGTCAACTAGAATATAGGCTTTGTCGAATTGTTCCATCCCTGTATTATAAATGCCGGAAATGGTGAGCTTTCGAGGTCTTGATTTTCCTTCGTTAATGAAGTAGACAATGAATTTGTCATTTAACCTCAGTTTTAGTTTGTCTGCTATATGTTTGGAAATAAGAACTTGGTTAGATTTAGAAGAGTCCGATAACTGAATAACGCTACCCTCGACAATATTTTGTTGAAAGAAATTCCAGTCAAAATCGGTGGAAATACCTTTAGCAATAACACCATGAATTTCTTCATTCGTTTTGATAATACCTTCTTTTAATGCAAAGCTTTGAACTTTCCTTATCTCTGGTAAAGTATCAATATGGGGGTAGAATTCTTGGTTTTTATTTATTGGTTTGAAATTTAGAGGGTTGTCAAAATTGAATTCGGATATTTGAACGTGCGAACCAAACCCCACAACTTTTGATTGAATTTCTCTTTGAAACCCAGTTACAGTGCTAACAGAAACCAACATTACAGCTAACCCTAAACAGATTCCCAGAATGGCAATATTGAGTATTACTCGGGTACCACGGTTTATTGAACCTGATTTGGCTTTCGATGAAATGATTCTATAAGCTATAAACAATTCGTAGTTCACGAAACGGATACGTTTGTGTGCAAAAGAAAGTAAAAAGGTCTAACATTTGATAATTGCAAACTATGCATCAAATTATTAAACTATTTAGCCTGATTCTTTTGTTTCTGTCAACCTGTGTTGTGGGACAAAATGTTGTGCATTTTAAAACCAGTAATACAATTACTTGTGGTGCAAATCGTATCGATGAATACAGGTATACTTTGGAAGAAAGTAGGGTGGCCGTAGTTGCAAATCAAACAAGTATGATTGGCGATGTTCATCTTGTTGACTTTTTAATTGAAGAAGAGATTGATGTCGTAAAAGTATTTGCGCCCGAGCATGGGTTTCGTGGTAAAGCTGATGCCGGTGCTCATGTAAATGACGGCAGGGACGAAAAAACGGGACTTAAACTTACTTCTTTGTACGGAAAGAACAAAAAACCCAGCTATGACCACTTAGCAGATGTTGATGTTGTAGTTTTTGATATTCAAGATGTAGGTGTTCGGTTTTATACTTACATATCGACTATGCATTATGTTATGCAAGCTTGTGCTGAAATGGACAAGAAAATGGTGGTCCTTGATCGACCAAATCCAAATGGGTTTTATGTTGATGGACCATTATTATCATTGGACAATCAATCCTTTGTTGGAATGCATAAAATCCCGCTTGTGCATGGAATGACCATTGGTGAATTAGCCAAAATGATAAATCATGAAGGTTGGTTAGGTGAAGACTTAAAATGTGACTTAGAAGTCGTTCCGTGTTTGAATTATGACCATAACGATTATTATAAGCTTCCCATTAAACCTTCTCCGAATTTACCTAACATGCAGTCTATCTATTTATATCCTTCTTTGGGTTTATTTGAAGGAACGGTTGTTAGTGTAGGTCGAGGTACTGAATACCCGTTTCAGGTTGTAGGACACCCAGGTTTAACTAAAGGTGGTTTTAAATTTACACCTACCCCTTCTGCAGGTGCCAGGTACCCTAAATTACAAGGCCAAGTATGTGTTGGATACGATTTAAGGGAATATGGCATCAATGAAATGCCATTTGAAAAAGAGCTAAAGCTTAATTGGCTTATTGAAGCTTATAATGCACTTAAAGATGATGAAGTACCATTCTTTTTAGAATCTGGGTTTATTAATTTGTTGGCAGGAACAAAAGATTTGAAAAAGCAAATTATCAGTGGTATGAGTGAAGATGAAATTAGAGAAACGTGGAAAGAAGGTTTGGCTGATTTCAATAAGATGAGAACAAAATATTTGCTCTATCCTGATTTTTAATCACTGAATTCAGATTTAGTAACAAATGCTTCACTTGTTTTTACAAGAGCATTATTTTCAAAAAAAACGTATTCTTTTATTTGGCCATTTTCATTGTAGAAAGTCCACAATCCGTCTTTTTTATCATTGAGGTAAAATGCTGTTGTCTTTTTCGTTCCGTCTTCGGTAAAGTCTTGAAACCAACCGTGGCGTTCTCCACGTTTATAGTAGCCTCTTTCGCTGATTTGCCCATTTTCATAATATGAAGTAATGCAAACAAGTTGGTTGGCATATTGAACATATTCATACTTCACATTGCCATTTTTGTAGTGCTTTACTTTATTGAATTTTTTACTAAAACCTTCAAATGAAGTGAGCAATAAAAATGCTATAAATATGTATAATGTTTTTCTCAATGTTAACTTAATGTTAAGCAAATATATAATAAAATTAATACTGGGTTAATAGTCGGTTCATTTTAACATAACTTCCACTTGAATTGTCTCTACATTATAATAGACCTTTTTTGAATCTATGTAAACGTTACTTTTGTTTCCCTTTGAAAAGAAATTGAGTTGCAACATGGAGTTGAAAGAGAAATTAATAGCTAGCTATAAAGAGCTTTTAAAAAGAGATGATATTTCAGAATTAAAGTCTGAAATAGAAGAGGTTACGTCTCAGTTTAAGACATACGTACGAGAAGATAAAGCTCAAAGATTAGCCGAATTTGTATCTGATGGAGATAAAGCCGAGTTTTTTGAAATGCCGTTAGACGAATTCGATCGTGCATTTGAGGAACTAAATGCTAAATACAACGCCATCTTAAAAGAGAAAAAAGAGGCTAAGAAGAAAGAAGAACTGAAGAACTTAGCCAGTAAGGAAGAAATTTTGAAGGAGTTTGTACATGTGATTGAAAATGAGGATGTAATTTCAGAAGCCTTTAAACGATTCAATGGATTACAAGAAAAATGGAACTCTATCGGGAATGTTCCTTCTGAGCGATTCAAGGATTTGCAAAACGAATTTCGAAAGAAAATAGAGGACTTTTATTACCACATCAATATTTATAAGGAGTTAAAAATTAACGACCTTAAAAAGAACCTTGAGCAAAAAGAAGATTTGATTAATCGTATGTCTAAACTAAGGGAGCATACTGAGATTAAGGAAATTGAAAACTTGCACAAAGCTTACCTTATGGAGTGGGATCAAATTGGTCCAACCTTTAAAGAAAACTGGGAAGAAATTAAAGCGAGGTTTTACGATTTATCGCATCAAATTAGTGATCGAATCAAAGATCATTACAAAGGAATACGTGAATCGCAAAAAGAAAATTTAGAAAAGAAGCGGGCTTTAATTGAACAAATTTTAGGCTATGCTGAAACTAAATTTAAAAACAGTTCTGAATGGACTGAAGCTACCGATAAAATAAAAAAGCTACAGGCCGAATGGAAGCAGATTGGATTCGCAACAAAAAATCAAAATCAAAAAATTTGGGAAGAATTCAGGGGAGCAGCTAATTTGTTTTTTGAAAATAAAAGCGATTTCTTTAAAGAGATAAAGGGTGAACAAGAAAAAATTAAAGAGGTTAAGAAATCAATAATTGAAAAAGCTAAGAAATTAGTTGATATTGACTTAGAAGATGAAAAGTTTGATTGGAAGCAGAGAACTCAAGAAGTAATCAACTTACAAAAAAAATGGAAATCATCTGGAAGTGCGGCAAGACATGACGAACAAAAACTTTGGAAAAAGTTTCGTTCCTTTTCTGACGAGTTTTTTAAAAAGAAAGACGAATTTTTTGCTGGTAGAGAAGATCGACAAAAAGAAAATTTAGCAAACAAGAATAAAATTATTGCTGATCTGAAAAAATGGAAAAGCACTAAGGATAAAGAAAAAGATTTAAAGGCATTGTTAGACTTTACCAATCGTTGGAATGTCATTGGGTATGTTCCTGGTAAGGCTAAAGAAGTGATAAGTAAAGAATTTGCAGTTGCTTTGGATAAAGCGTACAGTTCTTTGGATGTAAGTGCTGAAGAAAGAGTTCAGTTGGCATTTCAAGGAAAAGTAAATCAATTACTTGGAGCCAAAGAGCCAATCAAATCATTGAGTGAAGAAAGGAGAAAACTCAACGAGAGAAAGCAAACCATTCACATAGAATTATTGAAACTAGAAAACAACCTACAATTCTTTTCTAGTGCCAAAAGTGATAATCCTTTGCTTAAAGAAGCAAACTCAAAAATTGAAAATACTAAGTCTATTATTTCAGAAATTCAATTGAAAATTAAACTTCTAAATATTGAAGTTAACAAGTTAAAGAAAGCTGCAGAAGCAAAACTTAATGAAGAGGCTTCAAAAACTGAAGAATAATATGGAAGCGGTAAAGTCAAGTACAAAGGGGATTGAAAAAATTGATAAAGGCATTATGTCTAAGGCTTTTAGACTAATGAGCATTGCTCGTGCTATGAGCGATAAATTTGAAAATAATGCTAAGGTAACTTCAAAATATGTTCACGCATCTTCGCGAGGACACGAGGCGGTTCAATTAGCTTTAGCACTTCAGTTGTTGCCCGATGATTTTGTAGCGCCTTATTACCGCGATGATTCCATTTTACTGGGCATTGGAATGACTCCTTACGAGTTAATGCTTCAGCTTTTTGCAAAACGAGAAGATCCTTTTTCTGGAGGCAGAACCTATTATTCGCATCCAAGTTTAAATAGACCCGAGATGCCTAAAATCCCTCATCAGTCTTCTGCTACTGGTATGCAGGCTATTCCAATTACTGGAGCTGCTATGGGTATGCAGTACAAAGAAAAAGTAGGCATTACATCATCAACTAAAAAAGATTTACCGATAGCAGTTTGCTCTATAGGAGATGCAGCTACAACTGAAGGTGAATACTCAGAAGCTCTTCAAATGGCTGCTTTGCGTCAAATTCCTATGTTATATTTTGTTCAAGATAATGAATGGGATATTTCTGCTAGTGCCGATGAAATTCGCGCTCAAAACGCAGCGGAATTTGCAAGTGGTTTCAAGGGAATTGAAATTAAGTCTATCAACGGAAATAATTTTGTTGAGTCTTATTTAGCTCTACAAGAAATTATCACTAAAATGCGTACAGACCGTCGTCCATTTTTATTGCACGCTGCTGTTCCATTGTTAGGTCATCATACTTCTGGTGTGCGAAAAGAATGGTATAGAGACGATTTGGATGAGCATGAGAAGAGAGATCCTCTTCCAATTTTGTATGCTCAAATGTTAGAAATTGGTTTTTCTGAAGCTGAATTAAAGACAATTAATGATAACGCTATCAAGTATGTAGATGAGGAATATGAAAAAGCACTAGCGGCTGAAGATCCTCGTCCCGAAGATTTGTTTGATTATGATTTCGCCCCAACTCCAATTTTAGAAGAAAAGGGTGAACGTGAACCTGCAGGGAAAGAGCCAACAGTAATGGTTGATTCTGCTTTATTTGCGATTCAGGAAATAATGAAAGAAGATGTTTCTTGCTTGCTTTATGGTCAAGATGTAGGCGGAAGACTCGGCGGTGTATTTAGAGAAGCTGCAACACTAGCACAAAAGTTTGGAGACGATCGTGTATTTAATACACCTATTCAAGAAGCATTTATTATTGGTAGTACAGTTGGTATGTCTGCGGTTGGGTTAAAGCCAATTGTTGAGGTACAGTTTGCTGATTATATATGGCCTGGTCTTAATCAGTTATTTACTGAATTAAGTAGAAGTTATTATTTATCCAACGGGAAATGGGCGGTTAGTTCAATTCTAAGAGTGCCAATTGGTGCGTATGGAAGTGGTGGTCCATATCATAGTTCTTCTGTAGAGTCAATACTTACTAGTATTAGAGGAATTAAAATAGCTTACCCTAGTACAGGTGCCGATTTAAAAGGATTGATGAAATCTGCTTATCACGACCCTAATCCGGTTGTAATGCTTGAACACAAAGGTCTTTATTGGAGTAAAATCAAAGGCACTGAAGAGGCTAAAACTATTGAGCCTGATGAAGAATACATAATCCCTTTTGGTAAAGGCAGAATTGCTTTAAACGCAGATGCGGGTCAAGTTGAATCCGGTAACTCAATTTGTATTGTTACTTATGGTATGGGTGTTTACTGGGCAAAAAATGCTGCTAAAAATTTCAAAGGACAAGTTGAGGTAATTGACTTAAGAACCTTATATCCCATGGATGATGAGTTGGTTTTTGAGTCAGTGAAAAAACACAATAAATGTTTAGTTGTAACCGAAGAACCTTTATTGAATTCTTTTGCAATGAGTATTGTAGGCAAGATTCAGAATGAATGTTTTGAGTCGTTAGACGCGCCGGTTATGGCAATAGGTTCTGAAAATATGCCTGCCATTCCTTTGAATAGTACATTAGAATTTACCATGATTCCAAATGCTGATAAAGTCGGCGTAAAAATAAAAGAACTACTAGATTATTAATGGAAACCGGTAGCGGATTATATTTCAATTCAGTTCGCTTGTCTCAATTATTTATTGCGCTATTTATTGTCCAATTGGGTTGTGCACAATGGGTGAAAAGTGATGACACAACTAAAATATGGATGAATGACGGAGTCTATATGTCAGAAATTGAGTTTTTAAACAACTCACCTAGTTTAAAATGGGTTCAGACGGTACCAGCTCAATGGCGTTTTGTAGATTCCTTAGAACGAAAAGGTGTAGTGGTTGGCCTTCATCTAAACGCAACCTATCGCAAAGACATTCAAGTTTCGCAAAGAAGGTTTCTAGTTCATAGAAACGACTCTCAAAAAATTATTGATCGAAGAGATGTTTGGGGTATTTGTGTCCATGGAGATGCTTATATGTATGTTGATAGAGATACCCGAGAAAACTTCAAGCGGATAGATGTTAATGGTATCATTTCTTATTTGACATTTCAGACTATATATGAAGACCCTTTTGATTGGTCACCCGATGTAATGGCCTCCGAATCTGGCTATAGAAATGAAATAGTGGATTTAGTAATCGATTTTGAAGACAAAAAAATTAGTCGAAATTCAAAATCTGAATTGGAGAAAATAATTCAACGTGATACCAGTTTGTATCAACAATATCTCACAGAAAAGAAAAAAAGCAAGGCCATTTATAGGTATGTTGTACGTTTTAACGACCGGTATCCATTGCAATTTAAGCCTGACGATGTTTTTGAGCTGGATAAGCAGTAAAAGTTCCGCTCGCCTTGGCTATAGTTGCTGAGTTACACATAATTTTTCCTTCGGCAAAAATCAAGCGTTTTCCTTTTTGAATTACTGTGCCAATGCCAATTAGTTCGTCGCCTATTTTAGCAGGGTTTAAATAATCGATTTTAAATTCTATTGTAGCCACATATTTATTCTCATTAGCCACCTTACTCAAAGCAGCCATGCCAAGTACAGCGTCCATCATTCCAGCAATGCAACCTCCATGTGCCGTATTGTTAATTGCAATATGTTCGGCTTTTATTTTCATTTTATACTCAATTTCTCCTTCTGAAATTATTTGGTAATCCATGTCTAGCAGCTGCCCGAATTTGTTTTGAGCATTATAATTATTCAAAAGGTCTTTCATTCGAAGTTGTTTTCGACGAAATTAATCCTTCACAGTATGCAAATTATTAGATTTGGAAGATGCTTGATAGAATAAAGACTTTTTTGGACAATGAATTGTGGTTGCTAGCGGACAAGCTTACAGGTTACCCTAAGTTGGGGGTTAGAGCCTTACAGGTTATTGTCGTTTCTATTCAGGATTTTATTACTGATAAATGCAGCATTCGTGCGGCGGCATTAACTTATTATTCTGCACTTTCTTTAGTTCCCATTTTAGCATTGCTGTTTGGTATTGCCAAAGGTTTTGGGTTTGAGGAAATGTTGAGGCAAAAGTTACTTTCTTCAGGAGGGAGTAATCAAGATATGCTTATCCAGATGTTTGCATTTGCTGAAAATACCTTGGCCAATGCAAAAGGGGGGGTGGTTGCTGGAATTGGGGTTATTCTACTTTTTTATACGTTACTCAAAACCATTGGTCTCATTGAAAACGCATTTAATGATATCTGGGATATTCAAGTTCCAAGAACGATGCTACGTAAGTTTACGGATTATTTATCTCTGTTATTAATCACACCTGTATTACTTATTTTTTCGGGTAGTGTTACTGTTTTTATAGGAACAAATACTCATGCGGTTGCCCATAAATTGGGTATTGGAGAAATAGTTGGTCCAGCATTAAATTTTGCATTAAACCTTACGCCTTATGTTTTAATATGGTTGATGTTTTTAGGACTGTATATGATAATGCCTAATAAAAAGGTGAAATTCAAATCAGCGTTAATTGGGGCAATAGTTGCGGGTAGTATTTATCAAATCACTAACTGGGTATATATAACATTCCAAGTAGGGGTCTCTAGCTACAACGGCATTTATGGGAGTTTTGCTGCCTTACCCTTGTTTTTAGTTTGGGTACAATTAAGCTGGACAATCGTTCTTTTTGGTGCTGAATTATCTTTTGCCATTCAGAATATGGACGAATTGATTAGGACCTATAAAAAGAATAATATGTCGGTAGTAGAAAGGTTTAAATACAGCGTAATAATCTTAAGAAATCTATTACAACACACCAATGATAAAGTTCCTTATGTTACTGCTGAAGAAGTAAGTAATGAGTTAAATGTAGGATTGGATAAAACGATTAATATTTTACACGAGCTCAGGGAAAAGAATTTGGTGGTAAGCATAGAAAGCGGGGAGTTGATTCAATTTCAACCAGCTCGTGATTCACGAGATTTAAACCTCTATTACATGATTGAGTCATTATTGAAAGATGATAGTGAGCCACTTCCTAAAGAGCATCAAGATGTCGATGAATGGGTTAAGGTTTTAAAAGAAGATTTAAAATCTAGTAAAGGCAATGTGTTTTTGCTCAAAGATTAAGTCACAAGCGAAGAAATTTTAACCTGTTATACGATAGTTACCAGGTTCGAATATTTTGTAGTCTCAATAATTATCGGGAGAGCAAAATGTATCGAGTCATGACAAATGACTGTTCCCACATTATCCTACAATAATGCATAAAAAAGCCCTTCAGATGAGTCTGAAAGGCTTTTCAATATGTTTAAATTGAGGTTTATTTAATTACCCCTTCAACCTTCTTAAGTCTTAAAAATCCCACTTTATGAAACACCAACATAACCAAGTACATTGGGTCTATTTCATGCCACCTTTGTCCACCAAAATTTGCACTACCACCAAGTTTGTGATGGTTATTGTGGTAACATTCTCCCCACATTAAAAAGTCAAATGGAAGCAAGTTTTTAGAGGTGTCATTAACTTTAAAATTAGTGTATCCCCAAACATGCGCACCCCAATTAATGATTGCACCATGAATAGGCGCCATCAGTAATGATAAAGGTAGTAATGCCCATAAGTACATCATATCTTCTGGAACATATTTGTAGAATATATAAATGTATACAGCAGACCAAGACAGCCTTGATACCCAACCCCTGGCGAACTTATCGAATGAATCCCATCTTGGAACCCCCTTGGTAAATCGCTCATCTACTTCCATTTTCTCGTTAGAAATGGCAGAGTAATGAATCTTAGTCTTCCACATCATGTTAAATACGTTTTTATCGTATTTTGGAGAGTGAGGATCTTGAGGGGTATCTGGATAAGCGTGGTGCTGTCTGTGCATAACTCCATAACCATAAGGACTTAAGTAGTTAGGACCCATAAAAATCCATGACAATACAAACATCAATTTTTCTTTGAACGGTGTAAGTTCATATTGTGCATGAGCTGCATATCGGTGGTGAAACCCCGATTGAAATAATAATGAACCGTACCAAGTAAATAGAAAGAAAATAATAATTACCCACATAATATTTATCGTGTTTTATAACGCTGCGAATTTAGCACAATTAAAAGCCTGAAATGATAACATATGTCATTCTTAATTTCAAAACAACCAATTATCTGTTCAAATAGACCATTCATTTATTAATAAGTTTAATTATTGACGTAAAGCCAACCGAAATGATTTTCGTTCGTTGTATATATGAAGCCGGAAGCGGTTTCAAACAGTTAAACATAATACCCTGATGTTAAATTGGTTGGATAACAGAAGATAGAGGTGTTCTATTCTCCTTTCATCTCTTCTTCTTCCTTCCAATTAAAAATCTCTTCTTTTCTGAAAGGTCGTTCATCAACTCTCCAAACAAATCTTTTTAGATATTGCATTCTAGGAGTAACATCTTCAATAGGGTAGAGGGTTGCGCTTGGCAGAACTTTAAATAGTATTTCTGAAACTTGATTACTGTCAAGGGTGATTACCATAAATTCTGACTCAGCCTTATTCATTCCTATGTAGGGGCCGTCGTCTTCTTTAGCAAAATAAATGGTCTTTCCACTGTGGTTAACATCAACTTTTTTTAGTTTGTTTTCCACAAAGTGCCCAACCATACTATCTCCTTTAATCTGATTATATTTTGGGTATTTGCCAGTAGAGTCTTCCATAGAAATAATGAAAGCTCTATAATCCATTGTCATTTTATCAATCACATCACCCGTTTTGTATATAGTAATTGTTTTGGCAGTTATCTGATTTTCTTCCGACCAAATCACGGGATTATGGTATAACGAAATTGTGGAGTCAGCATCACTAAATACAATTGAATCACTTTTTCCCTGCATGTCAGATTTGTAAAATTTTCCATGTGGGTAAGCATGAATTAACCGGTTTGTTCTACTAGAGTCATAGTACGAATACAACGTATCTGCATGGAGATATAAGCTGTCATTGTCAAAGAATTGTGTTAGCATAGGTTCACCTAAAACTAAGGAAGTGCTGTCTTCTTGGTTGAGGTAAACGTATTCGCCTTCAATCATAAACTGGTTAGTTGTGTCAATCATTTTAACGTTGTAAAATACTTCACCAATATTATTTTGTTGATCGTAGAATATACTATCACCATATAGCATCTGGTCTTTAGTGAAAATGTAGGCGTTTGTTGTAAATACAGATATTTTGTTTTTAGAGTCAGACCAACCTCTTTCAGTATATATCAGGTCACTATCGCTTTGAATATAAGTAGGGCCATAAAACTTACTGATTTTGGTATTACTGTTATAAATCAGGGTATCACTAGATATATTGTAATCAGCTGTTCGGAGTCTGACAGAATCTTTGAACTCCATTTCACCAGATCGATTGTATTTACCATAATAACTGAAAAGGCTGTCCTTGTTGTCATTCATTAAAATGTTTGCTCCATTCCAGTAATTTCCAGTTCTAGTGCCGCGATTGTAGTCTAGAAATTGAGT
>JBMYOI010000032.1:0-27491 GCA_049599135.1 Salibacteraceae bacterium
CCTAAGCTTAAGGTTGCAATCAATAAAGTTTTAATAGTAGTTTTTGTCTTTTTCATCTTTTTTTTGTTTGAATAAAATCTTGCTGCGAAGAAAGAAAGGCCCTGTTACCAGAGCCTTTAAATTAATTTATCAAAGCATTAAGCTTATGTTAACCCAGAAGGGTTTAATGTTAATCGTTTGTTAGAAAGAGTAACCCAATTTAATTGCAAACGTCTGTCCTAGCTGGTAAGAGCTAACGATTTCAGTACCTGAGTCAAACTCTTGGGTTTTCTTAATCTTAGGATCAAGGATATTGAATACTTTAAAATCTACACTGAATTTATCGTTGATTTTGTTTTTCCAAATGAAGTTTAAAGTATTGATAGGGTTTTCATAAATGTCTGGCATTCCAAATACACCAGCTTCAGTAATTTTCTTTCCAGATAGGTTATATGAAAGAGTTAAGTAAGAAACTGTATTGTATTTCTCAAGATTTAATCGGTAAGTGATATCAGCATTTAATAAGATTGGGCTTGCACCTTGTAACTGGCGATTTACGTTAGTTACGTTAATTGTCCCTTGATCAGAGTTTGAGGTATCAATACTAATTTGAGAATAGATATATGAAGCGTTGAAACCAAGTAAAACGTTTTTAGTCCAACCTGAATCGGCTTTAATAATTTGTCCAAGATTTTTAGTTACTTCTAATTCTACTCCGGCAACAATTGCATTATCTGTATTGATAAAAGTAATTAATGGAGTTCCCGCTTCTTGTCTTACTCTTTCAATTGGGTTGTATAAGTACTTTCCAAAAACGGTAACCGCAATCATTTCACCACGATTTGGGAAAAGCTCATATTTTAAGTCTGCGTTGTAAGCATAACCGTTTTTAAGGTTTTCGTTTCCTTGTTGTTGAGCACCACCAAAGTATGGAAGGTATTGAATAGGTGCCATTTCTCTGAACATTGGGCGAGACATAGTCTGACTAAAAGCAAACCGAACGTTCGAGTTTTTTGTAGCAACATATTTGGCACCTACAGAAGGAAAGAAGTTCATAGTGTCAATTTGATTAACTCTCATTCTAGCGCTGTACAAATCACTCAATTTTTTGTATCGAATAGTTTGAGTTGATTTTTCCATACGAACACCAACCATTAATTGAAGTTTATCTGGAATAACATAATAATCGATGTTGGCATAAGCTGCCATTATGTTCATTTCTCCAATGTAGAAAGAAGAAGCATCTCTTTGCTCTTTTAAAGAGAAGTAGTTTGAGTTGTAACTATCTTGGTTTAAAGTAGCGTCACGATCGTCAGGGTCTACAGAACCAATAATTGGGTTGTTTGTGTCAGCCGTATTGAAAATGTAATTTACTTGTCTCCAGTCAGACTGTCTTTCTTTATCTAAGTAATTGAAACCAAAATTGATTTTCCCTTGATTGCTATCATCTTTTTCTTTAGAAATGTATTTGAATTTATAATCCATATCAATGTTAGCATTCATTTGTGTCTCGTCAAGTTCTGACCACCATCTGTGGTTAGATGCAGCATCTAAAGAATTGTAACGATAATCGCCATTCTCACCTTCTAACCATACGTTTTGGTTTCGGTCTTTTTCAACATTACCAGCTTGAGAATATGAACCATTCCAATTAACTGATAATTTGTCTTGTGCTAAGAATTTATGCTTTCCAACCATTTGTACGTTGTACATTTTATCTTGGAAATATGGGTTTCTAGAAGTAATAAGGTTCACACCTTGATCGTTGTTAAACCCATTATGAGTAGTTGCGTTGTTTTCAGAACTATTGATAAACAAGCCGTTTAAGCTTACACTGTGCTTGTCATTTAATTTGTAGTAAAGGTTTCCGTAAAGAGTTGTGCTAGTGGTATACTCATGAGAAATAAATTCGTAGTCGGTCATAATACCTCTGTCGGCTTTTAAAACCCTAGCAACTCCTTCTTTAGTTTGGTACTTGTTATCAAAATTTGCTAAAGCTAAAAACCCAAACCCGCTTTTGTTTTTTAGTTTGTAGTAGTTTCCGCCAGAAACTCCTATTGAAGTAGATGGCATGGCAGTGTATTGGTTGTTATTTAGGTTAGTGGTGTAAGGGTATTCATCGTTTTCGTTGTTTCCAGTATTGTAAAGGTTGTTGTTTTTAGAAGCGATTTGAGCTGGTAAATCTCTGTTGCCGCCATCGTATCCTAAAAACTCGTATTTACCAGTTTTTCTACCTTCAAAGTCTTGAAAAGTAGTTCTGGTGTTTAAGCTTGTTCCCAATTCAACTTTAAAGAAAGGGTCTTCTGGATAATCTTTTGAAGAAATGTCAATTCTTGCACCAGCATAATCAGCAAAATATTTTGGCTGAAAGGTTTTGTCAATTCCCAAAGCAGATACAATGTCAGTTGGAAACAAATCCAAAGGAACTACCTTTTGATCTGGATTTGGAGAAGCAATTAATGCTCCATTCCAAGTAGCTAAGTTGTAACGATCACCTAATCCACGAACAAACATGCTTCGGCCTTCAACAATTGAAATACCAGTAACCTTAGTTAGGCCAGTTGCTACATCGGATGCTCCTTTTTTCTCTAATTCTTGAGAACCGATAGATTGTTTAATTTCTACTGCGTTTTTTTGTTCAAGCAGTAATATATTTTCTGACTCACGGTTAACTTTAGCAACCACCTCAAACTCTTTTAACATTTCAGAGTTTTTACCTAGAGTTCTGTTCAATGTTTTGTTTTCTCCTTCGGCAATGGTTACTGAAGCAGAGTCTGGTTTGTAGCCGATAAATGAAATTACAAGTGTATAAGTGCCTGGTTTTATGTTAGTAAGGTTGTATTCTCCATCAAAGTTCGTAGTGGTTCCTTGAAGCGACTCAATAATTGCAACGTTCGCAAAAGGCACAGCCATAATTTGGCCATCAATAGTTTCTGTTACTTTACCAGAAAGCGACCCGTTTTGACCAAAAGCGTTAACAGCCGTAAAGGCTATTAAAATTAAAAGGATTGAATAAATTCGATTCATAACTATTTATTTAGCGTAATCTGAGTGCAAAATAACTTCAGGTGTCCGTAAATTAAGGTTCCTAAATCTTTACTTAATTATTAATAATCCAAGCACTTTATGTACTTTAGAAAATCTTAAAATAATCTTTACTTAACATTAAGGAAACAGTGCATGGGTAGTAATAAAACCACATTTGAGTTAGCTAAAAAGCGAAAAAAAGTGAAAGAGCAAAAACAAAAATTACTCCTAGTAGACGACGAACAAGACATTCTTGAGATTCTTTCTTACAATTTAGAAAAGGAAGGTTTTGAGGTTCATACCTGTAACAACGGAAGGGATGCAATTGAAAAAGCCAAAAAAGTTATACCAGACCTGATTTTGTTGGATGTAATGATGCCAGAAATGGATGGGATGGAGACTTGTATTGAGCTAAAACAAATTGAAAAACTCAAGAATTCGTACATCGCTTTTTTAACGGCTAGGGGAGAAGATTATTCTCAAATTGCTGGGTTTGATGCCGGAGCTGATGATTATATTTCGAAACCAGTTAAGCCCAGGGTTTTAATTAGTCGCATTAAGGCTATGTTAAGACGAGGAGGGGTTAAGCCAATGGAAGTGGAAGAGGTCGATGGAATTTTTATTGATCGTGAAAAGTATTTGGTGCGTGTGGGGGAAAACGAGCTTTCGCTACCCAAAAAAGAATTTGAACTTTTGAGTTTATTGACTTCTCAGAAAGGGAAGGTCTTTACTAGAGAAACTATTTTAAGCACCGTTTGGGGTGATGATGTGGTAGTCGGCGATAGAACGATTGATGTTCATATCAGAAAATTGCGTGAAAAAATTGGCGACGAATTTATAAAGACCATTAAGGGTGTAGGATATAAATTTGGCAAGTGAGAAATGCCTTAACACCCAAAAAAATAGCGATACGTGCTGGACTATATTCAGCAGCCGTTATCACTATAATCCTTGTTATACCTGTAACTTATTTAATAGGACTGCCTAAGGGGCTCATTTTTGTTCCCGTACCTTTTGTTCTATTTGGTGTAGGCTACTACATTTATTATCGGTTCTTGGAAATATATATCGACCAAAAAATTAAGTTGATATACCGAACTATTCATGCCGAAAAAATTGGTAGGCCATTAGCAACAATGAAGGTTGATATGGATACTGATGTATTTAAAGACATTAATCGCAATGTTGAAAGTTGGGCTCAGGATTACCGACAAGAAATTCAACAATTAAAAGACCAAGCACAGTTTAGAAGAGAGTTTGTTGGAAACTTGAGTCATGAATTAAAAACACCCATAACTATTATTCAAGGGAATATATTAACACTGCTTGAAGGGGCAGTTGAAGATGAATCCATTCGTGAACGTTTTTTGAAAAAGGCGGCTGAAAACGTTGAGCGCCTTGAATCTTTAATACGTGACTTAGATAGTATTACACGACTAGAAAGTGGAAAAGATTACCTTAAAACTGAAAATTTTGATTTGATTAAGTTGGTTTCTGAGGTCACTGAAAATTTAAAAGACCGAGCAGATAAAAGGGGGATATCCTTAAAAGTACGCAAACCAAGTAGCAATGTTCAATTTGTTAATGCAGATCGCTCAAAAATTGACCAAGTATTGACAAACCTGATTATGAACTCGATTAAATATGGTAAAGAAAAAGGAAACACTACCATTAGTTTCGAGAACCTTGGCGATAATGTTTTTGTTGAGGTAAAAGACGATGGTGTTGGAATTGCACCAGAACATCATACTCGTTTATTTGAGCGGTTTTATCGTGTGGATAGTAGTAGGTCAAGGCATGCTGGTGGTACCGGCCTGGGCCTGGCAATTGTTAAGCACATACTGGATGCTCACCACCAAACAATTAGTGTTACCGGAGAAAAAGATAGAGGTGCCGCCTTCACCTTTACCTTAGCAAAAGCCTAATACTCGATTATTCGTACCGTATCAATTTGTAGCCTGACGGGAAGCCATTTGTTTAGCTCTTTAGTCTGCTCAAGCTTAGTTTTTGTTGGTGTTTTAGCGGCCCAATGAACAAATACAGTCGGCATTGTGTCCGAGACACCGTTTAATTTATGCTCAATAGTTGCAAAATAATTGGACTCTATTTCAGGGCATAACAAATGCACTTCTTTTCTTAATACATGAGCTGGTATTGAGTCACCGTATAGTCTTTGCAGTTTAGATTCTAAAGAAGAAATCACTTCCATTTTTTCGGCTAATTCCTTACGGTTAACATTAAACATCTCTTCTAGAATTCCACTTTTTACTTCATCTCTTAGCTTTCCGGATATGTCGTCTTTTAGGTCACTTGTAATGTCTTTATCCTGTCTAATAATTAACCTCGTGTTTTCAATGCCTACCATCATCATTTCATGTTCCAGCTCTTCAATGTCTTGGTCAGTAAGCCTTTCTCCCATTAAAAAGAGTTTAATGGTACCGCCTTCAGAGTTGTATTCAATAACCGAATTGATAACTGAAGTGTGATCGTTTTCGATATGTTCGGCGATAAATTCAGAAGCTTTTTGATTGAATAATGACTCTTGTATTACATTCCAAAAAATAAAGCCACTTGGCACCAATACAGCAATTATAAAAGCGTAGATATATCGTTTAACTTGTTTTTCTCTTCTAGGATTAATGAAGTCAACCTTGGGAAACCCAACATACCTAACAACAATTATAGTAGAAAGACTAATAAAAACTGAATTGAGTAAGAACAAGTAAAAGGCGCCAAAGAAATAATTAAAGTTTCCGTTTGCAAGACCATATCCAGCAGTACAAAGTGGAGGCATAAGTGCTGTTGCAATAGCCACTCCTGGAACAGCGTTTGTTTTTACTTTACGAGAGGCGGCCATAATTCCAGCTAAGCCTCCAAAAATGGCAACCAATGCATCTAGTATGGTCGGAGTGGTTCGAGCCAGTAACTCATGACTGTCTTCATGAATAGGGCTTATTTTAAAATAAATAAATGAAGTTGCTACCGAAAACAGAACAGTGATTCCTAAGTTTTTTAACGACTTATAAAGTAGTTTTATATCGCTAATTCCTACTGCCATTCCCACACCAACAATAGGTCCCATTAGTGGTGAAATAAGCATCGCGCCTATTATTACTGCCGTTGAGTTAACATTTAACCCAATAGAGGCAATGAATATTGAGAAAACGAGAATGTAAATGTTATAGCCCTTAAATTCTACGTCGGCTTTAACCGATTCAACAGTTCCAGTAATGTCAACACCCTCGCGAATGTTTAAGTAATGGCGAATACCCGCTAAAAGTTCTTTATATCCAGTTTTAATTTTTTCATGATGTTCCTCAGGCACTACTTTTTCAAAAGCTTTTTCCGCCATTTTGGAGGCTTTTTCTGTAGATGATGATTTAGTTTCTTCTTTAGAAGAACTATTAGAATCTTCGTTGTTACTTTCAGACATATTCAATCAGATATTTATCAAATTTAGACGAATTTTGAATCCAGCAACTTAGCATAGGATATCTATTAGTTTTTTTTAGTTGAATCACATATGAAATTTAGAACCGAATTATCAAATTATGAACTTCCCTTCGAAATAAACTATCGGTCTAAACTGTTTTTTATGGGAAGTTGTTTTGCTGAAAATATAGGCGATAGGTTTGAAGGGTTTAAATTTAATGGTGTAATCAATCCAATGGGGGTGTTGTTTAATCCTATTTCAATTTTTGAAGGGTTAAGTTCATTTATTCATGAAGCAGTGCCTTCAGAAAGTGATTTTGTAACTCGCGATGGAACAACCTTTTCTTGGAACCATCATAGTATTGTTTCCAATGATTCTCAAGAAGGGTTAATAAAGGAAATTCATCGCTTAAATCGTTCGAGCCATAAACACTTAGAGGATACGGATATCCTGTTTATTACTGTTGGTAGCGCTTGGGTATATCGGAATTTGGAAACAAAGAAAATTGTAGCTAATTGTCATAAAATTCCGAGTCAAGAATTTAGAAGAGAGTTCTTAGATACGGATGATATTATTGATTCTTTTCGATCACTCTATTCTGATTTGAAGCATTTAAACCCGGATATTAAAATTGTGTTTACCGTAAGCCCTGTGAGGCACATACGCGATGGTTTGATCGAAAACAACATCTCTAAATCGGAGCTAATTCGTTCAGTTCATAAAATCACCAAACAATTTTCTAATTGCTACTATTTACCAGCATTTGAGTGGGTAATCGACGATTTACGTGATTATCGTTTTTTTCAAGAAGACCTTGTACACCCTAATAAAATGGCTATTGATTATGTTTGGGACAGAGTAAGTGATTTGTTTTTTAGTGAGCAAACAAAAAAGGATATAAAACTGATGAACAAGTTTGTTTCTGGTTGCGAACACAAAGCTTTTCAACCGCTCTCAAAATCTCATCAACACTTTTTAGGAAAGTTAATAAACCAAGGCGAGGAATTACAAGATCGACTAGGGATAAACTTGAGGTATGAAATACACAGTCTCGAAGATCAAATAATAAAATTATGAAAGCATTTCAATTAACACAATTCGGCAATTCGGGAAAAGAATCCTTTCAGTTGTCTGAAGTAGAAGAACCTAAATTGGGTAGCGAACAAGTGAAGATAAAAGTTGATGCTTTTGGGTTGAACTTTGCCGATGTTATGTCACGAAAGGGAGTTTATAACGACTGCCCGACTTTGCCAGCTATTTTGGGTTATGAATGTGTTGGTACCGTGTCAGAAGTAAGTGATGAGGTAACCAATGTTTCGGTTGGTGATCGCGTAACGGCATTTACACGTTTTGGTAGTTATGCTGAAACTGTTGTAACCGATTATAGGGGAGTACAAAAAATAGATGCTGACATGTCAAACGGAGATGCAGTTGCATTGGCTACTCAGTATTGCACCGCTTGGTTTGCAGCTTGTGAAGCCATCAATATCTATGAAGGAGAGCATGTTCTAGTTCATGCCGCGGCCGGTGGAGTTGGAACGGCATTGGTCCAAATTGCTAAATCAAAGGGTTGTAAGGTTTATGGTACAGCTAGTTCTCCGAAAAAGCTTGAGTATTTAAAATCAATAGGTGTTGACCACCCCATTAACTATGTTAAAGACAACTTTGTGGAAGAAATTACAAAGATTAGAGGCAAGCAAAAAGTTGATGTCATTTTTGACCCTGTTGGTGGTAAAAATTTCAGAGACTCTCTCAAGGTGTTGGCATATGGAGGGCGAATAGTACCTTATGGAGCTTCTTCTCGTGAGAAAAGTGGAATTATTTCATTACTTAAAGTTGCGTTTGGATTTGGATTGCATTTGCCGGTTGGTAACATTATGAAGTCTCAGACTTGGGCCGGAGTAAACATGTTACGCATTGCTGATTATAAGGCAGATTTGCTACAAGTATGTTTGAAAAACGTTTATCGTCTTTATCAAGAAGGTGTTGCAAAACCTCATGTTGGTGGAGTTTATAAAGTTGATCAGCTAGGTGAAGCTCACGATTTTTTAGAAAGTAGAAAGAGCATGGGAAAGTTGGTGGTTGAGTGGTAAAAAACCATTTTATTACTTTTGAAGGCGTTAACCATTCATTAAATCGATATGCTTTCACAATTAGACTTAAGTAAAGTATTGTTTCTTGATATAGAAACAGTTCCCCAATATTCAACCTATTCTGAAGTTCCTGAAAGGTTGAAAAAACTATGGGATTTAAAAGCAGGATTTTTAGCTAAAAACGAAGAAACCCCGGAAGAGCTTTACGGAAGGGCTGGTATTTATGCAGAATTCGGAAAAGTAATTTGCATTTCAGTCGGGTTTATATACTCTGGAGAAATTCGTTTGAAATCGTTTTACGGACACGACGAGAAAGTGCTGCTCCAACAGTTTATTGATTTGCTGAATGGATATTTTTCAGGAAATGAGCAATTGCTGTGCGCGCATAATGGTAAAGAATTTGACTTTCCTTATTTAGGAAGACGAATTTTAATCAACGAATTGAAACTGCCGACACTGCTAGATATTGCTGGTAAAAAGCCCTGGGAAATTCAACATTTAGACACCATGGAACTCTGGAAGTTTGGTGACTTTAAAAACTATACTTCACTGAATTTACTCACAGCAGCTTTTGATATTCCCACTCCAAAAGACGATATAGACGGCAGCATGGTAGGCTCCGTTTATTATAAAAACAACGACTTGGAACGCATTAAAAACTATTGCCAAAAAGATGTAGTTGCATTAATTCAACTCATGAGAAAATACCGCGGTGAAGCGATATTTCCAGAAGAGTTTATTCGAGAGGGAGAGTAGAGGGTTAGTGCTGAATGATTAGCTTTTTAGAAGTTTCAACCTGATCAGATTCTAAGTTAAGCATATAGGTTCCCGAATTAAGATGTGAGAAATCAAAAGGGTTATCACCCTCAAGCAATCGTATATTTTTATTTAATACCTGTTTACCGTCAATGGAAGTTAAACGAATGTGAAACAGTTCATCTTTAGTGACTTTAAGGTTAAGCTTACCTGTGCTTGGGTTCGGGTAAACTACAACAAGTTCATTTGTGTTGAATGACTCATCTTTGGAAAGATCAATTGGTACACCAGAACAGATGTAGGTGTTGTTCGAATAATTTTGGTTAGAATGGAAGGTCTTGAGTAGCTCAACATCTCTTCCAATATTTTGTAAGTCATATCCAATTATTGGGTCGTACCCTACGTGGTACATTATATCAAAGGTTTTAACTTCTTGGCTGTTTAGCTCAAAAGGGCCAATTGTGCCAACACCTCTTCGATCTCCCGGAGTGTTTCCGGCTGTTTTATCAGTCCATTCTGGTAGCCCATTATAATTTCCAGGAAACATAAATTTTGTGGGTATAGTATCCGAAGATCCTGATATCTTATATCCCTGTCCACCATGAACCATTTGACTTCCATCATTCAATCTTCCGTTTAAATAGTGGTTAAACTCAGTGTCGCTAAACGGAGTTGCCAAAGGAAAGCTTCCCGAGCCACTACTAAAGAAGGAAAACCCAGCTAATGAATCGCTTAGGGTTGTCACCATCATTACCGGAGGTTTTGAACCAAACCCTTTCATTCCTATACAGTCTTCATCGTATGAATCTCCATTATAGGCGAAAAAGGTATTGCCTTTCGGGTTACAGCCAATGTAGTCATCTTGAGAGCAACCGATATCAAAATCATTAAAGAGTCCAATTTTTAAACTGTCATAATTGTTGTTTGATCGATTTATTATTTCGTAATGAATAAAAACAGATTGAAGTGCTTTAACATCCGATGTATTATTAAATCGATAATACATAGCGTGTATTTCTATGCCTAGATTTTTAAATGTTGAATCTCTTTTTATTTTGTCGTCATTGTAAATGCAGTAAACGGCTTCATCGCCTCTTATTTTGGGATAGTCTCCCAAACTAGGGCTGTAATACCCATCCCCGTTTACATCTTCAAACGGCGCCAAGCATAAAGCTTGTCCATACTTTTGAAAACCGTGTGCAGGCCAATTTTGAATGGACTCAGGCATTTTGTAATGCGGTTTTGCGTAGTCTCTTTTATGTGCATCAATTTCAGAACTATTTACCCTTTGAATCCAAGGAATGGAATAGTCATCATAATTACTTGAAATTGGCCCATTGTAAAATCGTGCATCTTCATCACCTCGTTCAAACATTTGAGCAGAAACGTGAAGGTTGTTATTTGATTTGTTTTTAGCAGCAAACCATGGAACTGCATGAAAAATTAAATTCCCTTTTCGGTTAAATTGAACGGAAGAACTAGACCCCGAAACTATTTCATTATCGGGGTGTAATTGATTCCCGAACATTGATCCCGTTGGAGAAAAATATCCACCAAAATGATATGGGTCTAAATGAGTGTTTGGATTAGTAGGAATATTAGATAAGCTAGTCATGTATACCCCTAATTTTGAAACCACATAAAGGGTTCCGTTCGACGAGTAAACATTTCTAACACTCGCAGTTCCTAGACCAGAGCGATGGTCACCAAATTTAAAGCCACCATTGTCGGAAATAAAATAGTTGTCTGGCTCTTCATGACCAGGGTTAAAATTCGCCTCTTGAATATGGAATATTAGTTCGTTACCATTTGAATGGCAGTATTGAGCTTGTCCCCATTGGTTATTTGAGTTCGAACTGTAATTATAAAAGGGGTCAAGTTTGTATTGGTTTGTGTTTGAATTGATGCTTATTAAGTTGAATTCAACAGATTGAGAACTGACTGTTTGGCTCGGGTAAATAACAAACTCACCAAGGTTCTGTTCGGCTATAAAACCGTTGTTGTCCATTATTAACTGCCCGTTTGTTTTGTTTGTATCTATTAAAATGGTAGAAATCAATCCAGTGGAATCTAAAACATGAAATTCATTTATTATATAATTACAGGTGATAACCCCTTTTTTACTCTTAAACAGATATTGATTTGTGCTAAATGGTAATTGCCATTTGAAGTCTTTGAAACTCGATTCTCCTGTTTTTTTTAACTTGATCGGATTCCCGCCATAAAGCAAGACCCAAATATTTCCCGAGTCGTCTGATTCAATTTGTTTTACACTTGAAAATTCAAAACCCCATGTAAGTGTATTTGTGTTAAAGCTATATAACTGTCTATTATTTGTAAGTAAATAGAGCTTGTTTAGCCCGTCAATCACTATTTTTTTATAGTTGTTATTTCCTGAAAGGAAAGTGTTGGCGTAATGCGTGTTTAGTGTATTAAAGTTGGTGTTAACTACTCCAGAATCTGTACCTGCCCAGAAGTCACCGGCCGTGGTTTGAACCAAACAATAAAGGCTTTGATTCGATATTTTTGACCAATGGGCTTGGCAGAATAGTTGGCTCGTGAAGAAGAAGAATAGAATGGTGCTAATAGTTTTCATGCCGGTTTGTTTTTTCATTTCAAAACTAAATTAGGGAATCAAATTTAGTGATGGTTAAAAGATTGAAGCTGATTAAAAAGATGTTCTGGTTTCGATAAAAAACTACTCTCCCGTAAAACTTGGTTTTCGTTTTTCGATAAAAGCGGTAGTACCTTCAGAGAAATCTTTAGTACCAAATGATTTTCCAAACAAACGTATTTCTTCATCCATTCCGTTTACTCCGTCAACAAAACCAGCATTAACTGCTTCAATGGCCAAACCAATTGCTGTGGGTGAATTTCGAGCTATTTTGCCTGCTAATTTTGTAGCGGTAGCCAATAATTCTTCTTGAGAAACCACATGATTAACTAATCCCATTTCATAAGCGCGATTAGCATCAATCATTTGTGCAGAAAACACCATTTCGTTGGCTCTGCCACGACCAACTAATTGAGCCAAACGTTGAGTGCCTCCGTAACCCGGAATAACGCCAAGAGAAACTTCAGGAAGGCCCATTTTAGCATTCTCAGAAGCGATTCTAATGTGAGCGCTCATTGCCAATTCGAGTCCGCCGCCTAAAGCAAAACCGTTAATGGCAGCAATAACTGGAGTTTTTAAACTCTCTACTAAATTGAAAAGAATTTCTTGACCTTTTCTACTTAGCATTTCACCTTGTTCAACTGAGAAGTTGGCAAACTCTTTAATATCTGCACCAGCAACAAAAGCTTTCTCGCCTGATCCTGTAATAACAATTACGCGTACATCTGAATTTTTATCTGCAGAAGTAAAAGCTGAGCTTAATTCTTCAATCGTTTCTTTGTTTAACGCGTTAAGTTGTTTTGGACGGTTAATGGTAATGGTTTCAATTCCGTTTTCAGTGCTTGTAAGTATATTGTTATAGCTCATTTTAATTTTTTATTAATGCATTGTTACAGAATATTGCTAGAGTTTCGTCATTCCCGCGGAGGCGGGAATCTCTATGTGAGAAGAGAATGAAGTGGCTTAAAAGCGTTATCATTAACCGTAACTTTCTAGAATATCATTTTTATTCTAGGACAATTACAGGTTAAATTTTCATCCCAAAATTTCCTACAACAATGCCTTTTTATTTAAGACGTGGCAAATTTAAAATAAAGGTGCTTCCATTACCCTTTTCACTAGTTACAGAAATTTCACCTCCAATGTTATTAATAATGCTCTTTACCATAGCGAGTCCAAGACCTGTTCCTCCAGTTTTAGTGGTAAAGTTTGGTTCAAAAATTCGACTAATTTGAAGTCTTTCAATTCCTATTCCGTTGTCAGTAATCTTAATGGTAACATCGTTTTTATCACAGTTGGTAACTACAGAAATTTTAGCAGAATCGACACCTTCAACAGCTTGAACCGCGTTCATTATTAGGTTGTTCAGTACACGAACCATTTGGTTTTTGTCGGCACTAATAAAAGCGTTTTCATGACATAGGTTAACCTCTAATGTGTAGGCACTATTCTGGTTAAACAACGAACAGACCTTATTTACAGAATCGTTTACAGAAACATCTTCTAATTGTGCTTCGGGTAATTTGGCAAAGTTGGAAAACTCAGTAGCAATTCTGCTTAACGTTTCAATTTGCTCGGTCATCAAAACGTGAAATTTATCCATGCGTGCAGAAAAATCTTCGCGCCCATCTTTCCAGCTTCTTTCCAGCATTTGAACTTGCAAAAGCATGGGAGTAAGTGGGTTTTTTATTTCGTGCGCTACTTGTTTAGCCATTTCTCTCCAAGCACTTTCACGTTGACTCTGAGCTAATAAATCAACACTTGATTCTAATTCTCTTACCTTTTGATTATAGGCATCAACCAATGAACTTATTTCATCATTTCCACTCCACTCCACCTCTTGATTATCTCCTTGTAGGGTAAGGACTTTAATTTTTTCTTCCAGTCGTTTTAAACCTTTTGTAATGGAGTTTGAAAGCAGATATGCAATCAATAACCCAAGAACTAATAAAAAGGCGTAAACCTGTGTTAGTGCTTGTAAAAACACGGTTGTTTCCTCTTTAAATTCTTGCTCGCTTCTAAAATAGGGAACATGGATTATAGCTAATGGTTCTCCGTTTTCACTTTCTAAGTATTTTAACGCAAAAAGGTAATTCTCTTCTCCAATAGCAACTTCGTTAACTAGTGAGCCATTGTTTGATTCTAGTTCTTGTAATACATCTTTTGGTAATATATTAGGAATATACCCTAAGTCGAAAAAACCGTAGTCAGATGCGGCAAAAGATTGGCCACTTAAATCAAAAAGTATAATGTCTAACTTATTGATATCTGCTACTTCCTCGACCTTTAAATGCAAATCGCGAGTATAAAAGGCAAGTGAATCGTTTTGATGAGAAGCCAAAAAGTATTTGAGAGAAACCATAATGGCTCGCTCCTTTCTTTCTAGGCGTTCGAGATGATACTTTTCATTTTCGTATTGGGTATACCAAATGGTTATAGTTCCAATTATGGCAAATGAAACCAAAACGACCAAAATCATAGAAAGGTATATTCTCTTGCGAAAAGTCATGATGTAAAATTAATCAGAAGTGATAACCTCAGTCATTATCGTGCGTAAAGAATGCTAAATTACTTGTTGCGCTTTCGCCTTCTTTTACTAGGCTTAATTGCATGAGGCTCTACCATCATTAATCCTACAATTTGGGTGCTCATAATAACCATAGGCAATTCTACTTGCTTAGAATGAACAATGATTGCTTTCTTTTCATATCCGATAAATGAACAAATCATTTCGTATGAGGCGGCTTGCATAGAATCGGGTATCATGAGTTTGAAATTCCCGTTAATGTCCGAAAGGCAACCGAGTTTAGTGCCCTTCACATAAATCTGAACAAACGGAATTGGTTCGCTTGTTTCTTGGTCGTAAACATAACCGCTTACTGAATCAATAATTCGGTTGGTTGGGTTTCCTTTTAATGTAGGACAGTGTGCTTCACCGTTTAAAATAATTACATCTTCAATGGGCTGAACTTGGGTTTGTGCAAATAGCAAGCTTGGTGACGATAATGTGATAATCCCTGCCAATAATGGAACTAATGGAAATCCTGGTTTCGTTCTTTCAATTGGTCCAATAGGTCGGTTTAGTTGATGAGTATTGGCCTTTGCGCAAAACCCTTGAGGGTGTTTCGTTGCTAAAATTTTAATTTGAAAATCGGTGAGAGGGGTAATATCTAGAACAGATTTTGAGCATTTTGAACAAAACCGCCCTTGAGTATCAGGAGACATTTCATCCCAGTTTTGAGAACATGAAAAAGTGTTTCTAAGACTAATAGGCTGAACATGTTTTGGCATCTGAAAGAGTTTTAAGTTTATATAAAGACTCTTTACAAATAGGATTCCATAATTTATCCTCCCATTTCTCCTCCGCCAAAATCACCGCCACCACCTCGCTGAGGTCGTTTCTTTTGGTTTAGGCGGTAAGAAAACGTCAACACGGCTGCTCGTGACATCCACTGAAAGTCAGTTTCATCGTAGAAGTTGGTTCCGCTGGAAATATTTCTACGCATACGAGTATTCAGCACATCGCGCACGCTTAAAGTAAGGGTGCCATTTCCTTTCAACAAATCCATTGCCGCGGCAATGTCGAAGTGGTACATAGGTAATCGTTCACCCTGTGTAGTTTGTCTTTTAGATCGGTAGTTAAATGAAACTTGTGCAGAATATTTTTTCTTGATTTTCCATTTGTTTACCAAACGGCCGTTCCAAGCATAGGTGTCAGCATTAAAATCTTGGTTTTCGTATTTACCCTCAGTAATTTCTCTAAATAGATTTAAGCTACCGTTTAATGTCCACCACTTTTTAATTTGTGTATTTCCAGAAATTTCTAACCCAAAAGAATTTCGAGTACCTAAGTTTATAGGAAAACGATAGTTAATTCCGTTGCTGTCAGGTAACAAAATGCGTTCAATGGTTCCTGTCGAATAGCGGTAATATGGGCTTACCAAAATACTGCTTCCGTTTTTCCATCTTTTCATATAACCAATTTCAAAAGCATCGGTAAAAACTGGGTTCAAATTTGGGTTACCTCTTGAAATGTTTCTGTTATCTGTAAGGTTGTAAAACGGGAATAAAAACCAGTGACGGGGTCTTGATATACGTCGGCTATAACTTCCTTGAATAAATTGATTTTTTTTGAATTCGTAAGAAACGTTTACGCTGGGAAAAAGGCTTAAATAATCTCTACGGTTTACTTCGTTTGTGTGTTTAAAATCGGTAATAATGGTTGAATTTTCTAATCTCAAGCCAGCTTGGTACGAAAACTTTTTTGTCTTATTTCCGGCCATTAAATAGGCGGCCAATACATTTTCGGTGTATTCCATGGTGTTGTTTAACTCGAGAATATCATTCCAAGAAGTTCCATCAAATTCAGTAACATCATAGTCGTTTACAATTGTTCTCCAATTTCCTTTAACACCCATTTCCAGTTTCCCCTCTTCACCCAAAGGCATTACAAAGTCTGATTGAACTAAGTTACGAGCGTCTTTTTCAGTGGTAGTCGCATTCTGAATTAGATCTTCAACTGAAGGTATGTCACTAGTCTCGCTAAGGTCAGCATCTTCATTGCTTTCGCTACTCATTATACTAGCATCTACAGTCCACTTGAGTCCTTTACGTTTGAAGGTTCGAGTATAATTAAATTGGCCTTGGTAAGAAGTTCTGTCTTGGTATTCGTCTTCAATTCTATTTGAAGTTTGACTCAACTCTTCGTTATTGTCAAAATCTTTATAAATCACCGTTGCATCGTTGTAACCCTGTCCGTAATTGTAATTACCTGACAAGCTGATGTTGTTGTATTTGTTGAAATCGTACCCAAAACCAAGTCGTAAGTTGTTGTTTACACCATTTCTGCTGTGGTCTCTTTTTGAAGTATAGCTGAACGTAGTATCCGGTTGAATAATTTGATGATAGGTGTTTCCTTGCCCGGGTCTTTCACGGTACGAAAGGCCATAACCCACAATAAAATTCAGTTTGTTTTTTCGATAATTCAAAGTGAATGATCCGCCTAAATTATAAGGGTACCCAGCACGTACTTCAAAGGTTCCGTTCAAGCCTTTTTTCTTTTCTTTTTTAAGAATGATGTTTATAATCCCCACCTCACCTTCAGCATCGTATCTGGCCGAGGGATTTGTAATAATCTCTACTCTTTCTATCTGATCACTTTGAATCAATCGAAGGGCCTCGTTTGAGCTAACACCTACCAAAGCTGAAGGTTTACCGTCAATTAAAATTCTTACGTTTTGACTATTTCTAAGGCTGACGTTTCCCTCTACATCTACTTCAACTGAAGGAATGTTGTCCAGAATATCAGTTACATTTTGGCCTCTGTTTCCTAAATCTTGATTCACATTATAAACACGTTTGTCAAGTTTTAATTCCATTTGGGGCCGCTCGGCTTCTATGTTTACCGCCTCTAAAGCCGTTGCTGAAGGGGTAAGCGTAACAGACTTCAGATTGATATCAGCATTGGTAATTACAAGGTTTGGTATCACTTTAGTTTCGAAAGAAAGAAAACTGATTTTTAAGAAATAATTTCCGGGCTTGGTATCCAATTCAAAATACCCATTTGCATTGGTAGCCATTCCTTTTACAATTGAAGAGTCGGCTGTGTTGTATAAAACTGTTGACGCGTATGGAATAGGCTCTCCTTGGTCATCAAGTAGTTTACCTAAAATTGTGTAGAGTGTTTGGGAACCTCCTTTTTGTGGTCGTTGCGCTTTTCCGTTTATCGAAAAAAGGAAAAGTAATAAGCACAGAGCGCTCAGTATTAGTTGTTTAGTTCTCATAAATTACAAGTGCGCGAATGTCGCAGTTTTCTTCTAACACAGGTTGTTTTTTGTGGCCTTTAACACGATTATAACAAATGGAATGATGAATGGTAAAAGCAATGGTTCGGTGGTATTTCTGATAAATTTCTTTTCAATAGAAAAAATATTTCAACGGCAGCTTATCCAATGTAGTATTTGTTAATTGCTTTAGAGTAAAGAATATAGGTTGTGTGCATATGACTTTAAAACAAAAAAGCTTCCCATTTTCATGAGAAGCTTTTAATTTTAGTGGGCGATACAGGATTCGAACCTGTGACCCCCTGGGTGTAAACCAGGTGCTCTGAACCAACTGAGCTAATCGCCCAAATAATTTGGGGCTGCAAATATAATATCATTTCTTATTGATACAATACTAATTGTCTTTTTCGCTAAATTTTATTCTGGACCAAAAAATGTACGCAAGTCGAGGGAGGTTGAAGTATAATGTCGTAATAAAAATAAGTGTCATAAACCATAAAATACTGATGTTGAACCACAAGGTTGTATATATTTTACCAAACACAGACTTTTCTTCCCCATACAGATGGTTAATTCCTTCCTCGGTTGACATGTATAACAGGTTTTCGTTACGGAATAACTCACCATCGAGTTCTTTGATTTTGGTGATCGATTTCTTATTATTTACATACTCCCAAAGCTCTTTGTTTTCGTGGTTATTTCGTATTTCAAGCAATTCTTTATCTCCACCATATTGACCCCTTAAAGCTGCAGTAATTTCATCTTTTTGTTGAGTGAATCGGTTCACTTTACGTCCATAATAATCATTGAGCGTTTTACTAAATTGTTGGAGCGCACTTATATGGTTCCGTGTAATATTTTCTTGGGATAAATTTGACATATCAATTGTCAATGCCTCCGTTTCTTTTTTTGGTAATTCATTGAACTCACTTTTAATTAAATTTAATTCATAGTTGAGTCTGCTGTTTTCTGATGTGCTGCCAATCTCATTTTTCAAAGCACTGATAGAACCATCTATTTCAGGTATCCAAAAGTTTTTCATCCATAAGTAATGGTAAAGCAGTTTGTTTACTTCAAAATATTTTTTTTCGTATTTATTATGGGCAACTTGCTCTACTACAAGGGCTTCAAAGGTCCAGCGTGAAGCCATTACATTTCCAATAATAGGAATGCCTCTAGTGGCCGAAAACCAGGGGTTAAGTTGATCGTATTTAACTAAAACACCACTGAACAATATTTGGGGAATAATAATGAATGGTATTAAAATATAGATGGTTACTACGTTTTTAAAGGATGCTGAAATGTTAAGCCCGATAAGATTTGAAGTACATGCGGCGCTAAAAAGCACCAGCCAATATGTCAAATTCATTCCCTCAATTCCCATAAGTAAATTGCCAATTATGACATACGAAAGCATTTGAATGGCTGATATGGTGAATTGGATTGTAATTTTGGAAGTAAGATAACCGCCTCTACTTAAATTTAAAAACGATTCTCGTTTTCTGATTTTACGATCTTTAATAATCTCCTCTGCACTTACTGACAAGCCCAAGAATATGGCTACGACAACGGAAATAAATAAATAAGCGATTAAGTTGGTGTTGTCTCTAAAAACGTATTCCCCGGTAGAAGATTTAGGGTCGATATACCTTAAAAACCCAGCGATAATGATGGCTAAAACCGGTGCCTCGAGCAAGTTCACTACCATATACTGTTTATTCGAAATTTTTGATAAAAGGTCTCGTTGGGTAAAGACTTTTAACTGCTTAAAAAAATTAGGAATAGAAAAATCAATTACCGGCATTATTGACGGTGTTTCGAGTTTTTTAATTCCTGATTTAAGTCGTTCTTCGAATAATCGGTGCCACTCTTTAGGTTGACGACGACGTTGATTAGTAAGGTCGCCATATTCGTCAACCAATTTGGCTTCAATAACATCAAATATCTGTTCAGGGTTTACGTTTCCAGATGAAACATAACTTCCAATATCACCTGTAATTTGACCGCTAGCGCTCTGAAAATAAGAAATGCCCTCCAGCGGATTGCCTTGATAAATAAGGTAGCCTCCACGATCCATTATCAGGAGTTTGTCAAACATTTTGAAAATGTCAGAACTTGGCTGATGGATGACCACAAAAATTAGTTTTCCCTTTAAGGTAAGCTCCTTTAGAAGATCCATAATGTTTTCAGAATCACGAGAACTTAACCCAGAAGTCGGCTCGTCAACAAACATAATTGATGGTTCTCTGATTAATTCAAGTGCAATATTCAAACGTTTACGTTGGCCGCCACTTATGGTTTTTTCTAAAGCTGAACCTACTTTTAAGTCTCGTGTTTCATATAGCCCAAGTGATAATAGGGTGGACTCTACCCGTTTAAGTATTTCGAAATTTGTTAGATCCCCAAATATGAGTTGTGCGTTGAAATAAAGGTTTTGGAATACCGTTAGGTCTTCCATTAAAAGGTCATCTTGAGGAACATACCCAATTAAACCGTTAACCGAATCGTTTTTAGTATGAATACTAATTCCATTTACAGATACATTTCCACTAGAAGGACTGTAGTTTCCGTTTAATACATTTAAAAGAGTGGATTTTCCGGTGCCACTACCTCCCATAATTCCTACTAAATTTCCGCTGGATGCTTGAAACGAAATTTGGTGAAGGCCTATATCCTTGTTTTCAAAGTGATAGGTAATTTCATTAACATCAAAAACTACTGGTGTTATTATGGTATTGTTGGTGAACTTTGACAATACATCACTGTAATAGATGGGTGTTATTTGAGAACCCCTTATTGATGCGCCCCGTCTAAACAGATAAATTTTATTCTTTTTTATTGGGTTTCCATCAATGTTAAGCCCAGTTTCGCCAATGCTTTTAAAAGCGATTACTTTAGAAGAAGGAAGATTGATAAATACGATATCGTTGGTTAAGCCGGAGTGAGAAAAGCCCTGTTTATTTTTATGATCCGATTTACCACAAATTAAAATTTGATCATTTTCATTGTTAGACCCATTTTGGTCAATTTTTACAAACTCAAGAAGAGATTTGTACTCAGGCTGGTCGACATTGAAGGCATCTACGATCGCTTGGAGAAACTCTAAATTTAATTCTGTCAGGTTATCTTGGCTATATATGTATTCAATTACTCTAATCAAAACAACCAACTTTTGTTGGCGAGTAAGCGTTTTGTTGATTTCGGATGCTATTCTTAGAATTTTAACGGCGTTTCTTGAGGTCTGCTTTACCTTACCGTCTTTTTTGTTTTTTCGAAAATGATGTTTTTGGATAAACTCATCGTAAATATCTAAATACTTCCCTGATAATTGAACTCCAACTTCATCCAAAAGAAAAAGTGAAACCGTGCTTTTGCTTTTGTCGTTGATACCGTCTACTTGGGCTACAACAGCAAATAATTGCATTAATGCTTTAAGAACCGATTCGTTCATTTAGATTACTAAGGAATTATGAGGACGTTTGTTTACGCTGATGAAGATATAAAAGTTTTGATGATTAATTAATTTTTACAATCCAACAACTGATCGTTTATTGTTTGAATATGAACGGGCTCAATTTTACTGTCTATGTTTTTAGATATATAGTTAATGATATTATATATGTCGATATCTGAGAGTAGGGGTTGAGCGGGCATAGATTCATTGAACCCAACACCGTTTACAGTAATAGCACCCTCTTGCCCATATCGTATCATACAGGCTAACATCTCTTGATTTTTAATTAAATAATCAGAGTTTTTTATGGGTGGATATAGTTGTTGCAGTCCATTCCCTTCTATGCCATGACAATTTGCACACTTTTCTTCGTAAAGTTCTTTACCATAATCTCGTCCTGTTGGTATACATGATTGGGCTATCGACACTATGATTAATAGGATTGAAAATTTTAATCTCATTTGTTTTCTTTTAAAAGCAGGTCAATATCATGATAGACCTTTTCCATTTCTTCTTTTTTAGTGCCATCGTAATAAGCCCTAATCCTACCAAGTTTGTCAATTAAAATAAATGCTCCGCTGTGAATAACACCACCTGGTGCGTGTTCATCTTCAGAGGCACTGACCATGTACTTTTCGGCAATTTCAAAAATGTGATCTTTTTTACCGGTTACAAAAGTCCAGTTAGAGGGTGCGTCTATACGTTCAGAGTATTTTTTTAAAACAGGCACTGAGTCATTTCTAGTATCAATTGAATGCGACAAAAACATGACATTAGGTTGATTTAAATAGTGTTTGGACAAATCGAGCATGTTTTTGCTCATTTTAGGGCAAATGGTTGGGCATGAAGTGAAAAAGAAATCAGCAATATAAACTTTCCCACTTACGCTTGACTTGTTTACTTCTTGGCCATCTTGATTTACAAAATTGAATTCCGGAATAGTATAGAATATAGTGTCGGTTATCAACTCTCCATCGACGTATTCAGTGCTAAAATCATGCTGTCCTAAATAGGGTAGTGTTTCTTGCTTACTTGTGCACGAGAATAAAAGCACTAAAAGACTAGTAATAATTAATAAGGAATTAATCTTTTTCATTGTTCAATGAATTGACGTGTTTCTTCGATTGTAGAGTACATATAATTTCTCATTTTGGTTGCTTTTTCAAATTGGTCGTTTAAATAAACCTCCATTGAGTCAATACTGACGGAATTGTTTGGCTCTCTGTAAACCCTCATCCAACTCATCATAGCCTCATCAGCAGAATCTAATGAGAAAATCAATTGATTCAAAATCAAGGTTGTAGAATCCGAATTAGTGCTATCTGTTCGAGAAACTATTTCTTTCTTTAATTGATGAATATCGTCAAGCCAAGGCATTGCTTCGTCATGAACTGCCATCACCTTTTTAACCAAGGAATTTTTTTTGTCGAGTTCGGCAGCAGTTAGTGTAGGTTGATTTGAGCTGGCATCTTCACAGGAAAGAAAAAGTATCATTCCAATAGAAACAATAATCCAAGATTTAAACATGTTTTAATTTTGATGCAAATTTAACCCCAGAAAATTGAATTTTAAGAAGAGGTGAGTACTATTTACCTTTTCTTTTTTTGCGTTTACTTTCTTCTATCGTTCGTGCTTTTTCAGCTTCCATTAATTGCTTTTCGCGCAGATAGTTATTTGCCTCTTCCAAAGAAATTTTACGTCCTTCATTATAGGCAACTACAAAAGCATCAGGCACTCCATTTTCTTTTACATTATCGCACCAAACTTTGGCAATTTCGTAGTTAGAAAACTCACCCAAAGTAAAAATAGTTAAGTCTTTTTGTTGCCTTTCATTGATGTTGTCAAACTGCAAGAATATTTTTAAAATATCGTCTGGAATTTCTTCTTTAAATGCCCCAATTTGCACTTTGAATTCTATTTTACCAGCAATTTCTCTTTTTATCGAAGCGTTGTTAACACGAATTACCTCTTCTGTATAGTTTTCGGTTGAATTAATATCTACCATAAAGGCATCTTTATAACCAACTTCTTTTACGTATGCCAGTAGCTTTTCTGCTTGACTTTTATAAGCGAACCGTCCAATTACGTATCTAAAAACACCGTTATTGTCAATGTATACTTCTACGTTTTTTATGTTTTTAAAATCGTTTGAATACCTAGGCTTTATATATGCACCAACTTGAACTCCATAAAGAGAAATAGGTGTTGTGTAAGTGATGGCTCTTGTCATTACTTCTGGTCCACCTGCTTCACCTACTCTTCTTAGTCGTTCTCTATATGGTCTAATATCAGTTTCAGTTGGAGCTTCTATTTTTGGGCTTTCTTCCTTTTTAGGCGCGTCGGTGGTTATACTTTCAAGGGGTTCATTAATTACAGTCGATAAAAGCGAATCGCTTTTTGTTTCTGCAGCAATGAGGCTTGAGTCAATAGTTACAGGAGGGCTTACGATAGTATCTTCTTCTTCTTTCCAATTGTGTTTACCGCAGTCTCTATACCATTTTTGTCCATCAACCAAATACCATTCGTCTTCATAAGAATAGATTTTATAAAATTCGTTTAATGTTTCAATGGTTTTGGGGCAGTCGCCCTTAAGCGAGTAAGCAATTATTAAATAATAATAAACGTATTCAGAAACATCCCTTTCATTAACCGAGGTTCTGTCGTAAAATTTTGAGTAATCTTCTTTAGCAGAGGCTAAAAGGTTGATGGCTTTGTTTATTTTGGTGTAGGTTTTTACGTAACATAGTCCTAGTAAATAGGATGTGTTGGAGTTTTCTTTGTCTCTGGCGTAAAGAGCCTCTAAAACTGGAATAGCTTCTTTCTCTTTATGATTAGCAATTAGAAGTTTTGCTTCTTTAAAATGCTCTGTATAGCTCATTTTGCTATAGTCTTGGCTTAGCCCCATGAACGGTATAAGGGCTATTAATGAAGTATAAATGAAATTTTTCATGGCAAATACTTAAGAATTATACAAACCTAAGTTGCAGGGGTAAGCATAAATCTAGCCAAGTCAAATATTGCTAACAATGAAGGTGTTAAAACAGAAATAAGTATAATGTCTATTTGTCGAAGAACATCATTTTTAAGGCAAGAACCATCATTAAAAGCCCGAATCCTTTTTTGAGTAAGTTTTCACTCATGCCAATAGATAGTTTCGAACCGAAATAACCACCAACAACAAAAGCCGCCGCTATGATTAATCCATATTTTATGTTCAAGTTGCCATCTTGGTAGTAGTTGTAAGCAGCTAAAACCCCAATTGGCAAAAGCATAAGGGCAATACTTGTTCCTTGAGCATTGTGTTGAGACATACCCAAAAGTAAAACCATGGCAGGCACCATAATTACTCCACCTCCAATACCAAATAAACCACTCAAAACACCTGCTGCAAGGCCGATGCATATCAATATCAATAATTCTTGCACATTCATGATTTTAAAAATCGAATCCCATAGAAATATGGGTAATAGGATCTTGAATAATACCGTCGTCAACACCCCAAGCAAGGTCTAATTTAACAAAGTACCCTAATATTTTGGTTCTTAATCCTGCTCCGGCACTTCCAATAATTGGGTAACGCTTGTTGTCTAATTTAACCGTAACCGGTCCGTCTACGGTAGTAATGGTATTGAACTCGTTATCATCACTAAATGGAGTCGTGCCATTCCATGCAGTACCGATATCAGAAAACGCAACAATTTGAAATGTTTCTAGCATTTCAGATTTTTGAGGTCTTGTAGAAAAATATTTGAATATTGGAAAACGAAACTCGTTGTTGATTACTAAGAATGAGTTTCCGTTTCTAGCATTTTGAATGAATCCTCGCATCGGACTAGCTAGGGCTTGAAATTGATAATTCTGATCGGTCGCAATTGGAGTCTGATTGTTAAACCTTTCTTTAGTGGGGTTAAGTATGATCCAATCATCAACAGAACCCATGTAGTAAACCAGTTTTCGATTTCCAAACGATGTGCTTCCGGCTAATCTGCCAGCATAAATAAAGTCTCTACTTATTTTTTGATAATGCCTAAAATCTAGTCCAACCACGTTTAAATCAGAAGCGAGGTCATTGGTTTCGAGGTAAGATTCACCAAATATTTTGAATCGGGTGCCATAATATAAATTCAATCCTCGTTTTCTGGTGTTATCAAAAACTAATTCAAGTTTTAACCCACCTTGACTTAAAAATTCATCGGGTGCGGCTAATGTGGCATCGCTAACTGAACCTACGGTTATTCTATCATTTCTATAACTCAATTCTCCTCTCAAGGCTAGAGATTCTGTAAAAGGGTAGTTTAACCCGTAGTCGGCTTTGTAGATCACATATTTAGTGCTTCCGGCATTACCTCCTGTTTCATAACTCTGGCGTCTGATTGAGTATCTTTTATCGAGTCGTTTTGAACGGTCAAAAAGGGTTAAAAAGAATTCTAAATTACTATTACTGAAACCATATCTAAAACCACCCTGTAGTTTGTAGTCTTGAAACAAATCGAGCATATCAACCTTCATTAATACACCCATTCCAGGATTGGTGTAAGGCCCACCATTAAATGGTTGATAAAGTTGGTTTGCAAAATTGAAATCCATGGTTGAGGTAAGATCGGTGTAAGAAAAGTTTAGGCGGTAATCCCTTCGCTCGGGCATTTGAAATTCGGCATGAAATGCGCTGTCTTTTTTCTGTTTTGAATTTTCTTTAACCAATGCAAATTGACCAGAACTGCTGATTCTGCCATCACTAAGTCTGTTTTCTCCTTGAAATGTATAATCGTCAATGTCAATTAAATTTGGATTTTCATCAGAGCTTTTGGGCTCTTCATTAGGTATAACTCTGATAGTCAGCTCTACTTTTTCCAACTCTTTTTGAGTCTCTTCAATAATTTTTTCTTCCTCTCCTTCTTGAAAAGAGGTGGCTTTCATTTCGTGAGCACTTTGTTCTTCAAGCTCTTCAATTCCAAATTGGTAAACCTGATATTTAGCATCTTGGTATATTAAATCTGTAGCTCGGTCTAGATCTGGATTAATGTCTTGTTCTACAATACTTCGCGAGTAATTGGTTAAAGGGGCCGAATTAGTAATACTTCGGTAATGAATAACTGTATCTACATGGCTGATTGAACTATCCATTCTGGCAACCCAGCGGTTGTTAATTCCGTTTCGGTCGCTCAAATAAATGTACTCACCGGTCTTATATCTCGAAGGAGCGCTCTCATTAGTAAAGGGAGTTTCGGTTATGCGTTTGAGTTCTTTTTGCTTAACGTTCAATAAATAAATATCCTTCTGGTTTGAGATGTTATTGAGGTATCCTCTTTCTTTTCTTAAGGTGTCGTTAGGGCGATTACTTACAAATAATATTTCGTTGCTGTTATCCAAATAAATGGGATCAAGGTCATCATACATGTCGTTGGTTAGTTGCTTTACGGTATTACCCCTTAAATTGTATTCCCAAAGGTCTGTTTGTCCACGTAGCATTGCCGACAATATCATTTTTCCACCATCGGGCGAAAATGACGCGTCAATTACTTTATCAACTTTGAAGACTTCTCGTTTGTATTTTTTCTTTTCCTCAATCTCGTACATAAACATTTGAGGCTCTGCCTTTTTTTCGTAGAAAACAGAAAGAACTTGGTTGTCGTCTCTAAAGTCGAGCAAAGGGAAACTATAGTCCGGTAAACGATCCATTTTAATTCCTCCTCGAAGCAAGGTTTTCTTTCGTCCTTTATCTAAATCATGCAGAGTCACTTTATACTTGCCTAATTTATTGCTGGCAATGGCTAAATACCTTCCGTTTTTACTCAAGGTCATTTGAAAATAGTCTCGTTTTTTACGAGTCTTAGTGAATAGCAACTTGTCATCAGGGAACCGCATATTGTCATCATCCAGTTCATATTTCATGTGATAATATTGCCATGCTTCTGCCGCTAATTGTTTTAGTCCTACACCTAACACAAATAAAAACCCACTTTCAACGCTTCGACTTACCCTAGCCATATATAGTACATTTGGAATCATTTCAGGGCCATAAGTTTCAGCAACGTAATTCCAAAGGGCATGACCCGCATACGTCTTGTCAGGCTCAACTAAGTGGTTGAATTTTTTATATCGGCCAGTCATTACCCCGTCTTTTACTCGATCGTCAAGCGTTGTGTTCCAAGATTCAGTAATGTAAGATTTGAGCCCATTGGTGTACCAGTCGGGGATATAAAGTAGGGTAGCGTTTTTGATTACTTCTTTCCAATTTTCACCAAAAACCATTCGGTGAATTAGCATTTCTGCAACACCCTTTTTTATTTGAGAGTGAAATTTATTGTAATCACCTTCAAAATAGAGAAACACGTTGGAGCTAGCAATTTGA
>JBMYOI010000033.1:0-25625 GCA_049599135.1 Salibacteraceae bacterium
GAAGAACGAAACTCGGTTAAAATTTGGGCAGAAGCCCTCAAGAAAAAAGCACGTCTCGTAAAGTATACTGCCAAACTTTTTAGTGATTTAAGAATAGAAGAAAGAAAAAAAGTAGAGTTATGGGTTGAGGCCAGCAAACGACTAACCAGCAACGACCCCAATTTAGACCTTACATTTTTAACCAAAATATTATCAGACAACACTACCGTACCTGTTATTTGGGCAGGAAGTAATAATCAAATTAAATCGCACCGAAACCTACCTCCAGACACCGATCTTTCTCCCGAAAATTTGTCGAAGTTAATTGACGAAATGTCTCAAAAAAATGAACCTATAAAAATTAATTACCTCAACAACCTGACTGATTTTCTGTACTACGACGACTCTCGAATATTTACCGAACTCAAACACACTTTTTCTGACCTCGAAAACTCGTTTATTTCTGAGGTGGTTCAAAATAGCGCCAGTGTGCCGGTGATTGTAACCGACTCTTCAAAAACAAAAATAATCGCTTGGGGAAACCTCGACTCAAACCTATTAAAAGACAAATCGAATCACGCAACTATAATATCTGAAATCGCCGGAGTTAACCCTCCCATTCAAATAAGTTTGAGTGAAGCAGGCACCAACTTCATTTACTACCAAGACTCCGTTATTTTAACACAATTAAAGTATTACCCATTTATTCAATTTGGGGTAATTGGCATTTTTATGCTTATTGCTTACGTGCTATTTAGCACTTCACGACGAGCTGAACAAAACCAAGTTTGGGTAGGTATGGCAAAGGAAACGGCTCACCAATTGGGTACTCCCCTTTCTTCATTAATCGGCTGGGTTGAGTACATTAAGTCAAAAGATATTGATCCAATAATTGCAACTGAATTAGAAAAAGACGTTCACCGTTTGGAGACCATCACAGAGCGATTCTCTAAAATTGGCTCATTGCCGGTTTTAAATCCGGTACCGATAATTGAAGCCTTGAACCCAATTGTAGACTACATGAAAACTAGAAGCCCTAAAAAGGTTGAATTTGAAATAAACGATCGAACTGGAGATGCCAATGCCAACCTCAACGTACCACTTTTTAATTGGGTTGTTGAAAATTTAGTACGTAATGCAGTTGATGCCATGGTGGGAAAAGGGAAAATTACTTTCGTGATTTCTCAAAGCGAAACCGAAGTATTTGTTGATGTAAGTGATACTGGCAAGGGAATTAGTTCTGGAAAAAAGAAAGATGTTTTTGAACCCGGATTTACTACCAAAACAAGAGGCTGGGGTTTAGGGCTAGCACTCTCAAAACGCATTATTGAAGATTACCACAAAGGAAAAATATTTGTAAAATCTACAAAGGCTAACGAAGGAACTACTTTCAGAATAGTGCTAGATAGAGCATAGTGGCGGGTATTTACGTCCATATTCCTTTTTGCGGTTACGCCTGTTCATATTGCGATTTTTATTTTACTACTCACCTGAACTTTAAAAACGATTTTCTCAAGGCACTTTATACCGAAATTGACTTGCGGAAATCATTTCTGGAAAATCAAACAATTGATACCATTTATTTTGGTGGGGGAACACCTTCCAAGTTAACCGCGATTGAAATCACCTCAATTATCAATAAGTTAAAAGCTAGCTTTAATGTTAATCCAAAAGCCGAAATCACTTTAGAAGCTAACCCTGATGACATCAACATTAAAACTGCAAATGAATACCGTGATGCAGGTTTAAATCGCCTGAGCATGGGCATTCAAAGTTTTCATAACAATGAATTGAATTTATTGGGTAGAAAACATTCCTCTCAAAAAGCAATTGAAGCTGTTGAAGCAATACGAGTTGCAGGATTTAACAACTTTAACTTGGACCTTATTTATGGAGTCCCCGATTCCAGCATAGATAGTTGGAGAGAAAACCTAAAGCAAATAATAGCTCTAAACCCAAATCACATTTCGTCGTATTGCTTAACTATTGAAGAAGGGACAAAGCTGGATTATCAAGTAAAAAAAGGTAGAGTTACTTTACCATCCGAAGACATTGTTATTGAACAATTCAAGCTTTTAATTCAAGAATTGAACAATGCTGGGTACGAGCATTACGAAATATCAAACTTCGCTAAACCGGGTAAGCTTTCTGAACACAACACAGCCTATTGGAGTGGTGCTCAATATTTAGGACTTGGTCCTTCGGCGCATTCATTTGATGGTATCAATCGTTATTTAAACATAGCCAACTCACCAAAATATATCGAGAAAATTAATGAGCGCCAACCGGCAGTAGAGGAAGAAGTGTTGAGTTTAAATAACCGATTCAACGAATTTGTAATGACTCGTTTAAGAACCCATTGGGGAATATCAAAACTACAAATACAAGAATTTTTCAACGATGGCCATGCAACACATATATCCAAGGAAGCTCAACGATATATCTTAACAGAGGATTTAGTAGAAAGCTCAAACTCCATTAAACTGACTGAAAAGGGTAAACTTATTGCGGACAAAATTGCCAGCGATTTATTTATTGTTTAACCCTAAACGAACCTTGGGTCGGTTTCCATTTCGTGACTACAATCAGAACAAGTTCTTAAATCTTTAGAAGCATAGAATTCCTTAAATCTCGGCTGAAAATCTTTTTCAATGTTCTTAAGTGGAAAATAAGTTTCGTGCAATTTGTTGTTGCATTTGTCACAGAACCACAACAACCCATCTTGAAAATCAGTTCCTTTTCGAACACGTTCTATTACAAGCCCAACAGTGTTCTCTCCACGCATAGGTGAATGCGGAATTTTTGCTGGTAACAAAAACATTTCACCTTCCTTAATAGCCACATCAACAGGCTTACCTTCATATTGAACTCTTACATTTATATCACCTTCGACCTGATAAAAAAGCTCCTCAGTTTCATTGTAGTGATAATCCTTTCTTGCATTAGGCCCTCCAACAATCATTACAATATAGTCACCGGCTTCATGATAAAGGTTTTTATTACTTACGGGTGGCTTTAATAGATCACGGTTTTCATCAATCCATTTCTGCAAATTAAAAGGCATTCTTAGGCTCATAATGATAAATTTTAACAGTTCTGTATGTCTTTTTAGACACTTTAAGATTTCTACGCCAACTCTTTCAATATTTAAACGTTGGATAGAGAACAAAGTAATAAGTTTACAAACTTAATATAAGAGGGGAAGATGAGGAGAATCTATATTTCAATACTATTTATAAGTGTGGCTATCAGTGGTTTCGCACAACATAATCACGACGTTCCATTTAAAGAAGACGACATAATGCTTCTTGAAAACATTAAAAAAGCACACCCCGAATGGGCTGCTGATATTGATGCCGAAGAAGCTAGTCTTGAAAAATTCACAGCCGAATTCACAGCTAAAAACCTGAACTCAAGTTCTCGTGCCGATGTAGATTATATCATACCGGTAGTTTTTCACATCCTTCACGAAAACGGTCCTGAAAACATAACGGATACAGAAATACATGATCAAATGAGAATTCTAAACGAAGATTTTCAAATGACAAATGATGATTTATCTGCGGTTGAACCTCGGTTTAAAAGTATAATTGGAGACGCTAAAATTGAATTCCGCTTAGCTCGGACTGACCCTCAAGGAAACCCAACCACGGGTATCGATAGAATTGAATCTTCATTGACAAATAATGGTGGTGAAAATTCAAAACTTAACGTTTGGCCCAGAAGTACCTATTTAAATGTTTGGCTAGTAAAAAGCATTGCAAGTGGTGCCGCAGGCTATACATTTCTACCCTCAGGTGCACATAGAAACCCAACAAAAGATGGTATTATAATTCTTTACGAATACATTTCTTCGGTGAGAACAGGTACCCCAAATCGTTCAAGGGCTTTAACACATGAGATTGGCCACTGGTTAAACCTTCCACACCTTTGGGGTGGCACTAATACGCCAGGAGTTACTTCAAATTGCAGCGATGACGATGGCGTTTTTGACACACCCAATACTGTTGGCTGGACGAGTTGTAATCTAAATGGCCTTACATGTGGCAGCTATGATAATGTTCAAAATTTTATGGAGTATTCTTATTGCTCTAACATGTTTACTGATGGTCAAATATTGAGAATGCAAGCTGCATTAAACAGAGGAACAGCTGAACGAAATCAGCTTGTTTCGCAAGCGAACAACCTTAAAGCTGGAGTTTTAGATATTTCTGAAGTTGCTTTTGAAGCCGAAAATCAATACGCTTGCATTAATCAATCTGTTCAATTTTCGGATAAATCTCTTTATGGGGCAACTAGCTGGTTGTGGGAATTCGAAGCTGGAACACCAGCAACATCTACAGACAAAAACCCAGTAGTTACATACTCAGCTCCTGGAAATTTCAAAGTAAAACTTACTGTAAAAGGAGCTAATAATGTTGCTAAAACAAAAGAAGTAGCGAATTATATTACTGTAAACAAGAGTGTTGGTACACATTTACCAATTCAAGAAGGATTTGAAGGTGGAAACATAAACACAACTTGGGTAGCCCAAAACGAAGACAATGATGACGTTTTTTGGAAAGTTAAAAACGGTGTTTCTTACTCTGGAAATAGTTGTCTTTATCTAGAAAACAATAAAAACATATTTGCTCAAGTTGAATCCATTGTTAGCGCCCCTATTGATTTGAGTAACATTAGTAATGCATCGTTATCATTTTATATTGCACATGCTTTGAAACTTGGTATTTATAGTGGTCAAAGTAAACTCAGAGTGTATTTTTCTGGCGATTGTGGAAATACTTGGACCCAGGTTTTATATCGAATTAGCCAAACCATGAATCAAGGAAACATAACCGCATCTGACTACGAACCTAAAACATCATCAGATTGGGTTAAAATCGACGTTCCTAATTTTAATCGAAGCAACAAAGTACAAAACGGACTAATTAAAATTGAATTCGAGAATACCGAAGACAACAACGTATACATTGATGACATCAATATTTCAGGGACTTATGATGACGTTCCTGTTCAAGAATTTCCAGTTAATGGAATGGATAGCGTTTCCAGTAATGTTTACCTTGACTGGAAAGCAGTACCAGTTGTTGATCGCTACGAATATGAATTATATGAAAATTCAAACCTATCGACCTTAGTATCTTCAGGAAGTAATAACTATATCAATAACTCGCCCAACAATGAAGATTCAAGATTCTATGCAACTAACCTTAAAAATGGTCAATCATACTTTTGGAGAGTAAGAGCGGTACGAGGAAGCATCACTTCTAACTGGAGTCCTGTTTGGAGTTTTGTTGTAAGTAACACTGGTGAAGGTCTTGAACATATTGATGGTGAATTAGCTAGCATTAACAAAATCGAAAATTCATCTTCTTTTGAATTTACAATGTTTCCTAATCCTAGTGAAGGCGAAGTGTCTATAGAATTGAATTTTAATTTATCAGGCAAGGCAACCGTTCAAGTTTATTCAATACAAGGGCAACTGGTTTTTAATGAAGATTTGGTAAATACTAATTCTCTTACAATTAAAAATGGAGAATTAAATTCGGGACTTTACGTAGTAAATATTACTATTGACGGCTCAACTTCGTCTAAGAAACTTATTATACAATAATGGATTTAAATCTTTCAGGAAAGAAAGCCCTCGTCTGTGGATCTACTCAAGGCATAGGGTTTGCAACTGCAACCGAGCTTGCAGAATTGGGTGCATCAGTTACCTTAGTTGCCAGAAACGAAGAAAAATTAAAAGAGGCTGTAGCTAAATTACCTCAAGCCGAACAGCATGATTATTTAGTTGCTGATTTTAATTTTCCAGATAAGCTTGAAGCTACTATTAACAAGCATTTAACGGCAGGAAACGTCTACCACATTTTAATTAATAATACTGGTGGCCCTCCTGGAGGTTTAGCAATTGATGCAAATATTGATGAATTCAGAATTGCTTTTAATCAACACTTAATTTGCAATCATTTATTAGCCACTGCTCTTACACCAGGAATGAAATCTGAAGGATACGGACGTATTATTAATATTATTTCTACATCGGTAAAAATTCCTTTGAATGGTTTAGGTGTCTCAAACACAATACGAGGCGCTGTTGCCAATTGGTCAAAAACATTGGCAAATGAATTAGGTCAGTTTAATATTACTGTAAACAACGTTCTACCTGGCGCCACAAATACAGTTCGATTGAGTTCAATAGTTGAAGGTAAAGCTGCGAAAACGGGTTCTACAGTTGATAAAGTTATGCAAGGGTTTGCTGATGCAGTTCCAATGAAGCGCGTAGCTGAACCGCACGAGGTAGCAAACGCTATTGCTTTTTTAGCTAGCCCCGCTGCATCTTACATAAATGGAATTAACGTTCCTGTTGATGGAGGCCGAACTGGTTCATTGTAACCTTACAAAACATATAACAACAAAAAAGGCGGCCAATGGCCGCCCTTTTTAATTCAATTTTTTAATAACTATTTACTTACAATAACGGGAATGGTTACTTGGTCATCGTTTCCATCGCAAACAACAAAGTACAAACCTTCAGGTATGTTTTCAATATTCAATTCAAACACTTGTTTGCCTTCTGTCACATTAAATTCTCCCGACAAATATTCCTTTCCATCAACACTTATCATTCTGTAAGCAAATTCAGAGTTTGAAATACTTTCAGATAATTGAATATTTAAAAACTTTTGCGCCGGATTTGGGTAAACTTTAATTTTTGAGTTACCCAAAGCAAACTCTTCTTCAGACAAGGCTACTATATTAATTTTTGCAGACGTGCTATCCATACAACCGTATTGATTGCTAGACGAAACAGTTAAAAAACCAGAAGGACCACTGCCCCATTTTACAGTCACCGAATTTCCGTTTTTACTTAAAAAGCTTCCTCCAGTTAGGTTCCATGTATATGTAGAACCATTGATTGCCACAACCGAATAGTTATAGGTTCGATTAATAATCGCTGTAAAAATGCCCAAAATGGAATCAATATTAGCTGGGTGAACCGTAATCTCTTTAGAGCTAGTTGCCGAACAACCAGTTGAATCGCTATAGATATAAATCAATTCATAAGACCCTGCACCGAGTTTACCCGGATCAATAATACTATTCGTTAAAGCAGTTCCCGAGAATGATCCCCCACTTGGCAATGCACTCGGAAATACAATTGAATCGTTTTCACAATAAACTAATTTTGTATTCCATGTAATTGTAGGGCTATTAGTAACCGTAATAGTATTGGTTGCAATACTCGGACAACTTCCTCCGCCAGAAACTGTATATGTAATTACATGCGTACCTAAGCCTGCAATTTTTGGATCAAACTTTCCATTAGTCACCCCTGCTCCAGAGTAAGTTCCACCGGCTGGACTTCCACCACTTAAAGTAATAACATTACCCGTAACACATGCATCACCAAACGGGCTCAACGTCACATTTTGAGTTTTTATTATTACTAAAAGAATTGAATCTGAATTTACACAACCATTAATATCAGTACCCGTAACTTGATAAACTTGATCAGCCAAAATTGTTGCCGAAGGATTAGCAATTGTAGTAGAAGAAAGACCCATACTTGGTGACCATACATAAGTTACTGCACCCGTAGCATTCAATTGGTATGGAATTCCCGCACAAGTACTATCCACACTTTTACCAGCATCTACGTTAGGTAATGAATTTACATTTACTATAACTGTATCTGTAGAAAAACAACCACCAGAGCTTGTACCTGTTACCACAAAGGTGGTTCGGTTGTTTACTGTGGCAAGCGGAGATGCAACTCTAAAACTATCAACTGATGAAGCCGGACTCCAAGAATAGGTTGAGGCACCACTCGAAAACAATCTAACCGGAGTTCCTGCACAAACCGTAGTGTCATTAGAAGAAACTAAAGTTGGCTTTGCACTAACAGTAATTGTTGTAGTAGCAGCAACACCACAAGAAGTTGAATGATTATAAGATATTGTGTGAGTTCCAGGTCCCGCAATTACCGGATCAAAAATTCCTAAGTTAACTCCTGTTCCAGAATAAGTTCCCCCTAGTGGCATCCCTCCAGTTAAGGTAAAAGGTGCAGAGCCTTCACAAACCGGGTTGAAAGTCCCGATAGTCGGTGAACTTCCAGTTGAAACTGAAACAATTGTTGTAGCACTGTCGCTACATCCCAACGAATTTGTAACCACATATTTTATCGTGTGATTTCCTACCCCAGCAATTGCCGGGTCAAATTTCCCGTTTACGACTCCCGTTCCAGAATATATTCCTCCCGTTGGGGTACCTTGTGTTAAAGTTCGAGCCGAATCTGAGCTGCAATATGGACCCACAGAAGCCAATATTACATTGGGAACCGAGTCAACTTTTATGGTAAATATTACGCTATCACCACAAGAACTAGTACCCACTTTGTATTTTATATTATGTGTTCCTACCCCAGCTACTGAAGGAGTAAATATTTGAGTTGATACCCCTAACCCAGAATATGTTCCACCACTTGGCGACCCATTCGTTAATATAATTTGTGGACTATTTGCACATTGATCAGGAATTGCAGTTGCACTAACTGTAACACCAGTATCCACTACAAAAGAAGTTGATGCACTATCTGAACATCCATTGGCATAAGCCAATACGTACTTCAAACTATGAGTTCCAGCACCAAGTGCAGAAGGATTTAATGTGGTTGAAACAGACCCATTAATTGAATATATACCACCAGATGGCGAACCTTGAGTTAAAGTAATCATTGGATCTGAGGTACAATATGGCCCTACACTCGCTAATGAAACATTAGGTGCGCTATCAACTTGAATAATAAACGTGGTACTGTCTTTACAAGTTGAAGAGCCATACAAGTATTTAATGGTATGACTTCCAACACCTGACAGTGAAGGATCGAACATCGCTCCATTTACACCGTTTCCAGAATAAGTACCTCCAGTTGGCGAACAATTATTAAGTGTAAATGCCGACGAACCTGCACAGACATTAGCTATTGGTGTTGCTGATACAGTAGGTCTATTAACTACCGAAATTGTAGTTGTATCAAAGTTTGAACAGCCTATTGAGTTTGTGTATGTATAGGTTAACAAATGAGAACCTATGCCAGCCGTACTGGGATTAAATGTTGTTACAGTACTTCCCCCAATAGAATAAACCCCACCTGATGGTGTTCCTTGATTTAAAACAACCATAGGATCAGAAACGCAATATGGACCAACATTACCCAAACTTACTGTAGGATTTGAAGACACAACAACTGCCATCTGCGCGACCGAATCGTTTCCAAATGTGTTGGTCACTTTTAAGCTAACTGTTTTAACTCCGGGTGTTGAAAAACTCGTAATTATAGAAGATGATGTTCCATTATTTGGTGTACCACCCAAAATAGTCCAACTATAAGAAGTTGGGTTATTTGTACTAGTACTCGTAAATGTCACAGTATCACCAAGGCATATTGTATCTCTGCTTGAAGTAAAAGAGGCTACTGGAGTGTTTGCCGGTGGCACTTTAAATCTACCTGTAAATACACCACGTCCATGAGTAGAAGCCATTATTGAAGAATCTGAAGCTCTGTACTGTAGCATATCCACTCTAACATTTGCAAATCCAGCATTTGAAGCTGCCCAAACAGGACTAGTAACTGACAGGTCATCTGTCGACCAAATACCAATTTCTGTTGCAAGAATAACTTCAGATCTATTACTGGGGTTAAACAGCGCCCAACGAACAGGCATGTCAGGCAGATTACCTTCCTTACTTACCCATGAAGTTCCACCATTATTGGTATACCAAACTGAATTTACACCATAATTAGAAAAAGTAACTAAAAGTTCGCTTTCACTTGCCCCTATGTCAATACAACTAATAGTGCCACTTGGGAAAGATGTAGGGCTAATTTTAGTTGCTGCAGGAGTCGTGTTTGCGTTTGTTACTTTAAAAACATCCCCACCACTTCCCACAAATAAAGTTGAAGAAGTTGTTGTGTAAGGCGAAACTCTAATGTGAGAAGCTAACGTAATCATTCCAGGAATTGTAATATCTGTAGCTGTATTGCTAGTTCCTATGCCCGAAATTCGTTTTAAGTTAGATGTACTCTTTGTACTATATAGGATATTTAGGTTGTCATCATAATCCGCAGGATTGATAAAGCTCCCAGTATTATCACCGGTTAAATAAGTGAAATTACCTCCATTATTTGTAGAAACTCGCCAATTATTATAGACATATGAAGTGATATAAACGTTTAAGCCTATTTGATCAATAAAGCAATAAGCTCCATCTCCTCCTGTTACCTCAACACTTCCTCCAATTGTAGAAGATGATAGTTTTTGGGTTCCGTTATCTTGAGCACCAGCTAGGTAAATGTTTGAATTAGCCGATGGATGCATTGCGGCACTATAAAACTGAGTAACATTAAAATTCTTAACTCTATGGGCAAATGTTGGAGCCGAAACCGTTGAATTTCCCGCATTAGAAGAATAGTAAACTCCTCCGTCATTGCCAATTAAAATTTCATTGTTGTTTCCTGGTCTTGAAATTATCATATGTTGGTCGGCATGTACTTCTGGTAAAGGAGATTGACCATTATTCCAATATGAAATTGGACTCCATGAGGTACCCCCATTTGTAGTTCGATGTAAATCTACTCCACCAGCAATTACCATGTCTTTATTTGTTGGGTGAACCCATAGTATTAAGTCATACCATGCCTGACCCCTAGTAAAATGCTTCGCAGAATTGCTTGCGTAAGTAGGAATGGCAACAGTAGTCCATGTGCTACCACCATTGCTTGATTTTTTAAAGAACTCTGTATCGGTATCGCCTGACCCACCACTCGAAACGACATACACTCGGCTCGAATCTGAAGGCGCACAAGCAATTTCTATTCTTTCAGGGTTACCACCTAAATTCGTAATCAATGTCCAGCTGGTTCCGTTATTTGTTGATTTGTAAAGCTTTCCACTATAACGAGTTCCTGCGTATAAATCTCCATTAGCTGCAATTTCAATATCAGCATAGTATGTACTTGTTTGTCTTCTTGTAAAAGATGTTCCGCCATTATCAGAAGTATAAAGACCTCCATTTGATGCAACAACAAGTCTACCAGTAGAAGTAACTACTAGGTCCATTACATATCTATAACTCGAGCCTGATGTTGAACTAAGTTGTGTCCATGTAAGACCTGCATTAGTTGTTTTCCAAACTCCAGCGCCTCGAATAGCATCAATGTTACCAAAGCCTTCACCAGTACCTACATACCATGTACTGGTGTTAGTGGGGTCATAAGCCATACACGAAACAGCCAGGTTTGCCCAAAAATCATCAACCGCAGTCCAACTTGTAGTGCTTGAAGTTACATCAGTATTGTACCATAAACCTCCACCAACACTACCAGCAAAGGCTTTTTTATTAGTAATATCTGTTGGGTCAAACATGAGTGTACGTGCCCGTCCACCAACATTATTTGGCCCTCTTTCAGTCCATTGGTTAGATGTGCTACCACCGGGAGCGACAGTCATTACTTGATTACCTTGATTCAGTTGATTTATTACAGGAATCAACCTATCCCATTCAATTTTTCCCGTTTTTGGGTCATGTGTCATTAGCCAATCATGCTCATAAGCCAAATCTGGTCGATCTTTCTTATTGATTTTTTTAATATCTTCTTTCAACATCGGAGGGCGAGTTGAATAAGGGTGATTATTAATATAATCTTGATATTTTTCCTTGTCAATTTTTACTTGATTCCCATCATTTACTAAATATGGAAGTTGGCCGAACGTCGCAAAAAACAAAGCGCAGCCAGTTATGGTGGTCAAAATATTCTTAATCATCGTGTTCATACTATTACTAAACGTTGAATCAAACTACACCGTTTGATTGCATCAAAACTAATGAAATTTGAGGCTAGTTATTCAATCAGAGGCTCTTACATTTGTTCTATGAAATTAACATCCACACTCTCCTTAATCCTAATATTCTTTTTAGGAATCAGTATTGGTTTTTCGCAAACTAATATGGACAAAAAGCCCTTTCAAATTTTTGACAAAAAAGGGAACTCAACTACCTATGAATCTCTGTATAATTCTTGTTTAGAGGCTGATATCATATTATTTGGTGAACTACACAACAATTCAATTATACACTGGTTGCAACTTGAATTATCTAAAGACTTGAGTTTGGATTCAAATGTTTCAGTTGTTTTTGGGGCCGAAATGTTTGAGAAGCACCAACAAATGCCCTTGAATGAATATTTAAGTGGAGTTTCTAATTTTAAAACATTCAAAACAGAAACCAAGCTTTGGAACAATACAAAGACAGACTATTTACCTCTGGTAGACGTTGCAAAAAATACTGAATCTAATTTCACAGCTACCAATGTACCAAGAATTCTTGCAAAACAAGTTGCCAAAATGGGGTTAGATTCTTTCTACAATATACTTAATGATAGCATTAAAGAATTAATGGCTCCGGCTCCAATTCCGATTGATTATAAAGCACCGGGCTACAAAGAACTACTTGAAATGGATTTTGGTGGACAACATGGAATGAACACAAAATTAATGGTTGAAGCTCAAGCGCTTAAAGATGCAACCATGGCTTCGAGTATTTTACAATCATTTGAAGAGGGTAAAAAGTACCTTCATTTTCATGGCAATTTTCATTCAAAAAATTGGGGCGGAATTGCTTGGTATTTGAACGAATATGATAAAAAGAAGAGGATTCTTATCATTTCATCAGAAGAATCAAAAGATGGAAGTTTTAATTCTGAATGGAAAAAGAGTGCCGATTATATTTTTGTAACACCCGAAAATATGACAAAGACCTACTAGTCTTTTACCCGTTTCATTCCCAAGATTAAAACATTTTCAATCGGTCTATCTCTCGGGTCACAGACTACGAATGAAATATTATCAATAACGGCTAACCCCTCAATAATTTCACCAAAAACTGTATAGCCACCATCTAAGTGTGGAGCTCCTCCAATTGTCGAGTAATCTTCTATTTGTTGTTTGTTAAATGAATGCATTCCGATTGAATCTAAATAGGCATTCAATATAGGGTCAAACGTTTGAATCAGACTATCATACTTTTGGTTTTCACCTTGTTGCTGGCATAACTTCAAATAATTAAAACTCGCTTCATTCCCCTTTTGGTTAAGAATGTACTTCAAATGTTTATGCTTTTTTCGTTGATCAATACTCTTGCTCATTTGGGCTAAATTGCTTTTTGAAAAAGCTCTTCCGGTAACAATGTAAAATTGCGAACCAGAACTTCTTTTTTCAGGATTTACATCATCACCTTGCCGCGCAGCAGCAATCACTCCCTTTTTATGATTGTGGATCGGTAAAATTTCTGATTCTATAGTATACCCTGGGCCGCCATTCCCCAAAGCTTTTCCTTTGGGTGCATTTTTAGAGTCGGGATCTCCAACTTGAATCATAAAATCTTTTATTACTCTATGAAATAACAAACTATCGTAAAATCCAGAATCCACCAAAGCCAAAAAGTTTGCTTTATGTAGCGGTGTATCATCATATAGCTTGATTTTAATGACGCCTTTATTCGTTGTAACTTCTACAATTTCTTTTTTTGATTTTCTCCTTTCTAGCCCTTTGCCACACGAAAACAAAAAGGAAACCGAAACTAAAATGATGAAAAACCGCATTTAAAAAATGATATTAATTATTGATAAATCTCTGCATCCCACTTGCAAAAGAGAATTGCTATATTTGTGATGCAAAGTTAGAACAATGTCTAAACAGGTAAAGAAGATAGCAGAGAAGATAGCAATGGGATTGTTTATGGTATTAACCATTTCTTTCTTTACTACTGGATGCGACGAATTAAGCCCTCCAAAAGCGGAAATTACAGTTACGGACAGTACTGGAATTGCTGTTGAAGATGCAAGAGTTATACTTTATTGTGTACAAAGGCCAGAGGAATCAAGAGAGTGTGTTGTAGTTGACACCCAAATGACTGACCAAGTTGGAAAAGCATATTTTGAGTTTGAAAACCCTTCAGTTTTAAAAATTGATGTTTGGAAGGCTGACGTAAGAGAAGTTATTACAGGCACTTTTCCTAATGAGGTTATTACGCTTGTTGGAGATACAGTTTGTACTGAAGGTTTTATCACTTTAGAAAACGATGAAGTGATTGAACAAAGACTGATTGTTGACGTTTGTAACTCTGAGTTATAAATCAGATTTCCAATTTTTCCACGTAATTAATTATCGATTCTTTCATTAACTGTTCTTGTTGTCCCCCATCTAGTTTCGGAAGTTTTTCCGTTCGTTCATAGTGAGGCCAACCATCTTCATCATATCCAGAAAACGTATAAAAACCGTAATCACTCAATAGTTTGCATACAGCAATGTGGATTACCTCTAATTTTTGTCGTTTATTAAAAGTACGTGGGCCTTTGCCAAGTTCTTGAACTCCTATTACAAATAAAGCCGTTTGAAGGTCCATATCTTCTCCAAACAAAGCTTCCATTTTTTTTATTGTTATATCCCACCGAGCCTCAATATTATCCATTGCACGAAAGTAATTTGATTTAAACCTTTCGCTATTGATAAATCAAATTATTACAACTCGTACTGTTCAAGTGGACTTTTACATTTGACACGTGAATGTTCTGGATATAATTATTACTATTCCGCTTCTTTTTGGAGCCTATAAGGGCTTTACTCGTGGCCTAATCATTGAAATTGCTTCAATTATTGGACTAATTGCCGGTATTTATTGCGGAGTGTATTTTTCAGAATATGCTGCTGACCTAATTCGAAAGAATTTTGAGCTGGAAGGCACTATTCTCCAGTTCACTGCTTTCACAGCCACGTTTTTAGCAGTAGGAATTGCCGTTCATTTAATGGGTAAAATTCTCGAAAAAGTGGCCGGGTTAATTGCCTTAAAACTAGTAAACAAATTGTTTGGAGCGGGTTTCGGATTATTTAAATGGGCGTTAATAGTTAGTGTTTTAGTCGTCGTAGTTGAAGCCGTGGATTCAAAGTTTGGATTTATTCCAAAGGAGAACAAAGCTAAATCAATACTATACGAGCCTATTTCAAGTATTACGCCACTAATAATTCCAGCAATAACCGATGCCGATTGGTTTATTGATCAGCTGGAAGAAGAATACCTAAATTCCGGTATTTAGTCGTTTATGGCTTGAACTCCTGGTAAGACTTTCCCTTCGATATACTCCAACATTGCACCACCACCGGTACTTACATACGACACATGATCTTTCAGGTTATACTTGTTTACAGCAGCCACAGAATCGCCGCCACCAACTAAAGAATAAGCACCTCTTTCAGTAGCATTTACTATAGCGAATGCAATTGACTTAGTGCCTACTTCAAAGCTTTCCATTTCAAAAACACCCATAGGACCATTCCATAATATGGTTCTACTTTCAACTAAGCAGGCAGAGTAATGTTCGATGGCAGCTGGTCCAATGTCAAGCCCCATCCAACCTTCTTCAATTTCATTTGACAAAGCTGACTTTCTATTTGCTTCATTATCAAATGCGTCGGCAATAACAGAATCTTCAGGGAGCAATATTCTTACTCCCACCTCTTCAGCTTTATCTAAAACTGCTTTGGCTGTTTCTAAAAACTCATCTTCCACCAATGATGAACCCACATTTCCACCTTGTGCTTTCATAAAAGTATAAGTCATCCCTCCACCAATAATTAAATTATCAATTTTGGGTAGCAAGTTTTCTATGATCGAAATTTTAGAGCTAACCTTAGCCCCACCAACAACGGCTGTGAATGGCTTTTTAGGCCCAGACATTAATGCTTCAAGGTTATCTAATTCGTTAGCCATTAATAGCCCAAATGCTTTGTTGCCTTTAAAAAACTTGGCTATTACAGCAGTACTAGCATGAGCACGGTGTGCAGTACCAAAAGCATCATTAACATAAAAATCTCCTAAATCGGCAAGCTTTTCAGCAAAGCCTAAATCACCACTCTTTTCTTCGTTGTAAAATCTTAAGTTTTCAAGAATAAGGACCTCTCCCATTTTTAAGTTGGCCGCTTTTTCTTTTGCCGAAGCACCAATACAATCATCAGTAAATTGCACCTCTTTACCAATACATTTTGACAAGTGAGTTACAATATGCCTCAATGAAAACTTATCTTCAGGGCCACTTTTTGGTCTTCCTAAGTGCGACATTAAAATAACAGCTCCACCATTTTTCAAAACATGCTCTATGGTAGGAATTGCAGCCCTAATACGTGTATCATCAGTAATAATCAATTCATCGTTTAATGGAACATTAAAATCAACGCGGATTAAAACCTTTTTTCCTGAAATATCAAAGTCTTTTACTGTATTCATAGCATTTTCTTAAGTCCTCAAAAATAGCAGTTCATGTGATAATTTCATACATATCCGCGCCCTATTTTCTTATTTTTGACAACCGTGGACTTCAAAGAAATTATTGGTCAAACACAAGTGAAAGCTCACTTGTTAGATGCCTTAAAAAATGGCCGAATTGCTCATGCTCAATTGTTTTTGGGAACTCCAGGCTCCGGGTCGTTACCTATGGCATTGGCCTATGCTGAACTAATTGTAGCTCATATAAAAAAAGGTGAGTGGGTTGACGAGCCAGATGAATCGGCAATTCTTAAATCAAGAAAACTAGTTCACCCTGACATTCACTTTGTGTTTCCTGTTAACAAAACCGAAAATATAAAACCCAAGTACCCCATCAGTAACGATTTTATAGAGTTGTTCCGTAAAAAAATTGGTCAAAATCCATATGTGAATCTTAACGAGTGGTACAATTTTATTGGGATGGGCAACAGCCAGGGTTTAATTAGCGTTTCTGAAAGTGCCAATATTCTTAAAAAACTAAGCCTTAAACCTTACGAAAGTGACTTTAAGGTTATGATTATTTGGATGCCAGAACAAATGAATATTCCAGCGTCAAATAAAATTTTAAAAATACTGGAAGAGCCACCAGCCAAAACCCTGTTTATATTAGCCTCAGAAGATTCTGATAAATTAATTTCAACCATTACTTCAAGATGTCAGCTTGTAAAATTGGATGCCCTTACGGATAGTGAAATCGCCCAAGGGTTGGTTGATAAAACAGATATTAATGTAGAGTCGGCTAAAAGCATTGCTCACTTATCTTCAGGAAATTTTAATCGTGCACTTGAGCTAATAAAACACGGCGAGGCAGGAAACACAAACCAAGAAGAATTTGTTACTTGGATGCGCCTTTGTTTTTCAAAAGACGTTGGTGAACTTTTAAAGTGGGGAGAAAAAATGGCTCGAACAAACAGAGAAAATTTAAAACTGTTTTTTGAATATGCCCTACACATGTTTCGTGAAAGTTTAATAATGAACTATGCTGATGATAGCTTGTTGCGTTTGGAAGGTTCAGAAAAGGCTTTTGCCAAAAAATTTGCCCCTTTCATCAACCAAGCCAATTGCGTTGCGATGATCTTAGAATTTGAAACTGCAAGTGCCAATATTCAGCGAAATGCAAATGCCAAAATCTTACTTTTTGACCTTAGTATTCAAGTAATGAAGCTAATAAGGGTTAAACCCTCAAATTAGAATAATTTCTATCCCGTTTTCGACTATTTTTGTGATTATTGTTGAACTATCGATTCCCTAAAGGGTTACCTGTTTACAGCGCTTTTTAGAGGAACTCACCATATAACCTGTTTGAATTATGAGTTGTGGAAGTTGTGCTTCTGGTGGATGTGGTACAGGAGAAAAACCAGCAGGGTGTAATAGTAACGGCGGTTGCGAAACTGGCAGCTGTGGAAAGTTGGATGTCTTTGATTGGCTTTCTGGAATGGATTTGTATTCTGTTAACTCAGAAAGAACCGTTGAAGTACGCTTTAAAAATACTCGAAAAGATTTTTTTAGATACAATGCTGAAATACAACCCAGCGTTGGCGATAGCGTAGTTGTTGAATCAACTAGCGGATACGATATCGGAATGGTATCGCTAACTGGTGAGTTGGTTCCTGTTCAAATGAAAAAGAAAGGGGTAAAGTCTAGCAACGGCTTACTTTACATTAAGCGTCTAGCTAGTCAAGAAGATTTAAATAAATGGAATCAATTCCGTGAAAAGGAAAATGATTCTATGATTAAAGCCCGAAAAGTATCCAAAGATTTAAAATTAGAGATGAAAATCTCTGATGTAGAATTTCAAGCCGATGGCACAAAAGCAACATTCTTCTACACTTCTGAAGGACGTGTAGATTTTAGAGAGTTGATCAAGAAATTTGCAAGCACTTTCAAGGTAAGAGTTGAAATGAAGCAAATTGGTACACGCCAAGAAGCAGGTCGTTTAGGTGGAATTGGAAGTTGTGGTAGAGAATTATGTTGCTCAAGCTGGTTAACAGACTTTAGAACCGTTTCAACTTCAGCAGCACGTTACCAGCAGTTGGCCATCAACCCAATTAAATTGGCAGGGCAATGTGGCAAATTAAAATGCTGCTTAAACTATGAGCTTGATTCTTATATGGATGCGCTCAAAGACTTTCCAAAAGGTGATGTAAAACTTTACACCCGTAAAGGCATGGCGTTCATGCAAAAGACTGACATTTTTAGACGAGTGATGTGGTTTAGTTATGCTGATGAACCTTCAGTGTTTCACCCGATGACACTTGAAAGGGTTCATGAAATTATTGCACTCAACCAAGACAAGAAAAAACCAGACGATTTGAAAGATTTTGCCATGGAGCCTGTGGTGATTGAAAAAGAGCCAGATTACGAAAATGTAGTTGGACAAGATGATTTGAATCGCTTTGATACCAACAACAAGCGGTCTAAAAAGGGTAATAGAAACAACAAAGGCAAAAGGCCACAAAATAAAAGACGACCAACTGGAAATTCGAATAACCCAAATCAAGCTAAAAAAGAAGGTGGAAAACGACCTGCTAAAAAGGCTAACCCTAATCAGAAAAGGAACCCGAACGCCAAAAACCAACCGAATAAAAGCAAAAATCCGAATCAAAACAAGCCGGGTAATTCTCAAAATCAGAAAAAAAAGAACCCAAATAGAAAGCCTAACCCTAACGCAAATAGAAATAAAAAGCCTAACCCACAGGGTTCAGCTAAGAAACCTGAATCATGAAAAAGTTTTGGGGCATATTGATTTTTGCTTCGTTGATATTATCGGCTTGCGATCCGGGTTTAATCTATGAAGAGAATAATGCTATTTCAAACCGGACCTGGAATTCAAACGAACGAATTCCATTTGAATTTGAAATTCAGGATACAATAAATAGCTATAATATTTACTTGAATATTAGAAATGCAAAGACGTATGCTTACGCAAACCTCTATGTGTTTTATCACACTTACCTCCCCGATGGTACTTACGATATGGATACCCTTCAGTTTATCCTTGCGGAGCCTTCAGGCAAGTGGATTGGCAACTCTAGCGGAGACTTAATTACTAATCAAGTTTTGTTTAGAAGAAAAATTCAATTTCCTCAAGCGGGTAAATACCGTTTTGAAGTGGAACAGGGAATGCGCGACACTGACCTAGAAGGAATTTCTGACATTGGGTTGAGAGTTGCTAAAAGCGAATAGACTTTGTTCTACCCTTGATTCTCTCAGGTAGACTGGGAACCTAAAGCCTAAAAGAGATTCCCGCCAGAGTTTATCCCGTTGAAGAACGAGACTAGAATATCAGCACATTTAATGTTAGTTCTCAAATTTCCATATTATTCTACCACAAAGCATAAAAAAACCCTTTCCAATCTGATAAAAGATTAAGAAAGGGTTTTCTTTACTATCAATATAAAAATCTACTATCCTTCAAGTGCCTCAGCACCACCTACGATTTCAAGAATTTCAGTTGTAATTGCAGCTTGACGCGCTTTATTATAAGTCAACTTCAAGTTACCTAATAAGTCTTCGGCGTTGTCCGTTGCTTTATGCATAGCTGTCATACGAGCACCATGTTCAGAAGCGTTAGAATCTAAAAGACCCTTGTAAAATTGTGTTTTTAAAGCCGAAGGAATCAAAGTTTCCAAAAGTTCAAATTTTCCAGGCTGGAAAATAAAATCAGCTTCAGGCGAACTAGCATCACTTTCTGGAGCAACAACTGGTAATAACTGTTCAGTTTGTACTAATTGAGTTGCAGCATTTTTGAATTGGTTATAAACCATAATTACTAAGTCGTAATCTCCATCCCAAAATGCATTCATGATAGGCTCACAAATTTCAGAGCTCTTTTCAAATGAAAGGTCATCGTATACCTCAGCAGTTTTACTCGGGTCAGTTAACTTATCACCTTTGTAAAGATTATCTGATTTTTTAAACCATTCGTAAGTCTTCTTTCCAATTGGCAATAAAGTTACCTCAGCACCTTTATACTTGTCGTTAACCAATTTTGTAGTTGCCTTAATTACGTTAGCATTAAAACCACCACATAAACCACGATTACTTGCAATTGGAACAATTAAAACACGATTTACTGGGCGAGCCTCTACAAACTTGTTTTCCATTTCAGCCATTGTACCTGAAAGGTTCTGTAATACTTCGCTCAATTTAACAGCAAAAGGTCGCATTTGAACAATACGATCTTGAGCTCTTTTGAGCTTAGCGGCAGAAACCATTTTCATGGCAGAAGTGATTTGCTTGGTTGAGTTAACCGAGGTAATCCTTGTTCTTATTTCTTTTAAGCTAGCCATGTGCTAAGAGTGCTTAATTAATTATTAATCTTCTTTATACTTTGCAGATAAATCGTCCGCTACATCCATTAAAGTATCGGTAATCTCTTCATTGATTTTACCTGATTTTAATAGATCTAATACACTTCTATGTTTCGCGTCCATAAAATCTAAGAATTCAGTTTCAAATTCTTTAATTCTATTTACAGGAACATTATGTAATAATCCTTTTGTACCTAAATAGATAATAGCAACTTGCTTTTCTACTGGCATTGGATCATTTTCTTTTTGCTTAAGAATCTCAACGTTTCTTTCTCCTTTTGCAAGTACACGAGTAGTTGCAGCATCAAGGTCAGAACCAAATTTAGCAAATGCCTCAAGTTCACGGTACTGAGCTTGATCAAGCTTAAGTGTACCAGATACTTTTTTCATTGACTTAATTTGAGCAGAACCCCCAACACGAGATACAGAAATACCTACGTTAATTGCTGGACGAACACCTGAAAGGAATAAATCAGACTCTAAGAAAATTTGACCATCGGTAATTGAAATTACGTTAGTTGGAATATACGCCGAAACGTCACCAGCTTGTGTCTCAATAATTGGAAGAGCTGTTAAAGAACCACCACCCTTCACTATTCCTTTCAAAGATTCAGGAAGGTCATTCATGGTTGCAGCAATAGAATCGTCATCAATAACTTTTGCAGCACGCTCAAGTAATCTACTGTGAAGATAAAATACATCACCTGGGTAAGCCTCACGTCCTGGTGGTCTTCTTAAAAGAAGAGAAACCTCACGGTAAGCAACTGCCTGTTTAGATAAATCATCAAAAACGATTAATCCTGGGCGACCTGTATCTCTGAAATATTCACCAATTGCAGCACCTGCAAATGGGGCGTAAAATTGCATTGGTGCAGGATCAGCAGCACTTGCAGCAACAACAGTTGTGTATGCCATTGCACCAGCCTCTTCCAACTTTTTAACTGTAAGAGCTACAGTAGAGTTTTTCTGACCAATTGCAACATATATACAATACACTGGTTTCCCAGCATCGTAAAATTCTTTTTGATTGATAATGGTATCAATACAAACTGTTGATTTACCAGTTTGACGGTCACCAATAACCAATTCTCTTTGACCTCTACCAACTGGAATCATAGCATCAATTGCTTTGATACCTGTTTGAAGTGGTTCATTTACTGGTTGACGATAAATTACACCAGGAGCTTTACGCTCTAAAGGCATTTCGTAAGTCTCACCTTGAATTGGTCCTTTACCATCAATAGGGTTACCTAATGTATCAACAACACGACCAACGATTCCTTCTCCAACATTAATAGAAGCAATTTTCCCAGTTCTCTTTGCAGTAGAACCTTCTCTAATTCCAGTAGAAGAACCAAGTAATACAGCCCCTACGTTATCTTCTTCAAGGTTAAGAACGATACCACGAAGTCCAGTTTCAAATTCGATAAGCTCACCAGCTTGTACGTTAGATAATCCGTACAAACGCGCGATACCATCACCAACTTGAAGTACTGTTCCTACTTCTTCTAGTTCAGCCTCCGATTTGAAGCCAGCTAATTGCTCTCTAAGAATTGCTGAAACTTCAGCAGGTTTTAAATCCGCCATCTTTTATCTGTTTAAAGGGAAATACCCTTATATTTTTATTGAATAATCTTCTGTAGTTAATTCCTTTTTTAACTCTCGCAATTGTCGAGCTACGGACGTGTCTATTTGAGAATCACCGACTCTTAATACAACACCACCAATTAAATCCGAATCGATTTTACTTTCGATTTTAACTTCGTTGTTTTCTAAAACCCCAACTATTTCTTTCAGTTTAGAAAGAACATCATCATTAAGTTCAACGGCAGAAGTTACTTGTGCAGTAACCACTTTATTCGTTTCGTTATAAAGGTCAAGGAAAGCAACTGAAATATCGTAAAGTAAATACTCTCGGTTGTTTTTTGTGATAATACTTACAAAGCTTTTTACCACGTCGCCCATTGAATCCGCGAAAATTTGATTTAAAATATTAACCTTCTTGTCCTTTTTAACGATAGGACTTTTTAAGAAAACCTTTAAATCTTTATTAGCCGAAATCACAGAATTGATAGACTTCATTTCTGCATTAATGTTTTCTAACTCATTTCTTTCTTGAGCTAGTAACAAAAGTGATTTGGCGTAACGTCTTGCAACTTTGTTTAATACCATCTTAGTTCAGTTTAATATCTTGAACCAATTTATTAGCTAAGTCTTGCTGTTTGTCGTTTGACGCTAATTCAACACGCATAACTTTTTCAGCCACTTCAATAGCCAATACTGAAACCTGATTTTTTAACTCTGCAACTGCAGCCGCTTTTTCAGTTTCGATAGCTTCTCTGGCTGAAGCGATAATTTTGTCTGCTTCATCTTTTGCTAAACCTTTTGCATCTGCAACCATTTTCTCACGAGTGTCGCGAGCATCTTTCATCATTGCATCTCGTTCTGCACGAGCTTCTTTCAACAAATCTTGGTTTTTTGCTTCTAAAGCAGCCAATTCTTCTTTTGCTTTTTCAGCAGAAGAAAGTGCTTCCGAAATAGACTCTTCTCTCTCGTTTACCGAATCAAGTATAGGTTTCCACGCATACTTTTTAAGTACAAAAACAAGAATTAAGAATAAAAGAGTTTGCCAAAAGAAAAGGCCAACTGAAAACTGTTCTATTAATTTTTCCAAAACAAATCGTTTTTAAAATGGAGATAAAAACAACATCTCCAACCAACCGTTGGAGATGTTGAATGATAAATTAAACCGCAAATAATGCAGCAAATCCGATACCTTCGATAAGAGCCGCAGCAATTAACATAGCAGTTTGGATCTTGTTTGTAGCTTCTGGCTGACGAGCAATAGCATCCATCGCCGATCCACCAATTCTACCAATACCAATACCTGCTCCGATAACAACTAAACCTGCACCTACAATAGCTGGAATTTCCATAACAATTCAAATTTAAATTAACAATAATCTTTATTAATGATGTTCATGCTCTGCGACTGCACTTCCAAAATAAAGTGCGGTTAACATAGTAAATATATACGCCTGCAAAGCAGCAACAAGTAATTCTAACAATGACAATGACACAGCCAAACCGAATGAAAGTGTACTTCCAACCCAACTGTGAAATATGAACATTAAACCAATCAAACTCATCAATACCACGTGACCCGCAGTAATGTTTGCATACAAACGAATAAGTAATGCAAATGGCTTAATAAACACTCCTAATAATTCAATAGGAGCTAATAATATTTTCATTGGAACCGGCACTCCTGGCATCCAAAAAATATGTTTCCAATATTCACTTTTACCTGAAACTTGAGTGATAACAAAAGTTATCATAGCTAAGGCAAAAGTTACCGAAATACTGTTTGTAATGTTTATCCCAAGTGGGGTAAGACCGAATAGGTTAACAAACCATATAAAGAAGAATACAGTAAGCAAGTAGCTCATGAATCTTTTATAGTGTTTTTCACCAATATTTGGAATCGCAATTTCGTCTCTTACAAAAATTACTAGTGGCTCTAAGAATTTGGCTGAACCACTTGGAGCTAATCCATTTTTGTAAGAACGGGCAACACCTCTAAATATTAAGAACAACAATAATGAAATGACCATTATGCTGAATACATTTTTAGTGATTGAAAAATCTAAAGGCTTCACTCCATGAACATGACCATCATGGATTTCTAACGTGCCTTCCGCATCTGTTTTATAGATTTTACCATGATAGATTTTATAAAAGTTGCCGTTGCTTTCTGCTACACTTTCACCATGGTGAAATCTTGAAGAGGAAAATACCTGTAAACCGTTGTCAAATAATATAACAGGAAGAGGAAAACCGTAGTGAGTATTTGTTTCGGTGTCAGTGAACAAATGAAAATCGTATGCATCCATTAAATGGTGCTGTATATCTGCTTTAATTTGAGCTTTTAGACTTGGCTCTCCTTCAGATGCAGCATGGCTATCAGAAGCCATTCCAAAAAAAGGAATCAATAAGAGCGAAAACGCTAATAATAGAACTGACTTTTTAACTTGCATTTTTATCCTGTCTATAATTTCGTGCAAAAGTATTCAATTTATAAAACCCAACAAGGGATTTTTTCGAGCAATTTACTTGGAACAATAAAGGCTCATAAATTAGTCTTCAGAAAGCCTATTAATCAACAACTTAGTTTCGCTAATCAAACTAACCGAATAGGGTATAAAAAAGGTAAAAAACTCAACTCTTGAAATATCTCCATCCTCTAAAAAATAGGGGTAAAAGAACAAGAAAAAAAATATGAACTTAAAAACACTACCCAACATGAACAAATAACCTAGGCTATTCTTAAACCTTTCGGGCGCATTCATTAATCCAAATAAAATACCAATCGCCAGAACGTAATTTCCTGAATATGCCAAAATAATTCGATTGGCAAACATTTCAAAATCGAGAAAATGCAAAACAGAGATGTGAATGATAAACGAAAGCCCACAAACAAAAAATACGATTAAAGAAAATTTTGAGAACTCCTTCACTACTTATTCAAACGATTTAAAACTTTAACAGCGTAAACCATTGCCAAAACGACAGATACTAAAACAAATCCAAGAGTGAACCAATTTCGTTCAACTTGATAGTGCTCATCAAACATTTTTCCAAGATAAGTTCCCCCTCCAATAATTAAGGCAATTTGCATACCTAAACCTGAAAACCTAACAATGGAACTCGCCGTATTCCCCTTTTTCTTTTTGTTATCTGCATTAGTCTCATCCATTAAAACAAAACTATCCTTTATTTAATACCTTTGCCGTCTAAAAACTAAGGTTATGGCAATAGGTCCCTGGCAAATTATTCTAATTATAGTAGTTGTTCTTCTTTTATTTGGTGGAAAGAAAATTCCAGAATTAATGAAAGGACTTGGAAGTGGAATTAAAGAATTCAAAGACGCTTCTAAAGAGCCTTCAATAGAAG
>JBMYOI010000034.1:0-25149 GCA_049599135.1 Salibacteraceae bacterium
GGTCGGCAAAGTTATGTCAAAACTTATTCCTAACAACAAAAATTATTGAAAAAAAGCATCAACATATAAGTGTCTGAATATAAGTAGAATAAGGCTTGTTTAGTATTGAATTAGTGAAGTTAACTGTATAGTTTTGTTTTGATTTATCTGTTTTTACCGTTAGGGAAGAGCTGTGATGTGCTTAAATTGTCTAATGCTAATTGTTGTTTTAATAATCTATAAATAATAGTAACCTGAATTTTTTTTAAGATTAGCTGGAATTATGGATTGAGAGGCTGAGCAATCTTTTGAATTCGATTGTTTCTTATTGTATAAAAGAATGGTGTGAAAGGATACTATATAGTAAGTAAAACTATATGTGTTATGAATGAGGGGTTATTGATTTACTTTTGTTGAAAATAAAGGATCGCTATATGAGAACTACCATTTCAACATTATTTATGCTATTTGTATTGGGGCAAGTATTTTCTCAGAACATGACTGTGATTTCTGATTCAACCCAAACTGAATTAAATACAGCTGAGAATAAAAAGAAAGAGAAACAACCTTATACAGGTAAAAGAACTTTTATTGGCGGAGGCTTAGGTATGAGTTTTGGTCGTGATTATGGCTTTTTTAATGGTTCGGTTTTAATGGGGTATAATATAACAAAGCGATTACAGGCCGCAGGTAAATTTAGTTATTGGTATGCTTGGGGTAGAGCTCAAACTCCAAATAGAAAAGGTAGTGAGAGATATGAGAATAGTATTTATGCGTTCAGTGTGCCTGTTCGATTTGTATTGTGGAAAGGTCTATTCTTACATGCCGAGCCTGAGTATATGAATCAACCCGCTTATAATTGGGTGACTGATGCAAGCTCTAGCTCTGGATATACACTACAGGATCATAGAATTGATGAATTTAATTTCTATGTTGGGGGTGGTGCATATTTACATTTTACTGGAAATTCTGGTCCCTATTTTCAAGTGTTGTGGAATTTGAACGAAAAGTCAACTTCCTTTTACAGTAATCCATACTGGCAAGTTGGATACTCTATAGGATTTTAATTCAGGAAAGAGTTAGAAAGAACCAAAAACTAGTTCTGCTCCACCCATTCCTTAGCATTTTTAAAGGCTAATATCCAAGGGCTTAAATCTTCCATTTTTTTGTCGGCAGGGTAATGCCCCCAATTCCATGGAAAAATAGATCTTTCAAAATGTGGCATTATAGCTAAGTGTCGTCCATTTTTAGAAGCAATACCTGCAACATTATAATCAGAACCATTTGGATTTGCTGGATAACTTTCAAACCCATATTTACCTATTATATGGTAGTTTTCTTCGGATTCTGGTAAATCAAATTTTCCTTCTCCGTGTGCAGCCCATATTCCTAATCGAGTACCAGAAAGTGAACCTAACATAACTGAATTGTTTTCAGGAATATCAATGCTCACAAAACCAGATTCGAATTTACCTGATTCGTTGTGCTTTAATTTTGGGTGTGTTTTATGCTCTGGGTAAATTAAACCTAATTCGCCCATGAGTTGACACCCGTTACAAATACCAAGCGATAAAGTGTTTTCTCTAGCATAAAAATTGTCCAATGCTTTTTTAGCTCTTTCATTATATAAAAATGCTCCAGCCCAACCTTTAGCTGAACCCAAAACATCAGAGTTAGAAAAACCACCTACAAAGGCAATCATATTAACATCAGATAGATTTTCCGCTCCAGAGATTAGATCCGTCATATGAATATCTTTAACATCAAATCCGGCTAGGTGCATAGCATAAGCCATTTCTCGATCGCCGTTAACTCCTTTTTCTCGAATAATAGCTGCTTTAGGTCCGTTTCCAGTTTTGCGATTTGGGTCGAGACCAAGGGCAGAATATGTGCCTTTAAATTCTTTGGGAAACACATAGTCAATAGCGTGATTCTTGTAATTATTGAATCTTTCAGTGGCTAACTTTTCTGTAGATTGTTTTTTATCTAATAAATAAGAAGTCCTATACCAAGTATCTCTTAATGAATCTATGTCCAATGAGTAATCATGGTTGTTGGTCGTAATGTTTAAGATTCTTTCGAGGGTTACCGTTCCAATTTCAAGGAATGAAGATCCTGATTCAATTAATTCACTTTGAACATCTTCTAAGTTCGAATTGGTTACTTGAATGAGAATTCCAGCTTTTTCTGAAAACAAAACCTCAATATCGTTTTCGTTAGAAATAGGGGAAAGGTCGATATTTAGGCCGGTTTCATTATTGGAAAAATTCATTTCCAATAATGCGGTTATCATTCCTCCAGCTGATATATCATGGCCAGAAAGTATTTTTCCTTCGGAAATTAATTTTTGAATTGCATCAAATGAAGCAACAAATTGATTTGAATCTATGATTTTGGGAGCTGATGTCCCTAAGCGATTAATTACTTGGGCAAAGCTTGAACCCGCAAGTTTGAAATCATCGCCAGAAAAATCCACATATATAAGTGTCGAGTTGGTGTCATTCTGTAAAACGGGTTCAATAACCTTTTTTAAATCTGACACTTCTCCAACTGCACTAATAATTACAGTTCCAGGAGCATAAACAACTTCGTCTTTATACTTCTGAGTCATCGAAAGAGAATCTTTACCCGTCGGAACATTTAGTCCTAACTCACAAGCAAAATCACTAATACCTTTTACCGCATCATATAATCTAGAATTTTCACCTTCTTGTTTAGCAGGCCACATCCAATTTGCGCTTAAAGAAATTCCTTTAATGCCATCTTGAATTGGTGCCCAAATTAGGTTGGTTAAGGCTTCAGCAATTGAAGCTTGAGAACCGGCTACTGGGTCAACTAGTGCTGAAATAGGTGAATGTCCAATTGAAGTTGCTATACCTTTTATTCCTCTGTAATCGAGAGCCATAACACCAAGGTTATTCAATGGTATTTGCAATGGACCTGCACATTGTTGTTTCGCAACACGGCCTGTAACGCATCGGTCAACTTTATTGGTCAACCAATCTTTGCAAGAAACCGATTCTAGTTGTAATACGGCATTCAAATATTCAGATAAATTCTCCGATTTGTATTCTAACTCTTTAAAATTTGAAGCTGATCTTTTATCGGTTAATATGGTTTTAGGCGAAGAGCCAAACATATGACTTAGGTCCCAATCCATAGGGTTTTGACCTGTTTTTTTGTTTTCAAAAACGAAACGATTATCCCCTGTAATATCACCTACTACATAGATTGGAGCTCGTTCACGGTCAGCAATTTTTTCTAGGTTATTTATGTATTTCTCATTAATAACCAATCCCATTCTTTCTTGAGATTCGTTTCCGATAATTTCTTTATCGGATAGGGTAGGGTCACCAACTGGAAGTTTGTTGACGTCAATTACACCACCAGTTTCTTCAACTAATTCTGAAAGGCAGTTTAAATGGCCGCCTGCACCATGATCGTGAATAGAAACAATTGGGTTTTCGTCCATTTCGGCCATTGCCCGAACAGCATTATAAACCCTCTTTTGCATTTCGGGATTTGAACGCTGAATAGCATTCAATTCAATTCCGCTAGAAAATTCTCCTGTAGCAACGGAAGAAACCGCACCGCCGCCCATTCCAATTCTATAATTATCACCACCCATAACAACAACTTTGTCGCCTTTTTTTGGAGTGTTTTTTAAAGCTTGCTCTTTTTTGCCGTATCCGATTCCGCCGGCTTGCATAATCACTTTGTCGAAACCAAATTTCTTTCCATTTTCTTCATGTTCAAAAGTGAGAACAGAACCATTGATTAACGGCTGGCCAAATTTGTTTCCAAAATCAGAAGCCCCGTTTGAAGCTTTGATTAAAATATCCATAGGAGATTGGTATAGCCATGGTCGTTCGGCCATTTCAGTTTCCCACTCGCGACCTTTTTCAAGTCTTGAATAAGAAGTCATGTAAACCGCAGTTCCGGCCAATGGCATTGAGCCAACTCCGCCAGCCATACGGTCTCTAATTTCACCACCACTTCCAGTAGCTGCACCATTAAACGGTTCTACAGTAGTCGGAAAATTATGAGTTTCAGCTTTTAACGATATTACTGAATTAAAATCTTTGGTTTCAAAAAAGTCAGATTCATCTTGACGTTTAGGAGCAAATTGTTCAACTCGAGGTCCTTCTACAAAAGCTACATTATCACTGTAAGCAGAAACAATTCGATTTGGATTATCTGCAGATGTTTTTTTAATCAGTTTGAATAATGAAGTTGGCATTTCTTCGCCATCAATAATAAAGGTGCCGTTAAATATTTTATGCCGACAATGTTCAGAATTAACTTGTGAGAATCCGAAAATTTCACTGTCAGTTAATTCTCTTTTTAAATCTTTGGCAACAGAATTTAAATATTCTATTTCCTCATCATTAAGAGCTAATCCTTCTTGCTCATTAAAAGATGAAATATCACTAATGTGTATTACCGATTCTGGTTTATTATTGATTGTAAATAGGTCTTGATTTAGGTTTGTGTAAAGAACTTCTAGCATTGAATCGAAAGGAGCCTTATCAGAGGATACTTCTTTAAATTCTTCAATTCTCTTGATTCCTGAAATACCCATATTTTGAGTGATTTCAACAGCATTGGTACTCCATGGAGTAATCATTTCTTTTCTTGGACCTACATAAAAGCCAGTTAGAGTATCGTTATCTATTAAAGTAGCTTCATCAAAAAGCCATTCCAATTTGGACAAGTCAGAAGAAAGAATTTCGTTTTCAATTTGTACCGCGTAGATTTGGCCTTGTTTAGACCTAAAAAATCTGATCATTTCGACTAGTTAAAAGTGCTCATTTTTCAAGAGTTGCAAAGGTAAATATAAGCTCAAGTAGGGGTGTTGGTTCGCCTGAATATTATTAACATTGTTTTATGCCGAATAGCATTACAGAAGTTGTATTAATTCTATTGTGGACTGCCTTAATTACGTGGTATTTGGGACGTTTCAAGTGGTCTTCGAAAGGAGTTTTTTCGAGTCATGAAATTCAAGCATTGTTTATATTAAAGGTAATAGTTGGTGTTGGGTTAGCTGTTTTTTATGAAATCTATTATCACGATAGAAGGTCAACTGATGCTTTTCGTTTTTTTGACGATGCAATAATTATATACAATCAATTAGGTTCTGACCCATTACTCTATCTCAAAATTGTTTTTGGGTTGGATATGGAAAACCCCAAAGTTATTGAAGCACTTTCTGGAATGAATAACTGGTATAAACAGCATTCTCACGGTGTATTTAATGACAACCAAACCATTATCAGATTCAACGCTTTGTTATTGCCAATTTCACAAGGCTATTTCCATGTCCATACAGTAGTTGCAAGCTTTTTAAGTTTTACTGGATTTATTGCACTGATTTCTGCTTTTACTAGGTGGGTTAAAATTCCTAAAGTATTGGCTTTAATAATTATACTTTTTCCGCAAGTAGTCTTTTGGTCGAGCGGTGTTCTTAAAGAGAGCCTTTTGTTTTTTGCAATGGGTTGGTTTTTCTTTTTTCTGACTAAAATTTATTTCGATAAATGGAGTAAAGGAATTTACATAGGGCTTGTACTAACTGCTTTTGGTATGTTTTTAATTAAGAATTATATCATTATATGCATGATTCCTGGAGTTACTGCAATTTTAGTTTCTAAACTGATTCCATCATTTAAGAGGATTCGTTTTGCGGTTGCACTAATAATCCTTCAAATATTTGGGGTTGTAATATTGGATTATTTTATGGGGTCACATAGAGCTCATTCTATTTTTCAAAAACAAAAAGATTTTATCAAAGAGGCTATTATTGCGGATGCTGGAAGCTTTTTTGAAACCTTTGTTTTAGAGAAAAACTGGGTGAGTATTATAGTAAACTCTCCCACGGCATTTTTGAATACACTTACAAAACCTTCAGTTTTAGCCGCTAAAAATATCATTACTTTAATGGCTTCGGTTGAAAACATTTTTATAATGGGAATTTGGATATTTCCAATTTTTTGGTTCAAAAAGCCGAAAAACTCAGATAAGATGCTCTTGGTTTTTTGCTTAGGCTTTTTTATTCTTCTATATACATTGATTGGTTTAACGACGCCAGTTGCAGGGGCATTGATTCGTTATAAGATACCCGCTTTGCCGTTTCTTTTTGTTGGAATATATCTATTGACAGATTATTCTAAGTTAAAGGAAAGATTCATTCAATTATTGAGTAAATAATACTGGGTCATTTAATTTATATTTGACTGATTCCAAATAAAATATACTACCCATATGTTTGATGATGTAAAAAGACTCTTTGATATAATCCGATACCAACAAAAGAATTATCCGCAAAAAGATGCACTAGTTGCAAAAATTGATGGAAAGTGGGTTCCCACAAGTACAGAAACTATTTTAGATCAAGCTAATCAAATTAGCCGGTCGTTGCTGAAATTGGGTTTTCAGAAAGGTGATAAAATTGCCATGATTTCTAATAACCGTCCCGAGTGGGTGATTATGGATATCGGAATTCTTCAGGTTGGAGTTGTTGACGTACCTGTTTATCCTACCATTTCTGAAGAGGATTACAAATACATTTTTAACGATGCACAAGTAAAACTTTGTTTTGTCAGTGATAAAGAACTTGCTGATAAGGTGAATTCAATTAAGGGTCAAGTTCCAAGTTTGACTGAACTTTATTCTTTTGAAAAGGTTGAAGGAGTAAAACATTGGTCAGAGTTTTTGGCGCTGGGTAAGGATATAGATCAATCCGAAGTTGAAAAAATCATGGATTCCATTGGTGAAAATGATTTAGCTACGTTAATCTATACTTCAGGAACGACAGGTGTACCCAAAGGGGTCATGCTTTCGCATAAGAATTTAGCTAGTAATTCTAAGGCTTCTTATGAACGCTTGCCAGTAGATTCTAATGCTAAATCCCTGAGCTTTTTACCAGTCTGTCATGTTTACGAAAGAATGATTATTTACTTGTATGTTCTTACCGGTGTTTCTATTCATTTTGCTGAATCAATGGAAACAATTGGAGATAATTTAAGAGAAGTAAAACCCGAAGTTTTTACTGCCGTGCCAAGGCTTCTGGAAAAAGTATATGACAAAATTGTAAATAAAGGTGCAGAGTTAACTGGAATAAAACGCTCGTTATTTTTCTGGGCACTTGAGTTGGGTGAGAAATATGAACCATATGGCGCTAATGGCTGGTGGTATGAATTTAGGCTAGGTATAGCTAGAAAAATTATTTTCAGCAAATGGCTTGAGGCTTTAGGAGGAAATGTTTTAGCCGTGGCTTCTGGATCTGCTGCACTGCAACCAAGGTTGGCTCGTGTTTTTTTAGCCGCTGGAATTCCGGTTATGGAAGGGTACGGATTGACTGAAACTTCACCTGTTGCAACGGTAAATTGTGAAGAAGGTAAAGGAGTTATGATTGGAACCGTTGGCCGTCCAATTAAAGACGTAGAGGTTAAAATAGCTTCTGATGGCGAAATATTGATTAAAGGGCCTAATGTAATGCAAGGCTATTACAATCAACCTGAAAAAACTGCCGAAGTAATTAAAGATGGTTGGTTCCATACTGGTGATATTGGAAAGTTTGTTGGAGATGGGTTCTTGAAAATTACGGATCGTAAGAAAGAAATATTCAAAACTTCTGGTGGTAAATACATAGCGCCACAAGTAATGGAAAATAAGTTTAAAGAATCAAGGTTTATTGAACAAATAATGGTGATTGGTGAATCTCAAAAACATCCTGCAGCCTTTGTAGTTCCAGCTTTTGAATTTCTTCAAGAATGGTGTAAGCGAAAAGGGGTTGAGTTCACCTCTAATACTGATATGGTTAATAATGAGCGTGTTAAGGCTAGGATATTAAAAGATATAGAGCATTTTAATCAAGGGTTTGGCAAATGGGAGCAAATCAAAAAAATTGAATTAGTTGATACTGTTTGGGGAGTAGATTCAGGAGAACTTACTCCAACTCTTAAATTAAAGCGTAAAGTGATTATGGCTAAGTATGATAATTTATTTCAGAAGATATACAGTTAAAAATGAATAATTTTAAAAGAATTGGGCTCATTGTGGCCCTTTTTTTTTGTTGGTCTGGGCTATTTTCTCAAAATGCTGAAAAGCCATATTTTCAACAACATGTAGATTATTTAATTCAAGTAACATTAGATGATACTTTACATGAACTGCATGCTTTTGAGCAGGTAACATATACCAATAATTCAAGGTCGGCCCTAGATTCGATTTATTTTCACTTGTGGCCAAATGCATATAATGATAACTCAACTGCATTGGCAAAACAGTTATTGGAGAATGGCTCTACTGACTTCTTTTATTCTACAGAAAATGAAAAAGGGTATATAGATAGCTTAGATTTTAGAATAGATAAAAAGTCAATCAATTGGCATTACGATTCCATTCATCATGACATTTGCGTTTTAGTTTTGCCAACAACATTGCTTCCTGGGAAAAGCGTTACCATTACTACTCCGTTTAAGGTTAAGCTACCTGGAGACTTTTCAAGAATGGGGCACGCTGGCCAAAGTTATCAGATTACTCAATGGTACCCTAAGCCAGCGGTTTACGATAGAGAAGGTTGGCATCCTCAACCCTATCTTGATCAGGGAGAGTTTTATTCTGAATTTGGATCATTTAATGTGAGTATTACGTTACCTAAAAACTATGTAGTTGGTGCCACAGGAGATTTAATGGAAGAAGCAGAAAAGATATGGTTGCTTGAGAAAGTGGCGAAAACAGAAAGAATAAAATCTTTTTCCAAAGAATCTGAATTTCCAGAAAGTTCTAAAGAACACAAAACCATTTCGTATTATCAGAAAAATGTTCACGATTTTGCATGGTTTGCGGATAAGAGATATCATGTACTAAAGGGGAAAACTGAATTGCCGAATTCAAATGACTCGGTAGACACATGGGTAATGTTTACTAATGATTTTGCGCATTTATGGAAAGATGCTATCCCTTATATGAATCGGGCAATCTATGCTTATTCTGAATGGAACGGAGATTATCCGTACAAACAAGCTACTGCAGTTTACGGGGCTCTAAGTGCCGGTAGTGGAATGGAATATCCGAATGTTACAGTTATTGGAGAAACTCAATATGCTGGAGAGTTAGAAATTGTTTTGGTGCATGAACTAGGGCATAATTGGTTTCAGGGAATTTTAGGTTTTAACGAGGCCGAACAACCTGCAATGGATGAGGGAATTAATTCATTTAATGAATTGAGGTATGTTGAAACTTATATGGGGGGGAGCAGTTTAGTTGATGATTATTTAAACCCTGCATTTGCAAAGTGGCTAAATATGAATTCGTTTACCCATAGAGACGAAAATGAAATGGCTTATGTAATGCAAGCCAGAAGAAATATTGATCAACCCTTAAACCTTCATTCTAGAGATTATACCTATGCTAACTATGGCAGTATTGTTTATGCTAAAAAGGCATTGAGTGTTCAAATGTTACGATCGTATTTAGGAGATTCAATGTTTGATAAATGCATGCATCAGTTTTTTGAAGACTGGAAATTTAAACATCCAACACTTCAAGATTGGAGAAATACGTTAGAAGAAGTAAGCGGTAAAAAATTAGGTTGGTTTTTTAATGAATATTACCAAACTACGTCTAAAATAGATTTGAAAGTTAAGCGCATAAGTAGGAAAGATGGGATGCTGAATTTGAAGGTGAAAAATAAATCTTCAATGAGTGTTCCGTTCAGCGTTTCAACATATTCAAAAAATGATGGCTTAATTGAAACAATCAAGTATGAAGGCCTTATTGACAAAACGACGGAAATAAAGGTACCCTACAAGAATGCAACAAAAGCTGTGGTTGACGGAGAAAAGAATCTGGTGGAAATAAACCGAAAGAACAACTCGATGAAAACTAAGGGGCTGATAAAGAAAATGGAACCGATACAATTGAGGTTTTTAACCAGTAATGAAAACCCAGATCGTTCACAGTTATTTTACTCCCCTTTGGTAGGTTGGAATACCGCCGATGAATTAATGTTGGGTTTGGCGTTGCATAATAAAAATTTAATTGAGAAACCATTTGAATGGTATTTAGGGCCTATGTATTCGTTCAAGAATGAACAATTAAACGGAATTGCAGATTTTAGTTATCATATCTATCCGAAAGGATTTCAGCGAATTACCGCCAATATTAATGTTATGAAATTTTCTTATGATATTCCAATAAATGGTTTTATGAATTATGTAAGGTATTACCCTAAATTAATTTTTCAGATTAAGCCAAGAGAGGAGCGAAGTATTTTTAGGCAAGAAATACATTTAGGGGCTATTCATTTAGAAGAATCTTATAGGGGAAACAGTACCTCATTTATTGACCATAACAACACATTTGGCGAATTAAAATATAAGGCCAGTTTAAATGGAACAAGGCAATCATTGGTAGCAGATGTAAACTTTACATTGCACGAGGATTTTGATTTGGCAACTTATACATTCGATTATAAGCTCAAGTATAACAAACGGGAGAACCAATTTTCAGCGAGATTATTTATTGGACAATTTTTGTATAATCAATCTACCAGTCCAGTTTATAACTTAAGAATGGATGGTCAAACAGGGTACTTGGATTATCAAAAAAATCAAGTTTATGCTGATAGGGCAGGGGAATATGATGTTTGGAAAAATCAAATGACAGATAATCATGGAGCTTTTAAAGCACCAACTGCGGTGGGACAATCAAACTTATGGTTGGCTGCCTTAAACTTAAAATTTGAGGCTCCAATTGTTGTTCCAATTGGAGTTTATGCTGATTTTGGAGTTTCAGAGTCTGTTGACTTTATGTATAATGCAGGTGTTTCGTTCCGAATATGGAGAGATATCTGCGAAATCTACTTTCCTGTATTGTATTCAGACAATATAAAAACAGCTTATGAATCAAATGGGATAGATTATGGCGAGCGTATTCGGTTTACTCTAAATTTGCCGGCAGCGAATCCATATAAGAATTTGCAGAATTTAGATTTATAAGTGCTAGAAGGAAAAAAAATATATTTCGCATCAGATTTTCACCTTGGAGTTCCCAACAAAGACTCAAGCTTAAAAAGAGAGAAGCTGATTGTAAAATGGTTAGAAGAGGTATCAATAGATGCAGCTGAAATATTTTTGGTGGGCGATGTATTTGATTTTTGGTACGAATACAAGCACGCTATTCCAAAAGGACATGTTCGTATTCAGGGTAAAATTGCTGAATTGACAGACAGAGGAATAAAAATCCATTATTTTATTGGCAACCACGACATGTGGGCGTTCAATTATTTTGAGGAAGAACTTGGGGTTAAAATGTATCGAGAATCTGCTGAGTTTGAGTGGAGCGGTAAAAAGTTTTTAATTGGTCATGGAGACGGTTTAGGTCCGGGTGATTACGGTTATAAATTCATTAAGAAAGTTTTCGCAAATCCTTTACTTCAATGGGCGTTTGGTTGGATACATCCTAATATAGGTATCGGAATAGCCAATTTTTGGAGCCAAACTAGCCGAAAAGCAAATCACGGAACCGATGAAGTATTTTTAGGTGAAGAAAATGAATGGTTAGCTACTTATTGCAGAGATGTTCTAAAAACTAAATATTTCGATTATTTCATTTTTGGTCATCGTCATTTGCCATTAGATATTAAAGTAGGCGATACTTCACGATATATAAATTTAGGCGAATGGGTAAACTATACTACTTATGCCGTGTTTGATGGTGAAAACCTAGAATTGAAAGAATACTAACTCTGATTTTTGATTTTGATTAAAAGATCTAACAGTCTATTAGAATATCCAACTTCATTATCATACCAACCTACAACCTTTACCATATCACCAACTACTGATGTAAGTAGCGAGTCGTAAACGCATGAATTTGGATTTCCAACTATATCTATACTTACAATAGGATCGGTTCCATAGGTCATTACCTTGCCTAATTCTCCTTTCACAGCATTTTTAAAAGCCTCATTAATTTCTTCAACTGTAGGTGTTTTTTCCAGAACACAGTTAACGTCCGTCATAGAACCATTTGGCACAGGTACTCGAATACCACAACCACCAACTAGTCCTTCTAATTCAGGAAAAATTCGAGTTATTGCCTTGGCAGCTCCTGTAGTTGTAGGTACAATAGAGTTTGGTGCAGAACGAGCTCGTCTTAAATCTTTGTGTGGAGCGTCATGTAATCTTTGATCGCTTGTATAAGAATGAACTGTGGTTATGTATGCTGATTTAATTCCCCAGTTTTCATGCAATACTTTGAACATGGGCCCCACGTTGTTGGTAGTGCAACTTGCATTTGAAATAATTTCCTCCGTTAAGTCTATATCTGCATCGTTTACACCTAATACAATATTTGGAATATCAGCATCAATAGAAGGGGCGCTAATAATCACTTTTTTAGCACCCGCAGATAAATGTTGCTTAGCCAATTCTTTAGTTCTAAATAAACCTGTAGATTCAATTACAACGTCAATTTGTAAATCCTTCCAGGGAAGGTTTAGTGGCGATTTTTCGTTGGTAATTAATATTGAGCTTCCATTTATTTCGATGGAGTTCTCCGTGGTTGATAGATCACCTTGAAAATTTCCATGAATAGAGTCGTATTTTAATAAATGTGCTAATGTTTTAACATCAGCTAAATCATTTATAGCGACAAGTTTTATTGAAGAATCTTTCCTTTTGATTAATTCTCGAACTACAGTTCTTCCGATACGTCCAAATCCATTAATAGCAATGTTCATGTTTCAAATTTAGACATAAAAAAGCCCTCTTGAAAAGTCGAGAAGGCTTTTTGAAAATCTTATGATTTCCTTATTTCATAACAACAAACTTGGCAACTTTTTGAGTGTTTCCATCAGTTAATATCATAAAGTAAGTTCCGCTACCTAATTCATTTACATCGAAACTAACATCGTTGTCTCCGAACTGTAAATATGGGTTAAGCGTTTTTCTCAATTGACCGCTTATATCGTAAATCGCAATAGTCGCATTTTCAGGATTAACAACTGTTACTTGCATTCTACCCGATTGGTTCAATGGATTTGGATAAATTGTAATATCTGAATTGATATCTGAATCAAAGTTTTTATGCGATATTTCATCCAACCCAACAATACTTGTCGATTTCCAAATTCCGTTACCATATGTACCAACATAAACTACGCCTGAGTTCGTTGCTTTTTTATAACCCAAAACTTGCTGGTCTACGTCATAAATAGAAACCATATGTAAACCGTTTTCTTTTGCTTCAGAAACCCATTCTACTGAGCCTGCTCTGATATTGGTAGAAGTGAATATACCTAAATCAGTTCCTAAAATTGCTTGATCAGGGTTATCAGCGTCGTAAATCACATCGTAAACTGGTAAGTCCGGTAAATCACCTTGAATGGATACAAAGGTGAAATTGTCAGTATTTGGTATCCTAGTAACCAAGTAAACGTGGTTTATTGCCCCATAATTAGCAACTGAAACCAGGATTTCATTTGGGTTTTTGGGATTAATATCAATTCCAGAGATACGGCCATTAGCAGAAAGGATGCGCTTAGATGGGTATGAACTGTATTGCCCGTTGGGTCGATTTGGGTCAATTGCAGGTGCAATTTTGTCCACATCAGCCTGGGTATATAGATCGTTTACTCCAGTAAGAAACCTAAGTTCTGAACCATTTGCAAAATAAATATTATTGCCATCAACGCTAAAAACGTGACGATCTACATTACCCACATTTAAATGGATCCATTCTGGGTTTTTATTTAAATCAAGGGCATTTCTTGCCATTATTAGACCGCTTTGTCCATTCTGAGGAAAACCAAAACTGTTCATAATGAAACTAGAGTCTTGACAAATAACAGAGCCATCAGATTGTGTATTACAACGCTGAATAGTAGGTTGTGTAATGATGGATTGGACAGGGTCCTGAATTATTAGTTGATCACCTGGTGCCAAGTCGGATTTTAGAATATGATCAAAATAAACTCCATTTGAATTACTCGATAAAGCTAATGTCGAACCTTTTGAATACCTTACGGTGAAGAATGCATTTATTCTAGCATTGAAACTGGGAGGCGTATTGAAGGTAACTGTAAAAGAATAATTTGTAGAATCAAAGGTTCCTGAACCCGGCCCGGAGAAACCACCCTTACCGTCGTATACTAATACATTATTATTGTAGCCAATTGTTACTGAAAGAGGAATCAATTGGGCTGCGTTTTGTTCAATCTCTAATTTTCCTTGAAAAGTTACTTTACTCCCAGTTCCTAAACCAATATTTTGTTGAGTGGTATCTACTTTAAATGTAATAGAGTCTTTACTAGTAGAATCGTTTTTACACTCCCAAAAACCGAGTTGTGAAACATAGCTGCTCATGCCACAATAAGCTCCACAAGCTGACATTCCGGAAAGACTTTTGATTTTACCTCTTCCTAAATTTCCAAATTGAGAAGATGTAAATTTTATATCCGCGATTTGTGAAATTGCTGTAGCGAAGCCATCTCCGTTTAAGACCCCTGAATTTGTGACTGTTTTTCCATGCTGTGGATTGGAAAGGTCAAAAGGGTTAATATTAATGATTCCATTGTCTTGCAAACCAGCCACAACGAAATTGTAATTTGCATGGCTTATAGAATGGGATTGGGTGCTTGTATACCCATTGTTGGTCTCATAGAACAAATCACCTCCATCAAATGACTTGTATACTCCTCCATCGTTTCCAAAATACAGTTTAGTAGGGTCTGACGGGTCATAAGCTATAGTATGATGGTCAGGATGCATATTTGTAGAAGGATTATTTTGTCCAGAAGGACTTTGCGTGGCAGCCAGAGACCAAGATCCATCATATTTCCATAAATCTAAACCCCCAATCCATAAATTGTCTAAACCACTTGCACCTGGTTTTGGCACTGCAAGAAAGCTCATGTCATATTCCGCTTGACCGCCAAATAAATGAAAGCCTGCTGATCCAGAAGGCAACGAAGGACTATAGCTTGCCCAGTTTACTCCTCTGTCATGCGAAACTTTAATATCGTCGTAATATCCATTTTGACTTGTTACCGCATACGCAATATTTGGTTTTGATGGTGAAACTGTAATTGCCCATCTACCTGACTTACCAATATTGGCATTTTCTTTTAATCCACACGCTTTGGTATAATCACTACCATAGAACAACAAACCTCCCTGAAATGCACAATACACTGTTTTACCGTCAAGACTCCATTCTACATCATAAGCTCTACCCATTGGGACTGAAGTCCCATTTCTACATGATGCAGTGTTGGACCAGTTTTTACCACCATCAGTAGTTATATATAGTCCTTTCCATGTTGCAGCGGCTATTGTATTTGGGTCTATTGGGTGCGCCGCTATGGCATTTACATACAAATAATCTATGGTTGATGTAATTAAATTCCATGAAGCACCACCATCTGCAGATTTGTATATTCCTTTTGAATTATGAGGTCCCTCAAAAGAACAACCTGTTCCAGCAAAAAGAGTTCCATCTGTAGATTGAGTTATGCAAGATACATTGTTAGTGTTTTCGTTCCAAGTCTTCTCCCAAGAAAACGCACCATTTTCACTTATGTAAACTCCACCATGTGTACCAATGGCATAAATTTTATTGTTATTTATTCTATCTACAATAATTCCTCTACATTGTCCACCCATATTTATAGGGCCCATAAATTCAAAGTCAAGTCCAATTCCGCCAGATCTTGAGTTTTTTGATAGAATTTGTCTTTTAGCTTTTGCGACTAGTTGTGGGTTGACAATTCCAGTTTTATAATCTCCGCGAAGTGATGCAAAATATTTTAACCCATGTGGACTTGGTGAGTAGAGATCATTTTGACTTTCTGACCTGGGTTGAAATTTTTGAATAGTAATTGTGTTTTCTGTTTTTTCTACTTGCTTTACAATGAAAATAAACAAGACTAATATGGCTGCAAATGATATTATTATTGATTTCATAACGGTGCGATTTAATTTTTGAAGTTGGAGTTTATAAAAACTCTCTCTCAAATATAACCATAAAAAAAGCCCTCTCGAATAGTCGAGAAGGCTTTTCAAAAATCAAATAATTATTTTATTTCATAACAACAAACTTGGCAACTTTTTGAGTATTACCATCAGTTAAAATCATAAAGTAAGTGCCAGTTCCTAAATCATTTACATCGAAACTAACATCGTTGTCTCCTGTTTCTAAATATGGATTAATCGTTTTTCTTAGTTGGCCACTAATATCGTAAACTGAGACATAAGCATTTTCAGGGTTACTTACTGTAATTTTTACATGACCTGAATTATTAAGAGGGTTTGGATAAACGGTAATGTCAGATTCAATACTAGAGTTAAAATCTTTATGAGAGATTTCATCAAGACCAACAATAGTTGATGACTTCCAAATACCTTGGCCATGTGTTCCCGCGTAAACCATACCTGAATTTATTGCTTCTTTATGACCTAGTACCTGTTGGTCAATATCAAATACAGGAATCATGTGCAAACTATTTTCATCAGCTTCAGAAACCCATTCTACAGAACTAGCTCTTATATTGGTAGAAGTGAATATTCCTAAATCTGTGGCTAAAATTGCCTGATCGGGATTGTCCGCATCGTAAATTACATCGTAAGCTGGTAAGTCCGGTAAATCACCTTGAATAGATACGGAAGTGAAATTGTCCGTATTTGGAATTCTTGTAACTAAATAAACATGATTTACAGATCCATAATTTGAAACGGAAACTAATAATTCATTAGGGTTTTTAGGGTTAATGTCAATTCCTGATATGCGGCCATTGGCAGAAAGAATGCGTTTAGTTGGATATGCTTTGTATTGCATTGGTTTATAGTTTGGTTGTCCCGTATCTGGGATTAACGGAGCAATTTTATCTACATCAGCCTGGATATAAAGGTTGTTAACACCAGTTAAAAATCTAAGCTCAGAGTTATTAGCAAAATATATGTCGTTACCATCAGCACTAAAAACATGGCGATTTACATTACCCACATTTAAATGGATCCATTCTGGGTTTTCACCTAGAACTAAGGCCTTTCTTGCCATAATTAGTCCTCTTTGATTACTACCGTTTCCTCCATAGCTTTGATCGTTAATTCGGTAGTTAGGGTCTTGACAATCAACGGAACCATCAGTTTGTGTATTACAACGTTGATTAGTTGGTTGAGAAATTATTGACTGAATAGGATCTTGTATTTTCAATATATCACCAGGCTCTAAGTTCGTTCTCAAGACATATTCAATTGGAATATCATCAGTTGCGCTAGCAACGGTAATTAAAGAACCTGCCGCATAACTAGCTGTGAAAAATGCATTTACTCGTGAGTTTAAGCTTGGTGCATCATCGAATGTAATTGTGAATGTATAGTCAGTTGTGTCAAGGGTTCCAAATCCGGGCCCTGTAAATCCACCTTTTCCGTTGTATACTAAAATATCATCAATAGTTCCTATTTTAATCGAACCAGGAATTATCGTAGCCGCATCCTGTTCAACTTCTAATGTACCTTGAAAAGTAGTTCTGTTACCAGTTCCAAGACCTATATTTTGTTCAGTTGTGTCAACTTCAAAAACAATTGAATCTCTACTAGTTAAATCGTTCGTGCTTTCCCATAAACCTAAATGAGAAACAAATGGACTCATACCACAATAAGCCACACATGCTCCACTACCTTGAGTGCTGCTTATAGCTCCACGACCAACATTACCGTGTTGTGAAGATGTATACTTTAAATCCGCAACTTGGGAAACCACTGTTGCAAATCCATCTCCATTTAAAATCCCTTGATTAGTCACAGAAGCACCGTAAGTTGGGTTTCCTGGTCTATAAGGAGTAACGAAAATGATTCCATTATCTTGCAATCCACCAACAACAAAGTCGTAGTTAGCATGGGCAATTTCATAATATTGTGTAGTGGTGTATCCTTTGTTAATTTCATAGAATTGCAGACCACCATCTAGTGATTTATACATACCACCATCGTTACCAAAGTACAATACAGATGGGTCGGTAGGGTCAAAAGTCATTGAGTGATGATCAACATGCATTCTAAAAGATTCACCACTCTGACCACCTGAGGTTCTGTTAGCGGCTTGTGTCCAGTTTCCATTAAACCTCCACAAGTCTACACCACCAACCCAAAGATTATCTTCACCTCTTGCACCAGGGCGTGGAGTAGCTAAAAACATAAGGTCATATTCAGCTTGGCCACCTCCATTGTCTCCAAATAAATCAAAGTGAGCTGCACTTACAGGCATTGGAGGGTTGAAACTTGTCCAAGTCGCACCACCATCTGTTGATGATTTAGTGTCAACATAACCACCACCTTGAGTAGCAACTGCATAGATTACATCGGCATTAGAAGGAGAAGCACTTATTGCCCAACGACCGTTGGCGCCAACCCCTGCAACAGCGGTTAAACCGCAATCAGTTGTGTAATCACTCCCATAGTATAATGAACCACCATTAAATGCACAAAAAACAGTATTACCATCAATACTCCAGTCTACATCAAGTGCACGATTAACAGCAATTGATGTGTTTGGTCTACATGCAGCCGTATTAGACCATGTTGTACCACCATCAGTTGTAATATAAAGTCCATTCCATGTAGCAGCTGCAATTGTTTTTGCATCAGTTGGATGAGCCATTATTTCATTAACGTATGAAAAACCCGAGGTATTGGCAATTAGCGTCCAAGTTTCACCACCATTTGTTGAAGTGTAAATACCACGTCCATCACCATCAGGAGCGGTTCCGCTTGTTCCTTCAAATGTAGAACCAGTTCCAACGAATAAAGTTCCGTCTGAAGATTGAGTTATACAAGAAACATTATTAGTTCTGTGTTCCCAACTTTTTATCCAGTTGTTTCCACCGTTGTTAGAGATATAAACTCCGCCTGTAACCGCAGCTGCATAAATCTTTTTGTTGTTGTCTTTGTCTACAACAATTCCTCTAGTACGTCCACCAAAATTTTCAGGACCCATGAATTCGAATTCAAGGCCAATTCCGCCAGCTCTCGATGAATTATTTAATATTTGTTGTTCTGCTTTGTATACCATTTCAGGGTCAACAATACCAGTCTTAAAATCACCTCTGAGTGAGGCTATATATTTGTTTCCTCCAGTATGGGGTGAGTTTTGAAAATCCTGATTTTCAGCACGCGGGCTGAATTTCTGAATTTTAACTGTACTATTTGGTTTATAAAACTGATTCGCAATTAGTCCCGAAAGACCTGCGATAGCTACAAGTGAAAGTAATTTAAACCTCATATTGTCTTAATGTTTAATTAATGGTAAAATCTGGCGCAATTTAAAGTATTTTACCCGAAGGATAAAATCTATTTTTTTGCGGTATATTTCTAAAAACAACCGGTATTAATAATTGTTTAAACGGTTAAAAAAGATGCTTTTCTGCGTGATAAGAAGATCGAACTAAAGGTCCACTTTCAACAAAACGAAACCCAATTTCTAATCCGAGTTTTTTGTATTCTTCAAATTTTTCAGGCGTAACAAATTCATTAACAGGCAAGTGTTTTGGAGTAGGTTGTAAATATTGTCCTATTGTCAGAATGTCTACGTTGACAGATCGCAAGTCATGCATGGTTTCAATAACCTCTTCTTCAGTTTCTCCCAAACCCAACATGATGCCAGATTTAGTTTTCATGCCACCCTTTTTTAGTCTTCTTAATACTTCTAAACTGCGATCATATTTTGCTTGAATACGCACTTCTTTTGTTAACCTTCTTACTGTTTCTAAATTATGTGATACAATTTCTGGTGCAACATCAATAATTCGTTGCAAGTTTTCCCAGTTTCCGGCAAAATCTGGTATCAGAGTTTCCATTGTAGTGGAAGGGCTAACTTTTCGAATTGTTTCAACTGTATCTACCCAAATCGTTGATCCACCATCTTTTAAGTCGTCTCGGTCTACTGAAGTTAAAACGCAATGTTTTACTTCCATTAACTTAACGGATTTAGCGACGCGAGCAGGTTCAAGTAAGTCGGCGGGAAGAGGTCTTCCGGTTGCTACATTACAAAAACCACAGCTACGGGTACATATATTTCCAAGAATCATGAATGTAGCAGTTCCTTCACCCCAGCATTCACCCATGTTGGGGCAATTACCACTTTCGCAAATAGTGTGAAGCTTATGCTCACTAACTAATCCACGAACTTTTTTATAGCTTTCGCCAGTTGGTAGTTTAACTCGAAGCCATTTAGGCTTTGAAATCTTATTTTTTTTTACAAGCGTTTCAGATTCACTCATTACAAATAACTTTTTCTTCCAAACTGAAAATTGATGTACATGTTTACGAATACGTATTGATCTTTTTGGTTCGCCATAATTGGAACGGGCTGAAAAAATGCATCTACGTTAACGCCCATTTCAATGGCTTTAATTTTTTCATCTTGTGGAGCAAATTCAAAGTTTAAAGCAAATTTGGCTCCTAAGCCGGGGGCAAGACTCATTTTGTCAGTTCCATTTATCCAAGGGGCTTTACCCGATATTTGATTGAGTGTATGAACATCAGGGTCATATCTTTCAGTAGAAGTATAAACTCTACCTTCTTCATCTCTTTTAAATACCTCTAAATAAACAGGCTTTAAAAACCCGAGATTAAAATTTATGTTATACACTGTGCTTATTTGAACACCTCGAATTACTTCTTTACCAAACAATTCTTTTTGTCTTCCAACTCCTCCCTTTAAAACATAAACACTATTGAGTTTCCCGTAAACAAAACTTTTTGAATCATCCCCACTTGAACCGAAAGATTTTTGTTGTTTGGGGTGTTTGATATTATATGCTTCTACCGTCCAAAAGTTTTTTATTCTGGCCGTTTTAAAGGTTTCGTTCCTGAAATTCAGTCCAAAACCTCGAGTATGCACTAGCCCGCCTATGTTCCAGCTTTTTCGATATACGTTTTTTTCGTACTCTTCGGTTTCATTTTCTTGTCCAAACAACGATAATGATGTCAGAAGAATAAAGAGGGGGGTAATATGTTTGTAGAAAGTTCTCAATGTAATAACCCACAAATATACTGATAATGTACGTGAGAGATTTGTACTTGAGCAGACGGAAAATAAAAAAGGCTATCTGCAATTAGATAGCCTTTTTTATCAGTTTTATTTATTAAGTATCTTAAGCTTGTGTTTTAATCAAGTTTAATGCAGATCCTGCTCTGTACCAATCAATTTGTTGCTGATTGTAAGTGTGATTTGCTTTAATTGAATCGGTAGATCCATCGGCATGTACAAGTTCAATTTCAATTTGTTTTCCTGGAGCAAAATCCTTCAAGTTTACAAAATTGAAGGTATCCGCTTCTTGTACTAAATCGTAATCAGACTCAGTTTCGAAGGTAATACCTAGCATACCTTGTTTTTTAAGGTTTGTTTCATGGATTCGAGCAAATGATTTAACCAAAACAACTTTAACACCTAAATGACGGGGCTCCATTGCAGCATGTTCTCTAGAAGAACCTTCACCATAATTGTGATCGCCAACAACTACAGTAGGTATTCCATTGGCTTTGTACTTTCGTTGTACGGCAGGAACTTCACCATAAGAACCATCAATTTGGCTTTTTACATTGTTCGTCTCTTCGTTAAAAAAGTTAACAGCTCCAATTAAGCAGTTGTTTGAAATGTTATCTAAATGTCCTCTGTATCTTAACCAAGGGCCAGCCATAGAAATATGGTCAGTTGTACATTTACCTTTTGCTTTAATAAGCAATTTAGCATCTATTAGATTTTCACCATTCCAAGGTGCAAACGGAGTTAATAATTCTAGTCTTTCAGAATCATCCTTCACTACAACGTTAATTCCACTCCCGTCTTCAGCTGGAGCTTGATATCCGTTATCTTCAACAGCAAACCCTTTAGAAGGAAGCTCAGTTCCTGTAGGCTCTGATAATTTCACTGCCTCACCTGATTCATTAATTAATGTATCTGTAAGTGGATTGAAATCTAATTTCCCCGAAATAGCTATTGCAGCTACCATTTCTGGAGATGTTACAAAAGCATGAGTATTTGGATTTCCATCAGCACGCTTCGCAAAATTCCTATTGAAGGAGTGAACGATTGAGTTTTTTTCTTGTTTTTCTGAACCAGCACGAGCCCATTGACCAATACAAGGCCCGCAAGCATTTGTGAAGATTTTTGTTGATTCAAATTTGTTGAATGAATCAATGAAGCCATCGCGTTCTGCAGTATAGCGTACTTGTTCTGAGCCAGGGTTAATCCCTAAGATTGCCTTTGGTTTAACACCTTTAGAAACGGCATCTTCAACAATTGAAGCTGCTCTTGACAAATCTTCGTATGAAGAGTTAGTACATGATCCTATTAATGCCCACTCGATATCCGTAGGCCAATCATTCGCAGCCGCTTTTTCTTTCATTTCTGAAACTGGGGTAGCTAAATCTGGAGTAAACGGTCCGTTTAAATGTGGTGTTAAAGTTGATAAATCAATTTCTATAACTTGATCAAAATACTGCTCTGGATTAGCATAAACTTCTTTATCTCCTGTTAAATGTTCAGCAACTTCGTCTGCTAATTCAACTACATCTGCTCTTCCTGTAGCAGAAAGATATCTTCTCATAGAATCATCGTAACCAAAAGTAGAAGTAGTTGCACCTATTTCAGCACCCATGTTACAAATGGTTCCTTTTCCAGTACATGACATAGATTCAGCTCCTTCCCCAAAATACTCAACGATGCACCCAGTACCCCCTTTTACGGTAAGTATTCCTGCGACTTTTAAAATCACATCTTTAGGGGCAGTCCAGCCATTTAATTTACCCGTAAGCTTAACTCCAATTAGTTTAGGAAATTTCAGCTCCCAAGCCATACCTGCCATAACATCAACAGCATCAGCACCACCAACACCAATGGCAACCATACCTAAACCACCTGCATTAACAGTATGTGAATCAGTGCCAATCATCATTCCGCCAGGAAAGGCGTAATTTTCTAATACAACTTGATGAATAATTCCAGCCCCTGGTTTCCAAAAACCAATTCCGTATTTATTACAAACAGAACTTAAGAAGTTAAAAACTTCATTGTTTTTGTTTATTCCGTCTTGTAAATCTTTGTCAGCACCTAGTTTAGCCTGAATCAAATGATCTGCGTGAGCGGTTGAAGGAACAGCTACTTTATTTTTACCGGCTTGCATAAATTGCAATAAAGCCATTTGAGCTGTAGCATCTTGCATAGCAACTCTGTCTGGAGCAAAGTCAACATAATCACCACCACGAGTGAATGTTTGATCGGGATTACCGTTCCATAAGTGAGTGTATAGAATTTTTTCAGATAACGTTAAAGGTTTCCCTAATAATTTTCTAGCTGCTTCTATCCTTTCAGGGTACCGTTGATACACCTTTTTAATCATCTCCAAGTCGAATGCCATACCTTTGATTTTAATGTGAATTTTGACAGTCGCGAATTTAAGAAATTAGGGTGGAAGAAAACTTTAGATTCGTATCAAATCTTCATTAAAGGTTAAAACAAGTGGCAACTCGATCAGAATTATTTCGCGAAAATGTATTTATAGCACTAAATGCTATTAGAGGGCAACTGGTAAGAACCATTTTGACAGCGCTGATAATTGCGATTGGAATTATGGCGTTGGTTGGAATTTTAACCGCTATAGAATCTATAAAAGCATCTATTAATTCTGAGTTTACGAGTATGGGCGCTAATACCTTTGTTATGCGTCAATTAAGAAGTAGAGTTAGGGTTGATAATAAAAGTACCAAGTATCGACCCTTAACTTTTGACGAGTCCATTAAATTTAAAGATAGTTTCAATTTCCCTTCATTGGTTTCTGTTTCTACACGAGCAAATGGGGGTAGTTTCGCTAAATATCGAGACAAAAAAACAAACCCCAATGTGATGATTATGGGAATTGATGAGAATTATTTGGCTAGTGCAGGATATTCGATAGATAGAGGTAGAAATATCAATGAAAATGAACAAAGTGCAGCAGTGGCTCTTATTGGAGCTGAGATTCAGAAGCGTTTGTTTGAAGAGTCTGAATCTATTGGAGAGCAAATTATCATTGATGGCACACGTTACCGGGTAGTAGGTGTGTTAAATGAAAAAGGTGCAAGTTCTGGTTTTGGGGGTGATAGAACTGTATTGATTCCTTTAAATAGGGCAAGGCAGCGATATAAAAAGAAAAATGAATCGTTTACAATTAATGTTCTGGTGGATAGACAGCAACAGTTGTTGCCGGCTATTAGTGAAGCTACTGGTTTGTTTAGGAAAATTAGAAAAGTACCTCTCCAAAAAGAAGATGATTTTGAAATCAGAAGGAGTGATAGTATAGCCACAAAATTGATTGAGAACATGAGTAATGTTACTTTGGTGGCAAGTATTGTTGGTATTATTACACTTTTAGGCGCTGCAATTGGACTAATGAATATAATGTTAGTGTCGGTTACTGAAAGAACTAAAGAAATAGGAGTCAGAAAGGCGCTTGGTGCAAATTCAGCAACCGTTAAATGGCAATTCTTAATTGAGGCAATTATTATTTGTCAAATAGGAGGTATTGCCGGTATTGTTTTAGGTATACTAGTTGGAAATGTAATGTCTTTTATTACTGGAGGACAATTTATTATACCTTGGATATGGATATTTATGGGAGTGATTCTTTGTATGATTGTTGGAGTTATTTCAGGATATTATCCTGCTCAAAAAGCAGCCTCGTTAGATCCAATTGAGGCACTGAGACATGAATAGTTTCAGTTGAGGAATCTCATTCCCAGGTAGACTCGAATGGAGCCAGTGGTAAAACCTACGTCGCCTATTTCATCACCGTAGTTAAAGCTTGAGTAATCCCATATTCCGGATACACCACCAAATATTTTATTTGAATTATAGCCTAAGCCTACTCTTGTTTTTAACTGAAGTGCGATTCGTGCTTCACCTGTTGATACCGATTCGCCAAAACCATTTTCGGCTTTGATAAATACACTTGCTAAACCAGGTGCAAATGCCCCAGAAATAAAGAAATGTTTTGCAAAAACATAGGTGTAGGCATAACCTCCAAAACCACCAATAGCAAATACTCTAAAATTCTGAACATATTCTGATTTATTAATGCTATCTATTAAAGTAGAAGGGGCTATGGCGCTGTCTGCACTAATTTGAAAA
>JBMYOI010000035.1:0-24987 GCA_049599135.1 Salibacteraceae bacterium
GGTGCGAATGATAGGTAATTTTCATTTCATTTTCCGATAGCATTTCACTTTCGAAGCGAGGGGGATTTGCATCGGGGTAAAGTTTTCGAACTTCAGTATGAATAACGGTTTCAATATTGGTCATCATATGAAAAGTAGAGTGAATGTCTGTGATTAATTCAGGGTAGCCGCTGGCTAATTCTCCAAACAAATGTTTGCCATAAACTTCCAGTAAGTCAGCTATTGGGATTTTGGTTTTGTTGTGCAGTTCAACCACTAGATTAACAAGCTGTTTATGGTCATACGTATCCACAGCATTATAAGCTCCATCAATGGGATCTTTAGCTTTTGTAATAAGTTCGTCTAGCATGGTTAAGTCCCATTTATCCTCAACCATTTCTAAAAATTTAATAAATATAATTCCTTTCATAATGGCTTAAATTTCAATTTCTTTATCTTTAATCATTTTGTAAATTGTTGACTTACCAATAGCCAATTTATCCGCTACAAGCAGCACATCATTGTCGTACTTTTTTAAAAAGTATTTGATGATATCGCAGTTGTATTCTCGCATGCTTTTTTCTACAGCCATAAAAGCTTGGTCGCCTCTTGCCGAAGCATAATTAATGTCTTTGGCTTCTATGTTTTTACCATCGCTCATTACTGCGGCCAATTCAATCATGGATTTTAACTCCCTGATGTTCCCCGGATAGTTATAACTCATTAATTTTTTTTTGGCTTCTTCAGAAATTTTGATTGCTGCTGATTTACTCTCCTTGCAAAAAGCGTCTAAAAAGTGCTTAGCTAAAAGCAACACATCTTCTTCTCTTTCTCTTAAAGGAGGCAGCTCAATAGGCAAACCAATTACGCGATAATAAAGGTCTTCTCTAAAGTTACCTTTTTGTACTTCTTCTTGTAGATTTTTATGTGTGGCAGCTATAACACGAACATCGAGTTTAACCACACCATTTCCACCAACGCGAGTTACTTCTCTTTCTTGAAGCACTCTGAGTAATTTACTTTGAGCGGCCATGTCTAATTCGGCGATTTCATCTAGGAAAATTGTACCCCCTTGAGCTTCTTCAAATTTTCCAATTTTTCGAGAAACGGCTCCGGTGAACGATCCTTTTTCATGTCCAAACAATTCACTTTCTACTAGTTCAGAAGGAATAGAGGCCATGTTTACTGGAACAAATGTTTTTTTCTTTCTATCGCTGTTGAAGTGAATGGCTTTTGCAACTACTTCCTTTCCAGTACCAGTTTCACCAGTAATGGAAACGTTTATGTGACTACCAATAGCTTTGGTCATCAATTTAAACGTGTTTTCCATAACACGGCTATTGCCTACAATCGATTTTTTGAAATCGTATTTTTCACCAAGTTGCTGAGTGAGATTTCTCACTTGTTGTTTCAATTGAGCGGTCTCTTGAGCTTTTAATACAGAGTTCCAAAGCAACTCTTTTGTATTATCGTCTTTCATAATGTAGTCAAACGCACCAGATTTTAATAAATCTAATGCCACGTCAATTTCTTGCTGACCACTAATTATTATAACGGGAACATTTGGATTCCACTGCCTTATTTTTTGGAAAAGTTCTTGGCCATTCATATCACCCAATGAATAATCGATAGTGATTAGATCCGGGTTTTGGTGTAATTCTTTTAAACAGTCTTTTCCATTTTCGAACAGTTTAACCTGGTAGTCATCGTTTAATGAAAGATGGTATTCTAGGATTTCACCGTACCAAGGATCGTCTTCAACAATAAATATTTTATATCCACTCATATAACTTTGGATTAAATCCGTTAATTAGAACTATTCCAAATTTCGGAAATTATATGGAGAAATCCTTGTTTATTGACGTTTTTCTAGTTCTTTCATTTTTTGTTGCCACTGCGTTAGTCCTGTGTTGAATTTTAAGACTTTAGTTATAAGTAGAAGACCAGCAAATAACAAGATCATTATAGCAGTTATGGAGTAAAATTGAAAAAGAAATAGAGCAATTCCTACTAAAGCTATTTCTATTAATAGGATAGTGTTAGTCACAAAAAAGTGATTGATTCCAAAATCAAGAATAAGGTGGTGAAGATGACTTTTGTCGGGTGTGAATATTGAATTGCCTTTTGCATATCTGCCAATAAAAACTCTCAAAGCATCAACCACAGGAATGATTAAAATTGATGAAATTAGAATGACGGATAATCCTTCGGGAATAATAAATTCGATTGAGTTTTGTTGAATAAAATAAATACCTGAAAGTGCAGTGAAAAAGCCCAGCATCATTGAGCCGCCGTCTCCCATAAATATTCTTGCCGGGTGATTATTGGCTGTTAAAAAAGGAATCAAAGCACCAATAAAAGTTATAAAAATTAAAGAGGCCGCATAGTTTCCAATAATCGCAAACAAAATTGCTAGAATAGTAACATTAAGCAGCGCTAAACTACCTGCTAATCCATCTATTCCGTCAACGAGGTTAAATGCATTGGATACTCCAGTTATTATTATTACTGTGATTGTGTGTTGGGCAAATAAGGGTATTTGTTCAATTCCAAAAATGCCATGAAGTGATTCGATTCTGATACCTGAAAGGCTGATTGCTATTGCCGCGGACAATTGTATGATTAATCGTAATTTGGGAGATAGATCAACTTTATCGTCCCAGACACCAATTAAAAAAATGGCTAAAGTACTTCCCAAAACAATGAAGTGTTTTGTTATCAATTCTTGAATGTTTTGACTTAATAAAAAGGCAAATAGTACACCAATTACAATTGCAATTCCTCCAATAATGGGAATTGGTTTTTTGTGAATTTTTCTGGCATTTGGTTTATCTACTAACCCTAACCTAATTGCATTTTTTGATAATAACTGAATTGATGACCTTGTGATAATAAATGCAGCTATAAAAACTACAATTCCTTCTATTATAATTGATTTCATAGGTCTTAGTTTTGAAAGAACAATTGTTGTCTTGAAAGATGATTCAACTCAAATGTTCTGAGTTCCTGTTCATCGAACCTTTTAAGTTCTGGTTCAGCCGATTTTTTGTAGTCCATTTCAAGGGCCTTTTTTACCAAGAAGTTGTATTTGGCACTGACTATTTTCCAAGTGTACCTGTTTTCTGCGATTTCTTTCATGAGTTTTCCTTGTGCCTTAAACTCGACAAGCTTCGTGTCTTTGATTATCCATTGAATATCTACGCTGTCCTTGAAATAAAATGCCTTATGGTCGGTTGTAGTTCTATTGTAGGATACACCAAAGGATAAAATGGGAAGCCCCAAGAACATGGCCTCAACCAATGAGGGGTTTGTGCCGCCTGCGCTGTGTCCATGAACGTATAGAAAACAGTTTGATCTTAGTAAATCCAATTGAGTTTGATCATATATTGGGTCTAACAGGTTTATGTTTTTATACTCGCCATAGCGTTTCTTCAAATCCAAACCGTATTGACTGTTTTTCCAATTACCGACCATAACCAAAGGATATTCTGGTAAATGGGCAAAAGCATCAAGAACCACATGAATGTTGTTTTCTGGTTCTATTCTACAAACTTTAAATGCATAGGGTTTAGCAAGAAACGGGTAGATTTTTATATCGGACTTTGATATTTGAACTTTAGAGGCATGGTCGGCTCCATACTCAATTATGTTGCTCAATGTGCCGTAACGCATAGCTGTATAATCTTGAATGGACTCATTGTCCGAAATGTCTAGGTGAGAATACCTTACAGCCATTTTCTCTGCCCACCACAAATACCATTTGGCAAGTCGACTCCATTTATCTCTTTTCCATTCAATGCCATCAATTGATACAATTATTTTTTTGTTAGTCAATAGACGAATTAAAGGGAATAACCATGCCCCAGCGACTCCCAATACGAGTAAAACATCCGAGAAAAAAAGCGCGTGTATTATCGAAATTGTATCGTAAAGAATACTTTGTATTCCATTAGCTTCAAGTGGAATGTAAACCAACTTAGCATTTTTGTAATTGGTTGTTCTTTTCTCTTTTGGATATTTTTTTCCAGAACAATAAACCGTTATGTTTTGACTTCCGTCATTGTTGCTAACCAATTGTTCTGCTAAAGTTTCAAACCCACCGTAACAAGCAGGAACTCCGACGGTACCAATAATGGCTACATTTTTTTTTGTTTTCATAGTTATGCGTTTGAAAAGTCTTTTACGATTGGTGTGCCAGTTTCTATAAGTGCCCATTTTACTAGGCTTCTGTCTGCTTTGGGTAATTTATATTCCATTTTTTGGAATGTATTTCCAAAAGGGGTGTAATTGTTGTAAAACGAATTATTCCGTGCTTTTCGCGGAAAATCCATTCAAACTCACAAATTAATATTGACTGTAAGAAAATAAATACTCAGCTCTTTTGGAGAGCCTTGTTATTACCGAAGAATCGAGATAAAAGTTTTGTGCTGCGAATAGCAATGGATATAGAAATTCGATTAGATAAATTTTCCATTTAAGTTCATTTCCAACCACTTGTTATCAAAGTGTTCTTTAGTGTAATTGGCCTTGAAACGTTTTCTTGCTGCGTCCCCCATAGTATTAATGCGTGATTTTTGTTCTACCATTTGAGTAATACTCGCAGCTAATTCATTCACATTGCCTGGGTTAACCAATAACCCACAGTTACTTCCATTCAGAGCTTCTTTTGCGCCTCCATGATTTGTTGCAATTACGGGTTTCCCTGCACTCATTGCCTCTAAAACAGTAGTAGGGAAGGGGTCTTTCATCATTGAAGGAACCAAGCATACATCGGCTTTTTCCATGGCTTTATCAATGGACTTTTCAAACCCTTTAATAATTACGGTTTCACTTAAATTGTTTTTATTGATTTCTGCTTTTAATACTGATAGTTGTTCTTCTTTACCAGGTACAGCACCTCCCATTAAAACGATACTTATATTTTCTCGAACTTCTTGTGATATTTGTTTTAACGCCTCAATCAAGAACCATTGGCCTTTCTTTTCCATTATTCTTCCGAACAGGTAGAAGTTTATTTTTTTATCGGTTTTCTTGGGTTTTACAGAAAGGGCATCAATGCCATTGTGAAGGACAATGGATTTATCTTTTAATGCAGGTAGGTAGTTGATTAGGTTGTCTTTTACCGCGTTTGACACGCAGATCATTTTTGAACTGAATAGATAGCCAATCCAAGCTGTTAGTTTACCTATGAGTTTTGGGGTTTCAATTATTTCGTGAACATGTGTAAAGTGAATTACTCCAATTGATTTTAGGATAGGAGAGATAAAGCTTGTAGAAAGCGTGTTTACGTAGCCTGAAATGAATTTGTATTTCCTGTTTTCGGATATAAAATAATTTGCAAAACGGAGCCAATCATATCCAAATTTTATAATTCCACTTGGACTAAAAATAGCTCTGTAAATGACAGGCATATGCGGAGTTACTTTTACGATGGTGTTTTCTACATGTTCTGCAATAAAATCAACTAGCGGACCTTGGAACTTTAGATAAACGACTTTTCTAATGTCTTTTGGCAATGCTTCCAAAGCATTAACTAATATTCTGTCAGCTCCATAAAGTTCAGAAGAAGGGTGAAATACTGCGATTGACTTTTGAGGCACTAAATCTTGGTAGGTTTTGTTGATCACTTTTGCCTTACTTGCCCACGTAAAATGGTCTGAAAAATTTTGAAGGGCCAAATTTGATTGCTTTAAAAAGAAATCTGAGTTGCTATACAATCTTTTTAGTTGGTTTGAAAAACCTTGAATTGTAAAATCGTAATTATCATAACTGACTTTAAGTGCGCTTTTTCCTGCAAGTTCTCCAGGACCAACATTGTCAAAAGTAATTGTAGGTATGCCATAACTCTGAGCTTCGGGAATAACCATCCCGGCTCCCTCATGAGAAGGAAATAAATAAACACTTGCCTTTCGGTAAATCGCGTCCATTTCACTTTTATCAACCCAATTAATTATCTCTACATGCGCTTCAATATCTAGCTCCTTAATTATTGCTTTTAGGTTATTTTCTTCAGGGCCCTTACCTACTAGTTGAAGTTTGGTTTTCGACTTATCAATAGAAGAAAGGGTATTGTGAAATTGGGCAAATGATCGAATTGCAACATCAAATCCTTTCATGTAATGAAAACGGCCTACTGAAAGGATGATAAATTCTTTTTTAACTGCGATTTTTAGGTTGGAAATGGTTTCACTTGCCACTGCAGGAAGGATCTCTGTTTTAGATTTTTTTACTCCCATGGCCTTAGGAATGCTGGAGTTAATTACAAAAATTTTACTCACCATAAATTTGGACAAGTAATAGAAGGGGTCAAGGTTGCGCATTACCCATTTTACTCCATAATAGAGTCTGTCTTTGATGAAACTTGAGGTTCCGTATTGTTTCCGTATAAATTGAGTTGGAACTAATGGGTGATGACCTACAGGTCCCCAAATTGTAGGTTTTCTGAACACCCATAAAAATGTTGGGTGACTATCACTGTGGAAGTTTAATGCATGTGCTAGGTCAAATTTGAACCCTTCTTTTTTGATGAAAAAAGGCAAAAACAACTGCCATAAATAGAAGTAAAGTACGTAGCCGCGCTCACCCAATCTTTTTTTCCATTTCATTATTGGGTTGGGCAGGTCGTAACCATGGAATTCAAGATTAGTATGATTGTCTGCTAAATTGGTTTCCATATAGCGCTCTATTTCAGGAAGGTTGTTTTTTCGTGTTACTACGATAAGCTTATTTTCCTTGCTTAATTCGTTTACAATGTTCCAACCGGTTCCACCCTCTGACCCTTCGAAAGGGTTTACGCTGTATGCACTAACTATAATTGTTTTCATGTCGTTTTTGAGTTAATGGTTTATGCTACTTTTTGAAATTCTGAGAAAACTGACTTCAATGTCTTGGGCAATTCAATGTTTTCAAGAGCGATGTATTTAGAATTCTTCTCACTCTTGTTTAACTCAGTAAAAAGTCCTTTGTAGCTTGCACTTAGTCTGTCTATTGTTTCTGCATCTAATTCTTTTTTACGTTTAAGAATGACTTCTGAATTAGCATACAAGAAAAAGTTCAATTTTGGTTTTAATATTAGACTGTACAGGGCTTTAACTACAGATTTGTTAAGTTGGATGTTGCTTCGTTTAGGATCCGTAATAAAATCGAAATAGTATCTGTCGTAAATGACAATTTTACCACGAATTATATATTTAAAATATATGTAAACCTGTCCTAATAAATAATCCATGTAATAATACGTAAACCTTAAAGCTGAGCTTAATAAGCTTTTATTGGATCCTGTTCTAGGTAAGGTTTCAGTTGCCAGTTCTTCAGCTTTAGTAGTTCCTACTCGGTAGGCGTTTAACATAGGAAGAATACCTGGTCTGTGTCTTAGCTGAACTATTTCTTTTCTGTATTTATCAGAAATTTCTTTTTTTACTATTTCTATAATGGTTGATTTTCCGGCGCCATCAACACCACTGAAAGTAATTATAAAACCTGGATGAAACCAAGCTGACTTTAAAGTGTCAACTAAGTAATCTACTTTCAGTTTAAACTTGTTCCATGAGCTCATTTCCGAATTTTGAATGGCATTTAATATCCTTCTTTTTACATCTGGAATTTTAAATTGAAACAACTCTAGCATATTGTCAAAGTCTAAACCGTATTTTTCGTTTAGATAGAAAATAGCTTCATATTTATACAACAAGTTTTCGTTATCAAAAAACGGCCAATATTTTTTTGGTATAGGTGCATTGTTTAAGGTGTAAAACAATAAGGCATATTCTAAATCATGTTTTAGTTCGGGTACTTTAACTCCTTTTGAACTCATTTTGGCATGATTTAAAACTGATTGAACGTCGAGCATTCTATCTCCTTTTCTCTTAAAATCATGAATAAAATCAAGGCTAAGAAATTCATTGTTTTCAAAGAATAATTCAATGGTTGTCATGAATGATTTTTTACGAACTGAAATTTTTGCTTGTGCATGGTTTTTACAAAAGTTGACGAGGTTTGTGAGGTTACTCTCGTTCAGAATAATGTCTAAATCAGATGTGACCGGAACGTTATTAATTGAATTGAAATTGAATTTCATAAAAGCATGTGGAAATGCTTGTAGATACTCGTTCAGTTTCATAATAAAAACAGAGCGTTTTTTTGCTTTGTTTTCCTCGATTAGTTGGCTTTCTATGGATTTAGTCCAGGTTTCTATTTGCCATTTGTGCTGTTTTGTTAAATCGTCATTAGCATATAATGCACCAAAGTAGCTTGCTGTTTTTAAAAGATAAAGTTTGTGGCAAGTATTAAAGTCAATATTATAATTATTCAAATATTCTTGAAGTTCAGGAAATTTTTCAAAAGCATTTTTGAGGTCTTTATTTATTTGTTCTGAACTATCATTACGCATTAAAATCCCGCGCTGATATACAAAATGAAATAGATCATAGAGTGGAGTCGAGGAGTCTGAATATAACTCCCAGTCAAAAAGTGATAACCCGGTTTTTGAGTGCAGAATATTCCAAGGAGTAAAATCACCATGAGAAGAAGATGTTAATATCATTTCATCTTCGTTTAACAAGAATTTTAACCCTCTGATTTTAGAATATAAAGTGGTTAACTTTTCATCTTCGGCTTGTCGTAAATGCCATAAAAAATCTAGGCTGTCTTCCCAAAACATTGTGTCTTCTATTCGTTTTATTTGAACGTTTTTATTCGCAAGCTCTAAAATTGTGTTTACATGCTGTTGAGTAAGGCGATCGGTTTTTTTGTTGCTTTTTAGCTGTAAGTTTTTTGTTTTTAGTATTGAAGGATGAAAGGAAGAATCGTTGGCAATGCTAAATGTTGCAAGGCTGGATTCATTCAATTTATTAAGAACCCTTTTTTCTTGACTTACTATTTGGGTTGAAATTTTGGTCAATGGAATTTTGATGAAATCCGTGACTCGGTTTTCCTCAAACAAGGCTAATATGGCACTTCTTTGTTTGCTCCTAGCTCCTGTGAATATGCTGTAAGTTTGGTTGTTTTTTATATTGGATAGAGTCTCTGCTTTTAAAGGGTTTTGGCTTAAAATTTGAAAATTTCCAGAAGCAACAAGGTTTGATGCCTTGAAGAACTGAATAGCTTTAATGGCCGCAGAAATTAACTTCCCACGAATTCCAGAATTATTGTAAAATGGCAATACATTGGTCAACTTTCCTTTGGGAAAATACCAACGGACTCTTTTTTCTCGATCTGTTAAAAATGCAAAGCACTTGTGATGCTTGTGTGTGTGTGTTGAGCATTTTTCAAAATTGAAAACTACCTCATAGTCAGTAATTAGTTTCCCCCTGTACTCATGAATTTCATCACTTAGGTTAATAAGTATTGTTTTGTCTGCAGCACCATTAGACCAGTTGAATTCTTCGTCTTCAACCAACTTAAAAAACGGATCGAATATTTGAACCATGTAATCTTTTGGAGCGAAGAGCTGAATCAGTACGTTTAAATCACTTGTGAATATTTTTTTCATAGTCAACTTTGTTTTGTTGTTGACTATATATTCAACTGCGTGCCAAGAGTATTTTGCTGTTTATTAAGTGATTAATAATCAGTCGTTTGTGTTGTTTTGTTTCCCTTTGCTTTGTTGTGGTTTTCCAAATTCAGGTTTTGAATTCCATTTTCTGGAATTACTTCATTTGGTAATTGTTTTAATTGATTTTGAGGCGTATATGTTTGGTAGTGCTTATAGTTTTATTAATTGGGGAGGAGTGTTGTTTTGATTATGGGTTCAAACCAATTATAGAGTTGAATAGAAATTGGTCATGGAGTGAGTCGACTATTTTTCATAGTCTAGATTAAGTTTTATTCTTCGTTTTTGAATTATCTCTTCATTACCTTAAATCTATTACTACCTATCAATAGAAAGTAAATTCCAGAGTTTAGGTCAGACAAATTTAATTGCAAAGCATGGCCATTTTTTGTACTTGTAATTATTGAAGAGTAATCGGTTCCGGCCCCATCGAAAAGATTAAAAGATCTGTTCCCGAAATTGGAAATAGTAATGAAGTTGCTTGTTGGGTTAGGATATAGAATTATTGTTTTTATTTCACTCATATGGGGTTCTACCGTGCTAATTGTTGAGTAACTAAAATCGCCATTGAAATCTGTTTGCTTTAAACGGTAGTATGTAAACCCTGCAATGGGATTGGAGTCTGTAACGCTATAAAATTGGTGGTCTGAAAAGTTTCCTTTACTCATAATTTTAGAAACGGTTTTCCATGTTTTTCCATCTATAGAGTTTTCTAATGTAAAAAAATCGTTATTGATTTCAGATGCTGTGCTCCAATGGGCCGTTACTTGATTATTCTCATTTAAACGACAATCAAAGTTGATTAATTCAATAGGAAGTGGTGCTTCCGTAGCTCTTATCCATAGGTTGAGGTCGTTTTTTGTCCCTCCTGTAAATACAATTTTTTCATGAGCCGAATTCCTTCCTACCTGCCAATGTAGGTTGCTTCCATTCCCACAAGAATGGTATATTCTAGAAGATAGAGAGGCTGTTCCACTCGCGCATGAGCGTGCTAGTCTCGCGGTACCAGTGCCAGACCAGTCGCCGCTATTTGTCCCATCAGACAATGTATTGTCATTTTGAAGATTTGATAAAACTCCTGCATCAGAGGATTGAACATCGAACGGTAGATTTGGTCCAGAGGTGGCATTTATCCTTACGGCAGTAACTATTGAATTGGTATAAATAGAAGAAGGCAGTATAGCATCTGATTGTAATGTTAACGCGGTAGTAGTCGAATAGCTTGATTCTGTTGTGCCACCATCTCCGGATGCCGCCAATATCCATCCATTCCCTGATTCTACATAACTAGAAAAAGAAGTGCCTCCAATATTGAAATAGTATATTCCGTTTGAGCTAGCTCGCCAAGCATGTTTAAGCTCGGTATAAGGGTTGCCTACTGTGCCAGTCTGCGCTTTTAAATCGCTGTTAATCGTGCCACAGGTAATAATTAAGAATGTTAGAATTACTCTCATGTTACATTGGCAAAAATATTTATTTCGTTAATCAGATTATTATATCATGGGGGTAAGGGTATTATTGTCGATTAATGACATGATTTCCATACAATTGAGCATGAGATTATCTTTCGAGGCATTTTAAATGAAACCAGTCAAATTTTGTAAATCGGTGAAGTGCTATTATCAATTAAAGCCTAACTTTTGGTTTCTAGTGCTTCAATTTTGTTTAACACTTCATTTGCCTCCGCCATTTTAGCATCACTCATTTGTCTGTTAGTCGAAGAAAGTTGATGGGCAAGGGCCAAAAGCTTTTTGTATTGTTCATTTAATTTCTCAACTTCTGATTTTTTCTTAAAAATTCCGAACATGATTTTAAAGGTATTTCGTATTAAGTATAAGAATAGAGGGTTATTTATATGAGCGTTGAAACGCCAAAAGGTTTGAAGAAATGAGAAATTGAAATACTTTTTTAATAGTATTTTAAAAAATCGATTAAGATGGTTTATAAACAGAAAAGGCCGCATTGTGCGGCCTTTTCTGTTGGTGATAATCCTGTTTTTAGTAGCAGTACTTATTGGCTTCTATCATTTTGGTAGCAATGCTTTGTCGAGCTTCTTTAGAATTGAATGAATCTACTTTCGTAAATCGTTTCATTCCCATTAACATCATTCTTAATTCATCACCTTCTCCAAATGCATTCAAAGCATCTTTTCCTGCTTTATTTATTTTATCAGAAACATCATAAATGTAAGTCTGAACCATTGCCATTTGTTCTTGAATTTCAGATTGATCTTTCATAGAACTCATTTTTTCAACCCTTAGAAGAACGCTTTCAGCAGCATATGTCCAAATGGCCATGTCTGCAATGTTCATGAGTATTTCTTGCTCTTTCGCTAACGTCATCATTAGTTTTTGAGCCGCAGATCCAGCAACCATTAATATTGCTTTTTTGAAGTTTACAATGTACTTCTTTTCTTTTTCGAATAGCGCATCACCCGGTTCAGAAAAATCAGGAATAGACATAAGTTCATCGGCAACTTTCATGGCTGGTCCCATTAAATCTAATTGACCTTTCATGGCTTTTTTTAGAAGCATGTCTACGATCAACATTCTGTTTATTTCGTTTGTGCCTTCAAAAATTCGGTTTATTCGAGCATCTCTGTAGGCTCTGTCCATTGGAGCTTCTGCCGAGAATCCCATGCCACCATAAACCTGAACACCTTCATCAACTACGTAGTCTGCCACTTCAGAACCTAACACTTTTAAAATCGCAGCTTCGGTTGCAAATTGTTCAACTCCTTTTAAAATAGCTTGTTCATGATCCATACCACCATCTTCTAATTCTTTAATGGCATTGTCAATGTCCATAGAACAACGGTATGTCGCCGATTCTAAAACAAAAGTTTGAATGGCTTGTTCGGCTAGCTTATGTCTGATGGCACCGTACTTAGAAATTGAACGTCCAAATTGAGAACGTTCGTTAGCATAGTTCACTGTAATGCTGATGCCTTCTTTAGCTCCACCTAAACAAGCTCCAGCTAGCTTTACTCGACCAATATTTAGAATGTTCAGCGCTATTTTAAAACCTTTACCTCTTTCTGACAAGAGATTTTCAACAGGAACTTTACAGTCGTTTAGGAACACTTGAACAGTTGAAGATCCTTTGATTCCCATTTTCTTTTCTTCTGCACCAAATGAAATGCCTTCATATCCTCTTTCTACGATAAAGGCAGAAAGATTTTCGTCGTCATCTATTTTAGCAAAAACGGTATATACATCTGCAAAACCACCATTGGTAATCCACATTTTTTGGCCGTTTAAAACATAATGTTTTCCATCTTCAGAAAGAACAGCTTTAGTTTTTCCAGAGTTTGCATCAGAACCTGAGCTTGGTTCAGTCAAACAATATGAAGCTTTCCATTCTGCCGTGGCTAGTTTTGGTATGTATTTACTTTTCTGTGCTTCATTGCCATAATAAAGGATGGGAAGTGTACCAATTCCAGAATGTGCTGAAAAAGCAACTGCAAATGAATGTCCCGCTCCTGTTGCTTCTGTAACTAGCATGCCCGTCGCAAAATCCTTTCCAAAACCGCCATAAGCTTCAGGAATAGATACACTTAGCATACCTAATTCACCTGCTTTTTCAAGTAACGAAGGCATTAATCCTTCTTCCATTGAGTCTATTCGGTCAAGGTTTGGAAACACTTCTTGTTCAAGAAAATCATGACAAGTTTGTGCAATCATTAGTTGTTCTTCATCCCATTCTTCTGGAATAAATACATTTTTAGCTTCTGTTTCTTTTATTAGGAATTCTCCACCTTTTATGCTCATAATCTTCGCTTTTTAGAATGTTGAATTCTTAATGTTGAATTTTGAATTATGGTTTAGGTTAATTCAAAATTTCAACCTTTTAGTCCAACATTTAGTTAATCAATAATTTTCTCTTTCCAATAAATTTTTAATGCTGAGTTTTGAGATTTTTAATTTGGTTTCTGGTTAGTTCAAAACTCCTTTCTCTTAGTTCAATATTTAATTCAAGTGCCTTTTCACAGGCCTGATATTAAAAATTCAACATTTTAAATTTTGAATTACTCAAAATTTTATAACAACTCATAAACCCCAGCGGCGCCTTGACCTGTTCCAACACACATAGTCACAATGCCGTACTTCTGTTTTCTTACTCTCATTTCATCAAGCAGTTGCACTGAAAGTTTTGCGCCCGTGCATCCAAGCGGATGACCAAGTGCGATAGCACCACCATTCACATTTACAATATCTGGATTTAAGCCCAGCTCTTTAATCACGGCAACACTTTGAGACGCAAACGCTTCGTTTAGTTCAAATTGCTCAATGTCATTTATATTTAAACCAGCTTGTTTTAATGCTTTTGGAACTGCATAAACTGGCCCCATTCCCATTATTTTTGGTTCTAATCCCACTGGAGCATAAGATGCTAATCTTGCGATAGGCTTAAGTCCAAGTTCGTTCACCATTTTCTCACTCATTACAATAGCAAAGGCAGCGCCGTCACTAGTTTGAGAAGAGTTTCCTGCCGTAACCGAACCGGTTGCATTAAATACGGGACGCAATTTGGCAAGCACTTCTGTTTTAGTGTTTGGCCTAACACCTTCATCAGTGTCGACCGTATAAGTTCTCTTTTCTCTTTTGCCGTCTTTCAAATAAGTTTCTTCTACTTCAATTGGAATAATTCCATTTTTGAAATTGCCATTCTTTATGGCTTCAGCAGCTTTTCTATGAGAATGAAAAGCAAATTCATCTTGTTCTTCTCTAGATATTTTATAACGATTTGCAACTTCTTCAGCGGTAAGGCCCATTCCCCAATACCAACCAGGGTTTTCTTTGCCAACTTTGTGATTTGGTACTACTCGCCAGCCTCCCATAGGAATAAGACTCATGCTTTCAGCGCCTCCTGCAATAATGCAGTCTGCCATGCCTGCCCTGATTTTGGCCGTTGCAATTGCAATTGTTTCTAAACCCGAACTGCAATATCTATTCACAGTTTGGCCTGGGATTTTATCTGAATCAAAACTCATTAATGACATGAGGCGACCAACATTTAGGCCCTGTTCAGCCTCCGGCATTGCATTTCCAACAATTAGATCATCAATTCGATCTACATCTAATTCAGGCACCTCATTTAGAAGTCCTTTTATAACCTGTGCAGCTAAATCATCTGGTCTTAAGAATCTAAAACCACCGCGATTAGCTTTGCCTACTGCACTTCTTTTTGCTGCTACGATATATGCTTCCATTTGTTAATTTTTAATGATGAATTCTCAATTTTGAATTCACAATGCTGAATTTTTAATTCTATTTACCCTGGCTAGATTTTACAATCGCGGTTAAAATTCGAATGAGTTCTTCAACATCGTTTAAGTATTCTTTTAATTCAACTTCCACTAAATCACTTTCGTTCAGTAGCATCAGCCAATATTTTGTTTCTCTTGCTTCTTTCGAGGAAATTGATAATTTGTGAATGAAGTCTTTTCTTGAATAAGCCGCACTTGATTCTTGAACATTTGCTCCAATACTAGTAGCTGAGCGTAACAATTGCTTTGAGATTATGAATTCTTTCTGAGCAGTAAGAATTTTATACAATGCGATAATCTTCAGCGCAAACTGAAAACTCTTTTCTTGTATCACATTATCCTTTTTCATTCTCTTTAATTCAATTTTACCCCTTTTTAAAGGGCTGCTAATTCAAAATTTAAAACTCAACATTCAGAATTTCTTGATAAACCTTAGTTTCTCAAGACCTTCCCCGTTTTGATTATACTTTGTAACCTTTCCAGAGTTTTTCTTTCGGCACATAACTCTAGGAATGCCCGACGTTCCATATCCAATAGATATTGTTCACTTACTTGAGTTTCTTCAGATAAATCACCACCACAAAGAACCCAACCCAATTTTTCTGAGATCAATTGGTCATGTTCAGACATGTAATTACCTGATTTCATAGAATCGGCTCCAACGTATACAATGCCAAGGCCTTCTTGGCCTAAAACAGTAATGTCGGTTCTAGGTTGAGGTTGTGTGTAACCATTTTTTGCCAATTGTAAGGCAGATTCTTTTGCTCTTTTCAATTGAAGTTTTCTGCTTACAACTACTTCATCAATACCTTCTCTTAAATATCCTAAATCAAAAGCTTCATATGCTGAAGTGGCGACTTTGGCTTGCCCAATGGTTAAGAATTTATTTCTTAACGTATTGATTTTTACATCACCTTCTCGGAATGCGTCGCTGCATCGTAAAGCAAATTCTTTACTTCCGCCACCACCAGGAATTACACCTACACCAAACTCAACAAGTCCCATGTATAGTTCCGCATGAGCCACAACTTTGTCGGCATGCATACTCATTTCACAACCACCACCCAGAGCTAAATTATGTGGAGCAACTACTACAGGAATACTTGAAAAACGGATTCTCATCATAGTATTTTGAAAAGCCCTAATTGCAAAATCAAGCTCGTCATATTCTTGCTCAACAGCCATCATAAATATCATTCCGACATTAGCTCCAGCTGAGAAATTATCTCCAGTATTTGAAATGACCAAACCATCGTATTTCGATTCAGCTAAATCAATGGCTTTATTGATTCCAGCCAAAACCTCACCACCGATGGTATTCATTTTAGTATGGAATTCTAGATTTAGTATTCCGTCACCAATATCGGTAATTGTAGTCCCAGAGTTTTTCCAAACTGTATTTGATTCACGAATAACATCTAGATCTAACAATTGATCGGCACCCGGGATTAATACTTGAGACTTACTTGGAATATCATAAAAGGACTTCGAACCGTCTATGTTAGAATAAAAACTAGTGGAACCAGAAGCCACCATTTCTTCCACCCATGGCGCAGGATTGAATCCGGCCGCTTTCATTTGTTTTAGGGTTTCTTCAACTCCAAGAACATCCCAAGTTGCAAAAGGGCCAAGTTTCCAACCAAATCCAGCACAAACGGCATCGTCAATTTTATAAAGTTCGTCCGAAATTTCAGGAATGCGGTTTGTCGCATATTCGAAAATAGCAAAGAACATTCTACGGTAAAATTCACCAGCTTTATCCTTTCCTTGAAGTAACATTGGAAGACGTTTGTTTAAATCGTCAACCGGTTTAGTCATTTCAAGAGTTGCAAACTTTACACGTTGCTTTGGTTCGTATTCAAGTGATTTAAGGTTCAGAGTTAGAATCTCAGATTTACCATCCTCTCCTTTTACTTTCTTGTAAAATCCTTGTTTGGATTTAGAGCCCAACCAGCCGTTTTCTACCATTTTAGAAACGTAGTCTGGAATAACAAAAGTTTCGTTTTTCTCGTCATTAGGCGCAGCGGATTTCAAACCGTTGGCCACATGAACTAGTGTATCTAACCCAACAACATCACAAGTTCTGAATGTAGCAGATTTGGGTCTGCCAATAATTGGACCTGTTAGTTTGTCAACTTCACCAACAGTAAGTCCCATTTCTTCAACAATGTGAAATAATGCCATGATAGAATACACGCCAACCCGATTTGCAATAAATGCTGGGGTGTCTTTACATAAAACAGTTTCCTTACCAAGAAATCGTTGACCGTAATCCATGAAAAATTCAGTGACTTCGGGTGATGTGTGTTTTGTAGGAATAATTTCCAATAGAGGTAAATACCTAGGAGGATTAAAGAAATGAGTTCCACAAAAATGTTGTTTGAAATCTTCGCTTCTGCCATCCGTCATTAATCCGATAGGAATACCCGAAGTGTTAGATGTGATTAAAGTTCCTGGAGTTCTAACTGCTTCAACTTTTTCAAAAAGTGACTTCTTAATGTCAAGATTTTCTATAATTACTTCAATTATCCAATCACAATCTTTGATTTTAGCTAAATCGTCATCGAAGTTTCCGGTTGAAATTTTCTTTGCAAACAATTTTCTATAAATAGGAGAGGGGTTGCTTTTTAGTGCAAAATTTAGCGAATCATTTACAATTCGGTTTCTTACAGCTTTGTCTTCAGCTGTTAACCCCTTCGCTTTTTCAGTGTCATTTAGTTCTCTAGGAACGATATCCATAAGAATGACTTCTAAGCCAACATTTGCAAAATGACAGGCTATTCTAGAGCCCATTACTCCTGATCCGAGTACGGCTACTTTTTTAATTCGTCGTTTCATGTTCTGGTAATTCTTCAAATATGTTTTCGTTACTTAAAACGTTATTTATTGTTTCCATAGCTTCAAAAAACGCTTGTTTTTGAGCCGGAGATATTTTCTTATTCATGTACTCATTGAAGTGCAGTACAGCATTCCGAGATATTTCTCTTTTGGTTTTGCCTAATTCAGTTAAACATATACGCACTTTTCGGCCATCGGTTTCGTCACTCTTTTTATGAATGTATCCTTTGTCTTCCATGGATTTTAATGTTCTGGTTAAACTTCCAGGTTCCATGCCTATTAGTGGTCCCAGTTGGGTGCTTGGTGTACCCGAGTTAAGGTCTATATTTAATAGAACATAGCCCATAGTCATGGATAAGTCATGCTTTGAGGCTATTAAATTATAATGCCTTTGGACTCCATGCCATGCCCATCTGAGGGGGTAATCAAAAGTTTCTTCGGGTTTCATGCTCCCAAAGCTAATTAAAAAATACTATGCGCGCATAGTATTTTTAAAAAAATTAACCTTCGAATGTGAATGAGACTAGGAAAATTCTAGACTTTAAATGGTTTATTGGAGCGGAAAAATAGGATTCGTCCTGCACGTGATTGTTGTTTAAACCCATTGAAAGTTTAAACTCTGGACTAAATTTGAAATATTCAAGAAAAAAATCAAATCCAAAACCTACTTGGTAACTATAAGTGTTTCTGTTAATGGCCACAACCAATTCTTCAAGATTGGAGGTCTTATTTTCAACCCCTTCTTGACTAGTTAAATCGTAACTATACATGAATCCTCCCACCAGATATGCTGCAAAGTTTCCTGCCCTTGCGCTTCTTATTTTTAAGTTGAGTGGTAAGTCAAGGTATGTGGATTCTACTGGTTTTGTATAAGACGTGGGCCTCTCACTATTGGCGGTATTATATGTGTATTCTAAATTTCGCTGGCTAAAAGAAAGGGTAGGAATGAATCTTAAATTAAAATGTGTGCCTAGGTGCAAATCTGTTACAATTCCCAGATTGAATCCCAATTGTGGGTTGCTTTCAAGCTTAACCAAACTGTCACTTTTGCTAATGTCACTTTCCATTAAAAAATCAGAAGAATTAACTCCAAGTGAAAAGCCAAAGTGAATTGTTTTATCATCAAACCGATTAAGATTCACCATTCGCTTCTTTGAATATGAATTTCTTTGAGCTTTACCCAATATGGAGAAGCTGCACATGGCTAACAAAGCCAGAATATGGAAAGGGTATTTCAATTTTAATTATTTATCAGCTAAGTAGATAGATGCAATTCCAAATGTTAACGGAATGGCTTTTACATTAGTATATCCCACTTTAGTCATAATGTCTAGGAATTTTTCACCATAAGGAAACGCATCAACAGATTCAGGTAAATAGGTGTACGCTCTTGCATCTTTACTAACCATTCTACCAAGAGTAGGTAAAATATTCATAAAATAGAAGTTGTAGAGTTGCTTAATTGGAAACGTTTGAGGTTTAGAAAATTCGATAATAGCTACTTGACCCTTTGGTTTAAGAACTCTTCTCATTTCAGATAACCCTTTTTCCAAGTTCTCATAATTTCGTACTCCAAATGCAACTGTCATTGCATCAAAAGTATTGTCTTCAAATTCTAGAGATTCAGAATCACCATATTTTAATTCGACGATAGATTCAACGTTTTTCTTTTTAACCTTGGTTTGACCCACAGCAACCATGTCGGTACTGATATCCACACCAACTATTCTATCTGGGTTTAAACTTAGTGCTTCTAGTGCAAAATCGCCAGTGCCTGTAGCTACATCTAAAATAACCTTAGGGTTGCGCGCTTTGAGAAGTCTTATTGCTTTCTTTCTCCAAAGAATATCAATTCCCATTGAAAGAAAGTGATTTAGGAAATCATAATTAGCTGCGATGTTGTTAAACATTTCAGCTACTTGTTCTTTCTTAGAGTCCTTGCTATGATATGGTGTTACTTTTTCTGTCATAAATTATGCTTTGCATAGTGCAAGACACTCGTCAAGCAATTTTTGTTTGTTAACTGGAATAACCCCTACTTCTTCACAAACCAAACCGCCGGCTAAATTTGAGAATTGAGCCAACCAATGAGATTCTATATTATTAGCTAAACACAAACTAGCAACTGAAATTACAGTATCACCAGCGCCAGATACATCGGTAATGTTTCTGAAATGTGCCGGTATAATTTCTCCTTGACTCTTGCTTCCAATAAACACCCCTTTTTCAGAAAGAGTTATTAGTGAATTCTTATGGTTCAGTACCTCGTGTAACAAGGCATTTGCTTTATTTAATTCTTGTGTCGATTTTGTCGTAATTTCAATTTTTAACCCTTCAACCAATTCTTTTAGGTTAGGTTTGAATAGATCAACATTTTTATAATTTAAAAAATTGTCTTTCTTAGGGTCTACTGCAACAGGAATGTCATTAATGTGAGCGTAATTAACTACCGCCTTTATTAAAGAGGCCGTGATAATTCCTTTGTCGTAATCTTCGAAAATGATAACATCAATTTTTTCAGATTCAATTAAGTTTTTTATGTGATTTTCGAAATCAACGAGTTCTTGATTTGAAAGTGAAGATATCTTTTCCTCGTCAATTCGAAGCATATGCTGACTTCCAGATATAACTCTCGTTTTTACAGTTGTTGTTCTCTCAGCTGAACGAATAATTCCTGTAGAGGGCATCGATTCTTGGTCAAGAATATCCAAAAATTCGTTACCAGATAAATCTTCACCAATTACTGAGCAAAGAAACGGTGTGGCACCTAGTGATTTGAGATTACGAGCCACGTTAGCAGCGCCGCCCAATCTTTTTTCGCTTTTTGTAACACGTACAACAGGAACAGGAGCTTCTGGGCTAATTCTGTCCACTTTGCCTTGATAGTATGCATCTATCATTACATCTCCAATAACTAATACTTTAAGATTGTTAAAGGAATTGAAAAGGTCTTTGACTTGTTGCTTATTCATATTTATGATAAAAGTGCAAGAGCGTTTTTTATTCTATTTCCTGCTTCAATTAAATCTTGTTCCGATGCGGCATATGAAATTCGGAGACATTCAGGGTTTCCAAAAGCATCTCCGGTAACCAGAGCTACCAAACCTTTTTCCAAAAGGAACATGCAAAGGTCATCGGCATTATTAATAAACCTCCCGTCGAACGATTTTCCAAAATAATGGCTTACATCAGGAAATAGATAAAACGCACCAGGAGGAGTAGTACATTTTACTCCATCGATACTTAAAATTAGATCTAGCATTAAATCTCTTCGTTTTTTAAATGTCGAGACCATAAATTTTACGTCTGATGGATCGGCCTCAACAGCAGCTTGTGCCGCTTTTTGAGAAATACCCGATGGGGCGCTCGTGATTTGTCCCTGCATTTTTGTACATGCTTCAGCAATCCAAAGAGGGGCTCCTATGTATCCAAGTCTCCAGCCAGTCATGGCAAATCCTTTAGAAACACCATTCACAGTAATTACCTGATTGTAAACTTCGTCGAATGAAGCTAGAGAAGCTTGTTGTGTTTCGAAATTAATAAGTTCATAAATTTCATCAGCGATAACAAAAAGACTTGGATGGTTTTTTAAAATTTTGGCTAGGTTTTTTAACTCATCTAAATTGTAAACAGCACCACTTGGGTTGCAAGGCGAACTGAAAATCATTAATCTTGATTTGTCTGTTATTGCCTTTTCAAGTTGATCCGCCGTAATTTTAAACTCTGATTCGGTTGAAGTTTGTAAAAAGATAGGAATACCTCCAGCTAATTTTACCAATTCGATATAACTAACCCAATATGGAGTAGGCACAATTACTTCGTCACCTTCATTAACAAGGCTCATAATCACATTAGCAAGCGATTGTTTTGCTCCTGTTGAAACTACAATTTGATCAGCCGAATAATTAAGATTATTATCTCTTTTAAATTTTTTAGAAATTGCTTCGCGAACTTCTAAATAACCAGATACTGGTGGATAATGGGTATAGTTACCGTCAATTGCTTTTTTCGCCGCTTCTTTTATGAAATCAGGCGTATTAAAGTTTGGTTCACCTAAACTTAAGCTAATCACATCTAAACCATTTTGCTTCATTTCTCTGCTTTTTGCAGACATAGCAATAGTTTGAGACTCAGATAGTGACTTTATTTTTTCAGATAAATATTGCTCCATGTTATGAGTTAAGTTGCAAAGCTATAAAATTGACTATGGTAATAATCAAAACCTTTATTGGATTGTAGTTTGTTTTTTAGTTTGAATGACGAAATTTGTCACACTAAATTTAGAATATGGAAGTTGTTTGGGAAATAGTTAAGATTTCGATTCCTGCATTAGCGGTAATGATTACCACTTATTTTGTGTTGAAACAAATGTTAGATTCTCAATACAAAAGGCGTGAACTTGAGTTAAGACGGGAGTTTTCTCGATCTATGTCGCCTACTAAAATTGCGGCATACGAACGCTTAGTTCTCTTGCTTGAAAGAATTCACCCTGCTGAAATGGTTTTGCGCATTCATCAAAAAGGAATGACAAGTCAGAAGTTTCATGCTGAATTATCAAAAAATGTTAGGGATGAATATCAACATAATTTGACTCAGCAAATTTATATTTCAACTAAGGCTTGGGGCTACATTAAAAACTCAAAGGAAGAAACACTGAAGCTGATTAATATGGCTGGTTCACGAACCTCTCCAGAAGCTTCTGCAGTGGATTTAAGTAATATGATCTTTCAATTGATGTCTAAAATGGAACATCAATCCGTTGATGTTGCGAAAGACTTTTTGAAACAGGAGTTAAGAAAGACGCTTAAATAAAAAGTTCGGCTACTTGATCAGATGCTTGAAATGGGCTTATAAGTCCTGACTCAATTTCCAATTCTTTGTCTCTTATTAAACTTTTTACATCTGGTTTATTTAGTATTCTTTGGGTAAGGTGGTTGTTTAAACTTTGGTGAAACCAATGAAGATTCTGCTTTTTTCGGCGACTTTGTAAGTTCCCTGATTCAATCATTTCGTTTTCGAATCTCAAGCAAGTTTCCCAAATTTCTTCAATTCCTTTGTTCTCAAGTGCGGAAGAAATAATTGTTGGGACCCTCCAACCAGACGATTTTGCTGGAAAATAGTGGAGTGCAGAGTCTATGAAATTTTTTGCAAGTTTTGCTTTTTGAACATTTTTTCCATCTGCCTTATTAATGATTACTAAATCTGCCATTTCCATTATTCCACGTTTGATTCCTTGAAGCTCATCTCCCGCTCCAGCAAGTAATAAAAGCATAAAGAAATCAACCATTGAATGAACCTCTGTTTCAGATTGACCAACTCCTACTGTTTCTACCAAAATAATATTGTAACCAGCAGCTTCACAAAGAATAATACTTTCTCTTGTGGTTCGAGCAACACCACCTAAAGCATTGCCAGCAGGCGAAGGGCGGATAAAAATATCCGCGTTTTTACTTAAGCTTTCCATTCTAGTTTTATCGCCCAAAATACTACCCCCAGTTTGCTGAGATGTTGGATCAATTGCCAGCACAGCAAGTTTTTTACCTTGTTCTGTTACGAGTTTTCCAAACGATTCAATGAAAGTACTTTTGCCAACACCGGGTACGCCAGTGATTCCTATCCTCAGTGATTTGAAAGATGGTTCTGAGTTGGTGGAAACCAATCTATTCGCCAATTTATTATGCTCAAATAGCTTGCTTTCCGTTAACGTAATTGCTTTTGCCAGAGCAGAAATATCTCCATTTTTGATTCCCGATTGTAGAGATTCAAAGTTTACGGAGTCTTTTCTTTTTATTTTGAAAGATTTGTTTGTAGCCACAAATCCAAAGGTATTTGAATTATCTCAATTTCTGATTGAAGGAAATTATAGGTGATTCACAATTACCTTCTTTTAAATCGTTGATTAGTCCGGTATATGAATTTCCTTTAAATGCTTGGTTTTTTCTGATTTTTTCTCGGGTAAATTCTACGTTTCTTAGCTTACCCAAATCTTGGAGCTCATTGTTTAAGCTACCTGAACTAAAATCAACCCAAACAATAAATACACTATCACCTGCTTGGTTTATTTTCTCGAATTCGTATTCTGTAACTAGTGCAGAAAATTCAGCAATGTTCCATTCGCAAGGCCCGTCTTGATTGGATGAACAAGAGGAGACGATAAATGTAATTACGCAAGTAGTGATTATAGAAGAGAAAATTGATTTAAAAAACATATTATTTATTTTACAATGCATAATTATAAAATGATTCGCTAGTAAAATTTGAAATTTGTGTTAATGTGTAATTTGATTTACTAAATAGCTTCGTTTCAAATTTTACATTTGCCCTTCTTATAAAAATTAACGGAATTAAAAATGGAAATAAAAGAACATCACAAGTGTATAATAATCGGTTCAGGTCCTGCGGGCTACACTTCAGCAATATATGCTGCAAGAGCCGATTTGTCTCCGGTTATGATTACAGGAATCAAACAAGGCGGCCAATTAATGGATACAACTGAGGTTGATAATTTTCCAGGTTACCCTGACGGAGTTACAGGTCCAGTAATGATGGAGGAATTTAAAAAACAAGCAGAACGTTTCGATACGGATATAAGATTTGGCTATGTTTCACAAGTTGATTTCTCTGGACCAATTCATAAGATCCAAGTGGATAGTGCCGATTGGTATTCTGCTGATAGTATTATTATTTCAACAGGAGCTTCAGCTAAATGGTTAGGCTTGGAAAGCGAATTAAGATTGAGAGATTCTGGTGGCGGTGTTTCTGCATGTGCAGTCTGTGATGGGTTTTTCTATAGAGGAAAAGATGTTGCTATAGTTGGTGCTGGTGATACTGCGGCTGAAGAAGCAACTTACTTAGCTAAACTTTGTAATAAGGTTTATATGATTGTAAGAAAAGATCATTTTAAAGCTTCTAAAGCTATGCAACATCGTGTTTTAAATACACCAAATATTGAAGTGCTTTATAATACAGAGACAAAAGAAGTTGTTGGTGATCAGGTTGTTGAAGGTGCCTTAGTTGTAAATAATCAAAGTAACGAGGAGCGTACCTTAAAAGTTGATGGTTTTTTCGTTGCTATTGGCCACAAACCAAACACAGATGTTTTTAAACCATGGATAGAAACAGATGAGGTAGGATATATTCTTAATAAACCAGGTACGTCAAAAACAAATGTTGAAGGCGTTTTTGTTGGTGGAGATGCAGCAGACAAGATGTATAGACAAGCAGTCACTGCAGCTGGAACTGGTTGTATGGCCGCATTGGATGCCGAGAGGTATTTGGCAGACAAAGGAATTCACTAGTAATAAATACTTCTGAAAATGAAAAAGGGGATGCGTTTGCGTTCCCTTTTTTT
>JBMYOI010000036.1:0-24379 GCA_049599135.1 Salibacteraceae bacterium
GCTTGAACAATTATAGGTCCCTGAACGGCCCATTGCCCACCGCCACTAGGCACAAACACATTAACTATACCGGCCGATAAAAATGTAAAAAGTGGATAAGTTGTTTCGTTAGATATGGAAACCATAGCCATAGAAAACTGGTCTATCAACCCCGACCCTTTCATCATTCCCATAATTCCGAAATACAACGGGAATTGAATTAAAATTCCTGACACACCTCCTATTGCTTCTTCCATTGCACCCAAAAAGCGAGAAAACTTTTGATGAAACAAGAGTCCTAACCCTAACAACGAAAGGTTTATGTTATTGGGGGTAAAAAAAGCAAGAATTCCTTTATCGTTGAAATAGAACATTTTCATTCCTGCAACCATTAAAATGATTAATCCAAAGCCAATTCCTAAAAGGCTAGAATGATCAAGTCGTTCGGTACCTATCAAATTCTCTGTAACCGGATGCTTTACTTCTGTAATTTGAATACTTATGGGTTCTGGTTTGGTTCTTTTGCCAACAAAATAAATTACGGTTGGAATAATGGCAAGTAGCGCTATTGAAACAACAATATTCATAGAACTAAAAACCGTTTCTGAAAAAGTAATCTGCTCGGGGAGTAAGGCAATTTGTTCATTAGAATAAATGCCTTGCATTAATGATTGCAAATGCCCCGGCTCTGCTACTTTAGTTAAGGAAGATCCCGATAAACCTCCGTGCCAAACCAATAAGGCCGAATAGCCGGCGGCACCAATCAACGGGTAATTCAAAAGGCTTTTTTCTTTAAGTGCCTTCTCTCCTACTTTACGAGCGAAAATAGCCCCAAAGATTAACCCAAGCCCCCAATTAAACAAGCCGACTAACATGGTTAAAAAAACAACAATTGCAGCAGAGTTTGCCGTTCCGTTGCAATACCTCAACGCTTTTTGAATGAGCCAATCAATGGGTTTGGTCAAAGCCAACGCATGCCCCAAAACCAGCATGAGCATCATTTGTACGGCAAAAACTAAAAGGCCATTGTTCCATACCCCTACTTCCCACGATTGAGCAACTTTAAAAACGCGATCAATAATACTTTTTGAATCATATTCGCCTAATCCAAAAGCAAGGAACCAAGTAACTACGGTAAGAACTACCGCAATGGTAAATGGTGCTGGTAAAACAGACTTAAATGCTTTTATAAATTTCTCGGAGAAAGACATGGGGACTAAGGTAATTCAGCACGATCAATACTCAACAAAAATTAGGCGTTCCTAGTTAGATCTATTTTTTTATTGGTAAACAAACTAACCTGAATTTGTTCACGATGTCATCTAAATGAGTTAATTTCATAGATGCTCTCAATTCATTCAATTCATCGTCGGAAACGTCATTCTGATTGACTTCCAAATATGATAATACTTCAAGCTTCTGTAATTCTTTATTTCGAAGAAAGTTTTCTTCACTAGTCAATAAATCATTGGCCTTGTCAACTTCACCTAACTTACGCAATGCAAAAGCTTTAAATAAAAGAGCGTAAGATTGTTTATCTTGAACAATTAATGATTGGTTAAAACATTTTAAAGCTGAATTATAATTACCCAATTCCATTTTTAGCTTACCCCTTAAATTCCAATAATCCGTATAGTTTGCAGACATTTCACCGACAGAAGTTAGAATAGTATCACATTTTTCATACTTCTTAAAATTCAAATAATATTCAGCTAACGCCACGTATGGCTCAGGGTAAGTTGCATAAACCGAATATCCAAATATTGGATAATGAGTAACTACATCTGAAGTGAGAGAAACCTCATAATGTGCTGGACATTTACCTTTCAGTTTGTAAAGGTCCATCCGAAACCTTTTTTCTACATAATAGGATTCAGTATTGTTTTTTAAATATGCCTTTTCAAATTCCTTAGATCGGTCAAAATCCTCAAGGTTGTATAAGGCAAGAGCCATGAGTCTCTTTCCTTTAGAAGGCATTGTCTCAATATTCCATCTATCCAAAACATCAATAACGTCAACACTTTTAGATTCAATAGAATAAACCGAAGCTAGATCAAGAATTGCATTGGTTGTATCAAATTCAAATGAATTACTTAAATGTATTGAATCCAACTGTTCTTGAAAGTAAACGGAGATATTCCCCATATTAAATTTTGCTTCCTTAAGCATCAAATAAGAATACATGTAATTTGAATCCACTTTTAAAGAATTCGAATACAATTGATAAGCGTATTCAGGGTTGTAATACAGGTTCAAATCACCAATTAATGCATGCACAAATTTTAATTCTTTTGGAGGCCCATAAGTGTTTAACTTGTAATAATTGGGTTTCAGTTCCGTATAATTTTTTTGATAAACAACTTGCATAAAAACCAACATTCGAACAGAATGAAAACTTTTGTAATTCTTTACATTATAATTTGTCAACGTATCAATAAGATCTAGGTTTTTCTCATAAAACAATCCATTCAAACCTTTTATAAAAACATCTACTTCAAGAGAGTCTATATTAGCATAGTCCTTTTCAAAATATTCGAGCATAGCAAATAATTCATTGTTTAAATACCCTTCATAATTCAAGTTATCATTTGCCTGATATGTTTGATCAAAAAATGAATTTATCTTCTTTATACCTGATAAATACTCATTTTCCTTTAAATCAATTAATCCAGAAATCAAAAAGCCAGCCGGGGCATCAGAATCCAATTTTTCCAATACTTGGATGTACTTTTTCGATTTATCTAATTGTCCACGATCAAAATAATACAACGCCGCATAATAATTTACCAAGTGTGAGTTTGGAGATTTTATCAGTGCCTTTGAAAAATAAAAATTAGCATCAACTACCGCTCCAATAAGAGCATAATCAAATGCCAATTGAGCATATAAATCACCATCAATCGTCCCTAATTTAGAAGCTTTTTTAATCCACTTTCTTGATTCGGGAACATTATTGTTTCTAGCGCTTAAAATCGATTTGTAGCAATAGAGTATGTTGTTTTTATCATTTAGAACTAGACCTTTTTCTATCCAATCTTCAGCAAGATTATCCTTATAAATACTTATTAAATAATTAGAAAATTGAGTAATAACCTGTTCATTTAAAGGCGCTTGACTATATGCATCTTCGTAATAATAACAAGCACTATCTATCTCACCACCATATTGAAAAGCAAAAGCCATTAAAAAACTGGTATACCAATACTCAGAATAACTCGATCTTATTTCCCTTATTAAGACCTTGGCCGAATCTAAGTTTCGATTATCTAATTGCTTTAATACTGTTTGAACCGAGACTTCGAATTCACTAGATGGCATTTCAGTTTCATTTAAAATGGTATTCCATTTTTCTTGTAAACTCTCCCTACGATCTAACCCAGCTTCACGAATTTTTTGGGTTGCATCATTCTTAACTTGTGAATATAAATAGGTTGGCAAAATTGAGATGGCCAATGCTAATAGTTGGATTTTGAATTTCATAAGTGCTAAAATAAAAAAAGGAGCCATAGGCTCCTTTTCAATTTCATTTTTTATAGTTCTCTTTTTGACATAAATCAGAAAGAAAATCTTGTTTTAATAGTCTGAGATTCTTGCCTACGCAAAAATGACAGCTAATTAAAACGGCAAGTCATCATCATCACTATCGCTAGATGCAGGAGCATCAGATGCTGCAGGAGTAGGAATACTTTGCATTGGTGCGTTACCTGGTGCAGGAGCAGCTCCAGCTTTTTCCATTCTCCAGCCATTTAAGCTAACAAAATATTTCACAGCTCCTTGAGGATTTGTCCATTCTCTACCTCTCAAGTTAATTTGAATGGTAACTACATCACCAATCTTATAGCTATCCAATAGCGCAGTGTTATTTTGAGTAAACTCAATTAAAATTGTTTGTGGGTATTGTTCGTTGGTAGTTACTACACATTCTCTTTTTTTAAACCCGTTGCTTCCAAATTCTTGAGTATCCCCAAGTACTTTGATACTTCCTGTTACTTCCATTCTTCTATATATACTTAATCGTTATTAAAAGAAAGCAGTGTTTTCCACGCCTCTTCTACTTTATTTTCTATTAAAAGCTCCTTAGCTTTTTCATGCAATGCCAATTCAAGATCAGTTGCATCGTCTTCAAATTCTTGGTGAATATCACTGAGTTCAATCAGCTTGTATTCGTTTACTTCTGTTTCGTCTGGCAAAGCTTCAACATTGCCCAATTGCCCCAAATTATTCCCAGTCAATACATTCGAATTTCGAATATCTTCTGGAATTTGATCTACTCCAATACCGAGAGTAGTCAATGGTTTTTCAATTTCAAACAAAGCATCTCCGTTTGCGCGCACGTACCAGCTTGCACCCATTCGACCTACTAAATCAAGTTTTTTAGTATCAACTCTTCCATCGGAATCTAATACTTCTTCTTTAATGTGAATTCTAACCACTTCGCAAAAAACTAAATTTCCTGCTCCACCTTCAGTTCCCAGTTCTTTAACTTCAGTAACCTTACATTCTAGTTGAACAGGAGATTCGGCTACTCGAAATGGTTTTACCAAATCAGATTTCAGCATGGTTAAACCAGCTTTTTCAAACTCGTTAACTCCGTCTCCATATTCAGTACTCGAAAGGCTCATTTGGTTAACGATGTCGTAGTTTACAATATTGATAACCACCTCAGGATGCACTTTTACATTTTCGTATGTATGTTTAGTGGTATTGTCTCTACCTCTTCTAGCAGGTGAAAAAATTGCAATGGGTGGGTTCGCACTAAAAACATTAAAAAAAGAAAATGGGCTTAAGTTAGGATTTCCGTCCGCATCAATCGTACTAGCAAAGGCAATTGGCCTAGGAGCAACAGCACTCAACAAATAACCATGCAATTTAGGCACTGGTATTTCTTTTGGATCAACTGAAATCATAGCTTTTTTTTGGGTTCCCAAAAGTAGATAAATCGTTTTCGGCAAACGAACAAAATAGACATGAACTTTTCTACAATTTATTAAGACTATAAATAGAGATTAAATGTATATTTGCCGCCCCAAACGGGGAAAAGTTCTTAAAAATATGCAGGCGTGGTGGAATTGGTAGACACGCTAGACTTAGGATCTAGTGCCGCAAGGTGTGAGAGTTCGAGTCTCTCCGCCTGTACTTTCAAAAAGACCCATTGTATTTACAGTGGGTCTTTTTTTTTACCTATCAACTACTTTTGATTTAAGCTAGTTGAATACTTGACAGACAAGAAATGGAATTAGATTTTATTAAAGATGTAAATGAGTTTAACGAAAATGTGGTTCGCCTCTACAATTTCGACAAAAGTGAATCCATTAAATTCAGAGATTTAATCAAAGAAAACATTGTCCTAAAAGGTCAAAAGCTTGATCTTTCAACCATTGAATTTATTGAACCACGCAATTGCAATTTAATTCTTGGACTGTATAAAGACGATGAAGGAATGCTCACCAATGATTTTAAAACATTCTATTGCGCTATGACTTTGGAAGGGTTCATCGAAATGTTAAAAACATTAGAACCCTTCTGTCAAAAAGAAACCAAGGGCCATGCCTACCTTTATGATATTGATAACCCTACTGATTTTTTATTTTCCCCCGCTGGTACTTGGTAATCCAGAAATAGCTCGATTATTAGATGCCCTTCATTTAATCGTCATTAACTATTAAGCTTTTTACTTCATCTTTGTTTCTAGTAAACACAGATATATGAATCGATTATTATTCGTTTTTGCCTCCATATTATTTTTTAGTTGTTCAAATGATAAGGCTGATACCGTTAAAACTACTCCGGTAGTTGATGTAATTAACCCGACAGTTGAAGATGTTACTATTTATGAAGAATTTGTAGGCCAAGTTTATGGAGAAGTTGACATTCCAATTCGTACTCGTGTAGCTGGTTTTTTGGAAGGAATTCATTTTTCTGAGGGATTAACAGTGAAAAAGGATCAATTACTATATTCGATTGATCCACAGCCTTTGGAAGCAGATTTAGCTGCTCAAACCAGCAAATTGGCCGAAGCAAAAACCGAAATGATTAGGACCGAAAATGAATTGATTAGATACGAAGAGTTAATAAAAACCAAAGCCGTTAGCCAAAGTGATTATGATGCTGCTAAAGCAGAAGCAGAAGCAGCCAAAGCCGGAGTTGATGCTGCTCAAGCAAATGTTCGCAGCGCTGAAATAAACTTAGGTTATTGCAAAATGTATTCACCAATCGACGGAATTATAGGTCAAACTATGGCCAAAGTTGGTGAGTTTGTAGGTAGAGATCCTAACCCTGTTATTCTCAATACGGTTTCACATGTTATGAACGTTCGAGTACTTTTTCATTTGACAGAAAAGCAGTATTTAAACATCGCAAGAGTTTTCTCAGTCTTTGAAGACGACCAAAATTCTGAAGATTCAAGTAATTATAATTTGAAATTAATTCTCGCTGATGGGTCTTACCATAAATACCCTGGCAAAATTGACTTTATTAATCGTGAGGTTGATGCAACAACTGGCTCTATGCTTGTTCAGGCCTCATTCCCTAATCCAAATCGAATTCTTAGACCGGGTCAATATGCCAAAGTAGAGGCAGCTATAAGAGTGATAGAGAATGCTGTTTTAGTGCCCCAGCGCTGTGTAAAAGAACTCCAAGGAGGATACTCACTACAGGTGTTAAATGACAGTAGTCGAGTGATTACTCAAGGTATTGTTTTGGGTGGACGAAAAGGAAGTATGGTGGTAGTTAAAGAAGGGATTAATAAAAATTCTAAAGTGCTTTTTACTAGTTTTTCTGGACCAAGTACTGTTTTAGTTGAAGAGAATCTAGTAACTTATCAAGCCCCTTCTAAAAGCAACTAAACCATGAGCGAATCTCAGGGAAATATATTCGTACACAGGCCCATTGTTGCTATTGTAATTGCCATAGTAATTGTTGTAGTAGGTATAGCTTCAATGGTTGGCTTACCCATTGAGCAATATCCCAGCCTGACGCCCCCAGTTGTTCAAGTTCGTGGAGTTTATACCGGTGCTAATGCTACAAATGTTGAAGAATCTGTAGCTACTCCTATCGAACAAGAAGTAAATGGTGTTGATAACATGATTTACATGAAATCGACCAACTCAAATGATGGAGCCATGATTCTTAACATCAGTTTTGATGTTGGAACTGACCCGGATATGAACACGGTACTCGCTCAAAACAGAGTATCCGCCGCAAGTGCAAAACTCCCTTCTGATGTTACCAAATATGGCGTAACCACTCAAAAGTCTTTACCAAATATTTTAATGCTGGTTACTCTAACTTCTGATGGGAAGTATGACCAAGATTTTTTAGGAAATTATGCGCTCATTAACATAAAAGACCCACTTTCTAGAATTAAAGGAGTTGGCCGTGTTGACGTGATGGGTGCATCTAATTATTCAATGCGAATTTGGATAAAGCCAGACCGTTTAAGCCAAATGAACTTGACAGTTCCTGAAATAATGTCGGCTATAAACGAACAAAATGTAATTGTGCCAGGTGGTAAATTTGGAGCTGAACCAGCACCACCAGGAACAGACTACACTTATACAGTAAAACTTCCAGAGCGTTTTAATTCACCTGAAGACTTTGGCGAAATTGTAATTCGAACAACAGACGATGGTGCTCAGGTTAAGCTAAAAGACATTGCAACCATTAATCTAGGGGTAGAAACCTATGATATGATTACTCGATTGAACAAAAAGACCTGTTCAATAATTGGCATCTATCAGGCTCCTGGATCAAATGCTGTCGAACTTGCTAATAACGTAAGAGCCGAAATGGACAGGCTTCAAAATAATTTTCCAGAATCGGTTAAATATACGGTATCACTCGACTCTACTCTACCCATTACTGCAGGAATACGAGATATAATAGTCACATTAATAGTTGCCTTGCTATTAGTTATTCTAGTGGTTTTTCTGTTCATTCAAGACTGGAGAGCTACTTTAATTCCATGTCTAGCCATTCCTGTTTCATTAATTGGTGCTTTTATCTTTTTTCCAATGCTGGGTTTTACAATAAATGTTCTATCCCTTCTTGGAATGGTACTAGCGATTGGTATTGTCGTTGATGATGCAATTGTAGTTGTTGAAGCAGTTCAAGTCAACATGGCAAACGGAATGAATGTCAAAGAAGCTACCGTGGATGCTATGCGAAAAGTAACCGCTCCAGTTTTAGCCACTACTTTGGTACTTGTCGCGGTTTTCATGCCTGTAGCAACTTTAGCAGGAATCACAGGTCGATTGTATCAACAATTTGCCATTACAATAGCCATGTCTGTACTGGTATCTTCATTAAATGCTTTGACTTTAAGTCCTGCACTTTGTAGCTTACTCTTAAAACCACCTAAGCCTATTGGCGGGCCATTAGGTAAATTCTTTGCGGCTTTTAATGGCTTCATGAATAAGACAACCGACAAATACACTAACGTTACACAAATTGTTTCTCGAAAAGCTTCTCGTGGTTTTATCTATATCGCAATTTTCACTATAGCTGCCGCTATTTTCGGAAAAATGGTACCCGGTGGTTTTATCCCAGAAGAAGACATGGGATATATGTATGTTAATATTCAATTACCACCAGCATCTTCTTTGCAAAGAACAGATGAAATTGCTGCTCAAGTAGAAGAAGTATTGTTAGACATTCCAGAAGTGGAATTTGTGACAAATGCAGCAGGATTTAATATGCTTGCCGACGGCAGTAAATCAACAAGTGTAGGTTTTATGTTTGTCACTCTAGTCGATTGGGGTGACCGAGAATTGACAGCCAAAGAGGTGATAAACAAGATCAATAAAAAGATGGCACAAAAAGTTAAAGGTGCTCGAGTTTATGCTTTTGGTCCACCTGCAATTCCCGGCTTAGGCAGTGGATCAGGGTTTAGTATTATGATTCAAGATAAAAAAGGAGAAACACCAGAATACCTTGCTGAACAAACCATTCGTTTTATACAAGCGGCAAATAAAAGGCCTGAAATTTCAAGAGCAAATACTACTTTCCAAGCAAACACTCCACAGCGCTTTATGAAGGTTGACAAAGAAAAGGCGCTTAAATTAGGTGTTTCACTTAATGATTTATACAAAACAATTGGAGCCTTTTTAGGTGGAAGTTATGTGAACGATTTTACTCGATTCGGAAGGTTGTATAAAACATACATTCAAGCAGAACCAGAATACCGAGTCGATGAAAAAAAGATTTCGAATTTCTTTGTAAAAAACAAGAATGGTGATATGGTGCCTCTAGCCACCTTCGTTGATGTCGAACCTATTTCAGGTCCTGATTATACCTCAAGGTTTAATTTATATCGCTCAGTAGAAGTTACTGGAGTTCCCGGCGATGGTTATACTTCTGCTGATGCGTTAAATGCATTAGAGGAAGTCGCTAACGAAGTACTCCCAGAAGGCATGGGGTATGCATGGAATGCAATGTCATTTCAAGAAAAGCAGGCTTCTGGGTCCTTAGGAGTAGTAATGATTTTCTCCTTATTTTTTGTTTTCTTGATTTTGGCTGCTCAATACGAAAGCTGGTCCTTACCCATGAGTATTTTACTAGGTACTCCTTTTGCTATTTTCGGAGCACTGTTATTCTTATGGGTCGGCCGTTTGATAAGTCCAACTTTTGAAAACAATATCTTTGCTCAAGTATCATTCATTATGCTGGTAGGCATGGCGGCTAAAAACGCCATTCTAATTGTAGAGTTTGCCAATGAAGAATTTAAAAACGGCTTGAGTTTATTTGATGCAGCCGTTAAAGCAGCCAAGGAACGTTTTCGACCAATTTTAATGACAGCCTTCTCATTTATTCTTGGAATATTTCCACTTATTGTAGCCAGTGGCACTGGAGCAGAAGCACGAAAAGTTATGGGAGTAACTCTTTTAGGCGGAATGACTTTAGCTACATTTATTGGGGTGTTTTTATATCCGCTCCTATTTATATTAATTGGAAAATTAGGTAAGTATGAAGAAAAACGAGATGCTGAAAAATTAACTAAAACTGTTTCAGAATGATTCGATTTATAGTGATTTTCGTTACAGTATTTAGCTTGCTGGCATCATGTAAAGTGGGTAGAAACTTTGAAACCATTGAAGTTGAAACTGACTCTACTTTTTTACACACTAACGATAGCTTAGTAAAGGCATCAGAGCAAGTTGCAACCTTGGATAGCAACGGCCTAAAATGGTGGGAATTGTTCAAAGACCCTATTCTTGAATCTCTGGTATCTACAGGCCTTGAAAATAATAAAGAAGCCCTCATTGCCATTAAAAGTATTGAAAAGGCTTCTTTGGCTTTTAAGAACCAAAAATCAGAAATGTTACCACAGTTCGATGCAGCAGCAGGAATTAACAGAGGAAACTACAGTGGTTTTATAACTAACAGCCCAAACACAAGTTGGTATGGTGCCGCAACATTAAATTGGGAAATTGATTTTTGGGGAAAATACCGCCGTTTGAATGAATCGGCCAAAGCAGAAATGATTGGTAGCCAATACGGATATCAAGCTGTTCAAATAAAATTAATTACTGATATTGTTAGCACTTATTATGAATTGGTAGGGTTTCATACTAGTCATGAAATATCAAAAGCTACACTTGCTTTAAGAGATAGTTCATTAGTGATTATTACTGACCGATTTAATCAAGGAATCGCCCCTGAAATTGATTTAAATCAGGCGCAAATTCAAAAAGCAATTGCTCAAAGTGCTGTGCCCGTATACGAAAGACAAATTGGACTTACAGAGAATCGATTGAGCCTATTATTAGGTACTAGTTCTAAATCATTAAACGATGTAAAAATGATTAATGAATTAGATAAAGTACCCGAAATTCCAGTTGGAATTCCTTCTGAGCTGTTAAGTAGAAGGCCTGACATACTCCAGGCTGAACAATTTGTAGTTTCTCAAAATGCAAAAACAGGTGCCGCACAAGCTGCAAGGTACCCTTCGATAAGTCTAACGGGTTTATTAGGCGTTGCTAGCAATCAATTAACGGGAATTAATGGTGGAAACTTAGCGTGGAATGCTGGTGCTGGTTTAGTGGCTCCACTTTTCTATTTTGGACAAAACAAAAGAAGAGTTGAAGAACAAAGGGTACTAACTGAACAGGCGACTCTGCAATATGAACAAACAGTTTTAACAGCTTTCAAGGAAGTAGAAGATGCATTGGTAGAAATTGAAACCTATAAAAAAGAAATTGAAGCTAGGGAAATTCATGTAAAAGCGGCCTTAAACGCCCAATCTCTTTCAAAGCTCAGGTACGACAAAGGGGTTACTAGTTACCTAGAATACCTTGAGCAGCAAAGGCAGGCCTTTGATGCTCAGCTAAGATTAGTTGACACTAAAAAGCACCTCTATAATTCCTATGTAAGATTATACAAAGCATTAGGTGGAGGATGGCAAACTGTCAAGTAAGTACTAATGATAGAAAACCAAGTTTTCAGAATCTAATTTACCTTCCCCTTTAAATCGATAAACCGCAATTCGATTAGTTTTTTCAACCCAATCTAAGCAGCATATATTCTTGCGCATCAATTTGGGTTTACCTTGTAAACTATAATGACCTATAAATAAAGGCTTTTCTGACTTATTATATTTTCTGTCTTTAACTACAACACCAGATTTCACTGGTATATCAGGAACACGTTCAGGGTATTTTAATGCTAAGTCTCGACAACTCTTATTATTAACGTTTAACCACCATTTGTATCTAAAATTTACACGAGGTGTTCCGTCCGTATCCTCGATTTTAACACCGTTAGGAAGGGACAATTCAGGGCCAGCAAGCAAGGTTTTTAATACTCCTTTTAGTTTCTTTCTTGGTTTATAAGATTCTAATATTAATTCCGATTTACTAAATTTTCTACTTTGTTTAATATAATAGTCTACCGCTGACTGATCCCAGCACGCATGAGCTACTCGAAATTTTTTCTTTTCAATAAATATTGGCAAGTTCGACAACCAGTTCAAATGTTCCTGAAGCAATTCGGGTTTTCCTTGATAGCTTTTTATTGTCTCTCGAACCTGTTTATTATTTTTAGGGGAATGAGTGCGTAAAAACTTTTTCTCAAAAATTGTATTGTAGCCGATCCAATTGTATTCGTGATTACCCATTATAGCCTCAGCGTTGCCAGACTCCACCATATCCTTTACCAATTGCACCACCTTTGAAGAACCATCACCACGATCTATCAAATCACCGACGAAGATTGCTTTATGGCCTTTTTGAGAATATACACCTTGGCTTTTCTTGTAGCCTAGTCTCTTCAACACATCCTTTAATTTAGAATATTGACCGTGTATATCTCCTAATATATCGTAATTCAATTTGAGTATAAATTAGTTATGCTAAATTGCAGAACTTTTACAAAACAGAAATAAAATAATTATGGAAAACCCGACATTTTTCCACCTACTAACATTTCTTTACATAGGTTATGCTAAAATTTCTAATAGTGATATTCCTTTAGAACAGGAAATGTCTATTAAAAGAAAAATTGCACAATGGCTTGATTTGAGCTTTCGAAATGTGGATCAATATGAAATGATTATGAAAGAATCATTAGCATGGTTCAATTCGGTTCCAGAGAAACAACAAAAAGCCCATTTACTCATGGTAGCAAACAAAATATCAAAAGTTGATGATGTAGATGATATTGTGATAAAAAAGGTTCTTTCAGAAATTAGAGATATAGCCGTCTCCAATGGACTATTTCAACAAAGCGAAAAAATATTGCACGATGAACTAGCTAAAGTGATGGGGGTAAATATTAAAACGGTTGATGATCATTGTGGCCCGCTGGAAAATCTACCAAAGTCTGAAACAGACAAAAAGACAGAACTTGAAGTAAAACCAAAAGGATCAATTGGTTTTCGTTATGGTTTATCTACAGACAAGAAGAAAACTCCAGCTAAAAACAAACCTAAACTAAAGCCAAAATCAACCAAGAAAAATAAGTAGTGACAATTTATCAAATTAGCGGTTTAGGGGCAGGGGTTGAAGTTTTTTCAACGATTAGCCTCAGTTGTAAAACCGTATTTATTCCTTGGCTACAGCCACACAAGAAAGAATCCTTAAAGGATTATTCTAAAAGAATGGCCACCACTATCGACACAGAAGAAGAGTTTTGCCTTATGGGTGTTTCTTTTGGTGGAATAGTGTGCCAGGAAATTGCCAAAATTGTGAACCCCAAAACCATTTTTCTTATCAGCTCAGTAACTCAGTCTAGTGAAGTGCCATTTATTATGAAATTACCAGCGAAGCTTGGCCTTAACTCTCTAATTCCTCAAAAAGGTATCGAAAGGTCTAAGGAAATAACTCACTTTTTATTTGGGGCAAAAAGAAAATCAGAAAAACAATTCTTGAACAATATCCTTGATAAAATTGACATTGAATATTTAAAATGGAGTACTGCACAAATTGGTTTGTGGAATCAAAAAAGCAGATTGAATAATACAGTTCGATTTCATGGTAAAAAAGATTTTTTGTTTCCAAGAATGTTTCAGAAACGGGTTGATTACTGGCTTGAAAATGGTCATTTTGCATCTGTACAGGAAGGCAAGAAGATTTCCGTCATTGTGAACGAAATCATTCAGGAATGTTAATCAATACACTATCAATTTCATAATCAATATGTTATTACCTTTCAACTTCTATAAAATTGAAATATGTATACCCCATTTGTATTCACTGCCATTCTAACTTTTTGCTCGTTTATATTTTCTGAAAATCAAACTTTAACCTATTCTAATGATACTTTGGACATTGAATATGAAATGGAAAAAGGCAAACTAAACGGTCTTTATTCTTCTTTCTATAAAAATGGAAATAAAAAAGCTCAAGGCTCATTCAAGAACAACCTTAGAGCTGGTATTTGGGTTTTATGGAATAAAGATGGTGAGTTAGTTACAAAAAGAGAGTACTTTCCTAATGGGCAGTATAAATCACTGTTACCGGCTATCAAGTCTGAATCAACATTGAATCTAAGGCGTAATGCAAACAATTATTACGATTACAAAACCATCGTTGAAGGAAATATACTTTGGAGCAAAAGAATTTGGCGAACAATTGGCACTGAAAACAACGCAGAACTTTTTAAAAACAAAAACTTTGCAAGAGCATTAGCATCAGGGATTAAGGCAAATCAAATTCATTTGTACTCTCCCAATGATGATGAAATGAAGACTGAAATCACACAAAGCTCAGAAGAAGTCATACACATTTTGAAAGATGGTGAGATAGTTGGACTTTCCATTAAAGAAGATGCATTCTTCGATAAAACAACCGGAACAAACGAAACAAGAATCATTGCTTTGGCTCCTATTTATAAAAATGCTGAAAAAGAAAAACTGCTTTGTTGGTTTTATTACCCTGAAATTAGAACAACATTAGCTCAGTCAATGCTATTAAAAAGACACATAAACTCAAATATCCAAACTATTGAGGACCTATTCTACTTCAGAGACTTTGCCAGTACAATAACAAAAGAAACAAATAGAAATGTGCAAATGCAACTAACCGACATGAATAACAAAGAGTTTAAACAAGCACAAATGCGTATTGAAACCAACGTACTAGAGTCGGAACACGACTTATGGAAAGGTCTTGTGTATGGCCAATATAATACCGTTGACTAGTTTCCGATTGAAGGATGTAGGTTACAAATTCCATGTTGCGTTTTTAAACAAAAAAGGCTCCCCATTTCTGAAGAGCCTTTTGTACCCGGAGCCGGGATCGAACCGGCACGGCCGCAATGGCCACAGGATTTTAAGTCCTGCGTGTCTACCAGTTCCACCACCCGGGCAGTGGTATATTTTATTTCTGTAAGATATAAAACCGGATACTATCGTAGTGGTTTTAAAAGAACAAAAAACTAAGGCTGCTAAGCAGCCTTAAATATTGAGCGAAAGACGGGATTCGAACCCGCGACCCCGACCTTGGCAAGGTCGTGCTCTACCAGCTGAGCTACTTTCGCTTAAGCGGCCACAAAAGTATAATAATTTCAGTCCGAGGCAAGAAAAAATCACCCTTGAATTAGGCTTTTTATTTCATTTAATTTCATTAAGGCCTCAACAGGCGTTAAAGTATTGATATCTACCTTGATAAGCTCATCCTTTATTTGAGAAAGAGTTGGGTCATCTAGCTGAAATATGCTCAATTGTAAATCACTTTCTTGATTTTTGAGCACTTCTTTATTTGCTTTTTTAGTTTTAGACGACTTTTCTAGGTCTACTAATATTTTGTTCGCCTTGTTAATTACAGCTGCCGGCATACCAGCCATTTTTGCAACATGGATACCAAAACTATGTTCACTTCCACCCGGAATCAACTTTCGTAGAAAGATTATTTTTTTATTTAATTCTTTGATCGAAAAATTGTAATTCTTAATTCTATCAAATGAATTACTCATTTCATTGAGTTCGTGGTAATGGGTCGCAAAAAGAGTTTTCGGACGCATTTTATGAGCATGTAAATATTCCGTAATACTCCAGGCTATACTTATCCCATCATAAGTACTTGTTCCTCTACCAATCTCATCCAAGATAACCAAACTCCTATCCGAGATATTATTAAGAATACTAGCAGTTTCATTCATTTCTACCATAAAGGTAGATTCACCTTGCGATATGTTGTCACTTGCCCCTACTCTTGTAAAAATACGATCGACTAAACCTATTTCAGCGTTTTTAGCGGGGACAAAGGAGCCCATTTGAGCTAGTAGTACTATGAGAGCATTTTGCCTTAAGTAAGCCGATTTACCGACCATATTCGGACCAGTAATCATCAATACTTGTTGCTTTTCATTGTCCACAAACAAATCATTGGTTACATACGCTTCCCCTAATTTTAATTGAGTTTCAATTACCGGGTGACGACCATCTTGAATAGCTAACGAATAACCTTCGTGAATTTTTGGCTTCGTATAAAAATTCTCATTGGCTGAGGTTGCAAATGAAAGTAAGCAATCAATTTTTCCGATTAATTCAGAGTCTAATTGAATAGGTCTAATAAACTCAGAAATAGAAAGAACTAAAGACTCATACAATTTGGTTTCTAGCGCAAGTATTTTTTCACCAGCCCCTAAAATCTTAGACTCATATTCCTTTAATTCTTCCGTAATGTATCGTTCAGAACCCGTTAAGGTTTGTTTTCTAGACCACTCTATCGGCACCTTGTCTTTATGCGCATTGGTAACTTCAAGATAATAACCAAAAACGTTATTGAAGCCTATTTTAAGTGATGTAATTCCAGTAGCCTTACTTTCTCGTTCTTGGATTTCAATTAAGTAGTTTTTACCTGAACTCTGAAGTTTTCTTAAATCGTCTAATTCAGCTGAAACTCCTTCGCGAATTACGTTCCCTTTACTTACCAATACTGGAGGATCTTCAGATAGTTCTTTATTAATTCGTTTCTTTAATGATTCACACGGATTTAATTGATCGCCCAGCACAACCATGTGTTCATTACCGGAATTAAGAAACAATTCCTTAATATCAGGAACTTCATTCAACCCAGATAACAATTGCTTTACTTCACGTGGGTGAATTCTACCAATGGCAGCCTTCGATATTAGACGTTCTAAATCACCTATTGATTTTATTTTTTGAGTAAGTATAAGCGATTCATCATCATGTTTTAAAAGCCAATCTACGATTGAGTGCCTAGCATCAATAGCTACTTTTTCTTTCAAAGGAAGAGCTAACCAACGTTTTAGCATTCTAGCACCCATTGGTGAAACCGTTTTATCAATAACATCAATTAAGGCTTTACCTCCAGTATGAGGTGAGTGAAACAACTCTAAGTTTCTAATCGTAAATCGATCTAACCAAACATGATTTGATTGATCTATTCTTGAAATTTGGGTAATGTGTTTTATTCGATTATGTTGAGTATCTGACAAGTAATACAAAACAGCTCCAGCAGCAATTATCCCCAATTCCATTTCATCAATACCAAAACCTTTGAGGGAATTTGTACCAAAATGATTAAGCAGTTGCTCGTTTGCAAAATCAGACTTAAAGGCCCAGTCTTCCATAAAATAAGTATGGAATTTATCTCCGAATGAAGTCTCAAAAGATGCCTTTTTATTCCTGGAAAAAAGCACTTCACTCGGTGAAAAGCTTTGAAGTAATTTATCTACATATTCTATTGACCCTTCAGCTACATAAAACTGTCCCGTAGAAATATCCAAGAAAGATACCCCAGCAGATTTTCTATCAATAAATACTGACGCCAGAAAATTATTGTTCTTCTGCTCTAATATTTTATCGTTGTAAGAAACCCCAGGCGTTACTAATTCAGTAACCCCCCTTTTTACAATGGTTTTGGATTTTTTCGGATCTTCTAACTGATCACAAATAGCAACTCGTTCACCTGCCCTTACCAATTTTGGCAAATAGGTATCCATTGAATGGTGTGGAAAACCGGCCAGTTCAATGTGAGAAGCTTTTCCGTTGGCCCTCTTCGTTAATACAATCCCTAAAATTCCAGATGCCTTAATAGCATCTTCTCCAAAGGTTTCATAAAAATCACCAACACGAAATAATAACAAAGCATCAGGATACTTTGCTTTAATTGTATTGTATTGCTTCATTAGCGGGGTTTCCGCATATTTTTTCTTGGTAGCCAATTACAGTTTCTTTTCTTTGCAAATGAGAATTTAAAAGTAGTCTTGGCTTCTTCGAATGACTCCTTTACAAGAAGACATCTTATCATCTTTTATGAACAGAAAGTTAAGTATTGAAGAACTAAACCGTATCTCACAAACGGAGTTCAAAGTAGCACACAAAAGTGGTATTGCTATTGTTTTAGACAACATACGGAGTTTGAGTAACATTGGGTCAGTTTTTAGAACCTCAGATGCGTTTTTAATTGACAAAATTTTTCTTTGTGGAATCACGGCTTGTCCACCTCACAGAGAAATCAATAAAACCGCTTTAGGTGCAACCGATTCAATCGACTGGAAATATGAAGACGATACATTAACTGCAATTTCATCACTTAAAGCAGCTGGTTATAAAATATTTGCCTTAGAGCAAGCCGAAAACAGTATTTCCCTTTTAGATATTAAAGTTAAACTTGACGAAAAAATAGCGTTGGTTTTGGGGCATGAAGTAAATGGCGTTAATCAACTTGTAATTGACCAGTGTGATGGCTGCATTGAAATTCCACAACTCGGAACTAAACACTCACTTAACGTAGCAAACTCCAGCGCCATTGCAATTTGGGATATTTGGTCTAAAAAACAAAAAGCCCAATAAATGGGCTTTTGAATCTTTTTATATAGGTTTTAACTAGTTTTTAGTACAAGTCCAACCTCTTTCTTCATACTGTTCAATAGTATGATTATATGCTTTTCTTTTCTGACACACATCTTCGCTAGTTCTAATGGTTCCATCAGCGTCTTTAATTGTACAAGTTGCACATTTTTCACATGAAGACATTCCTAAGGCAAAACCACCTAACAAAACTATTATCGCTATTCTTTTCATAGTGCTTAATTGAGTCACAAATATAGAAATTTCAATTACTTATTTACTACTAAGTTAACTCAATAAATAAAAACCCTAAAACAAAAAAAGGCGCCATAGGCGCCTTTTTTAACTCTAATAAAAGTTCTCTATTTTATAACATCTGTAAATGCAACATCTTCTCTAAAAGATATAAATTCTGCATCATTAGCCGCTTTTGTTTTAAGAGCGCCATCCACAGCAATAGCAGATTTAAGGTTTTTCACCATAAGATCTTTATTACCAGTTCTTGCACCAACAACAGCTTTCAAATAATAACCAGCAGCAGTTTCTTTATCATCTGAAGCATCAATCGCTTTCAATGAACCTTCATTATCACCGTTAAGCAATTTAGCCAAACCACTATTCAAAGTGTTTTCAGAACCCATTTTAGAAACTGCCGTTGCATAACTACCTTCCTTGATTGCAATGATTCCTAAGTTATAATCAACTTCTGAACCTGCACCAGCAGCAGCTGTAAACATATCTTTAGCAGCAGAAACATTACCATCGTACAAACCAACAACACCTAAGTTATTACTAACGGTAGAATTCTTTTCAACATCAGCAGCAGCTTGAAATTCTTTTGCAGCAGCAGCCATATCATTTTTCAACACGTAGATATAACCAACATTGTTATGACCTCTCCAATCTTTCGGATATTGCTTTTTAGCCAATTGGAAATATCTCATTTTTTCGTCAATATCATTACTTAATGTTGCGCCATAAAGAAGCTCTTCAATTGATAATGTATCTGGATTAGATTTTGATAAAGCTTGAATTTCTTCATCTGTACGAGCCATTTCATCAGCATTCAAAGTAATTTGAGTACGTCGTAATGCAGGTAAAATCTTATCAGAAAGCTCTACATATGTAGCAGCCATATTCTTAATTTCTTGCTCTCTTTTGGTATTATCAGAATACATACTAAGAACTCTAAGAATTAAATCTTTATCCTTAATATCTGAAGAACCCATTGCAGTTTTAAAACCATCCCAGTCTTCACCTTTTCCAATTTCAGTATAAAATCCGTCAGCTTTAGCTTCAGCAATCTTTTTTCTGTTAAGTTGTCTTTCAACAGCTTTTCTTGCGTTTTTAGCACGATCATTTGCTAAGTTATCATTCAATGCCATTTCACCATCGGGAGAAGCATATCCAGAGAAAGAAGCACCTTTAAATACCCAAGCTTTTTCTTTTCCTTCGGCAATAAATGCATTTACTGCTTTCATATCATCTTGTCTTAATTCAGCACTTTGAACTTGTGAAGATTGGATATTGAAATTAATTTCAGCTTTGATACTCTTAGGAATGATTTTTTTGAAATTATCTTTAGCTAAAATAGGCTTAGCATCAATTTGAACCCAGTATGGAGTAGTTTTAGTACCATCACCAATTTTCTTTGATTCAAATTCTTGTGTCTTCTTTTTGAAAGATCCAACTGCATTAACGAACATAGTTACGTTCTCCATTGAAGGATCGTAAGCAACTTTATCATCATAAGTAAATGAACCACCTTTTTCAAAGTCAATTTTTTGACCATCGCCGTCAGCATCAGTACCTAATAAAGTAATTTCTTTAAACTCTTTAATTACTTCACCTTCTGCATTTTTCAATACCGGTTTTGCAACAACCGTAGCTAACTTATGGAAGTATTTAGGTGGAAATTTACCAGTTACAGACACAGCTACGCTATCACCATGCATTTCTAATGGATCAGGAGTTACACTATACTTAACGCTTTCAGCATATTTATCCATTTTCTTTAATGGATTACAGGCTACTAAAGCAATTGCCATAAAAACAACTGCGGATACTTTTAATAAAATTTTCATCTTCTTTTTTAATTAAACTTTTTAGGGCATAATTTACCCTTGCTAATCAAATGCAATAATAAAACAATGTTTCTTAAACACCTATTTAATACATAACTAGAATAAACTCTTTTGAGTTTTTACTATGGATTTATAGTTGTAATGCCTGTTGGATAGAATCTCGTTGTCAAATCTACCAAGTAATTATAATCTTCTTCATTAGCAACAAAATCAAGCTCTGTGGTATTTACAACAACGGTTCTTAACTTTTTTTGTTGTCGAAAAAAGGTCATATAATTCTTATTTATTCGTTTTAAATAGTCGGCTGAAATTTCTTGTTCGTACTCCCTTCCGCGTTGCTTTATATTCGACAAAAGACGGTCTGTATCGTTATGCAAATACAAAACTAGCTCCGGTTTCGGCATGGATTTGATAATTAGTTGATACAATTGATTGTATAATGAAAAGGTTTGTTTGTCCAGGTTTGTTCTTGCAAAAATCAAACACTTATGAATAATATAATCGGAAACAATATTTTGATAAAACAAATTTCGGTTAGATAACTCCTTAAGTATTTGCTGATAGCGCTCTGCTAAAAAACTTAATTCTAGCTGAAAGGCATATTTATCTGGTTCTTTGTAAAAAGGTGGTAAAAAGGGATTTTCAGCAAATTCTTCTAACACCAATTGCGCATTAATTTGCTCACTAATTCTAGTTGCAAAAGTGGTTTTACCCGCTCCAATATTTCCTTCTATGGCTATATAACTATATAACAATGGTCAAAATTTTTCAGTTTTCGTCAAATCGGTGCATTCGTGTTTTAGCTCAACCATTTTTTTCTTTAATACTGTATGAAATAACTGTGGATATATCTCACATAATGGATCCATAATAAAATTGCGAAGATGCATTCTAGGATGTGGTATAATTAAATCTTGAGTATTTATTGTCTGATTTTCGAAAAAGAGAATATCTAAATCAAGGGTTCTTTGCCCCCAACGAGTTTCTCTTGAGCGGTCTCTTCCGTTTAATTCTTCAACTTTTAAAAGTTCTGACATTAACACTCTAGGGGGTAAATCAGTCTTTAATCCAACAACCTGATTCTTAAACCAAGGTTGATCTTGAACGCCCCAGGGCTCAGTTTTAAAAACACTCGATTTTTCATCAATGCGACCTAGCATTTTAAAATGACTGAATGCATTTAGAAAGATTGCTTTCCAATCCCCCATATTACTACCTAACGAAACAACGGCTAAACTCATTTACTCTTGTGGAAGCAAAAATATTCCATTCATAATACCCCTTTACCATTAATGTAAATAAAAGAATTGGGTCGTTATTCAATAAGCTACATTTGCCGCTCAATTAAAAAAAAAAAGATGAAGCAGTTTTTTAAAATGGTATTTGCCTCCATTCTTGGAGTAATTCTATCGGGGTTTGTATTAATGTTTATTATGATTGGAGTTGGTTCTGCATTAGTAGGAATGGCTGAAAAGGATGATAAAGTTAATGTTAAAGAGAACTCTATTTTAAGGTTAAGTTTCAAAAATGGTGTAGTTGATCAAACATCAAATGACCCGTTTGATTCATTCGATTTTAACACCATGAAATCGAAAAAACAATTGTCGCTGAGAGAAGTTCTTGAAGCGATTGAAAAGGCTAAGAATGACGATAAAATAAAAGGAATTTACCTCGCAATGGCTGATTCAAGGATGAACTTGGCAAACCTTGACGAAGTAAGAGAAGCGATTGTTGATTTTAAATCTTCAGGCAAGTTTACAATGGCATATGGGGAATCAGTTAACCAAGCACAATACTATTTAGCTTCAGCATGTGATAAAGTGTATCTTTTTCAAGAAGGTGACTTATCGTTTGCAGGACTTTCTTCAGAAATCATGTTTTATAAAGGTGCTTTAGAAAAAATGGATGTTGAAGTTCAGGTAATTCGTGGATCAAACAACAAGTTTAAAAGTGCAGTTGAACCATTTATCTATGATAAAATGAGTGATGCTAATCGGGAACAAGCTACAAAATACATGATGGGTATTTGGGGTCAATGGACAACAAAAATTGCCGAATCACGAGGTTTAACAGTTGATAAAGTTAATCAAATTGCTGATTCGGTTAGTACTTATGACCCAAAAGAAGCTCTTGAAGTTGGAATGATAGACGGACTTAAATATGGCGATGAAGTTTTAGCGGAATTAATGAGTTTAGTTGATGTTGAAGATGAAGACGATTTGAATATGATCGCAATTTCTAAATATGCTCGTACTCCGAAAGAAAAAGGCGAAGACGAAACTAAATCTTGGAAAATTAAAGACAAAGTTGCCATCATTTATGCTGCTGGAAATATTGTTTCTGGATCAAGTTCTAAAGGTACAATGGGAAGTAAAACCATTGCCAAAGCAATTAAAAAAGCAAGAAAAGACTCAACAGTTAAAGCGATTGTATTGCGTGTGAATTCACCAGGTGGAAGCGCTTTAGCTTCTGATGTAATGTGGAGAGAAACTCAATTGGCAAAAGCAGAAAAGCCGTTTGTTGTAAGTATGGGTGGATTGGCTGCTTCAGGTGGATATTATATTGCTTGTGGTGCTGACAGAATTTTTGCTGGTCCAAACACAATAACTGGTTCAATTGGTGTATTTGGAATGATTCCTTACGCTGGTGAATTTTTCACAAACAAGCTAGGAATTACATTTGACGGAGTGCAGACAAATGCAAATTCTGATGCGGGATCAATGGTAAAAAAACTAACACCTTATCAGTACAACAGAATTCAAAAGGGTGTTGACAAAATATACGATACATTTATTTCGCATGTATCAGAAGGAAGAGGTTTAACTAAAGCTGAAGTAGACGAGATTGGTCAAGGTAGAGTTTGGACCGGAAAAGATGCTTTAGAATTAGGGTTGGTTGATGAACTAGGCGGTTTAAATGCTGCTGTTGACCATGCTGTTAAGTTGGCCGAATTAGAAGAGGGGAAATACAGAGTAAAGGCTTTTCCTGAGCGAAAAGATCCTTTCGAAGCCTTTATGGAAGAGTTAAGCGGAAAAGCAATGACCAAAATGCTTGAATGGCAAATTGGTGAAGAGTACAAATACTTGAAGCCATTACAAGAATTAACTAAAAGAGAAACTGTTCAGGCAAGAATGCCTTACGATTTGGTTATTAGATAATTAACTAAATAAAACATATTTGAAAGCCCTGGCAGCAACGTCAGGGCTTTTTTATTGCTTTATAAATCGAGATTTTTCCAAACCATTTTCAGAAACCAAAAAGTAAAGTCCATTAGGCAATTGAGAAACGTCTATGCGATTTTCGCCATGTTTAACCGACAATTTCCCAATGAGCGACCCTTGATTGTTAAATATTAAAAGTGTTTTTATTTCAGTATTATCAAAATCAACGGTTAGTATTTCCTTAACCGGATTGGGGTAAATTTTAATTGATGAGTTTAATTCCACTTCATTCAAACTGGCAAAGAAATGACTAGTAATTTTTATTAATCTTTTTGAAACTTTTTGGCTATCCAATATTCCCCCAGCAACATAATAATTTCCAGAATTATTACCAATATACCAACTGATGTCTCGCGAAAAAGCAAAATCTCGAATATCCATTGGCCATTTTACTTGAGATAAATGTATCATATGATATACTGTTTCTGAACTTTCCAGACAACTATCTATATTTCCACTATCACACTCAATCCATTGTCCAATTTTGTTATACACCAAAACTCTAGTTTCTGGCGATAAAACTTTGCCCGACCCGTAGGCTTTGCCGTTATAATTATAACTTGTATCACTGCCTCCAAAATAAAGTCCTTCAATGGCAAGACCTCTATAAACTCGTTTTGAAATATGTTGACTAGAATCTATTTTCCAAGTTATTTTTGAAGAATCGTTCGGATTGATGATACCTCTTCTAGAATAATTGACAGTTGAAAATAATCCTTGATCAGATGCACCTCCCACATAATTTAAAATTCCCCCATCAGAATAATCTAAATGAAATGATGCTGTTGCCCCAAAAAACTCAAAACGATCATCGGGCAATGGAGTTCCGACTCCCCAAC
>JBMYOI010000037.1:0-24025 GCA_049599135.1 Salibacteraceae bacterium
TTTATAGGGTATCACAATTTTAATTTCGGTTCCAGAAACGTTTCCTTTTAAGTCTGTAATTTCTTTGGCAGAATAAGTAAAGGCTTCTTTGAATAGCTTACTCATAATGTCTAGGCGAGTATTTAAATTTGACATGGCAAGAGACTTTCTAGTTCTTTCACTTCTAATTTTTTTTGAAGCCACAATTCCAATTCCATTATCTTGTATTACTACCTCTAACTTTTTATTGTCCAACTTCACTATTTGAACTTGAATAATTCCTTTTCCTTTTTTGTGTTTTATGCCATGTAAAATTGAATTTTCTATATAAGGCTGTAAAAACATGGTGGGAACAAGAGTTTGAGCCACATTAATTGTAGAGTCTATTTTCCATTCGAACAGAAAAGACTTTTCAAACCTTGATTTTTCTACTTCAATATATTGGTCAATAAAATCCAATTCATCATAAAGAGGGATAAACAATTCATTGGTGTTTTTCAAAGTTCTGTCTAACAAATTAGAGAACCGTGCCAAGTATTCTGCAGCAATATTATTTTGATCTGTTATTATCAAGTTCTGAATATTGCCCAATGCATTGAACATAAAATGTGGGTTGAGTTGAGATGTTAACGCTCTAAATTTTAAACGTTCTTGTTTAACTAAAGAGTCGTTCACAAACTTGAGCCGTCTAAGTCTAAAAGTGTAGAAGCCTATAATTATCATTATTATCAATAGTAATACAAGAGCCTTAAACCATAACGTTTGTAAGAATGTTGGAGGTAGAATTAATGGTTTTGAGGTCAAAGTATAAACTGAGTTCTTTGGAAGTTTTGTCCGAAATTGAAACTCATATTTTCCAGGCGGTATATTGGAAAATTCAATTTCGTTTGAAGAAAAGGATTTCCATAAACTATCTAATCCTAAAAGTCTATATTCTTTCAAATAAGCTTGACCTTCGTAATAAAAAATAGTACTAGTAGTAATGCTTATGTTTTTTGTTCCTTTAGGAATGATATGTGTTTCATCGGTATAACTTCCAACACCATTAATTAGATTTATTATCGGTTTAGGGTTGGTTAGTTTTGAGTTTACTAAAGACAGATTAGTACTTTGCAGACCAGCCTCGGATGCTACAAATAATTTAGCCCCAGAAACGGCAATACTTGTAACACTTTTTGATGCCAATCCTTCAGAAATTCCAGAGTGTAATATTTTACTGAATCCTTTTGATTGTTTATTGACTAGTAAACTAACGCCATTGTTGGTTCCAAGGATAAGAGTATCTCCAGAATACACCATTGAAGAAATAAAATTTCCACTGAGCCCTTCAGTATTTGTTTGATTCCAAAGGATATTGAACCCTTTATCTACAGCATATAAGCCCTGTCCTTTGGTACCCAACAAATAACCTTTTTTTTGCCTTATTGCCGAGGTTACAGGCTTGTCAAAAACCTTTTTGGCTTGGTATTCCCCATCAGCAGTCCAAATTTGGTATAAACCTTTAGGCCTTCCAACATATAGTGTGTCTTCAAAAACTTGTGTAAAATAGGTATATCCCGGCTCAAGATTTTTCACTTCAGTCATAACTGAATAATTGTAAGTGGCTGGGTCTGCTAGATATAAAACTGTATACAACACAGAAACTAGGTTACGATCCCAAGCTGCACTTCGTCCGCTGGCAAAAATGAGATTGATGTTTTTAGGAATGTCAGTTTTAATTTGCTCGCCTTGAGACGCCTTCATTCTTGATCCAATAAACTTCTCTTGAAATTCAAAAAGGTCCATTAGGTGAATACTATTTAAGAAATTCTCGCCATGGGCTTTTTTTATGTCGTAAGCATATAAACCTTTGTTTTTATAAGAAGCAATTAATGAATCCTTTATGATTATAACTTTTGAGACTTGTGTTCTGGTGAGACTCTCGTAGTAGGAGGTTTGTAGTTTTAACAGACCTTTATTTAGGCTCGATATCCAGTAATTCCCGTTATTATCTTCAATTATTCCTGAGACCGAGAAATCTTTTAGAATCACATCTGAAAGTTTACCAGTTTGTAAGTTGAAGGGTTGGATTCCATTGTCAAATAGGCCTATCCAAATTTCACCATCTGACTTAATTAAAGCACTTCCTGTGCTGATACTGGGAAGAGAGTATAGTTTAATGCCTTCTTTTTCATTTATTACAGCAAGATTTCTGGAATTGGTGATAATGACTTGATCGTCAACAACAGTTGAGTTAATGTTTTTGTGAATAGAATGTGCTATAAACGGAATTTCCAATTCTTTATCATTATTAAGAATTAAAACACGTTTGTATTCTTGGAATAATGGGTTCCCCATATGAATGGTAAAATCTCCAGGAAGTGTTTTTATGTAAAACCCCTTGGGAAGAAGTTTTTTTTCAATCTCTTGACCGTGATCATTAAAAACGATGTATTTGGCTTCTCCAAGAAAACCCACTGCAAATCCGCTTTCACATTTAAATATAGAGGAGGGTTCTGTTATTTCATCAATTTCGACATATCGTACCGAATCATTTTTAATGATACCGACTTTATTGTCGGCACCCATAAAGGCAATGCTTCCATTGTTTAACGCAAGCAGTTTGTAAATAACGGAGGACTTTAAACCCTGCGGATGCCCAAAGGTTTTAAAACTAGAACCGTTAAACTTTGCGATACCGCGATCAGTTGAAACCCAAATGTAACCCTTGGTATCTTGAATGACACTATAGGCTTCATTACTAGGTAATCCGTCTTCAGTGGTGTAATTAGTTTGAATAAAATTTTGAGAAATGCCGCCAAAACCGAACAACAACAAAGCTGGCAGTAATAATGCTATTCGGTTCAAAATCAACATACCTCAAAAATAGGTTATGCAGTATTGTCATTTTACATGATGTTGATTTTTCCTTTCGTAAAAAAAATAAAGACGCTCATATCAGATTATACCTCTTTGACACAAAGAGAAACTTCAATACACGAATTATAGATGACGTTTGGGGTGTTATTAACCTTAAAAATTAATTATTATGAAAAAGACATTAATTACGGCGGCAGCCTTCGCTTTTTTTGCTTTTCAAGCGAATGCACAGTTTATGAGGTCGTACAATCCTAATGATGGATTAGGAACAAATTATTCAATGAGAGGATATGACCTTACGCTGAATAATGGGAAATATTATTATACTGCCGGAGATGGAAATCACAAGATCATTTATGAAATTGATCCAAATGATGGAAGTGTTTTAACTCCAAGTACAAATATTGCCACCTTTGATAATACGGGTTCGAAAACAAGTATTGGAAAAAATTCTGTCGTAGATTATCAATTTGATTTTGATCCTGGTCAAGAAGAAGGTCCTGTTGCAGGTGTTTACGATTTAATGTATTTAACTGGGGCATCTGGTGATTCGCACATGTGTGGTTCTACCGGTAACACTGTTTCTTCTGATAAGTATAGAAGTCATGGGGTATTTGGTTCTGGGGCATCTGGCTATTCTTCTTTTTTACATTCAGATCTTGATTTTAAAGATTTTGTTCCTGGTGGCCATCCCGGAGGAGGTCCTTGTCAAAATAGTATTAACGAATGGATGCTTAAGTCTGACTATGCCGACCAAACGATTCATGAAGATGATAGATATATGGTAGGTGTGGTTGATAAGAATTACAATTCTGGAGAAGGGATGTATTTAATAAAACAAAATAATAATTTTCAAGCCCCAGCAAATACCAAATGGTTTAAATCGACGGGTAGCTCTTCACAACGAGGGCTTCATATGGATAATCCAACTAGAACGATTAGTCATGAAGATTACGGTGTAATGACATCATTTGGCGGACAAGTATACGGATCAAGTGGTTTTATATCAAGTGCCACTTTAAGAGATCCAGCAATATGGAATGTTGATTTTGGAATGACAAGTTCTTCGGTAAAAACGTATCACAACGCCCAAGCAGATCTTAATTGGAATTTTGGGGTTGCTCAATCGGTAATAATGGTTGAAACGCATCAATCCAATATGGCAAATAACCTTATTGTTTCCAGTGGCAATGCACCAAGTGTTACTGGTGAGAATAAACAAGGAGCTTGGGGTAAAAATCATTTTTATTTACTTAGAGATTGGTTAGCTAACGCGTTAAATACAGATGGAGATAGGATTACATTAGGTAATCCTGTTGGTTACAACCATCCTTCCAGAAACGTACAAGTAAGTGATATTGTAGAAATAAACGAAGATGAGTATTTAATTGTGGGTACTTTTCTACGAGAAATACCAGGAGCGCCAGAAAGAGCCAATGGGTATGAAGGACTGGAGTACATTTTTATGATTAAAATTGAACACATTACTCCTGGTTTCATTGCTTCAAAGTTTAAGGTTAGTTATGCCAAATATTTCGATAGACCTGTTGGAAATCCAATTAATGTCTCTGAAATACAAGCCAATAGGGTAAAAATAATTGATGACGATGTTTATATTATTGGATCTTACCTTATGGATGATATTTATAACCCAAACAATGGTAACAGAGTACCTTTGTTAATAAAAACTGATTTGGATAATCAAATTCCAGATGAATGTTCGTCAGAACTGCTTGTAGATATGGATCCAGTTGGAGTTCATGAAGTTGCAATTAATGATAATGTAGATAAATCTCTGACAAACAATGCATATGAATTATTAGGTTTTGCAACGAAAAGAGATGCACCAGATTTATCTGGGTGTTATCCAGGAGGCTCTAGAAGCGATGCACATGAATCGACTCAGTATGTAGGATTAAATACGAATGTTTTAGGAGAAAATAATATCTCATTCTTTCCAAATCCAGCCCAATCCGAGATTAGTATTTTGGGATTAACAAAATCAGAAGCTACAATTTCAATTTATGATATTTCAGGAAAAATTGTAAACAGCTTTAGTATTGAATTTTCAGAAACACATCAAATGGATGTTTCCAGCTTAGAAAAGGGTGTTTACATTCTTAGAGTCACTCAGGATGGACAAACGCAAACTATGAAATTGGTCAAAGAATAGTTTTTAATCGATAATTCAAATATTCATTTAGTTTAAAAGCCCCTCCGTTTGGAGGGGCTTTTGTGTGTTTAATAGTTATTCAAAATCAAGTTTGATAGAAGGTATATTGCCTAACCAATAATTCCTACTTTTGGCGGCTGAATTTATTAGCTAAAGATATTCTTAATGAGTACACTTTCATCAATAGAAAATATACTTGGAGATAAATCCGAGTACTACTTAGGTCACGAATCTAAAACCATTAACAAGAGCACAATTGCAACTCCAAATGGAGATTTTGTAAGCGAACATTTTACGGGAACAAACAGAAGTAACCAAGTGATGAACAATTTAGCTCGTTTGTATAACCACGGACGGCTAGGTGGAACAGGGTATGTTTCTATACTTCCTGTTGATCAAGGTATTGAACATTCTGCTGCAGCTTCATTTGCACCAAACCCACGTTATTTCGATCCTCAAAAAATTGTTGAGTTGGCTATGGAAGCAGGATGTAACGGTGTTGCATCTACTTATGGGGTTCTTGCTCAATGCTCTAGAAAATACGCACACAAAATACCTTTCATTGTAAAAATCAACCACAATGAATTATTGACTTACCCAAACACATTCAATCAAATTATGTTTGGTTCTGTTGATGCAGCTTGGGAAATGGGAGCTGCTGCGGTAGGTGCAACTATATATTTTGGGTCAGAAGAATCAGAAAGACAAATACAAGAAGTAGCTGCTGCATTCGAAAGAGCGCATGAGCTAGGAATGGCTACCATTCTTTGGTGTTACTTAAGAAATTCAGACTTTAAAAAAGACGGTGTAGATTATCATACTTCAAGTGATTTAACGAGTCAAGCAAATCACATTGGGGTTACCATTCAAGCGGATATTATTAAGCAAAAATTAGCAACCAATAATGGTGGTTATAATGCTATACCAGTTGGAAAAACTCACCCTAAAGTATATTCTGAATTAACTACAGATCACCCAATTGACTTAGTTCGTTATCAAGTAGCAAACTGTTACATGGGAAGAATTGGTTTAATTAACTCAGGTGGTGCTTCAGCAGGTGATTCAGATCTACAAGAAGCAGTTATGACGGCCGTAGTGAATAAACGTGCTGGTGGTCAAGGATTAATTATGGGGCGTAAAGCATTCCAAAAACCAGTGGCAGAAGGAATAGAACTTATACAAAAAGTACAAGACGTTTATCTCGAAGAAGGGATAACGCTGGCTTAATTATTTATCTCAAAAACCAAGTATTATGAGTTGGTTTAAAAGATCCAATAAAGGAGTTCAAACTCCAACAAAAGACAAAAAGGAAACCCCAGAAGGACTGTGGTATAAGTGTAGATCTTGTACTCATGTTATGCCTTCAGAGGACCATTCATCCAATATGTGGGTTTGCGAGAGCTGTGGCTTTCACGAACGAATTGGAAGTATTGAATATTTCCGAATTTTGTTTGATGAAAACAAATTCAATGAATTGAATCGCAATGTTTCTTCTGGAGATCCCCTTGTTTTTGAGGATACTAAGAAATACGTTGACCGATTACAATCTTCAAAAAAGAAAACTGGACTAGTTGATTCAATTAGAACCGCTTCAGGTAAACTTGGTGGAAACGAAGTTGTTATAGGTTGTATGGATTTTAATTTTATTGGTGGTTCAATGGGGTCTGTGGTTGGTGAAAAAATTGCAAGAGCAATTGATCACTCATTAAAAACAGGCGCTCCGTTCATTATGATTTCAAAGTCGGGTGGAGCTAGAATGATGGAAGCAGCATTTTCGTTGATGCAAATGGCAAAAACGTCGGCTAAGCTTTCTTTGTTGGCAAAAGCTGGCATTCCTTACATTTCAATATTAACGGATCCAACTACAGGTGGTGTTACGGCATCTTATGCTATGTTGGGTGATGTAAATATTGCAGAACCTGGAGCTTTAATTGGCTTTGCGGGTCCACGTGTAGTAAAAGAAACAATTGGTAAAGATTTACCAGAAGGATTTCAAACATCTGAGTTTTTATTGGAGCATGGATTTTTAGATTACATAGTTGATCGTAAAGACTTGAAAGCCAATCTAACTCAGCTTTTAAATATGCTAAAAAAATAGCATTGAAATCTGGTAGAGTGTATCGAAAAGAAAACTACATTTGCCGCCTTAAATTATTAGCATAACATTCATCATAAAGATTTTGGCATGTACTTAACAACAGAAAAGAAAAAAGAATTTTTTAAAGCTCACGGTGGAAGCGATTCAAACACTGGAAGTCCTGAAGGACAAATTGCTTTATTTTCATTTAGAATTGCTCACTTAACTGGGCACTTGAAAAAGAATCACAAAGATTACAATACTCAAAAAGCATTGATTGCTTTGGTTGGTAAAAGAAGAAGTCTTTTAGACTACTTAAAACATAAAGATATTACAAGATATCGAGCCATTATTGCAGAGCTCGGATTGAGAAAATAATTTATTGAAAAAGGCAATCACATACTGGTTGCCTTTTTCGTTTTTTAATAACAACCAATAATCAACATTATACATTTATATATATGAGTCAAATAGGAAAAAACTATTCGTTCGAAATTCAAGGACAAGAGGTTACCATAGAAACTGGTAAGCTGGCTACACAAGCCGATGGATCTGTTGTAGTAAAATGCAACGGCATGATGTTATTAGCAACTTCTGTTTCGGCAAAAAGTGCGAAAGAGGGTATCGATTTTATGCCCCTTACGGTAGATTACCGTGAAAAATTTTCTGCAGCTGGACGTTTTCCAGGCGGATTTTTAAAACGTGAAACAAGACCTTCAGATTCTGAAATTCTTACTTCAAGATTAATTGATAGAGCGCTTCGTCCGCTATTCCCAGAAGATTATCATGCTGATACACAAGTATTGGTTTCGTTAATTTCTTCTGATGGAGAAACTCTTCCAGATGCATTTGCATGTTTAGCAGCTTCTGCTTCAATTGCAGTTTCTGATATCCCATTCCAAGAGCCTATCTCTGAAGTTAGAGTTGCGCGTATTGATGGTGAGCTAAAAGTTAATCCGACAAAATCGGAAATGGCTAGCGAAGGTCGTGACATTGATATTATGGTTGCTGCTACAGCAAACAGCATTGTTATGGTTGAAGGTGAAATGACTGAGATTTCTGAAGCAGAAATGCTTGAAGCAATTAAAGTTGCTCACGATGCAATTAAAATTCAATGTGATGCTCAAGTAAAATTGGCTGAAATGATTGGTGGTATTCCAACAAAAAGAGAATACAGCCATGAAACTCATAACTCAGAACTAAAAGATGCTGTTTTCGCGGCATGTCATGACAACTGTTACGAGTTAGCTAAAAAAGGAACTTCTAAAAAAGAACGTGGAGAAGGTTTCAAAGCAATCCGTGAAGAATATAAAGCTACTTTATCTGAAGATGAATTGGCTGGAAACGAATCATTAATCAATACTTATTTCCATGATGTGGAGAAAGTGGCGGTACGTAAAATGATTCTAGAAGATAGAACTCGTTTAGATGGTCGTAACTTGGATGAGATTCGTCCAATCTGGTCGGAAATTGATTACCTGCCAATGACTCACGGTTCTGCTATTTTTACAAGAGGTGAAACTCAATCTTTGACTTCAGTTACTTTGGGTAGTAAATTGGATGAGCAAAGTATTGATGGAGCTATGGGTAAAGGTTCTGAGAAATTCATTCTACATTATAACTTTCCTCCATTTTCAGTTGGTGAAGCTCGTCCAATGAGAGGAACTTCAAGAAGAGAAGTAGGTCATGGTAACTTAGCACTTAGAGCGCTTAAGCCGATGATTCCTTCTGGTCAAGATAATCCTTATACAATCAGAATTATGTCTGATATTCTTGAGTCTAACGGTTCAAGTTCAATGGCAACAGTTTGTGCTGGTTCAATGGCATTGATGGATACGGGTGTTAAACTTAAGAAAGCAGTTTCTGGTATTGCAATGGGTTTAATTACTGACGGAACTAATTTCGCAGTATTGTCTGATATTTTAGGGGATGAAGATCACCTTGGTGATATGGACTTTAAAGTAACAGGTACTCAAGATGGTATTACTGCTTGTCAAATGGACATTAAAGTAGGTGGTCTTTCATACGAAATTATGGAACAAGCTTTAGAGCAATCTAAAAGAGGCCGTCTTCATATTTTAGGTGAAATGAACAAAACCATTTCTGAGCCGAAATCTGATTATAAACCACATGTACCTCGTATGGAGCAAGTAATTATTCCTGGAGAATTTATTGGTGCTGTTATCGGGCCTGGTGGAAAAATCATTCAAGAAATTCAAGCTGCTACTGAAACAACTATTGTTCTAGAAGAAGTTGATAAAATGGGTGTTATTGATATTTCTTCAGCTAATAAAGAAGGTATTGAAGCTGCAAAAGCTAGAATTAAAGCAATTGTAGCACAGCCGGAAATTGGTGAAATTTACAAAGGTAAAGTGAAGTCTATTCAGACTTACGGTGCATTTGTTGAAGTTCTTCCTGGAAAAGATGGTTTACTTCACGTTTCTGAAATTGATTGGAAAAGAGTAAATGACGTTAAGGAATATTTCAAAGAAGGTGATGAAATCGAAGTTAAATTGGTTGACATTGATTCTAAAACTGGTAAAATGAAATTATCTAGAAAGGTACTTCTTCCAAAACCGGAAAGAAAAGAACAAGAAGGATAAAATTTATCGTTGATAAATAGAACATAAAAAGGCTCGCATTGCGAGCCTTTTTTGTTTGTAGTATATTGCACATTATAAATCAATATCTAATTAACATGAAAAAAATCTATTTAGCATTATTGTCAACTGTATTTGCACTAGGTACAAATGCGCAAGTAACCTTAACCCAAAATAATTGTGTTCCTCCAATTGGGTCAACGTTTGATTATCACGTGTCATCAACGGCTACCCCCGAAACTGGAGGAATGGGCACGGGTTTAACTTGGGATTGGAGTAATTTCACTGGAACTTTAACAAAACATACATATGATGCTGCTTCGACAGGTTCAGATGCCGCTAATCAACCAAATACAGATTTAGTCGAAAAAGTATCTGGAGTTGAAAATTATTACGTTTCATCTTCTTCAGGTTATTCGTTGGCGGGTCAACATATTCCCTCATCTGCAAGGGTTAATTTCACTGATCCAAGAGAAACTTTGATTTTTCCTATGGCTTATGGGCATTCATCTAGTAACACATTCTCAGGCTCATTTAGTAATTTAGGGGCGGGTCAAAACTTTGATAGAGGCGGTACTGTTGTATTAAATATTTCAGGTTCAGGTACATTAATTTTACCTTATGGTACCGTTAGTAATGTTGTTAGGGTTATTTCGGCAGCGGATTATGGTGACTCGCAAAGTGGTGTCCAACTTATAAGTTATGTAGATACGATAATTACATTTTATGATGGTTTCAATAAAAATTTCTTGGCGAGTAATACAGTTTTCTATTCAAATGGGTCTAAGTTATACGAATATTCAGCTGTTGCCGATAAAAATAGTGTAGGGGTACAGTCAATTAACTATTCAAACGATCTTTTGAAAATGTATCCCAATCCTGCTAAAAATGAAACTACTCTAATGGGCCTTGAAAACGTAGATATGGTTTCTATCTGTGATTTATCTGGGAAGATAATAGAAGAAATAGAAGTTTCTGGAATGAATTCCTACCAACTTTATTTGAGCTCTTATAAATCTGGAGTTTATGTAATTAGGTCAATGTCGGGGAGTAATATCTCAGTTTCAAGATTGGTTGTTGAATAGTTGTTATAATATTTGAATATTGAACGGCTCACAATAATTTGTGGGCCGTTTTTGTTTCTAAATTTGCCGCATGAATCCGATTATAGCCCCCTCAATGTTAGCTTCAGATTTTGGAAATCTGCAAAAAGATGTAGAAATGGTACATTCCTCTTCAGCAGAGTGGTTCCACATGGATGTTATGGATGGAGTATTTGTTCCAAATATCTCTTATGGTCCAGACATTATTAAAAAAATGGCGAGCTATACCAATAAGTATATTGATTCACACTTAATGATAGTCAATCCAGATAAATACATTGACACATTTGCTGCGGCAGGAACTCATAACTTAACGGTTCATTACGAAGCTTGCGATCATTTGCACAGAACCATTCAAGCAATAAAGGCTGCTGGTATGCATGCCGGCGTTGCTCTTAACCCACACACACCGGTTCATTTACTTCAAGATGTAATTTCTGACCTCGATTTGGTTCTTATTATGTCTGTAAATCCGGGTTTTGGAGGCCAGAAATTTATTGAAAACGCAGTAAAAAAAGTTGCTCAAACTAAGGATTTGATTTTACAACAAAATTCTTCAGCTAAAATTGAAGTTGATGGTGGAGTAAATACCGAAACAGGAAAAAGGTTGGTTGATGCAGGTGCCGATGTGTTGGTTGCCGGTAGTTTTGTCTTTAAGTCTGAAAATCCTACCCAGACCATCGAAGATTTGCGAAATTGCGCGGTCTAAATTAGAAAATCGAATTATTATGAAAAAGCATTTTTATTGGTTATCCATTATAGTTTTTGTGGTGGCTTGTCATACTGTTCCAATTACTGGACGAAAACAACTTAAATTAGTTAATAATTCGGAGTTGCTGCCGTTGAGCTTTAGTCAATATAACGAGGTGCTTGCTGAAAGTGAGCTTTCAAAAGATGTAGAAAAAGTAAATCAAATAAAAACTATAGGTGCCAATATCCAAAAAGCAGCTGAGAAGTATTACGCAGAAAAGGGAATTTCAGATCAATTGAGTGGTTATAGCTGGGAGTTTAATTTAATTGAATCGGATCAAATGAATGCGTGGTGCATGCCGGGTGGTAAAGTTGCTTTTTATACAGGAATATTGCCAATTTGCCAAACTGAGGCTGGAATAGCAGTTGTTATGGGACACGAAATTGCACATGCCTTGGCAAATCATGGAAGCGAAAGAATGAGCCAAGCTATGGTTGCTCAATACGGCATGACTGGTTTGGATATGGCATTAGGGGAAAACCCGACTTTAACTAAAGATTTATTTAAACAGGCAGTTGGCTTAGGGGCGAATGCAGGTATGTTAAAATTTAGCAGAGGTAACGAATCTGAGTCTGATCATATTGGCTTAATTCTTATGGCCATGGCTGGTTACGACCCAAACGAAGCGGTTGAGTTTTGGAAGAGAATGGATGCTATGTCTGGTGGAAATGAGCCAATGGAATTTTTAAGTACACACCCTTCTCATGACACCAGAGTATCAGACTTGAAAACTTTAATGCCAGAAGCTATGAAGTTTTATAAGCCATAGTTATTTTTGATTACCTTTTGTATTAACCATAAAATCAATATTCATGAGTTTTTTTAAGCGAGTATTTACACTAGTTATTTCTATTTTTCTTTCACTTTCGTTGTTAGCGCAGTTTGCTGAGCTTACTGAATTAGGTGAGCAAAGGGTAAGTAAATCTCAATTTAGGGTTGAAGGTGAGGCTTATGAAATCAAATACATCGACACGAAGTTTGAGGTAAAAAATAGCACAGGAATAGTTGGGGTTTGTAATTTTTCAAATAAGAAAGATAAGATTAGGTATAGAGATGTTGTCAAATTAAATAATGAATTCATATTTATTTTTAGTACGGAAAAATGGTCTAAGTTGCGAGTGGACTATGAGTTTTATGCGATAAAATTTGATCAATTAGGAGAGATGGTTTCAGACCAAGCTCAAATGCTATTTAAATCTCAGATATTCAAAAGTGATTGGCGTGTTGAATATGGTGAATTATATGATGAATATAGTGCGCCAGAAAAAATGACAATTTCAGTCTTTCCAAATATTAAAAAATCAACTATTGATATTATTTATCCGAAATTAGAAGAAGAAACAGGGAAATATTCTTACCAATATATTTCTATAGATAATCACTTAGAATTAAAAGTAAATGCAACTATTTATAGTGATATTTCACGATCCGTTCAGAAAAACACAATTTTTAGAATTACCAAACCGTGTTATTCGAAAAGTGGCGTTGTCTATTTTTCTCAATATTTCAACTTAAAGGCAAAGGAAAAAGAACGTCTTGGAACGGAACATTCCTCGTTTGTTGAATTGAGTATTCTTAAAGGTGATAGATTTGAAAAAGTTCTAGTAGGTCTTGAAGATAATATTATCCTTGCGTGTGAGATTAAGGTGTTTGGAAATCAAGTGTTTTTTGGAGGAAAGGTAAAGAAGTCTGGTAAAAAGAATAAGTCCCAAAGTTATTTACTAGGTTATTATAATTTAGAGTCCAAGGAAAGTGAATTCTCTACTCTGGAATTGACCCAAATGGATTTTACGGCTTTTATGAGCTCAGAAGATCGGGAAGAGGTTATTAAAACGTACTTGAAAAAGGACAAGGAACTTCCTGTGGGATATGCATTTAGAGGTTTTTTTGTTAATGATTCGGGGTTATACTTATCATTCCAGAGATTAGTAAGGACTGGTGAATTAGTAAATTACGAGACTATTAGTGTTGCTAAATTCAATGATATATTTGATGTTGAACCAAAAATGTCTTTTCTGCCATTTAAGACAGAAAAAGAATGTTACAATTGTGTTTATTCATATTTGGAAAAACAGCCAGTTGATATCATTCAGTTTTTGGGGGTAGGGGCTCTCTATACTATTTATTATCAATCTGATTCAAATGCAAAAAAGCAATTTTCGAAGAATACTGTAGCTAAAGCCTCTTCAAGTAGTGGCGGGAATTCGTTATATTTAGCTAAAATGGAGCCTGGTGAAGAGTATGAGACAATGGTGATAGGAAAAACTTCTGCGTTTAAATCATTTAATGAAGTTTTTATGAATTATGACTCAATAAGTCAAGTTTTTTGTGTTGCTGAAGATGATCGATATAATGACAATGAAGACAAGTCCAATTGTAGTTATGACGCCAAATTTTTCAAATTTCTGTTTTTCGATTAATCCCCGCACTTACACGGAATAGACATATACAAGTTTACATTGGGTAAAAGCTCTTTAATGTATTCTTGGTTTTTAGCATTAGTTGCAGTAACGCGCATGTCAATTACTTGTAAGGTTTTTATATCTGAAATTTCATCGGGAATGCTTGAAATTTCATTGCTCCAGATATCTAAAAATTCTAGATTATTTAATTGTCCCAAACAAGAAGGGATTTCATAAAGGTAGTTTTCTCCAACCTGTAATATTTTTAATGATTTCAGTGAGCAAATTATTTCAGGAACATCCTTGAAGTTATTGTCATTGAGAATTAAAATTTCTAATTTTTGTAAGTCTGTAATCCAGTCGGGGATGGAGTCAAGTTTGTTTTTTTTGAGGTTAAGTGCTTTTAAATTTTTATAAGCCTTAATATCCTCTGGAAATGTTTTGAGTTTTTTACCTTTCAAATTCAAGTATTCAACAGAATCTGGGCTAAGGTTGGCTTCTTCAATAGATTCGATAAACACGTTTTGTTTAATCGATTTTAGGTATGAATTAATATTGGTCTTTTGGCTGTAGGCCGATAGGTTAACGAAGAATATTAATGCAGTTAGTTTGATCAATATTAAGTTGATTCGCCAATTCTTCTGTATTCGAAAACTTCTTTTCATCCCTTATTCTTTTCACAAACGTTAAAGTAAGCTGTTCATTGTAAATTGATTCGTTAAAATCAAAGATATGCACTTCAATGCTTACCTCTTGGGTCGAATTCACCGTTGGGCGGTTTCCTATGTTAAGCATACCTTTATATTCAGTGTCATTATAATTGACATTTACGGCATAAACCCCAGCAAGAGGTACCAATTTGTATTTGCTATCTAACTGTATATTGGCAGTAGGAAAGCCAATTGTCCGTCCTAGTTGATTACCTTCAACCACCTTTCCGGTAATGGAGTAATTGTTGTCTAAATAAGTATTAGCTGTATCAATGTCCCCTTCGTTTAAGGCTTCTCTAATTTTAGTAGAAGAAATATCGATGTCGTTAATTTCTTCCGCGCTAATTTCTTCCAATCCAAAACCGTACAATTGTGAAAGTTCTGTTAAGCTAGAATATGAACCTTCTCTATTTCTTCCAAAATGGTGATCGTAACCTATAACTAGCTTATGAACGCCAATCGTGTTTACCAATATGTCTCTAATAAACTCGGTAGAACTCAATCGAGAGAAATCTCGAGTGAAAGGATGTATAATTAAGTGGTCGATTCCTAATTCGTCAAGAAGTTCAATTTTCTCTTCCTGAGTGTTCAATAACTTTAAGTCGTTATTCTCAGGAAATAGCACCATTCTAGGGTGAGGGTAAAAAGTAAGCAAAAGACTTTCGCCTTTTTCTTTTTCACTGTGAGAAATTAAGTCTTTAAGAAGTTTTTTATGCCCAATATGCACTCCATCAAAGGTTCCGATAGTAGCAACTATTTTTTTTCCTTTTTGGAACTCATCCAATCCAAAATATACCTTCACTATGTACGTCGATTTTTATCCACCAAAAAATGATTGTAAAGTACTGTTATATAGTTATTTATAAAAGAAATAAACAATTCTAATTTACTCGTCAAAAGTATAGAATTATAAATACTATTGATATTGAAAATTGTAAGTTGATTTATTTTACTTTTGCGCTCAAATTTTGATACGGTTTTTATAAAACATTATTTTAAGATAATATGTCTGCACAAGTAGGAAAAATTTCTCAAATCATTGGACCAGTAATTGACGTAAGTTTTGATGCTCAAGGAGCTGAGTTACCAAAGATTTACGATTCATTAGAAGTAACAAAAGATGATGGACAAGTAATTATACTTGAATGTCAGAAACACATTGGTGAAGATACGATTCGTACAATCGCAATGGATGCTTCTGATGGTTTAAAAAGGGGGATGGAAGTTGTTTCAATGGGCCACCCTATTACTATGCCAATTGGAGAAGAAGTTAACGGAAGACTTTTTAATGTAGTTGGTGATACTATTGATGGTATCGGTTCAATTGATAAAACTGGTGGATATTCTATTCATAGAAACCCACCAAGATTTGAAGACTTATCTACTACTTCAGAGATATTATTTACTGGTATTAAAGTAATTGACCTAATTGAGCCTTACGCAAAAGGTGGTAAAATTGGTTTGTTTGGTGGTGCTGGTGTTGGTAAAACAGTTCTTATTCAAGAATTGATTAACAATATCGCCAAAGGATACGAAGGACTTTCTGTATTTGCTGGTGTTGGTGAAAGAACTCGTGAGGGTAATGATTTACTTCGTGAGATGCTTGAGTCAGGTATTATCAATTATGGTGAAGCTTTCAACGAATCAATGGAAAGCGGCGGTTGGGACCTTTCAAAGGTTGATCCTGCTGCTCTTAAAACGTCAAAAGCAGCATTTGTATTTGGTCAAATGAACGAACCTCCTGGGGCTCGTGCTCGTGTAGCTTTGTCTGGTCTTACACTTGCTGAATATTATAGAGATGGTGATGGTAAAGGTGCTGGAAAAGATATTCTTTTCTTTATCGATAACATTTTCCGTTTTACACAAGCTGGTTCTGAAGTATCTGCACTTCTAGGTCGTATGCCTTCAGCGGTAGGATATCAGCCAACTCTTTCAACAGAGATGGGTGTTATGCAAGAAAGAATTACTTCTACTAAGAATGGTTCTATTACTTCTGTACAAGCGGTTTATGTACCTGCAGATGACCTTACTGACCCTGCTCCAGCAACAACTTTTGCTCACTTGGATGCAACAACAGTACTTTCTCGTAAAATTGCTGAGTTAGGTATTTATCCTGCAGTTGATCCATTGGATTCAACTTCAAGAATTCTAACTCAAGAAATAGTAGGAGCTGAACATTATAAGTGTGCTCAAAGAGTAAAAGAAACACTTCAACGATACAAAGAATTGCAAGATATTATTGCTATTCTTGGTATGGATGAGCTTTCTGAAGAAGATAAATTGGTTGTTCACCGTGCACGTCGTGTACAACGTTTCTTATCTCAACCTTTCCACGTAGCTGAACAGTTTACTGGACTCAAAGGTGTGTTAGTTTCTATTGAAGAAACTATTAAAGGGTTTAATATGATTCTTGATGGTGAAGTAGATCAGTATCCTGAAGCAGCATTTAACCTTAAAGGAAACATTGACGAAGCTATTGCAGCTGGTGAGAAAATGTTAGAAATGGCTTAAGCCAGATTACATTGAATTATGAATATTGAAATTTTAACTCCAGATAAAAACGTTTTTAAAGGCGAAGCAACTTTGGTTTCTTTTCCAGGTAAAGACGGGTCATTTGGTGTGATGGATAATCACGCGCCAATGATTGCCTCATTAAAAAGCGGAAACATTGTTGTAAAAAACAATGAAGACGAAAAATCGTTTGAGGTAAAAGGTGGTGTAGTAGAAGTACTAAAGAACAAGGTCGTTGTTCTTGCGGAGTAATTCGTTTTAGTTAGTAATTAATCTAATTCCGCAAGAAGGGGTTTCATGAAAATGGAACCCCTTTTTTATTGCTTAATTACTAATCGCCCGCCTAAATAGGCCATAGGTAAGTACGCTACAATTATGTCCAACGAAGTAAACCATAGCGGACCAGGAATCATATAATTTACCATTACGCCGCCAATAAAAAACAAACCACCAATGGCTAAAGAAAACTTCATTTTATGGGTAGCAGCAATTAATCCTGCTAAAGCGGCACCAACCAAAGTTCCTAATGCGTGAGCTAAAAATGGAAACAGAAAATGAACTGGTGCGGCAGTTGACATAGCTTCAGCCAATTGTTCCATATTATTGAGATCTACACCTTCAAGAGGATACATGGAGTGCCCAACTTGAATTAAGCCCATGTTAATAACACTACCACCAAACCATCCTACAACAACGGCTAAAACATTTCTTAAAATCGGATTCATAACTGTAAAGTTTATTCGAATTTAATTAATTAAGAATAATAATAACCAAAATGGGAATTAGAGTCTGTTTCGTTTGGTTGCGAAATCATTCTTATAATTTGATTTTATAAGAAGGGTTTAGGTCTTTATTTGTTTTTGGTGGAGATTTCTTATAAAATTCAGGTACATCATTCCAAGAATCGTAATACTTCCCATCGATAAAAAATCGTTGATCAACTCTTGCAATTGAATCGTCTTTTTTAAATACGCTGTATGAATTTTCTGGTGGTGTGATTCCTGCGTGCTTACCTTTTAAAACTAATTCAGTTTTACCATCATTGTCCACATCAACTTCTATCCAATTGAGTTCTAAAATTCGATTATATATTCCTTCAACAATCATATTATTTAACTCAATATTAAAACGTGTGATAATTGAATCTGAACCAGGATAATTTTTGCGCAATACAAAGTAAAGAGGTTGTTCGATCATTGTATTCTGACCTATTTCTAATAAATTGTTTACTGCCTCCCCTTGTTCTAATTTCAGATACTCAATTAACAACGCCTCAACTAAAACGTAATCGACGGTGTCTTTCAGTAATAGGTTTAGGTTTTCTTGGTCATTTTCACCTTTAATAAATTTAACGTTGCTTGCAGTTTCAATATCATTACCATATGCGTAATCCGCGACTATAGCAACTCGTTTGTTTCCCAGCTCATTTAATGAAGAGAATTGGATTGGATTTCCTTTTTTACCAACCAAGATTAGTTTGTTTATTAAATATGGGTCTGAGTAATTAAGAAAATTGGACCTTTCTTTTGTAAACCAAATTGCAGCACAACCATCTAAAGAATTAGATTTTAGTTCTTCAAGAACGTGCCCGAAATCTTTTATAACATGTTTGGATTTTAATCCACTCCTACTCAAGGCCTCTCTAACAATGTCAGTTGATACCGCTTTGTTTCCTGATGTGTTTGTAAACGGGGGCCAAATATTTGAACCAAGCGTAATTCTTTCTACTTGAGAAAAAATTCCTGTTGAAACATGTAGAAAACAAATGAGAAAAATGACTTTTTTAATATCCATTATTAAAAGGATTAGAATTGGAAATATTTAAAACCTAATGCTATTGTAGCTTCTTGTTATTCTTATGTCGGTCTTTGTCACGCTTGGTTTTATTGTCCATTCTTTTTTCAAAGGCTTCGGTTAGATTAATGCCTGTTTGATTCGCTAAACAGATTAATACAAAAAGTACATCTGCAAATTCTTCACCCAAATCTTTGTCTTTGTCCGATTCTTTTTCACTTTGTTCTCCATACCTACGGGCAATGATTCTTGCTACTTCGCCCACCTCTTCGGTAAGCTGGGCCATATTGGTTAATTCATTAAAATAACGAACACCTATTGTGTTAATCCAATCGTCTACTTCCTTTTGTGCTTCTTCAATTGTCATTATTCAGTTCTTTTAATTTCTTTGAAATTGTCGTGGCTACCTTAAGCCGTCCTTCGTAATTGTAATGCTCTGTTGGGAACTCACGATCGGTAAAGTTATCGTCATTTAATAAATCCATAATGTCTAATACGTGTTGATTTTGTTCTGGATGATCGTATCGTGCGTTTAAATAAGTTCGATTGGTGTTCATTAAATCGGTTAAATCTGAACCCAATAACTCGTTGGCTAATTCCATATTTTCAGGAATTATGACAAAAAGTAGCTGTAGGTTTTTGTCTTTTGCTATTTCGGAAATCTTATCAAAGTCTGAAATTCTTGGAGTATTTTCATTTAGCACAAAGGCATAGTTTTTAATGAAATGATCAGCTAGTTGTCGTTTGGGGTTCCTCCAGTCACCATATTTTTCAACCATACACCAGCTATCAATGGTGTTTTTTGGGGCAGGGTAGGGCAGTTTCCATTCAATGAACATACGTTTAAAATTGGCAGTTCGTTCTTGGTCACTTAATGGTTTATATGCATTTAGTGATACTAAAAGCCGATTTAAAAGATGAGGGCGATCTTCGTAAAGAACTTTTGATTGCTGAAGCGAATTTTCGTTGAAGCTTTCAATCCATTCTGGGCTAAAGCTTCTGTAGTTTAACACGACAACAATACCTTTTACACTTTCACTATTAAGTTGTTGTATTACTGGAGCGAAAATTCCTGCATGATGCGCTGATGAGGTAACTGGTTTTATGCTAAAAGGAGTTTGTTGGTCAATTAATTTAGTAATTCTTGATTTATTCGTGTCATTTTCAGCATCGTAACTAAATTCTGATGAAGCTGAATAGTAGAGGTAATCGGCGTCAGAATTTTTGATTTGCGTTAGAAGTAAACTCCCATGTACATCTAAAAAATCATTTAAAAAATACTTGGTGTATATCCAGTTCGCACCAATTAAAATGGCTATAAACAATATCAGTCTAATGGCTATGTTTTTAATTATCTCCATTAAAATTGAAAGTATATAAATGGATGATTTGTAGTGCCAGCAAACCCTAGAATCCCAAATAATAGAATTCCGTAGATGATCCAACGAAAGGGAAATGTTAGCTTGTTCAGCCAATTGTCAATTCTAGTTGATCTAGAAGCGATTTCAATTACTAAAAACACAACAATAAAAGATAGAAGTGTGTTTTGGAATTCTAGCTGTTGTCCAGTGATGTTTAATTCAGCAATTAGCGTTAAAAGTTGGGTTGCGTTTTCAAAACTTGATGCCCTAAAAAACGTCCAAGCTAAATTCACTACTAAATAGGTAATTATCAGCCCTCCAATTTTTTCTAAAATATTCTTACGCTTCCATTTAATAGGAAAGTAACGTTCAGCCAAATACATCAACGCATGAATAGCTCCCCAAATTAAAAAAGTCCAATTTGCACCATGCCAAATTCCACTTAAAAGAAAAACGGCTAAAATGTTTCTGACCCAAAGAGCCGATGAAACTTTGTTGCCACCAAGTGGTAAATAAAGGTAATCCCTAAACCAAGTCGAAAGGCTTATGTGCCAACGCCTCCAAAACTCACTAATGCTCTTTGAAAAGTAAGGTGTTTTGAAATTGTCCATTAAGTTAACACCCATACATTTAGCACCGCCAATTGCAATCAACGAATAGCCGTAAAAGTCAGCGTAAATTTGCCAGCCAAAACCGAGAATGCCAGCTAAAATGCCTTGAGAAGAGTAATCGGTTGGTGAATTAAAAACAGAGTCAACCAACGGTGCCAAGTTGTCTGCAATTACCATTTTCACAAAAAAACCATAGAGCATTAATCGAAGGCCACTTTTAAAATTTGAGTAATTGAATCTAACTTTCTTAAATAATTGTGGCCCAAGGTGGTTGTACCTTTCAATGGGGCCAGCAACTAATTGTGGGAAGTAGCTTACATAAAGTGCAAACTTGCCAATGTTTTTCTCCGGTCTGGTCTTTTTTAAATATACATCAATGGTGTAGCCTATAGTTTGGAAGGTGTAAAACGAAATACCAACGGGTAGGTCAAATAAAAACCAAGATTGAATTACCTCTTTTTTGTGGTTGCTGAATGATGAAAAATCAAGTGCTTCATTCACTAAAAATGAAGAATACTTAAAGAAAAATAGAATTCCTAAGTTGATGAACAGACTGGTTGCTAATAAAAGTCGTTTGTTTTTTTTATTTGAGCTTTTATGTATGTTTTTGGCAATAAAAAAGTCACTTACAGTTGATATTACCAGTAGACTTAAGAATTCAATTTTCCAAGAACCATAAAAGAAATAACTAGCAATAAGCAGTAATGCCCACCTGAATTTATGGGGTATTAAGTAGAATAGGAATAATACCAGGGGAAAGAATACTAAAAACTCAATTGAATTGAAGAGCATTCTTATTCCTTGTTTTTTGTGTCAATAATAAGAGTTACAGGTCCCCAATTGGTCAATTCAACATCCATCATAGCCCCAAAAATACCTGTTTCAATGGGTTGGGGGAGTTTATTATTAAACTCTTGTATGGTTTGTTGGTAAAGTGGAATAGCAACATCAGGTTTAGCTGCTTTTATAAAACTAGGACGGTTTCCTTTTTTTGTTTTTGCGTGTAAAGTAAATTGTGATACCAGTAAAATGTTTCCGTTAATCTCGCTTAGGCATTTATTCATGTTGCCTTCGTCATTAGGAAAAATTCTTAGGTTTATTATTTTGTTGCAAAGCCATTCAACATCCCCTAAATCGTCGGTGTTTTCAATGCCAATCAAAACAACCAGCCCTTGTTTTATTGAACCTGCAGTTTTTTCTTTAACAGAAACAGATGCTTTAGACACCCTTTGTATTACAGCGCGCATGGGTAATTTTTAAACAAAAAATGTTGAATTTTGAACGAAACTATTCAAAATTCAACATTTATAATTAGCAATTAAAAATTACTTATTTCCCTTAGCGTAATCAGCTAAAAACTGAGCCAGTCCTTTGTCGGTTAATGGGTGGTTTAAGAGCCCTACTATCGAAGAAAGTGGTCCAGTCATTACATCAGAACCAGCTTCAGCACATTTAATTACGTGCATAGTATGTCTTACAGAGGCCGCTAAAATTTGTGTTTCGAACATGTAGTTGTCGTAAATCAATCGAATTTGTTCAATTAATTCAATTCCATCGTAAGAAATATCGTCCAACCTTCCGATGAATGGAGAAACATAAGTAGCTCCAGCTTTAGCAGCCAAAAGAGCTTGCCCAGCAGAAAAAACTAGAGTGCAATTAGTTTTAATTCCTTTGTTCGAAAAGTACTTTAAAGCTTTAATACCGTCCTTAATCATTGGAATTTTTACAACAATATTTGGATGTAAAGCGGCAAGAGCCTCGCCTTCCTTAACCATACCTTCAAAATCAGTAGAAATTACTTCAGCACTTACATCACCTCCAGTAATGTTACATATATCTACATAATGTTTAAGAATATTTTCATGACCGGTAATTCCTTCTTTGGCCATTAGCGAAGGGTTAGTGGTAACACCGTCTAAAACCCCAAGTTCTTCGGCTTCTTTAATCTGATCAAGATTTGCTGTATCGATAAAAAATTTCATGCTTATTACGTTTAAATTCGAGATTTGCAAAGGTATTTATCCTTTGAACCGGAGTTAAGTTTGTTAATAAGATTTTAAGAAAAAGTCTTGGAATGAAAACCTAGATTTTGGTTTTCAAATGATCCGTTAATACCTCTAGTCCTTTTGAGTAATGATGGTTATTGGTGATAATAATATGAGCATCATCACGGTATGGGCGAAGGTACTTTTTGTAGCTAGGCACAACATGGTTTTCCCATTGATATTTAACATCACCCTCAGGGTAGCCACGCTCTTTAATATCTCTATTTATTCTGCGTTCCAGTTTAATCGATTCCCTAACATCAATATAAACCCTTAAATCGAGTAAGTCTCTGATTTCTTGATAATGAAAAACAAATAAACCTTCCATGATAATTATTGGGGAAGGAGAAATGGTTACTGACTCAGCGTTTTCAGGGCTAACGTTAAAAGTATATTCTGTAAAAGTTATAGGCTCTCCTTCGATGAGATGTTTCATATCTTTTGAGAACTGTGTTCGATCGATTGATTCTGGTAAGTCGAAATTGATAATCCCATTTTCGTCTAATTCCTGCTTTTCTTTTGGGAAATAGTAATTGTCTTGAGAAATAATTGAGATTGATGACGGGTTAAAGCTGTTTTTTAAGTCATTAATAAATGACGTCTTTCCTGAGGCGCTTCCTCCAGCAATACCGACTATGTATGGTTTTTTAGGCTCCAAATTAATGAAAAAAAAAAGGGTAAGCTACTTTTATCGCACCGCTACAACCACCTACCCTTGCTACCTTCCGGTCCTGGGGGAATTCAGTAGGAGCTGGTCGTAAAAGACTTACCCAGCTGCAAAAGTACTTCTTATTGTTTCATTTACAAGCTCAAATCGTTTTTAATTGAATTTTTTAAGAATACAGCCCCCTTAATTCTTTTACATTTGCGCGCTTATAGCATTGGGTTATGAATTTAAACAAAGACATTATATTGCAATACGGGCTCATTTATGGAGGTGTTTCCATTTTATATGTGCTTATTTCTTACTTGCTTGGGCTCGACTTCATGGTAAGTTGGTTTAATATCGGGTTTTCAATAATTTATCCTTTTTTGATGGCTCTATTTCT
>JBMYOI010000038.1:0-22472 GCA_049599135.1 Salibacteraceae bacterium
GCAACTTTTAATGATTGCGGGATGAGTTCTATATGTTGGCTTCTCGATACTCTCCACCTTCGGTCAGGCACTCGCAGAGACAAGCTAATTTATAACTTGAATTCTATAATTTTTGACTGAGTTCCGTGACCGTTCAAGTGGGATTTCGAAAAGGAATGGAGAAAAGCTGTATCGAGAACTAATTGTTTATTCGCAATGAGTTGGTATTAATTCAACTACCGCCGCTGACTTGTCACCCAGTTCTCTGGCTCGCTGAAGATCAACACACCCTTTTTCAATATTGCCTTCGTTTATGTAAATTACTCCACGTAAAACTCTAGGTTCAGGGTCGTTCGGGTCAGTAAGAATCGCATTGCCAAAATCAATTTTGGCCTTTTCAAATTCTTGCATTTCATTATATAAAAGGCCTCGGTTCATAAGCGCTTTATATTCGTCTTCAAAATTATCAAGCAACTCAGTGTAAACTTCTATTTCTTTTTCTTTCTCTTCTTCTTGAGAATAAATTAATGCCAAGTAGTAAAACAAATCTCTGTTTCCAGGAAACATTTCAATGGCATTTCTAAATGAAATCTTTGCCTCGTCAATATCTCCATTGCTGTGAAAGCAATAAGGCAAATAATAATAAGCTTCCATTATTCCAGAATCCAGTTCTAAAACTTTCATGAATGATGCTGCGGCTTCATCGTATAATTCCATTTTATAGGCCGCAATACCCAAATTAAAGAATCCTTTTGTGTAACCTGGAGCAACTTCTACCGATTTTCTAAAGTCATTCATACCACCTTCCGAATCACCTTGCTTAAACTTTTCAGCTCCCGATATAGAATATTGAATATGCTCTTGACCTGCAGCCATTTCTAAGTTTGAACTGTCCGGTTCAACTTTTTTAGTGCTATCCGCTTGAGAAACACCAAAATTATTGAATGCTATTAAGGTGAAAAAAATTAAGATTATTCGTTTATTCATCGACTGAACTACCTTCTTATTTGTTTTAGTTTTGGAAGTCAAAATTCGTACCCAAAAATATTTAAAGTTACTTTAAGTTATGAAAAAAATATTGGTCGCAAATAGAGGTGAGATTTCTTTAAGAATTATGCGTTCTTGTAAAGAAATGGGAATTTCAACAGTAGCAGTATTTTCAGAAGCTGATAGGAATGCTCCATTTGTAAAGTTTGCAGATGAAGCAGTTTGTATTGGGCCTCCAGCAAGTTCTGAATCTTACCTGAAAATGGACAAGATAATTGAAGTAGCCCAAGATCTTAACGTCGACGGAATCCACCCTGGGTATGGTTTTATGAGTGAAAACGCAGAGTTTTCTCATTTGGTAACCGAGGCAGGTATGACATTTATTGGCCCTAAACCTCATGCCATTAAAGTAATGGGCAACAAATTAGCGGCAAAGGATACTGTTAGTCATTATGATATTCCAATGGTACCAGGAACCGATACGGCTATCGAAAATCCAGCTGAGGCTATGAAAGTGGCGAAGGAAATTGGGTTCCCAATTTTGATCAAGGCCGCTGCTGGTGGTGGTGGAAAAGGTATGCGTACCGTTTATGAGGAATCTGAATTAGAAGAGCAGTTAAAATTGGCTATTAATGAGGCGAAATCGTCTTTTGGAGATGGTTCCGTTTTTATTGAAAGGTACATTACTAGCCCTCGACATATTGAATTTCAAGTAATGGCCGATGGCCATGGCAACGTAGTGCATTTATTTGATCGTGAATGTTCAGTTCAAAGAAGGCATCAAAAGGTTATAGAAGAAGCTCCTTCATCTGTATTGACTGATGAATTGAGAGCTGAAATGGGAAAATGTGCTTGTGATGTTGCTAGAAGTTGTGATTACATTGGCGCAGGAACTGTTGAATTTATTCTAGAGAATAATACCAATTATTATTTCTTAGAAATGAATACGAGACTTCAAGTAGAGCACCCTGTTACAGAAATGATTACCGGAGTCGATTTAGTGAAAGAGCAAATCAACGTTGCCCGAGGAGAGAAGTTGTCCTTTACTCAAGATTCATTAAAAATTATAGGTCATAGTATAGAGGTAAGAGTTTATGCAGAGGATCCAATGAATAATTTTTTACCAGATATTGGTACACTTAGAAAGTACAAAGCACCGGTTGGTTTAGGTGTAAGAGTTGACGATGGCTTTGAAGAAGGAATGAGCATTCCTATTTATTACGATCCAATGATTTCTAAATTGATTACTTACGGTTCTACTCGAGAGGAAGCAATTAAAAGAATGAGCCGCGCAATTATTGGTTATAAAATTGAAGGAGTAAAAACAACTTTGCCTTTTTGCTATTTTGCGGTAAATCATGAAGCCTTTATGTCAGGTAATTTTGATACACACTTTGTTCAAAAGCATTTTAAACCTGAATATTTGGATAACCATGACGAAGAAGAGGAAAAATTGGCAGCTATTTTAGTTGGTCAATTAATTGATGAGCATAAACGTGAAGACACATTCAGTAATATGAATAATGGAGTGTCTAAATGGAAAATTAATAGACTTTAAAATTTAGTAAAATGGCTTTAATAGAAAGATCTTCGAACCCTGCGTTTAGTCAAAAAATATATGCTGATCAAGGGTATGTTGGACAAAGCGATGCAATGACTGTTCAAGGAACAGTGAACAAATCATTTATGCTTTTTGGTATTTTAATGGTTGGTGCTTTTTACTCATGGAGTTTGTTTGACCCCGCAGCACCTGCCACACCTAGTGTAACTTGGATTGGTGCAATTGGTGGATTTGTAGCCGCATTGGTTACCATTTTTCGTCCAAAAGTTTCTGGAATTTCCGCTCCTATTTATGCAGGTTTAGAAGGTCTGTTTTTAGGTGGAATATCTGTTATGCTTGAAATGAGATATCCAGGAATTGCTATGCAAGCGGTTATGCTTACAATGGGAACCATGTTTAGTATGTTGTTTATGTACAAAACCGGAATGATAAAGGTAACAGAGAAATTACGTTCGGGTATTATGGCTGCAACTGGAGCTATTTTCTTGGTTTATTTAATCAGTTGGATAATGTCATTTTTCGGCTCTTCTGTTCCAATGATTCACCAAGGTGGAATGATGGGTATTGGTTTTAGCCTTTTGGTAATTGGTATTGCCGCAATGAATTTATTGCTTGATTTCGATTTTATTGAAAAAAGTGCTAGAAGTGGTGCTCCTAAGTACATGGAGTGGTTCGGTGCTTTCGGTTTAATGGTAACTCTTATATGGTTGTACCTTGAGTTTTTGAGGTTATTATCAAAACTGAGAGATTAGGCATATTATTTGTAATTTCAGAGTTATAATTCTCTGAATGAAAACTTTAGTAACGTCCATTATCTTTTTGCTTGTTTTAGGAAACTTGTTTTCTCAAGACACATTAAAGCAAAAAGATAATGGACGTTTGCTTTCTGCTACTTTAAATAGTGATGGAGATACTGTTCCATACGTTTATATGCAAACCTATTATGTGTGGGAACGAAGAACTTTTGTAAATAAAAAAGAAGCTAAAAAGTACAACAAACTTCAACGAAATGTACGACTTGTATATCCATACGCCAAAAAAGCCAGCGAGTTATTAGAGAAGTATTCTGCTGAAATAGAAGGGGAGGAGAACCAACGGAAAATCAAAAAGTATTATAAGAAAATTGAGGAGGAGCTTTGGGCAGAATATGGCGAAGAGCTAAAAGAAATGAAAGTTTCCCAAGGAAGAATTCTTATAAAATTGATTGATCGCGAAACTGACAGAACTTCGTATGAGTTGGTTCGTGAATTACGCTCTGGCTTTACTGCATTTGTCTTTCAAGGTATGGCTAGAATGTTCGGTCACGATTTAAAATCGGAATACAACGCCAATGAGGAAGACAGGTACATAGAAGAGATAGTTGCCGCAATTGAAATGAACCAATTCAGTTTATCCAATACAAAATAACTCGACTAGTTAATAATTATCTTATCGGAGAATATAAAGTTATACTCATTTTTACATTCAATAAAATATGTTCCACTTGACCAGTTAAGGACATCTATTTTAATGGATTTCTCAATTAGTAATTTGGAATTTGAATAGACGGTTTTGCCCTGCGAATCAATTATTTCAATATCCCAATTACAAGCTTTATTACCAACATTATTTAAATAAAAGTGACTACCTTTTATAATTGGATTTGGAAAAACAACCAATTGATCCTCATAGCCGGAGTTCCAATTAATACCATTGCAAATACCAACGTTTATCGTATCAGTAGAATAGCACGTTTTGTACTTTCCAATATGTTCAAGCCTTAAAGTAAAAGTTCCTGGCTCGGTAACTTGCCTTGTTTTATTACCAAGTCCATCATTCCATAAGTAACCATCGGCAAAATTAGATGAGGACAACGTTACAGCTCCTTTGCAGAGGTATTGATCAGGTCCTAAATCGGCTATTATTGTACTGTCTACAGATCCAGATACTCGGGTAAGAGCCGATTTACAACCTGCCTGCTCAGTTTGTGTATTATAAGAATAATCTCCTGTATTGAAAGGCAGCTTAAAGTTATTGCCTGTGTGTAAAATAGTACTTGTGTCGTTAATGTTATACCATTTTATGGCTCCTCCTAATGAACTTTGTGCTTGAATAGAGTTTAAAGCGTCACCCTGACAAATTCTGAGAATAGAGTTAGATGTAATTGTTGGTGCTTGTTTTATTGTAATGTTATTTGTGTCCGATCTACCAGCTTTACAACCGTTTAGCTCTGGTCGGAAAAAGTATTTAGTAGTACCTATTATTGAACTAGGTATTTTGCTGTTTCCAGCACCAATATAATTAAAACCTGAAGTTAAGTTATACCATTTATAAGTTACGCCAGAATCTGGATTTAAGACATTCATTGGCTTGAAATTATCAAACTCACAATAGGTTGTGTCTTTTGAAATAAATTTTCGTTGGGGTACTTCTTTGACGTTTATAAAACTTGTGTCAGAACTTACACAACCTAAAGCATTTGTGTACTCATAGATTAGTTGATGCTGCCCAAGAGTTACCAAAGATGTATTGAAATCATTACCATTTAATACACCGGCACCTTTGTATATTCCACCACTTGGAGTTCCCCAATTCAGTTTTTGAATTACGTCATAGTCACATATGTCCTTTTGCGGAAGAGTTACTGATGTTACACTATTAATAAAAAAAGCAGAATAAGAAGAATCTTTACAACCAGAAATTGAATCAATAGAATAAATCCCAATTGAGTGGGGGCCATAAATCAATTGCCCAGGGTCAATAATAGAATCATTAATTAAGCTGGTGCTTACTAGCTTCCCCCAAGAAGGGGTGTACCCTTTTGCTACAAATGCACTATCATATTGACAAAATTGGCCATAGTTAGGAATAGAAGTTAATACTGAGCTTAATATGGTAATAGTTTGCGACGTGTCGGTATAGCAATATGAGTTTTGAAAGTATCTGTAGGTAATGGTATCCAATCCAGAGTTCCTAGTTCTTGGATAATACTTATTGTTAATTGCCGGAGAAAGGAAAGTAGCGTTTGTCGAAGTTCCTGATAAATTTAGAACTTCTACACTTTGACAAAGAGAATCTGGAATTGTAAAACTCTCATTTTGATAAGATGTAAATAATAGAGTACTCTCTGAAGTGTCATTCTTCAAATTCATATCTGCAAGAGAGTTTGGATGTTGGCAATAATATTTAATGCGGTAAGTGTTGTTTCTGGTATAGTACCTAGAAGGAACATAGGTAAGGGCAGTGTCTCTTTTATTTAGGGTTTTATTTACATTTAAAGTATCCATAATGTGAAACCCTGAGCCAGAATCTAATAGCCAAACCAACTCGAAATTATTAATTGTTGAGTCTCCAACATTTAGAGTTATAAAAGCAAGTGACAGACTATCCTCGCATATTTTATTATCTAAAATTCCTAAAGCACTTAGGTCTCTGTTGAACAATAGTTTTTCATCAGCTCCAATAGTTGGCATAACGGTATCGCGTAGTTCGCCATCAATATCAGTATAAATGCCAACAAAAGAGCCTTTTCCATTTAACGAATCATTTATTATATGCAAATCATTTGTGGCAAAGTACAATGGGTTTAAACTAGTAGAGTGTGAGTTGTTGCCTGTAGCTGGAGCACTATGATTGTACTTAGAACCATAGTAATTATTGTAATCGATAGTTTCGTTAGTCAGTCTATCAAAAGAACCACTTCCTCGATAGGGAAACGCATTATTGAACTCCATGCAATTGTTAATCAATATAATGGAGTCGACTGAGAATAGGTTTCGACTGTCATATCGCAAGGCACTATTGTTGGTGCTTAAAAAATTGTTGTGTAACAAGCTTAGGCGTTTGCAATCCTTAATTAAAACGCATTCATCTCCTGAAAAGAAATTATTATTGATCAATCTTTCTGTAAATATTGGATCAAAGCAATTTAGAATATTCAATGGGTAATTGGCTGAAATATTGTTTTCAGAAATTCGGAAGTCTTTACAATTATCGATGTAAAGGGCAGTGCTGTTTCCTGTCAGTTTGTTATTTGTAATTGTCAGTCCCGAAACATCCTCTAGTGAAACAGCTGTCTCTGAATTAATATCATTATTAATTATGTGTAAGTTTTTTAATATTCCTTGGAAGGGGTAATGAAATACCCCCGTTTTAAATCCAGTTATTTCGCAACCAGATATGGTGATATTGTCAAGATATCCATATAAATTTCGAATTCCAAAACGTCCCCATGTTGTGTCAGTTATAAATTGACAATTAATTAGATTAACGTCTTTACAGGTATCCTTGAAAATTACAGCCGATGAGTTGTTATTTGAATCTAAACTGAACACATAATTATTTATAGTTACATGTTTTACAGAATTAAGCTCTAATGAATGCGTCCAATTAGAATGAATTGTAGTCGGGGAATTTTTAAAAAGAGACTTGAATGTAAGGTTGTTATTGTTAGAAGTGCCAGGGATGTTTGTTAATGTAACCCCTTCCAAGTTTGGTTCATTATATGTTAAAATAGTGGTAGGGCCACAGATTCCTACTTTCTTCAAGTGAGTAATGGCTTGATAAAAGGTTAAGAAGTCACCACTATCAGGAACTACTGTATAAATCCCCCCCATTGGATTTGTTATTTCTTTTTGGAGTGAATTGTTCAATTGGTTTGAGTCATTGTGGGCACCCAAAAGCTCGGTTCTTGCTTTTATTACGTATTTAACGGGATTACTTAAAGTAACTTTAGAACTTACTGTAACCGAATCGAGAGACAACAAATTTCCACTATAAATGATGGTGTCAAACTGTAAAATATTATTTGTAGAATCAAAAACCTGTAAGTAAACATTAAAGGAATTAATAGTTGTTTTACCTGCATTTTGAACAGTTACAGTGCTAGTGTCTGTTCTCGCGCAACTGCTTATGTAACCTATATCAACAACTTGTAAGTCGTAGTTCATAGGTTCAATTTCGTCAGCACCTACATCAGGCGGGTTCGACCTAGAATTATTATCAAAATCGGTTACGACATTACTAATATGTTTACCTGCTCCATCTATTTTATAATCAGTAGTATGAAGATTATTAGTACCGTAAAAAACAATTTCATTTTCTTGAGAATGTACTTCTTTAGACGGGAAGTATAATCTGAATTGATTCAAATCATAGCCTGAACTTCCTACCAGTATTGTACCCTGTTTACCATGAATCATATTGTAATCTGGTCCAATATGAGACTTATTTGCTTCGCTAAAATACTTATACCAAATTCCGTATTTGTAAGCGTTAATAATGTTGTTATTGATTAATAATTGACTGCAACCCCCTAAGGCTAAACCAACTCCTTGGTTAGCTACCGAATTATTAGAATAGTTTGTTGTTATGCTATTGAAGAATAAATTAATACTTGTGGCTTGTAATAGGTTAATTCCAATACTTGAAGTGTTTGAAATCATGTTGTTACTTATTTCATTTTGGACAAATTGATTTAGGTTGTAACTGATTTCAATACCAATTGTACTAGTACTCTTTTTAAAATTGATTTGATTTTTCTTAATAGTAAAGGCTCCAGTTCTATACAAATTAATTCCACGTATGGCGTATGGATATCCATTTGGGTAGTGAAATTGGGTGTCATTTGTTAAATCAAAATTATTGCCAATAATTTCAATACTGTCGGTATAATTTAGATGTAACCCTTTAGGAGCGTTTGAAACTGTGTTATAGTTAAAAATAAATCCATTAATTTGGTTGGAGTTACTTTTTCCGCCCAATAATGCAGCTACTTCGGCATTGTAGAATTCGCAATTGGTTATAGAAATGCTATCAGATTGTGTACAATATGCTGTTATACCGGCCGGTGAGCCACTCATTGAATTATTGGATTCAAATACACATGAGTCAATTGATAAACTATTTATTCTTCCACTTAATTGAACCACGGTATCGTGCAATATGTTCAGGACATTTTCAAATTTTATTTTTCTAAACGATAGGTTTTTGGCATTACTTACCTTTAAGGGTAGGGCACTTCTGATAATTGAGATTGAAGATAAAACGGGGTCCGAAATAAAGGTAACGCCAATATTTGAGTTTAAATAATTGATTGAATCAATTACAACCTCCTCGTTATATAACAAATCTTTCAGCACAAAAGTGACGTTTGAACAAACACCATAATTTTTTAAGGCTTGGGTTGCTTGTGAAATACTTTTAAAATCAGTTAAGGAGTCAGAGCCTATTAAATATGAGCCTGATAAGGGAGCGTTAACAATTTTATCTACCGTATCCAACTGTAGGCTAGGCTGACCATTAATACTGTCAATTTTAAGAGCCAATTCAAAATTCGAAAACCCTCCAATGGAAATTGTATCCAGTAAAAGTGACATGGCACTATCTACATCTAGGTTTAGACCCGAAAAAGAGTAGCTGCGAGAAGTTTTAGTACCATTTATAAATAGATAATCTGCAGTTAAATCAATCGTTTTTATGCTGTCGTATCCAGCCTCATTTTTAAGGTCTAGCCACACAGTTAATGGTGTTGCACAGTTCGAGTCTGTGTAAACTGATTTGATTTTTAATATGGGTTGACTCAAATCGAATTCGAATGCACCAATATCAGGGTGAGTAGCGTTTCTCAGATTGCCATAAATGTCTTTATCTATCAGTGAGTTCGATATAGCGTTGCTGTCGCTTTCTTGAGAATATAAATCTGGTTTTAAATTGTTTAAAAGGTTAATACTTGAAATGCTTGAACTGGCTCCATGACTAAAAACGCTCTGCCAATCACTAAAGCTGTAATGGGTATTTAATATTTTAAAAGGAAGTAAATGTGTAGTATTCCAAATATTATTATTTGAAGATCTAAATGACGAATAATACGAGGTTAAAATTTTGTTGGGGTTCTTACAAATTCCAATGTTGTTTTCTAAAATAACCGAATCAGACCTGAACATATTAATAAGAAATGCATATATGCTTACATCACCAGCGTCATACATGGTGTTGTTAATTATTTGAATAGAGTCAGACTGATAAAGGTAAATGGAACTTCCACCACCATAATTTCTGATAAAATTGTTAGAAATGATGCTCTGGTTTCGCTTATTTGAGTTTTCTATTTCGATGGCATTGCCGGTTTCATTATTTCCTAATTTTATGTGGTTTTTGTCAATTTTAAAGTAATTGGTCCGGTTAATTTTAATTTTTGAATAAGAGGCGTTGTCCGCCAATCCCAATATTTGATTGTTTACAATGGAAATACCACCCATTGAATAAGCACTTATTGCGTTTCTTTTATTCTTTAAAAATTGACAGTTTTCAACTTCTAACAAACTTAACGCAGATCCATTTACACCAAGTTGTGTTAGGCCACCTTCAAAAATTGTATTCGAGATTTTTGACGAATCTCCAATTTGTGTTGCACCACCAATGCTCATCATATTATTATCAAAAAGTAACTCACCATTGCTATCAACCATTTGAAAGTTACAACTATCAATTAATAGTGGTGAAGAATTAGCCGCATACAAGAGCATTGAGTTGTTTCTGGCTTTAATCTTTTTAAGTGTTACATGAGGAGTACTAATAATTTCTAAATAAAATTCTTTACTGAAAAAGGAACTGTTAAAGAAGTTTGAAAAAATTGTAATTGAGTTGGTTGCTGAAGCACCTTCTATGTCATTAAGAATCCCAACGTAAACTCCGATACTATCAAGTAACTCTACTGAAACAGGCCCACAAACTCCATAATTAGAAAGATATTTACACAGTTTAGAAAAATCTTTAAATTTCCCCGTAGAGTTTTGTCCAACTTGAAAATTACCACTGGCCGGAATACCAAAATGCGTTGTTCTTAATAAGTAGTTATCACTAGTATCGCCGTCGATTAAGCCATTTGGGCTATTTACTTTAGCCGCTATATTAAACTCAATATAAGGAGCCCTAACTTTTTTAGTAAAACTGATAATTGTATCATGTCCCGGATTTAATAAAATAGAGGTGAGGATAATTGAATCTGTGTAGTTTTTTCCGCTATCTAGAGAATAAAATGCTTTTAAGGAAGTAAGAGCATTGGAACCAACATTTGAAACTTTTAAGGAGACAAAAGTCGTATCACCACAAATTCCATTTGCAAAAATCGAATCTAATTTTACATCTAAACTGTTGGTGGTAAATTCTTGTGCTCCTATGTCTGGGCTGGTTCCTCTTAGGTCTCCATCAATATCGGATAAAGTTGAATATAGTGCATTGCCTTTGTTGTTTAAACGAATTGTTTTTGGACTATAATCGTTGTTTGATAATAGAACATCTCCTAAAATTGAATTAGAGTCTAACGAGCTGTATAATTTGTGATTACTGAAAAAAGAAGGATTACTACCAGCTGAATAATATGAATTGTAATCTGAATAAATAGAGTAGGTTCTATATCTTATAAAAGAATACCAATTTGAATTATTAAGTTTTCTATTCTGGAATATATTATTGCTTATAATTCCGTAGTCAGAATCAAAATTTAATAGGGTTATTTTAGGAAAAGGATCACCTTCTACTACAAGCGTGTTATGAATTATCTTGTAGTTTTTAGTGTTTTTTATTTCAAGTAGAGTTCCTGCATATGGATGAAGGTTAGTAGAGTTTTTAGTTGTAATATGAAGAATGTTGTTTCGCACAAACCCTACTGAATCTGTTGACTTTCCGTGAACCAAAACACCTGTTTTTCCTTCAATGAATAATTTGTTTGATGAAAAATCTATGAATTTATTTGGCTCTATATAAAACGTTTCTGAGTCTCCAGGAGAACAATAAATTTCATTTTTGGTAATTATTGTACTGTCAAAGTGAGTGATAGAACTGACTTTGAAATTCGAACGAATGCTGTTGTTAGTTAAGAAAATCTTTTTTGATATTCTGGGATTGTTTAAGAAATTGTTCTCTTTAGTTATCAGGTAATGGTTAGAAAGCATATCAATATTACAAGAGTCAAGTTTTAGCTCATCTATAGTAGCGTAATAATCAATAAAAAATAATTTTCCTGTCCCTTTTAAACTAACGTTTCGAAAGTTGATTGATTTAATTCCGCCATACAAGTTGAAAACGGAACTATTAATATCAGCATCATAAAAAACATCGATATTCTCTAATATAAAGTTACCATGGTTGTAAAAGTCGATTAAACTTTTCGATAGTTTAATTGTAGCTCTCTTATTTATATCTGAGCGTAGAATTAAAACACCATTGGAAGACATGTTTACTGAAATTCGCTCGTTGAAAAACTCCGAAGTATCTGAAACAGTTCCAATAATTGTATCGCAAACCACAGCTCGATTTACAGCAGAAAAGAATGCCTTAACTGAGTTGAAATCCGCAGTAGAATTTGTAGCTGAAATGGTATATTCACCACTCATGCGTAAATAACCAGTTAGGTAAAGGGAGTCATTATTGACAAATGATTCCGGGAGGTTGTTTGATGAATCAATTTTACATGAAATACCATCTCTTACATCGTTTCCAACATAAGATTCAAGAAATACGGTGTCTGTATTTTTCTTATTCAATAATTTCTGTACCGTTTTAAATTTCCAATTGCTGTTATGGTCTGACTTCCATTTTATGGTATAGTTGCTTACAGATTGATTTCCCGTGTTTTTGATTACAGCAAACAAGGTGTCGTTACTCACACATTTATTATCAATAAATAGATTCCTTAATTCAAGGTCTGTACCTAATAATTCGCTCTCAAAAGCACCAATGTCTGGCTTCAAACTGTCTCTAATTTCTCCATTTATGTCCGTAATAAATCCTATAGGTTTGCCTTTGTCCATTGAGGCTGAATCTGTGATAAATCCATAGCTCAACTCTGGGTTTGTTTCAATTGAATTTGAATCTGTGTTTATAAGTGCTGTAAAAGCAGGTAGGGTAGAGGCGGTTCCTAAAGGGGTACCTAGATAATTAACACCAAGTCCAGAATAGCAGTTGTTGTCAGAAAGTAAATTATTGGCTGTGCCTTGAAATGAAAACAACTTATTGGGAACACTATTGACATAAACGTTATTGTAATGTTCAATATTGTACCCATTGATTTGAGCACATTCATTTGATCCAATTTTAGATTTAAATTCAATGGTATTGTGCTTAACATTAATGGTGTGTCCATCAATTTTAAAACCTATGTCAGCGCTGCTAGACAAAGTTTCTAAATGACCATTTGCTAAATAATTATTATAAATATTGGTTATGGTAGTTGATGAAATTTCAAAGAATAAGTTTGAGCCTTGGTCTAATTCAATTCTATTGTGATCAATTTGTGCAAGGGTTACATAATCGATTTTTATTCCATTTCCGTTACCTTGGATACTATTATTTGAAAAAACAACATCAACAATATTGTCTACATCTATGGTTAGATGAACATTTGAGAAGTTACAGTTTAAAATTTCTAGTGTCCCAAATCGTGAATTATTTCTCGTTAATTGAACCGCTTTGTAGAAATTGGTAAATTGGCAATTGGCAAATTTGTAATGATAATTATTATATGCCCTTCGTTGATCTCCCAGCACTATTCTATTTTGAGCTGAAGATTTAAATTCACAATTATTGAAATTGAGATTTTTTAATTCGCTATAAGTTTCGAACAAATCATACAAAGCTCCAGTGTATTGTTCATCATTAAAAACAAGATCATAGAAACTGAGCGAATGTCCGCTAGTTAATCTGAAATATTCAAGATTACCCACTTTAAATTCAGGTGTGAAGGCTAACCCTTGATATGGCTTTATTACTATAGAATCAATTCCATAATAATTTAAAAAGCCACCATATTCAGGAAACTGATCTTTAATTAGTAAAGTAACGTTGCTACATGTTCCGTTTTTATTGATTTCGTTAAAAGCCTCTTGTATTGTACGAAAATCACAATTTGATTTGCCTATAGTATACTCACCAAAAAGAGGTGAAATATTGTAGAATTGAGTTGATTTGTTGTTCTCGGGCAAAGAATCAAACAGATTGTTGGGGTTTGATACAATGCCTGTAAATATATGAAAAGCCGCTTTTTCTAGTTTTATCTTTCCAAGGTTTAGGGTTTCATTTTCAGTAGCCAGAAGGGTTCCTGTCCATTGATTTGAAACAATAACATTGTTTTTTTTATCATCCTCAATTAAAATTTCAATTCTGGCCGTTTTTAAAGTGTCGGTTCCATTATTATATAATTTCAGAATTAATTCAACAGAGTCTGAACAAGAGGTGCCTAGTTCTAATGCAATACCAACGTCTGTTTTAAATAAGGAATTTCCTATGGCCCCTATTTCTACATAACTAGAATCTCTTTTAAGATTGTGTATATCAGTGTCAATCGACTTTAAATGAATTCCTTTTGATTTACAAATCGGGTTTTTTATTCGTGGAAACTCTTTAGAAATGAAACCAGGGTTTGTAAAAATTGAGTTTAAGTCATATCCATAATAGAACTGATTAGAAACTATAGAATGTGAGTTTTTTGAGCCAACGATATACTTGTTGTAATTGCTGTAATATATATTGAAATTACATTTCGAAAAAACAAATTGGTCTTCAAAAAACAGGTTAACGCTGGAATCTGAATAAACAATGTTATTGGTAAAGTCATTATTAGAAGAGGACTTAAAGGTTACGATAGCCGTGTCTAAATTTTGTTGTTCACTTTTAGACCAAATGGTATTGTGGTAAATTAATGCATCATTTACATTGTCTAAGTAAAGTAGGGAGGAGCTCTTTTTAGAATTAGAATACAAGTAATTGTTACTTATCGATATATCCGATTTGTTCGACTTATTCGAAATATATATTCCAAAATTGGCATTGGTCTTTATTTGGTTTTTAGTAATTATTAATTGGCCATAAGTGTGAATTTGGATACAACTAGTTGTGTTTGCATTTGTCGAGTTTCCAATTTTATTAGTACTTAAACTAATTTCATTTCCCTTCTCTAAATAAAGAGCGAGGGAAGTAAATTCATCAATTGAGTTACTTTTAATATTTACTTTATTTGAAGATAATAGATTAATAGAATCCAATACAACAATTCCAGAATCAACAAACTGAATGTCATTATTAATAATTGAAACATTTTGAGACAAAATTGATTTAATTCCAATATTTAAAGTATTTCTGAATTGACTTGAAATTGAATTTCCATCAATAGAAATATTTGAGGATTTTTTCAAGACAATTGAATTTAACTTTTCGCTTTGCAGATTGAAAAAATTTAAGTCCGAAATGTTAATGTATTCGCAATCGGTAAGGGTTAAGTTAAAATGTAAATTAACTGAATCTTTTGCGGCTGGATTCGGTTGAATTGTTATTTCGTTTCCTGCAGATCCCTTAAGTGTAGAAATTTCTAGAGTATTGCCGGGGTTATAATAATCTCCTTTTGCGAACTCAAATATTACAGGACCACTATTTCCTACAAGCTTTAATGAATCTAAAGCTTTGGCGATGGAATTGAAATTGTTAGGTGCATTTGAAGATGAGTCAATTGTATATGTGCCACTCATTTGCCCAAATAATGGAACACATAAAAGAGAGACTAAAAGGAAGAGAAAAGCTTTAATAACTTTCATAAAACTGCAGTATTCGCTAGTTGTTCAAACTTATTAATAGTTACTTGTTGTACTAATAATAAGTGACGGAAAATGATAAAATAATTAAAGCTCGAATTTACTGCTTTTACAATTCAGTTTTATGTGCTTGTAATATTTTTGAAAACGGCAAGAAGCAAGCTAAAGTTTCAACTTGCGAATAGCCACCATTGGGCCGTGACAATGTTCTTGATGGCAGTCGAGGCAACTCTGCACCATGGCATTAAAAATTTCAACTTTGTTTTCTGGTGGGGCTTCCTCAAAACTTTTCATGTCAGTTAAAAATTTTTCAGCAAAGGCTTGAAAAACAGGACCAGAATCTTTTGAGTCAGTAGGAGTAGCTGTTTTAATAGAGCCAAACTTTTCTACCAATGAATAGTTCGGGAAATCTCCTTTTGCAATCTCTGATTTTTTTGCCATTAGTTCGTCTTGCATACTCCTCATAAGTATGGCTAACTCACTTCGTTTGTTTGGAAAGCGGGTTTTGTCCGTTGTATTTTCATTAATAGATTCCTTTTTTACTGTTTTTTCTTGTTCGGAATTACAAGCTGAAAAGGAAATGGCGAGCATTAAGCTTAATAATGTTGAGATAATTATAGTTCTTTTTAGCATTAAACAAAGGTATTATCACTTTTTATTTAAGAAGTCATTGTCGGTAATTTAGAACGAGTCTTGTTTTAAATACATTGCCTTCATTTATAATTGTAACCTGCTTGTTATCTGTTAGTTATCAATAAGTTCTGTTTTGGTTAAACAATCTCGTCGGTTTGATTTTAAGAACATTTTTTTTTGAATGTTTAAAATTGATATTTTTAAGCTTTCTTAGTTGAATACAAACACCCTATATGTCAGATAATTTAAGCTACCTATCAGGAAGAAAAGGATTGAGCGATAATCTCTTTGAAAATTACGTCAAAGAGGCTGAATCTACTGGTACTGTTGAAAAAGAAAAGCTGTCGGAACTTGCCAAAGAATTTTTGGTGGGGTCTGCAAATACTTATGGAGCTACTTCGTTTTACGATTTCCTTAAAGAAGAAAACAAAGGCAAAAAGGTATTTGTTTGCAATGGCTCGGCCTGCATGTGTGCGGGAACTCAAGATAAATTGGTTGAAGATTTATCAAATCATTTTAAACCCGAGGAAATTGGTCATATGTGTTGTTTAGGTAGATGCCACGAGAACGGCGCATTTAACTATGAGGGCAACAATTATTCGGCGAAGTCGACTTCGGAGATTGAAACAATTTTAAAAGACAAAAAACCAAATATTGATTCATATCACGTTGGGACCAATTGTAGTGAACCAATTCTTATTGCTGAATTTCCAGGAATAGACACCTATTACAAGCCGTTTCTAGAGGCGCTTAATAAAACTCCCGACGAATTGTTAGAGAATTACAAAGCCTCTGGATTAAGAGGCCGAGGTGGTGCAGGTTTCCCTAAAAGTTACAAGCTAGAAGCGGTTAAAAAAGCAAAAGGCGAACAAAAGTTTATTGTTTGCAATGCAGATGAAGGTGACCCAGGTGCTTATTCAGATCGATATTTATTAGAAGAACGTCCACATTCTGTATTGTTTGGAATGATGCTGGCTGGTTTTGTTGCTGGTGCAGATAAAGGTGTGCTTTACATAAGGGCAGAATATCCCGAGTCAGTTTCAACCTGCGAAGCAGCCATTAACGATTTAAGAGATAAAGGCTATTTAGGAGACAACATTTTTGGAAGTGGATTCAATTTTGAATTTAAAATAATCAAAGCCGCAGGCGCATATGTATGTGGTGAAGAAACAGCTTTGCTTTCTTCTATTGAAGGGCAAAGACCAGAGGTAAGAGTGCGTCCTCCATTTCCTGCTGAAAAAGGATTGTTCAACTGCCCAACATTGGTAAACAATGTTGAAACATTTGCATCTGTTCGGTACATTGTTTCTGAAGGTGGTGAAGCTTATGGACGAAGAGGTAGGGGTAAATCTACAGGAACAAAACTGGTTTGTTTGGATAGCTTTTTTAATCGCCCAGGCATGTACGAAGTTGAAATGGGAACTCCGCTTACTGAGGTAATAAACGACTTGGGGCAAGGATTTAAATCTCCCGTAAAAGCTCTGCATGTTGGCGGTCCGCTTGGTGGAATAGTTCCAGCTTCTAAGTTTAATGATTTGTCAATTGATTTTGAATCATTTGCAGAAAATGGTTTTTTATTGGGCCACGCCGGAATTTTAAGCGTTCCCCAAGACTTTCCAATGGTGAAGTACTTGGAGCATTTATTTGAATTTACTTCGGTAGAATCGTGCGGAAAATGTTTCCCTTGCAGATTAGGGGCTAAACGGGGTTGGGAAATGTTAACCAAAGTGCAAGAAGATGGATCGTATAAAATTGAACGTGAACTTATGGACGATCTTTTAGAAACTATGGAAGACGGGTCCCTTTGCGCTTTAGGTGGCGGGTTACCTCTTGGAATTAAGAACGCACTTCAATATTTTGATGACGAACTAAAAGAATATTTTGCCTAGTTATGAATAAAGTAAGAAATGTCAGTTCGAGTGATTTCAACTCGTTGAAATTGTATCAAAAACAAAATATTTCTTGAGATTCTCGATACAAATTTTCTGCGAAAATTCACTCGAATGGACAATCGCAGTATAATTCTATATTAATATGAGTAAACAAACTACAAACACAAATATTTCAATCAACCCAAACGGACAGTTAAACGGTGAAGTCAAGGCACAAATAGCCTACATAGATGATCAGCCATTTGAAATGAAGAAAGGGGAGACTATCCTCAATTTTGTTCGCCGAAACATGGAAGACGACTTGGTGCCTACCTTGTGTGATGCGCCAAATCTTGACCCTTTTGGCTCATGCAGAGTTTGTAGCGTAGAAGTTGCACTGGAAAAACACGGAAAAACCAAAACCGTTGCTTCTTGCCATACCCCATTGTCGGAAGGTTTTTGGATTTACACCAGTACAGAAAAAATGCTTCGGTTACGAAAAAATATTATTGAGCTTGTTCTGACCGATCACCCTTTGGATTGCTTGACTTGTGAAGTGAATGGAAATTGTGAATTACAAACTGTTGCTGCTCAAGTTGGTATTCGAGACGTTCGATATCCGGAAGGAGAAAATCATCTGCATTACGAAAAAGATAATAGTCACCCATACATGACTAGTGATTTGTCGAAATGCATCAATTGCTACCGATGTGTCCGTGCTTGTGATGAGGTTCAAGGTCAATTTGTGTTAAGTATGGCCGGACGAGGATTTGATAATAAAATTGTAAAAGGCGCCAACGAGTCGTTTAAAGAATCAGATTGTGTAAGTTGTGGAGCATGCGCTCAAGCATGTCCTACTTCAGCAATTTCAGATATTTTCCAATCAAAAGCTATTAAAGCAACTGAAACTACCCGTACAGTTTGTACTTATTGTGGGGTTGGCTGTAACCTAGAGGTGTCTTCAAAAAGTGGTGAAATTTTAAGTATCCAAGCTCCTTATAATGCTGAGGTAAATCAAGGCCATACTTGTTTGAAAGGTCGATATGCATTTAAATTTTATGATCACCCTGAGCGTTTGAGAAATCCATTGATTAAAAGAAATGGAGAATTTGAAGTAGCTACTTGGCATGAAGCCTACGACTTTATAATTTCTAAATTCAATAAAATCAAAGAAGAAAATGGTCCAAATGCAATAGCTGGTATTGCTTCTTCTAGAACAACGAATGAAGAAAATTATTTAATGCAAAAATTTATCCGTGCCGTTGTCGGAACAAATAACATTGATGGATGTGCTAGAGTTTGTCATTCGCCGACTGCATTGGGCATGCAACGAACTTATGGAACAGGTGCTGCTACGAATTCAGTAGACGATATTAACGATACAGATTTAATGATGGTAATTGGAGCCAATCCTACAAAAGGTCACCCAGTTACAGGAGCAAAAATGAAGCAACGTGCCATGAAAGGCGCTAAGCTTATTGTTATTGATCCGTACAAAACGGAGATTGCTAAATATGCAGATTTTCATATTCAATTAAGACCAGGAACTAACGTGGCTGTATTGAATATGATGTTGTATTACATCGTAATGGAAGGTCTTGCGAATAATGAGTTTATTCAATCGAGAACTGAAGGTTATGAAGATTTTGTTGCCAGTATTCATAAATTAGATATTGACAAACTAGAAGAAATTTGTGGCGTTGATAAGAATCTAATCAAAGGAGCTGCGATGGCTTACGCTTCTGCTCCAAACGCAATGTCATTCCATGGTTTAGGAGTTACCGAACATTCTCAAGGAACGTTTACTGTAATGTTGATTGCTCAATTGGCAATGATTACAGGAAACATTGGTAGACGTGGAGTAGGAGTTAACCCACTTCGAGGACAAAATAACGTTCAAGGTTCTGCAGATATGGGCGTTCAGCCGCACCAAGGCGCCGGATATATGGATGTAAATAGTGAAGAAATTATCAATCAATATTCTGATTTCTATGGAGTTGATGTTCCATTAGGAGAAGGATTGAAAATCCCTCAAATGTTTGATGCCGCCATTGCAGGTGATTTAAAAGGTGCTTGGATAATTGGAGAAGATGTTGCGCAAACAGACCCGAATACAAAGCATGTTGTTAAGGCATTGGAGAATTTAGATATTCTCGTTGTTCAAGAGTTGTTTATGACAGAAACCGCTCTTTTGGCCGATGTAGTTCTCCCAGGTGCTAGTTTCTTAGAAAAATCAGGAACATTTACTAATGGAGAAAGAAGAATTCAGCGAGTTCAAAAAGTGGTTGAGCCAATTGGAAATTCAAAAGCAGATGGCCAAATCATTATTGATATAATGAACCGCATGGGCTACAAACAAGCCGATTACGATGCTAAAACCATGTTGGAAGAAATTTCTCAAATTGTTCCTTTCTTTAGAGGAGTAAAATGGGATGAATTGGGCGATAATGGAAAACAATGGCCAGTTGCTGAAGATGGAACTGATACTCAAATTTTACATCAACAAGAATTTAAAATTGGAAAAGGAAAATTCAAAGCTTTTGATTGGAGAGAATCTGAAGAAGTTGAAGAACACGGAAAGAAATTCCCTTTCATTTTAACAACAGTAAGAGAACTGGAGCATTACAATTGTGGTGCTATGACCAGAAGAACTGGAAACGTCGATATTTTAGGTGAAGATTACCTTGTAATCAATCCTGCTGATGCCGAAGCAAAAGGAATTAAACATGGCGATATGGTTTGTGTTAGTTCTGATAGAGGCAAGGCTGATGTTCGCGCTAAGGTTTCTACAGACGTGAAGTCTGGTGTACTAAGTTCTACGTTTCACTTTCCAGAAATTATGTTGAACAACCTTACTAGTAACGTTCATGATTCTGAAGCTATGTGTCCAGAATACAAAGTAGTTTCGGTTGATATAAGAAAAAGTAAAGGGGAATTTAAGGAAAAGGTGTAACGGTTGAGGCCATGAGACTAGTTGCATGGTTTAGTATCTAACCTTTCAAGTTCAAGAAATTACATATAGCCATAGTTAGCGATAGCTTTTTTTGGTTAAAGTTTAAATTTCTCAAATTTTTGCCCGTCAAATATAAATGCTCCATGCTCTTGTGTTCCAAGCCAAAGGTCGCCTTTGTTGTCTTTGTAAATGCTGAATAATGCAATTTGTTGGGATTTGACTTGAACAGTATAATGTGTAATTGTTGTTCCATCATATTTCCAAACACCATCGAGATAAGTCACAAACCACAAATGGTTATTGTTATCTCTAACTGCTGATAGATATTCATCTAAATTACTGTCTTTTTACCATCCAAACCTCCTATGCTTTTGTGTCTGGTATAAAATTTATTGCTTTTTAGTGTTGTGCTATCGTAAATGCTATATCGAAATTCAGTGTTGAACCAAAAGTCGCCATTTTTGTCCTCCACAATTGAACGTACTCCGTTTGCACCCTCGTTGCGAAACTCGGTAACATCTTCCTCTATAATCCATTCAATTGATTTTCCATTATATCGGCAAACACCTAAAGGGTTTGTACCAAACCATTTGTTTCCTTTTCTATCCGTATAAATACTATATACATCAAATGGATTGGATAGATTTGGTGGATTAGGGATTTGCAATTCAAATAATGAAGCTCCATCATAGCGATATACTTTTCCAGTATTTTCATAAGAATATTTAAACCACATATCTGTGGGTTTCAGATTCCAATTTTCACTGGGAATTGCCCTTAAAGTTTTAAAAGTATTTCCGTTATACTTTGATATTTTAGAGGTTGTGTTTGCGCTGACAAAATAAATATTGCCCAATTTATCTTGTTTTATTTCATCAATTCTGTTGTTAAGTAAACCGTGTTTAGTAGTATAATTAACTAATACTTTACCGTTGTATTTATATACTCCTGTTTTCCAGCTGCCAAACCAATAAACATTCTCTTTGTCTTGAAAAACAACCATTATACTGCTGCCAAGTTCCTTTACTGTATCCCCATTTAAAAAGTGTTCTGTAATGACTTGTTTCTTTGTAGATTGTCCATTGCAAGATGTCAATACAACCAATACGTTGAAAATTATGAAAATGGTCAATTTAACCTTCATCTCTTTGACGTTTATTCTGTTGTCTTGAGTTATTGCCAACGGTTTGGATAAACTGCGTATTAATGCAATTTAGGTTTTGTTGTAGCAAGTAAAGCTAATATAGTTCCATTTACATCAATCATCTATTGTTGTAGGTTCTGATTTATTTTTTGATCGAGACGCCATAGCAATGAAGGACAGTAAGAATACAATACACAGGTAGACGAAGCTATCTTGAATAATTGAGTACAATGTAGTGACACCTTTGGTAGGTAGTTGTGAATACATAATCTTATCATTATCGTCAAAACTGCTCATTTGTGAAACCATTTCACCGTATGGTGTAATTGCTGCAGAGAGCCCAAAACGCGTAGAACGAAGAACCGAGTGACCTTGCTCAACAGCTCTAAAGGCTGCCATTTCTGTATGAACAGGGTCAATGCCTCTCCAATCACTTGACGGAAGAATAACCATATCTGCTCCTAATTCACCATACCCTTTTGCCAAATACGGAAAATCATAATCATAGCAAATTGCGGCTGCGACTTTTGTCACATTTATATCAGCAACTTTTAATGGCGACTTTCCCTGCACAGCGGGTTCTCCTGGTACGGGTTGATGCTTGAGGTATGTATGCGTAATGCTTCCTGACGAATCGATAAATTGGTATTTATTCTCATACTTAAGGGGGGCTATTGAAATGGGTACTACATAAGAAGCTACCAAAGTGATATTGAGTTCAGCAGCTAGTTCCTTAATGGAGGTTATCCATTCAACCTCATCTTCAGGCATTATAAATATG
>JBMYOI010000039.1:0-20923 GCA_049599135.1 Salibacteraceae bacterium
GCGCATGCGCGTTATATCTATTATCTCTATTGTTTCTGTACTTATTGCTATTACTAGGCTTAGCTGTTTTTTTTTAATATATAGCATTAGAATAAATTGTCAAGTGGGTTTTTAATTTCGTTGAACTTGGTCTTAGCTACATGGGTGTAAATTTCCGTAGTTTTACTACTTCCGTGCCCAAGCAACTCTTGAACATACCTCAAATTTATTCCTTTTTCTATTAAATGCGTCGCAAAACTGTGTCTTAAATCATGCACTCTAAACTTTCCAATTATTCCTGCTTTACTAAGGGAGTTCTGAAAAATTCTTCTTACGCTACTTTGAGAGTAGTTTTGTTTTTCAGGCCCTTCAATTAAAAAGAGCTTGGGCTTGTAGTTTTTTAAATAAACCTTGAGCACTTTTTTCATTGCGTGCGCTAATAATGTAGTCCGATCTTTTTTTCCTTTTCCTCCTCTTACCATAATCAAGTTTTGATCCCAAAGAATATCTTCAAGCCTCAAATTAATGAGTTCACCATTTCGCAGTCCTCCGCTATAGAGTAGGCCCAATATAGTTTTGTGTTTTAAGTTTTTGGTGGCTTTCAGGATAGCTTGAATTTGGCTTTCGCTCAATACATGTGGCAATTCCTTGCTTTTTAGAGGTCGGTCAATTTCAAAGTATTGTTTTTCACGTCCCAATACTTGCTCGTAATAAAATTTAATGGCATTAATAATTTGATTTTGGCTACTTGCAGCTAGTTTTCTTTTGTTTACAATATAGTCGAGATACCCATTAATATCTTTCGTTGTTGCTTCTTCAATTGGAATTGGGCTCACATATGCCATGAAGTGTTTAAACAAACTACAATAGGTTTTAATGGTGCTCTCAGAATATCGTTTTCTTTTGAGCTTGTCTATGTATTCTTCAGGCAATACAATTTTGGAAACACTTGGTGGCTTTTCTTTTTTCTTTGCTACAGTTACGCCCTTCTTTTCTTCCGGTTTTTGCCCATTAAACAACGCACTAGCATCAACCCATGCAACATCCTTAAAAACTCCAATTACCTTTTTATATACCTCTTGTTCAAAGGGTAAATACCAACATTTTTTGGTTTGACTCCATTTACATCCCAGGGCCTTTACTTTTTCAATCAGTAATTTGTTGTATTCAAATTCTAGTTTTAATATTTCTTGACTATGATGCTGATCTTTTGTTAGTCTAATGGTTTTAGGTTGCATAAAACGAATATAAAAAATAAAACCCCTTTCCGAAAATAATCAGAAAGGGGTTTCAAATTCTTATTAAAGTCCGATTAGCTATACTGATCTAAAAAGTCTTTTGCTTTTGCTACCAAATGATTTCGTTGTGCATCACTTAATCCATGATGACAAGCGATTAACATTCCACCTCGCATTACATGATCTGCATTAGGTGAGCCATTTACAGATTGTCTAAAGTTTACTTTTTTAAACAACGGCTGACGTGCAACGTTACCTGTAAATACCGTCCGAGTTTGAACGTTAGCTTTTTCTAAAAATATTTGAAGTTCTTTTCTAGTAAAAGGAGCCTCATCTTTAATAGTTAATGCATAGGCCAACCAACCTGTTCTAGAGTTTGGAAATTGGTTGGGTAAAATGAACCATTTTTCGTAATTCTTAAAAAAGCCATTTAAAAACTCAACATTTTTTTCTCTTTCAGAAATATTGAAATCCAATTTACCCAATTGCACCAAGCCAAAAGCAGCTCCCATTTCTGAAGGCTCTAAATTGTACCCTAAATCTTCGAAAACAAACTTGGCATCGTAGTCAATACCGTCAACTTGAACATTAAATCGGTTTTCTATTTTTTCAGACTCCACAAATAAAGAAGAAGAACGTCCCCAGCTTCTTAATAGTTTAGCTCTGTCTCTGTGATAATCAGAATTAACGCATAACATACCTCCGTTACCGGCAGCATTAATAACGTGCGACCCATAAAAACTGGTAATCGAAATGTCTGAATGTTTTCCAGAGCTTTCTCCATTGATAGTCCCGCCTAAAGTATCGGCAGAATCTTCAATAATTTTAAGGTCATATTTTATAGCAATTGCAGCTAATTTATCCCAGTCTGGTAAGTTACCAATAAGGTTAGGTACAATAATGGCCTTTGTTTTATCGGTGATAAGTTCTTCCACTTTATCTGCATCAATATTGTAGGTGCCAGGCTCCACATCAACCAATACAGGAACTAGTCCGTTTCTAATTTGTGGGGCAACAGTGGTAGCAAAGGTTAGGGCAGGAGTAATCACTTCTGATCCTTCAGGTAATTCTAAAATTTCGACAGCTAAATAAAGTGCAGACGAACCAGAGTTAACCATTATGCCATAGTTTTTGTTGAACAACTTGGCAACTCGTTCTTCCATTTCGCGCACATTTTTACCCATTTGGGTAGATGTTCTCAAAACTTCAGTTACTGCAGCAATTTCTTCTTCTCCGTGAACGGTGCAACCGTAAGGTACGTGGATATATTCCATGTTTGTTTAATTGTTAGGCGCGCGAATTTACGCTCTCGATTCTATTAATACAATTAAGAACCAATTTGTTTCAAAAAATCATCAACATTGGTGAATTTAAACATTGGGTATTCACTTAAAAACTTATCCGTTTTTAGTCCTCCTAAAAGCGGGCGGTCTGCCGGTGGGTTAAATTCTTTGGTAGATACCGGAACAATATTCACCTTGTGATTCGGAAAGTAATTGAGTACTCTTTGAGCCAATTGAATCCGGTTTACATAATCGGTACTTGCAATATTGTAAATACCAGATTTTTTATCTTCTATCAAATGGTACAAAGCCCTAGCTATGTCATGAGCATTAATTGGCGTTGCGTATTGGTCAAAAGGAAGTTTAAGTTCCATTTCTTCGCCTTTGCCAATGTTGTCAACCAAACGCATTACAAAGTTTTTGTTTCTGGCTTCAGTACCATAAACATTGGTAATTCGGATTGATAAATTTTCAGGGTTCGAACTTAAAGTCAATCTTTCTCCTTCGAGTTTGTGTTCTCCGTAAATGTTTACCGGGTTTACGTCATCTGTTTCAGAGTAGGGACCGTTTTTACCGTCAAAAACATAATCAGTAGATATGTAAATGAGTTTGGCTCCCGTTTTCTCAGCGATAGTTAAAAGGTTTTTGGTTGATTGAACAGTTTTTGAATAGCTTTCATCTTGATGGTCTTCACAGTAATCAACCCAAGTTAATGCACCACAGTGTATAATGTAGTCCGGTGAAAAGGCTTCAAGGTCAAAGTTTTCTGTATTATTTAAATCAAGAGTATCAAAAGGTACGGTATGCTCCAAAGGAAACTTAAAGTGTGAGCCCACTACGTCCATTCCTTTTTCCTTAAAATAACGGTAGCAATTGCCGCCTACTAAACCTGAAGCGCCTGAAATAAATACTTTCATGTGTAAATTTTGAGAAGTCAAAAGTAAGTTTCAAGTTATATTTAAAACTATTTTATTAACTAAATGTACTAAAGAGTTAAAAAAGTGCTATAATTGCAAGACGTCCTTAAAAACAAAAAGGATATTCCTCAAAATTTATTTCAATTTTTCGCGAATAAAGAGTTACAAAACTCATTCAAAAAAGAAAATCTAATACATACTATATGTACGACATTAAAGAGCTTGAAGGGAAGTTGCTTGATGATCTAAAAGTGATCGCAAAGACCCTAGAAATAGCTAAACCAGCCAAAAAGAAACAAGAGTTAGTTTATCAAATTTTAGACACTCAGGCCATTAAACAAACTGAGAAAAAAACAGTTGAACCTAAGTCTGATACTCAGACTAAAAGAAAGAGAGCAAGAGTTCCTGCTAAAGAAAAACTGGGAAGTTCAACCGGATCAGTTGCACAGACTGAAGTGAAGACGGAAGTTAAAGCTGACGAAGCTCCAAAGGCAAAACAACCGGTTCAAAAACGACCTGCTCCTAAAAAACAGGAGGTAAAGCAATCCGAAAAAAAGGAGGCTAAACAGGACGAAAAGCCTGTTGCTGAAAAGCAGGAGGGTAAGCCAGAAAAGCAAAATCCGAGGCCAAACCCGAAGTCAAATGCGAAAGAGAATCCATCAAATTCTAATCGTAATGATAACAAAGGGCCAAGGCAAGAAAACAACAAAGATTCTAGACAAGAGAATAATAGGGATAGAAGACCTAATAACAATCAGCAGAGAGATAATCGTAACAACAACAACCGGAATAATAATAACAATAGAGGCAATAACACAAATCAGAGAAAATCTGATAATTCGGAAGATAACAGGCGAAATGCTAAGTACGACCAATACGATTTTGGTGATTTAGTTCAAGCTGAAGGTGTATTGGAAATATTAGGTGATGGATATGGATTTTTAAGATCAAGTGATTTTAACTATCATTCTTCACCTGATGATGTATATGTTTCTCAGAGTCAGATTAAATTATTCGGGCTTAAAACAGGAGATACAGTTCTTGGTTCTATTCGCCCTCCACGAGAAGGAGAGAAATATTTCCCACTTATTAAGGTGACAAAAATTAACGGATTGCCTTCTCAAGATATTAGAGATAGAATTCCGTTTGAATACATGACGCCGTTGCATCCAGAAGAAAAGTTAAAACTTACTGGTCATGCAAAAGAGAGTATTTCAACAAGATGTATCGATTTATTTACTCCAATTGGAAAAGGACAACGTGGATTAATCGTTGCGCAACCAAAAACGGGTAAAACAATGTTGCTTAAGGATGTTGCAAATGCAATTGCATCAAATCATCCAGAAGTGTATTTGTTGGTATTGTTAATTGATGAACGTCCTGAGGAAGTTACTGATATGAAACGAAGCGTTCGCGCTGAGGTTGTTGCCAGTACATTTGACGAGCCTGCAGATAAGCATGTTAAAGTTGCAAATATCGTTTTAGAAAAAGCAAAGCGTTTAGTAGAATGTGGTCACGATGTGGTAATTCTTTTGGATTCAATTACACGTTTAGCTCGTGCATACAATACTGTAGCTCCAGGCTCTGGTAAAGTTCTTACGGGTGGTGTTGATGCTCATGCATTACACAAACCAAAACGTTTCTTTGGGGCTGCTCGTAATATTGAAGATGGTGGATCATTAACCATTATTGCTACAGCACTTACCGAAACTGGCTCTAAAATGGACGAAGTAATTTTCGAAGAGTTTAAAGGAACTGGTAACATGGAGCTTCAATTGGATAGAACAATTTCCAATAGACGTGTTTATCCAGCTATTGACTTGGCTGCTTCAAGTACACGAAGAGATGACTTATTAATTGATTCTGCTATGATGCAACGCATTTGGATATTGCGTAAGCATTTAAGCGATATGAATCCAATTGAGGCAATGGAATTCTTGAAAAGCCGCATGGCCGGAACTCGATCAAACGAAGAGTTTTTAATTTCAATGAACGGATAAAATAAAGCCCTGACGGTACCGTCAGGGCTTCTTTTTTAAGGCTTATGAGTAACAGAACAATTTATGCGGTAGCTTTTGCTGTAATAGGCATGGGAACTCGTTTTTTAGTTTTTATGTTTGAGTTGGAATATACTTGGGCTACGCAATTGTACTTTTTATACCTATTGTTAGCAGTTTTTCTTGGTGTTCGAGAATATTTTACGACAAACCCCGACAGTACTTTTAAGAAGTTGTTTAAAGCTGGAGCCCAAATAGGGTCCGTTTACACTTTATTAGTTACCCTTTTTACTTACGTTTTTTACCGATTTGTAGATACGCAATTCTTTAACTTTTTAATCCAACAAAAGTTGTCAGAAGCGCAATCCAATGGCTATACGCCAGAAGAAGTAACCAAGCTATCACAAAATTTAGAATTTGTTTTTAGCGCGAATACCCAAAGTACGGCAACCTTAATCGGGTTTATGGTTTTAGGTTTTTCTTACGCAGCTATTGTTGCCTTGATATTATCAAGAGTACCTTTCTTCAGTCGAGAGTTTAAATAAGCTCCCTTCCAAATTCGTCAAGGTCAAGGCCATTAAAGTTTCCTGAGGTCATCAGTAACAGGTTTTTATTTTTCCAATCAATCGATTTAAGCTCCGCTATCAATTCATCCGAATTGTCAAAAACTTCGACATTCTCATTTCCAAAACCTTCTTTCACTTCCTCTTTTGAAATTGGCGGTAATTTCTTGTGCTCAAGTGTATGCGGATTGAAATAAACCATTGCTCTATCGGCTTTATCCATTGAGTCTTTGTAATGACTCAAAAATTCTTTGTTCAATGAACTAAACGTATGTAATTCCATACACGCAATTAGTTCACGGTCGGTAAATTGATCTTTTACTGCTTGGGTAGTTGCTTCCAGTTTTGAAGGTGAGTGAGCAAAGTCTTTGTAAACAGCACTTACATTATTTCTTTTGATAAGTTCTAGTCGTTTCGAAGCGCCACTAAAGTCAGCGAAACTTTCAAGGATGGTGTGGTCATCTAACCCCATAAGTTTTAAAATATTCCAAGCGCCATATAAATTTTGAAGATTATGATTACCAAAAACCATTAGCGGGTAATCATTTCCATTGTGATGAATAGTCGTTATTCCATTTACAATGGTGTGATCAGGAATTCCGTATGCTATTTTGGTTTTTACTGAAGTTGATTCTTCCGATATCTTTTTTACTTCTAAGTCTTCATTGCAATAAACCAGTGTTCCGTTATCTTCAATTTTGTCTATGAATATTCTAAACTGATCAACGTAATTGTCAAATGTTGGAAATACATTTATATGATCCCATGCAATGCCCGATATTAAGGCAATATTTGGGCGGTATAAATGAAACTTGGGCCTTAAGTCAATAGGAGAGGAGAGGTATTCATCACCTTCCATGACCATGTATTTCGCGGTTTTGGTAAGTTTTACCATGTTGTCGAATCCAGCCAACTGAGCACCAACCATGTAATCAGTATCAACGCCGTTTTTATTTAAAACATGCAATATCATGGAGGTGATAGAAGTTTTGCCATGTGACCCACCGATTACAACTCTAATTTTATTCTTCGATTGCTCATACAAATATTCAGGGTAACTGTATATGTTTAACCCTAGTTCTTGTGCTTTAAGTAGCTCGGGGTTGTTCTTTCGTGCGTGCATTCCCAAAATAACAGCCTCAATATCAGGGGTAATTATATCAGAATTCCAACCCATTTTATTTGGTAAAATTCCTTTGGCAGCTAATCTTGATTTTGATGGCTCGAAAATTTCGTCATCACTTCCAGTCACCTGATATCCTAAATCATTCAGGGCTAATGCTAAGTTGTGCATAGCGCTTCCACCAATGGCAATAAAATGAACTCTCATATTAATATAATTTGTGACGAACTTAACTTTTGTTAGCGGGGCATTTGTCATCAAGCTGATTCGTTTTTAAACACGTTGCTGTTACCTTTGGCAATTAATAATGAAAATTAGTAACATTCAAATTCCTCTGCTTTTTGTTGTCCTTATGTGGATACCATTTTTAGTAGAATTAGCTTTCGATACCAAATTGAGTTGGTTAGGCATTTATCCGCGTGAGTTTAAGTCTTTAGGTGGTATATTCTTAAGTCCATTTATCCATGGAGATGTTAAGCACTTGATGAGTAATACCATTCCTATGCTTGTTTTAGGGTCGTTGACGTACTATTTCTACAGACCAGTATTTTACAAAGCCTATTTCTATTCTATATTTTTTACAGGGCTTTTAGTATGGTTGTTTGCTCGCCCTTCATTTCATATTGGCGCTAGTGGTGTTATATACGCTTTAGCTTCTTTGCTTTTTTTTAGCGGAATGTTTCGTAAGTCCTATAGACTGGTCGCAGTTTCACTTATAGTAGTGTTTTTATATGGTGGAATGATTTGGGGTGTTCTTCCTTTAGAGGATGGAATATCCTGGGAGTCTCATTTGTTTGGTGGTATTGTTGGTGGTGTTTTGGCTTTGAAATATCGTAAATGGGTTTTCTTAGAAAAAAGGGTCTATCGTTGGGAAACCGATGAGGATGATATTAGAAAAATGGAGTCAGTTTATGGTGAGCGATATTGGGAAAATCCACCGGTAGAGGAAAAGAAAATGACTATTCGATATTTTTTTAAACCCAACCCTGAAAAGAAGGATTAAACGAATTCCTTTTTTAATTGATCAACCCAAGCATCAACTCTTTCTTCTGTTAATTCATCTTGGTTGTCTTCATCAAGGCACAAACCAATAAAAGTATCACCATCAATTTCGGCAATTGATTCATCGTGTTCGTAACCTTCCGTAGGCCAATGACCAATAATTTTAGCTCCATTTTTTTGAGCTAATTTTCCAATTACGCCAATTCCATCACAGAAGTAAGTACTGTAACCATATTGATCTCCAAGCCCAAAGAGGGCAACTGTTTTACCAGTTAAGTCTAGTTTAGAAAAAGCATTGTGATAATCGTCCCAAGCGCTTTGAAGTTGACCATCGTGCCAAGTAGATAATCCGAAAATAAGTTTGTCGTATTCAAGAATTTCATCTCCTTGAATATCGTAAACATCGACCAATATCACTTCGTAAACGTCTTTAAGACGCTCTCTAATCATTCGGGCAACAATTTCAGTGCAACCAGTATCTGAACCGTAAAACAGACCTACTTTTTCCATAATAATTATGATGCAATTAGACGCAAAAAAGCCCTCCCGAATAATCGGGAAGGCTTTTTATAAAACCTTTAAGTAGCCTAGAATCGTTTTTCCTTGATTCTTGCTGCTTTACCTTTTCTTTCTCTTAAGTAGAAAATTCTAGCTCTTCTTACTGAACCTACTTTGTGAACTGCAATGCTTTCAATAAATGGTGACATTACTGGAAAAATTCTTTCAACTCCAATTCCGTTAGAAACCTTACGTACAGTAAAAGTTTCTGTGGCTTTGTCTCCGCGACGTTGTATAACAACACCTCTAAATTGCTGAATTCGCTCTTTATTTCCTTCACGAATTTTATAATCAACGCTGATGGTATCACCTGCTTTGAAATTTGGTAGAGAATTGCTTCCTACTACCTCTTCTTGTATATCTCGAATTATCTGATCCATGGATACAAATTTTTACTGTCAAATTTGGGTCTGCAAATGTATGTAATAACTTCTTAAGATTATACTGATTTTCTTAAGATTATTTTTTCTTTAATAAGTCGGGCCTCCTTTCCTGTGTTCGTTCCACAGATTTTTCGTGTCTCCAAGCATCTATGTTCTTGAAATTACCTGATAATAAAACACTTGGCACCTCCTGGTTGTTCCAGTTGGAAGGGCGTGTATATACCGGAGGTGAAAGTAAATCGTCTTGAAATGAATCACTCAAAGCAGATTGTTCATCAGAAATAACTCCAGGTATCAGTCTAACAACACTATCAATGACCACGCAAGCCGGAATTTCGCCCCCGGTAAGCACAAAATCGCCAATCGAAATTTCTTGAGTGATATAAGTTTCTCTTATGCGCTCATCAATTCCTTTATAATGACCACACAATATTATAATGTTATCGATTAAACTAAGCTGATTTGCCATTGATTGTGAGAAAACTGGAGCATCTGGAGTCATGAATATCACTTGGTCATAACTTCTTTCTGCTTGAAGCTTTTCAATCACCTTTGAAATTGGTTCGCAACTTAGAACCATGCCTGCTCCACCACCATATTGCGTGTCGTCAATTTGACGATATTTACCTTTTCCGTAATCATGCAAGTCGTGAATGACAATTTCCGCATGACCATTATCTTGGGCACGCTTTATTATTGAGTTGTTTAAAGAACTATCCAACAAAGCTGGTACCGCAGATATCACATCAATTCTCATAGCAAAAAAAAATCCTTTTCAATCGAAAAGGATTTTAAGATTAATTTTAAAAATGTTTATGGGTTTAGATTTTCGTACTGGTGGTCAATTTTCATGTTATCCACAAACAAATCTTTTCCAAATTGAATAATTTCTTTAGCCTTAAATGAGTCTCCTGCCTCGCTATAATACTTCGAAAGTCCAATAATACCATAGACCAAGGCTTTTTTCGTTGCGTCTTCTGGAACTTCATCGCCAGATTTGTATGTTTCTTGAATTTCAGGCCAGTATTGATCTATTAGTTTAAGGCCTTCCATATTTTTTGATAATAGCATGTTAGCACCAACTAAAACTTGAATGCTAGCATTTGTAGGATCAACTTTACTTAATTTTTTACCCCAAGAAGCTGCCTTGCTGTATTTGTCTTCGTTGTAGTGATATATAATCTCCTCTAAGGCAACTCTGTTTAGATCATCAAAAAACTCCAAGTTGTCCTCCATGGCAAATGTTGGAGTGCTTTTCTTTTCCATCTTGGCATAATACTTCTTAGCCTTGGCAGCATATTTCAATGCATCCTTTAATGGGTCGCCAAAAGCTTCTTTGAGCTCTACATCATCATTGAAGGTTAATGCGCACATAGCTACGTATAGGTATGGCTCCGGGTCCGATCTGTATTTGTCGTTTTCTGTAAGCTTAATGGCCTTGAAATAGCAATCTTCATACTTTTCAAGTAAATACAAATCAAAAAGTTTGTCTTGTTGACCACCGATCACTTGTGCATTCAAGGTTGAGCCTAAACTCAAAATTGAAGTTAAAATGATTAATATTAATCTCATATTAAATTGTTTTGCGAACATGAATTGCCAAATGTCAATAAAAATGTTCTCAGTAAAAAATCTTTCCGCGATTATTCGATGCTTTAATCGTTTAATCGCATTTATTTTGCATTAAATTCAAATAGCTTGCCAAGTACAAATATGAGTGATAAAATAGGAGAAAGAATAGAATTTTGGAAAGAAAAGAGTAGTGTTAAGATTCACATTAGCGGTAAAGTAAAAGGTTGGCAAGAGTCTTTATTGTTTGCTTGGCTCTTATTGTGGACGTTATGTGGGATTTATATTGCAGTGTATTTTTTTCAAGCGGTGGTTACCGAGCAGAAAGTTTTCTTATTCGTTTACCTCATATTTTGGGGTTATTTCGAATACATCGTCGGTAAAACATGGTTTTGGCGAAAATGGGGTAAAGAGGTAATTTATATCCACGAGGGTAATTTAGAATTAACAGATCAAATTAGGGAAGCAGGTAAAACTCAGCGCTATTTTACACAAAACATCTCTGAACTTACTTTGGTGAAAAATTCGAACCTTTCTTTTGTTGCAGTTTATTTTAATTCATTTTGGGTTAGAGGCGGTGAGACCATTTCATTTAAATGTTTGGGTAAAGAAGTTCGCTTTGGAAAACAATTAACAGAGGAAGAAGCCAAGAGACTGCTCACTGTTGTGCGCAAGTACCTTAAGAAGAAATAGAGAAAACAACAGTTTTTACTTTTTTTACTTCTTGGTTTTCTAACGTTTCACTTATTACGAGATCTTTTGCTGCATCTTGCTCAAACACTTCTTTCAAATTGTAAACTCCGCCAGCAGGAATTTTTAATTCGTTAGCTTTTGATAAAAAGTCAGTTCTAGAAAGTCTTGAAATAGCAGGCTCAATCAGTTTATTTAATTCCAACCTATTTTTAACGCGCTTAGCATTTGTATTAAATTGTTCTTGATATTCAAGCTTTAAAAGCTCCAATAACCTTTTGAAATGTCTTTCAGTTCCTATGGCTACGGTAACCTGTTTCAAGTCTTTAGTCAGATATATTTCGCCATAAGGGGCAATGTTAGGGTGTAAGGTCTTCATTGGTTTTGGAATGTGACTTTCCATTAAATAGTTACTCGCCTGATTGGCTAAAGATGCAATGGCGCTATCGTAAAGTGAAACGGAAACTAGGGCAGGGAATCTGTTCTCGAGAAGGGCTAAAAGCAAACCTTCTTTTAATTGATGGGCGGCAAATAAATCGATGAAGGCAACTGGTAATTTGGCTAGGTTATCTGAGTTGGTGCCGTTCATAGAAATATAGCCCGTTTCGGCCTGAAGTATTACATCAAAAGCTGTTCGATTATTTTTTTTACCAAAACCGGTAATCTCGCCGTAAATGATTTTCGAATTTATTTTTTTACACGATTCGTAGTCGAGCCCGAATTTAACGGCATCGCCCGGTTTAAAATTGGAGATTATGATATCACATGTTTTAATTAACTCCACAATCTCGGACTTCCCTTCTTGACTTTTTAAATTAATAAATAGCGTTTCTTTCCCTGTATTTGCACTAGCATAGTATGCAGATATAATTGTTGTGTTTGACTCAGATGGAAGTCGCCAATTTCGCGTAACGTCTCCTTGGGTGGTTTCATTTTCAACTTTGATAACTTGTGCACCCAGTTCAGAAAAAAAACTGCCTACTTGTGGGCCAGCTAGAACAGAAGCTAATTCTAGAACTTTTAACTCAGAAACTTTCATGTATCAAAGGTAAACTGAATGGCGGGTTTTCGGGTTCTCCATTGGAATAGGTTGTTGCCTTCATTATTGTCCTTTATTTGTGTTCGACCTAATTGGAAATGTGTTATTAAAAGCATTTATCTTAATTGATATTTGCAATCCAATTTAAAATCTTTCAAAAATGAAGGAAGAGATATTACGCATTAGTTCAGTGACTCAATTGCATGAGTTGTTTGGGTATGAGAAACCTAAACACCCCCTAGTTAGTCTCATGGACGTTTCTAAACTAAAATCTACGAAGGATTTTATTGGAGTTAAAATATCGTGTGATCTTTATATGATATCGCTCAAAGAGCATAATTGCGGTATGCAATACGGAAGAAGTCATTACGATTTTGAAGAAGGGGTTCTGGTGTTTTTTGAGCCTGGGCAAGTAGTGACTCAAACTGAAGAAATTGTTGAAGGGGAACAAGCGGGTTGGATGTTGTTTTTTCATCCAGATTTGATTCGGAAATCTGTCCTTGGGAAAAAGATTCAGGATTATTCTTTCTTTTCGTATGATGTGAATGAAGCGCTTCATTTATCCGATATAGAAAAAAGTATATTACATGATACCGTTCAGAAAATAGAAAGTGAATACAATCAGAATATAGATGGGCATACTCAAGAATTGATTATTTCGCATTTGGACGTTTTACTCAATTACAGCAATCGTTATTACGAAAGGCAATTTCATACACGAACGAACTCACACAAAGACGTAGTTACCCAATTTTTGAATATTTTAAAGGAATATGTGAACTCCGATCAGCTTAGTTCTAATGGTATTCCAAGTGTTGGCTTTTTTGCCGAAAAAGTTTATCTATCACCAAATTATTTGAGCGATTTATTAAAAAAAGAAACTGGCAGGAATGTCAAAGATCACGTTAATGCTGTTTTAATTGATAGAGCGAAATCATTATTGCTTAATTCTAACGAATCGGTTAGTGAAATTGCCTATCAATTAGGATTTAATTATCCGCATTATTTTACTAGAATGTTCAAACTTCACACAGGACAAACTCCAGTTTCTTATCGGTCAGTAAATTAAAAAGTATGAAAGTAATTGTAACAGGAGCAACTGGTATGATAGGCAAAGGTGTTCTTTTAGAATGCCTTCAACATAAAGATATTACCGAAGTCCTTTCAATTTCAAGAAAGTCTTTAGGTATGAATCATCCTAAATTAAAAGAGCTAATACATAGAGATTTTTCGGAGTTCGAATCGGTTAAAGATAGCTTGAAAGGCTACGATGCTGCTTATTGCTGTATGGGAGTTTCTGCAGCAAGTTTGTCAGAACTGGAATACACTAAATTGACTTATGATTTTACTATGGCTTTAGCAAAAGTGTTATTAAAGTTGAGTCCAATGATGACGCTTGTTTATGTATCTGGCCAAGGAACAGATAGTTCTGAAAAAGGGAAGTTAATGTGGGCTAGGGTAAAAGGGAAACTAGAGAATGACTTATTAAAAATAGGTTTCAAAGGTGCCTACATGTACCGACCTGGGGGAATAATTCCATTAAAAGGAATTCAACCTAGTTCAAAATTGTATCGAGTTTTAATTAATAACTTAAAATGGCTGCTCTATTTAATTAAATGGATATCGCCTAATTCAATTGTTAATACAGCCCAAATAGGTCTCTCAATGATTAATGTTGCTAAAAATGGATATTCAAAACCAATTTTAAATCCTGAGGATATGATTATTTCGGCTAAAAATTAAACAATGTCGTGCTTTAGGTTTGTCCTTTATCTAAGAGATACTTGACTTTTGAAACATGACAAATTATTGATTTAACTAGGATAAAATAGTTATTGACTAAATTAAGCACAAGAGAGATAAAGAGTTTTTATTAATTAATTAAATCAAAATGGAGTTTATAGAGCAAACAACAAAATGGGGCTTAGGGGATGCATTGCAAGGAAAACTGATGATTGCTATGGGAGTAACGTCACTAATTTTTATGTTTTTAATTTTTAAATCTGAAAATGGAATATTAAAGGGAATGCTCATTCCATTAGGAATTTTAATGTTGATAGGAATTGGTTATGGAGGATTTTTATCTTTTTCCCGTCCTGGCCATGTGGTTAATGCTTCGGAAATGTATCAAACTAAACCTCAGTTGGCAGTTGAGCAAGAATTATTAAAAGCTGAAAGGGATAACAAAAACTACTCAATAATTATTAAGGTTTGGCCTGTTTCAATGGCAATTACTGCATTATTGCTCTTCTTTTTTCACGGTGACTATGCCCGAGGGCTTTTAATGGGCTTGTTAGTTTTATTTGTTTTTGGTTTGCTAGTCGATACGTTTTTACATCAACGATTAGAACCTTATCTTGAGCTGCTTCAAAGATTGAATAAGTAGAGGAATTAATTTGCTATTTATGATTTCATTAATTACCTATTAAACAATACTATTTATGATTACTACTAAAGGAATTAGGATCAAAAACCTAATAGGGTGGTCTGCACCCCATATTGCTTGGTTGCTTATAGTTATGGGAGGAATTGCAGCTCTGTATCATTTTAAAATTATTTCGTTTACTATTCCTTGGTTACCCGTTTCGGTTATAGGTACAGCTGTTGCTTTTTATGTGGGATTTAAGAATAATCATGCTTATGAACGATTATGGGAAGCTCGTAAAATTTGGGGTGGTATTGTAAATGACAGCAGGTCTTGGGGAATGATGGTAGACGGCTTTGTTACCGATTTGTTTGCTGACAATAAAGTGAATGATGAAGAATTAGTTAAAATAAAAAAGACGCTTATCTATAGACATATAGCTTGGTTGTATTCACATAGAAGTCAGTTATTAGTGCCAACACCTTGGGAGCACATAAGCCAAGGCGGACATGTTGCAAGGACGGCAAAAATGTATCAAGAGAAATTTGGGGTAGGATTAATTGATGACGAGGAAACTAATAAGGGATTGGAACAATTCCTGGTTAGAGAAGAATACGAACGCTTGTCGAAAAAAGCAAATACTGCTACCCAAATTATCAATGAACAATCTCGCCAATTAACTCAATTAAGAAAAGCTGGACTGATTGATGATTTCCGCCACATGGAATTGGAGAAATTACTCAAAGGTTTTTATACTCTTCAAGGAAAAAATGAACGCTTAAAGAAATTTCCACTTCCGCGTATGCAAGCAAATATGAGTCGGTATTTTGTAGGAATTTTTATAGCATTATTACCTTTTAGCATGATTCCAAATCTAATGGAGGTAAGTACTTGGGGGCTTTGGTTGTCAGTACCCGTAACTATTTTAATAGGATGGATTTATATAATGATGGAAATAGTCGGTGATTATTCTGAAAATCCGTTTCAAGGAATGGCCAATGATATTCCGATGCTTTCGTTGGTTAGAACAATCGAAATTGATTTACGAGAAATGCTGAACGAAACCGATCTTCCACCAGTGATTCAATCGAGTAAAGGGGTGTTAATGTAGCTGTGTATAGTAACTTGCTTAAAAACAAAACCCCTGACTCTTTGTTAGAATCAAGGGTTAATTTGTTATAGTGCCCGAGACTGGACTCGAACCAGCACGCCCTTAAGAGCACCAGCCCCTCAAGCTGGCGTGTCTACCAATTTCACCACCCGGGCAGGTGATTATATGTTTAGATCTAGCCATTTTCTACCTTGACCAGATTTCAAGAACTTCTCTCTTGTTCTTGCTTCAATTCTCGATTGAAATTTCTCAACATGAATTAAATCAAAAGGTTTAAAACCACGAGTAGAATTTGATTTTCCAGAATTGTGTTCTGCAAATCTACGTTCAACATTGCTGGAAATACCAACATATCGAAACTTTTTATTTTTACTTTTTAGAACGTATAAAAAGAACATTACTCCTATGTGTCTACCAACCTGTCCGCCTCCGGCGGGTTTCACCACCTAGCCAAAGGCTAGCAAGCCGGGCAGGTGATTATTTAAGGCGGCAAAAATAGGTCAATTCAAAAGGTAAACCATACTTTTTTTCAATTTGAAACCCTTCTGATTCTCAATATGATTATCTTGCTTGTAATATAGATTATTATGGAAAAAACAGACTTAGAATCAATAGAAGGACTTTCCGAAGAGGATATTGAATTACTGAAATCATATAAGGGATTGAGAAATCTATTTTCTCAGAATACGGTAAACGTTAAAAAAGCACTTAAGTTCGTTAAATACGAAAAGGAGCTTGAATTACTTCAAACAGAACTGGTCCAGCTTCAAAACTCCATTCAAAAAAAGGGACAACGTGTGGCTATAATATTTGAAGGTAGAGACTCGGCAGGAAAAGGAGGTGCAATTAAACGGTTTAAGGAGCACCTGAGTCCCAGAGCAATGAATACGGTTGCACTTAACAAACCAACACAACAGGAGAAAGGTCAATGGTATTTTCAGAGATACGTTAATCATTTACCAAATGCTGGTGAAATAGTTTTTTTTGATCGTAGCTGGTATAACCGAGCAGTAGTGGAACCTGTAATGGGGTTTTGTACAAGAGAACAGTACCGTAGGTTTATGCAACAAGTACCTGAGTTTGAACATATGTTATACGAAAGTGGGATCAAAATATTTAAGTTTTGGTTTTCTATTGATAAAAAAGAGCAACAAAAGCGTTTTGAATCAAGAAAAACAGACCCGCACAAACAATGGAAAGTGTCTCCAGTAGATATGCAAGCCCAAGATAAATGGGACGATTATACAAAATACAAAAACCATATGTTTAGCTTAACTCACTCTGAATATTGCCCTTGGATTGTAATAAAAGCGAACAATAAAAAGGTAGCACGATTAGAGAGTATTAGGTATGTTCTTTCTATGCTGGAATACGAAAACAAAGGAAACTCAGGGGTTGATTTAGATCCTGACCCGAATATTGTCACTAGGTATTACCGAAATATAGAGTGGCTAGATAATTAAGTGCGAACAATAGTGCGAAATATATGTACTAGTATATGACAACACAGATAGCTACTTTTGCTTTGCATGAAAAAGTTTGATATTCCACAACAATACCGCAGTTCTTTTATTGGTCAAATAAAGGAAAGTAGAAAGATTACTGATCCTAGAAAAAAGGATTATTCTCCAACTACCTTGGATTTTGGTTCTGTTCAAATTTTAATTGCACGCCACTTTGGATTTTGTTACGGTGTTGAAAACGCAATTGAAATCAGTTACCGTACGGTAGAAGAAAACCCCGGAAAACGAGTTTTTCTTTTGAGTCAAATGATTCATAACCCATTGGTAAATGCAGATTTAGAAGCTAAAGGAATTCGGTTTTTAATGGATACTAAAGGAAATCAAGAGGTGAAATGGGAGGAGTTATCTGATCAGGATATTGTACTTATTCCTGCATTTGGTACTACCATTAAAATTGAGAATAAACTCAAAGAAATTGGTATTCAAATAGAAAAATATGACACCACTTGCCCTTTTGTAAAAAAGGTGTGGAATATGAGTGAAAAGCTAGGAAAGCAAGAAGCTACAGTTATCATTCATGGTAAGCATGCTCATGAGGAAACTCGAGCTACTTTTTCTCACTCTCAAGAAAGTGCTCCATCAGTAGTAGTTAAAGATTTAGAAGAAGCCAAACGATTGGCTGAGTATACCAAAGGCTCAAAAACGAAAGAAGAGTTTTACGTTGAATTTAAAGGGAAACATTCAATAGGTTTTGATCCACAGATTCATTTTAATAGAGTAGGGGTTGTAAATCAAACCACCATGTTGGCTAGTGATACTCACGAAATTGCTGAATATTTCAAAGCTGAACTAATTAAAAAATTTGGAATAGAAGAAATTAAAAATCATTTTGTGGATACTCGAGATACGTTATGTTATGCTACAAACGATAATCAAGAGGCTACCTATGGTTTGTTGAAAGAAGAAGCTCACTTAGCAATTGTTGTGGGAGGTTACAATAGTTCAAATACAAGTCATTTAGTTGAGTTGTGTGAGCGAAAATTTCCAACTTATTTTATTTCTTCAGTAGATGAAATTAAATCAGAAAACGAAATTCATCATTTCAATTACGAAGAAAAATCAGATTTGATTTCACACGATTGGTTGGTAAATAAAAAACCTACACGAATAATTTTAACAAGCGGGGCTTCTTGTCCAGACTCGGCCGTTGATGATGTATTAGATAAAGTTTTGATGTTTTTTGAAGGAGCTCGATCTAAAGAAGAAGTTCTTTCCGAACTTTTGAATTAGGATATTTAATTCCCTTTTTGAAAACTGTAAACAAACATTGCATAAGGCCGTAACGATTTACGACTGTATGTTACATCTTTCTACCAATTTGATTACAGACTAATGCAACCAAAAAGAGCCAGTCAATTGACCAGCTCTTCTAAATTGATATTTTTTTCGCTATTAGATAAACATAAGGTGAGTTCCTTCGCCTTTTGATTTTTCATAGAAATCTCCAACCGTAATTACTGCATCAATATCATCAATTAAGTCTTTACGATCGAGTTTAAACATATCCATTGCTAGCTTACATGCCCATAATTTGGTACCTGAAGCAGAAAGTATTTCAAGAAATTCACCAACTGGAGGAATATCAAGTTTTTCCATTTCAGCTTTCATCATCTTACTTGCTAGTGCTTCCATCCCTGGTAAGCCGCCAAGCATAGTAGGAATATGCATAGCAGGGTTACCCACTGTTGAGGTGTGTAAGTCGTCTAGTTTGTTTTTTTGAATAGCCTCTAATCCAAAGAAAGTAAAAAATATTTCAGATTCAATTCCTTCCATTCTTGCACCGTTCGCCAATACAAAACAGGCATAAACATTTTCGATGGTTGCCTTAGAAAGGATAAGCATCATTTTTTTTACAGGCGCATCTTTAGCATCACTCATAATTTCTTTTTTTTAATAATTAAATACAACTAACCGGTTTCGGGATTCCAGCAATTTTACTTGAAATCTTTAATGGGCCATTTGGAAACAAAGCGTAAAACTCTTTTATACTTACAACTCCACTTTTACCAATTTTTCTAATAGTTAAAGGAACCTCGTTTTTGTATTGTTCCTGAAGGTACTCAAGAACTTTCCAATGATCGTCAGATAAATTAATATCGGCTTCACTAGCTAGTTCAGTAGCGATGTCCTTGTTCCATTGATTAAGGTCAGTTAAGTAACCTTCGTCGTTTACGTTTACTGCGTTTCCAGCAATTGTCTTTTCCATAATGTTTTGAGTTTGTGTTTTGTTTTGAGTTTTTAAAAATTCTTTCCTTCTTCTTTCATTTTAGCTGGTACAAACGGAATGTGTCTTCCAGGTAATAGCATGTTCCAATACACCCATTTAAAGGCCAATTTACCCATATGGTTCATGTAGCTCTCTTTTAATAGACTAAGAGGCCCAATTCCTGCAAATGGAAAACTTCCTGTTACTGGTTCGTGAGTATAATTAAAATCAATCAGAATAGCTTTACCGTGTCCTGTTTCAACAAAACAGTTTGCATGGCCATCAAATTGTTCTTCTAATTCTTTACCGCTAATATAATTCAGAATGTTTTTAGTTAATATTTCAGCTTCAAAATGAGCAACACTACCAGCTTTAGAGGCTGGGACGTTAGTTGCATCACCAATTACAAAAATGTTTTCTTTAACCTTAGATTGAAGCGTTCCTTTGTTTGTAGGTACAAAATTTAGATCGTCACCAAAACCAGATCGCTCAATGGCTTTAGACCCCATATTAGTTGGTACAGTAACCAGTAAATCATATTCAACTTCAGTATCTGCGTAGTCAATGATTTTTTTGTTTTCAGAATCTACTCGTTCAATATTAAAGTTAGGCACTACTTTGATGTTTTTTTCATCAAGTAAGTGATTAAGAGTCGCAGAAGCTTTTGGTTTTGTGAAAGCTCCGTCTACTGGAGTTACAAAGGTTATGTCAACTTTGTCGCGCATACCTTTTTGCTCGAAAAATGCATCAGCTAAAAAAGCAAACTCAAGTGGGGCAACAGGGCATTTAATAGGTAATTCACAAATATGAACAACTAGCTTTCCACCTTCCCATTTCATTAGTTTTTTACGAAGGTTTTTAGCTCCTTCATAACTGTAAAAATCAAAAATGCTTTTTTGCCATTGATCACCCAATAATCCTTCAGTTTCATCTGGTGCAATGTCTGTTCCAGTCGCAATAATTAACAAATCGTAATTAAGCTCACTTCCATTTTCAAGTAATACTTTATTGTTGTCTTTGTCGATTCTGTCAATGGATTCTTGAATTAGTTTTGCTCCCTTTGGAATAAATTTGTCAATTTTTTTTACAACGTCTTTTGGCTTGTAAATATCAAAAGGCATAAACAAATACCCAGGCTGGTAATAATGTGTTTTTTCTTGGTCAACAATAGTAATTTCCCATTCCTTTTTAGGTAATTCTCTGCGCAGATGATTTGCCATCATTGTTCCTGCAGTTCCAGCTCCTAGAATAACAAGGTGTTTCATTTTTTTGTTTGTTTTTAGCGTTTAATTAAATTATTAATTGCTTCTACTAAATTAAATTTTTAACCAATATATCTGCGTAACCTGCATCACTTTAAACTCTGATTCTTATCAA
>JBMYOI010000040.1:0-20436 GCA_049599135.1 Salibacteraceae bacterium
TTTATAGAAAAAACGTCTGATATCCGAAATTCCTTTTAGAGGTTTCGTAAGTTCACTAACCTTCTTAGTAGTTTTCTTTTTAGTAGCCATATTTTATATGTTAAAGGGTTCTGCTTTTTATTGTTTTATTAACGCCTCATCAGTAAACACCTGCAAACCTAAATCCGGTTGATAACCATGAATTTCTTTGACATCTAGCGCTATCATAAATTCTAAGATTTCTGTGCTTATAATTTGTCCAGGAACTAATACTGGGAAGCCTGGAGGATAAGGAATAACAAATGCACAAGACACCATTGTTTTGCCTTGTTTAACTTGCCTAAGGCATTTTTCAATGCTTACAAAATCATAATTTTCTTCGCTGTAAGCTAAGTAATAAGCTTTTCTTATATCTCCACCGGGAACATCATGCTTATGTCTGAAAGATTCGTGAAAGGCACTGAAGTCGGGAAGTGAAGGGTAGTCTTCACACAAGCTTTTAATTTGCTTTTTACGAATGGTAGATTCTGTTTTTGTCCAGCTTTTGGTTTCTTCGTCTAGTTCTTTAGAAATTTGAAGTAACACAGAAACTAGGTAGGCAATACTTCCTCGAGTGGTACCAATGTTGGTCATAAACAACACTGAGTTTCTAGACGTTTTATTGATTTGGATATTGAATTTATCCATCAAAAAACGATTCTTAAACGTGTCACCATCAACTCCAGTTCGGCCAATGTGTAAATTGATTTTTGTTGGGTCTAAAACGAATTCATCTTGTCCCCATGCTTTTTCTAATCTATTCCAACCTTTTTTAGGGTCGTAATATTCTGAAAGACCGGATTTACGATATGCTTTGGGAATAAAATCCTCAACAGTAAGTACGTCAAAATATTTTTTGAGTTTCGGATTGTCATTGATTTTGGCTCTAAGAATCATACTTAACTCAATGCACTTTTCAACCATTTCGAAGCCCTCAAACTGGACCTGACGACGTCCCACATCCATTGAAGCCAATATTTGATAATTTGCCGATGTTGAGGTATGAGTCATGTATGCTTCAAGGAATGCATCTTTCTTTTTAGGAAAATCTTCGTCATACACATGAATCATTGATCCTTGACGAAAACTAGAAAGTGTTTTGTGAGTGGATTGAGTAGAGTAGGTTCGGATGACCACTTTGTCCGGATCTGGCATAAGTGGGATATCGCCTTCTTTCAATTCTTTTATGTGGTTTTTATACTCGGCTCTATAAGCTTGGCTCAGGTAGCGGTACCTCAGTTTACGTGCTACGTACATTGCCGTACGTTTTTTGTAAGTGTGTGTAAATGCCGCAAAACCAAACCATGCCTCATCCCATAGAAAAACCATATTTGGTTTAATTGCTAGAATTTCTTGCATCACTTTTTCTACATTGTACACCAAACCATCAAAAGTGCAATTGGTAAGCACAAGCATTTTCACTTGGTCTAATACACCTTTATCTTTCATTAAAAGTAGTTTCTCTTTTATTTCTGAAAGTGGTACAGCACCGTACATGCTATATTCTTCAATGGGGTAAGAATCTAGATATATTGGGAACCCTCCTGATAGTACTTGTGAGTAGTGGTGACTTTTATGACAATCTCGATCAATTAGAACATAATCGCCAGGCTGAACAATGGCTTGTTGTACAATTTTATTCGCTGTACTTGTACCGTTGGTTACAAAATAGGTGTTTCTAGAACCAAAGGCCTTAGCGGCCATTTCTTGAGCCTTTTTTAAAGGTCCTGTAGGTTGTAAGAGACTGTCTAAACCTCCCGTTGTAGCTGATGTTTCTGCAAGAAATAAATTGCGACCGTAAAATTCTCCAAAATCACGAATCCAAAAGCTTTTGTAAACTGAATTGCCTCTTGAAATAGGCATAGCATGAAACACCGACGTAGGCTGCTGAGAGTATTTTACCAAAGCCGAAAAGAAAGGCGTTTCGTAACGCTCTTCAAGGCCACGTTGAATACTTAAATGTAATTCTTGTAAATCTTCTTGTCGATAAAATATCCTTCTAAAAGTAGAAACTACTTCGTCTTCCAGTTCAAGAAGAGAATGATTTGTGACATAATACAAGTCAATTTCTGGCCTTATTTTCTTGATAGACCAAGCTAAATAGGTTGCTAGGTGCTCATTGTCTAGGTCAGCATAATTAAGCCCAGTTAAAGAAGATATAAATGGCCTTAATAGTTTTAGCTTGTTAGTTGATTTTGCGATGATGTCAAAACGAATTACAACTACTTGAATGTTATAATTGAACAACATGGCGATAATTGCATCTTCAAAACTCCGAGCAAAAACAGGGTTATATACAAATTGATCTTTCGGTTCTCTTAGATTCCCAAGTTTTTCTTGTAGTTCACTCTCTTCTTCTAAATTGATGTCATCTACAAAAAGTGTTTCGAAGTAATGCTGATTTATGCTCTGATATTCTTGATTATCATCTGTTCCTTCGTTAAATAATTCGAGATCTTTTTGATGTCCTGGATTATAACGATAGGTTTCACTTACTAAATACCGAGTATAGCTTTTGCTTCGTTCTAATAAAGAGGCAAAATCACCATTTCGAAGCAATGCTTTTAATTCACGAATTTTTAGCCAACCAGGAAAAGCCCAATAACGTTCGATGATCATCAAATCGGCCAAAATTTGATTGGCCTGATCCGTTAATTCTTGTGGATCTTCATTTTTTAAGCGTTTAAGCTTGCCAGCAACTTCTTTTAATTCACTCCAGCGTTCAAACCGAAGTTGTCCTATTGTGTAATAGGTTTTGTCTTTTATCCTTAAATCGCTAGCAATCTTCTTCGCTACATCCATTATTTGTCAAGTTCTTCCGCGGGGTGTTGTTCAATTACATCAAGGTTTGCCGTTCTATTTGTTTGTGTAGGTTTTAATAGAGGGCCTAACGAATCCAAATACGGAAGCGGTTTGTCCGGATTATATACATCAAATACTTTTTTATGATCTCTGAATGACTTAAGAGTTTGCCCCAAGCGCAATACACCACGATCACGGCTACTTCTAACTCTATCCATATCAATTTCAATAGGAATAAATTCAGGTCCAGTACTGGCTTGATACATGATTCTTCCATCAGGACCACAAACAATTGAACGGCCAGTTCCTCCGTCTGCTAGTCCATTAATATCAATAACAAAGCACTGATTAATGGCAGCAGTTGCTTGCGCATTGGCTAATTCAATATCTCGGTCAATAGTTCCCGTTAAAGAAGGATGGAGAATAACTTCAACACCATGGGCAGCCAATGTCCTAGAAGTTTCCGGAAACCACATGTCATAACAAATAGACATTCCGAATTTACCAACATTTGGCACATCGAAAATCATGAATTCTTCGCCATTTGCAACCCCTTCTTCGTAGGGAAGAAAAGGAAACATTTTGTCGTAACGACCAATTATTTCTCCTTGTGGATTAATAACTGAAGCAGTATTGTAAACCTTGCCTTGCTTTTTTTGAAACATAGAGCCGGGTATTAACCACACTTTATGTTTTTTAGCCATCTCTCGAAACTCATCTTCAATGCTATTCGGAAATTCCAAAGCATTGTGAGTAAGTGGGCCAAAAGGGGCAAGTTCAGAAAACAAAACCATATCTATCCATGGATAGATTGACATTAAAACATCAAGTTTATGTTTCATCATTGCAACGTTGCTGACTCCAGCGTTAACGCGCATTTGTACTCCTGCTATTGAAAATGGTGTCATATTAAGTTTACTAATCTAATTAAATTAATTGTTTGAGTTATAATCGCTGAGTTATGAATTTGACTTTTTTTTAGTAGCCGAGATTCAATTAATACCAACTTTAAGAGTTAACCGCTTGGCGAATTTCTTCTTCTATAATATCCAATCCTTTGTTTAGTAGTTCGTTACTGATAGTCAAAGGACTTAGAACTCGGATGTTGTTTTTATAAGTTCCAGCGCTTATTATTATCAACCCTTTTTCGGCGCAACCTTTAACTACCTTGCCGCACAAGTCACCATCTGGTTGACGAGGATCATTATTTTTTACAAATTCCATTGCCATCATCGCTCCCAAGCCCCTAACATCACCAATTTGTGGGAATTTAGACTTCATTTGATCAAATCGGTTTCGAATTAGATTACCAACTTCAGCTCCTCTTTCATTTAAATTAATGTCCTTAATGTATTGAATAGTGGCAAGTGAAGCAGCGCAAGAAAGTGGATTGCCAATATACGTGCCGCCAATAGTGCCTGGTGCGGCAGCATCCATTACTTCAGCTTTACCTAAAACTGCAGAAATTGGCATTCCTGATCCCATTGATTTCGCCCAAGTAGAAAGATCGGGAGTAACATCATAATGATCCATAGCGCCCCATGATCCTGTACGAGCGAATCCAGACTGAACTTCGTCAAATATGAGCATAATTCCATGTTGGTCGCAGAATTCTCTTAAACCCTCTACGTAGGTCTTAGGAGCAACTGTAAATCCGCCTTCTCCTTGAACCAATTCAATGATAATGGCTGCCACATTTTTTGGGTTAACCATGTTTTTAGCCGATTCATGAAGCCTTTTAAGTTCCTGTTTCACATATTCCTCTTCAGTTAATCCATTGCTGTAACGGTACGAATTTGGAAAAGGAAGACGGTAAACCTCTGGTGCAAAAGGACCGCAATTTAGTTTGTAATCAATTTTGGAAGTTAAAGTCATGGCCATTAAAGTACGACCATGAAATGCACCGGTATAGCACATGACCGCAGTACGCCCAGTGGCTTGTTTAGCTATTTTAATAGCATTTTCTACGGCTTCAGCACCAGTAGAAACTAACATCGCTTTTGTTTTTTCTCCGTGAGGTAAAATTTCACAAAGTGTTTCACACAGCTCTATATACGGCTCGTAAGTAACTACGTTAAAACTAGTATGAATAAACTTTTCTGCTTGGTCTTTTATGGCTTGAACAACTGGTTCAGGACAATGGCCGGCATTTACTACGCCTATTCCGCCGGCAAAATCAATCCATTCTTTTCCATCAACATCTGTAATGGTTGCATCCTTTGCACTGGCAACTGTTGCGGTGTTAAAAACACCGACTCCGTTTGCAACAATATTTTTTCTTCTTTCTAAAAGTTCTTGACTCTTGCTCATCCTACGATAAATATTAAACTCTAAGTTGCTAAAAATTAAGCCGGCAAAGGTATCAAAGCGCAATTATTGATGCATTTAATTGATTTTTTTTATCAACCAAAATGAAAATAAATTATGGGTAAATCCATCATGTAAAAAGGCTCAAATCAACCGTTATATTTGTCAATATTCTGAATTAATTAAAAGTTCCCTATGAAGTCTTCATTGTTATCTATTTTTCTAATTGTTTTTAGCCTTTCTTTTTTCTCCGTTTCCGGACAGAATTACAAGTCAATGATGGACGATTATAATTACAATTTTTATGATGTTGTGAAAGAGGCTGAACAATATTTCTCTACGCATTCTACCGGAAAAGGAAGTGGTTACAAAGGTTATCAGCGTTGGAAATATGAAAACGAAGGCAAGTTTTTTCCAAGTGGAAATAGGTCAAATATCTCTCCTTATTTTGTGCAAAACGCATGGAAATCGGTTAAAGCAAGTCAGCCGGGAAGAGGTTCACGTGCCGGTCAAAATTCATGGGTAGACTTAGGTCCTTATGATGCCAATACAGTGACTTCTCATTATTCTCAAGGAATTGGAAGAGTTGAAACCATTTTTGTCGACCCTACTGATTCAAATAAAATGTATTTAGGCAGTAGAAGTGGAGGCTTTTGGCGCACCAGTAATGGAGGAACCACTTGGGAATGTACTACTGATACCATGATAGCTACAGGTGTAAGCACTTTGTCGGCATCGGTAACAAATTCAGATAGTGTGGTTATTGGATTGAGAAATGCAAATAATGGATATTCTCAGGGAGTGTATACAAGTATTGATGGGGGAACTAATTGGAAGCTTTCTGGAATGAATCCTACAACATTAGGTTGGGGAGGATTAGGAAATACGGGTAGAGTGAATGTTGTAGCAGTTAGTCCTTTTGATTCTAAAACTATTTATGTAGGAACGGAACGAGGACTGTATAAATCAACCAATTTCTTGGGAACTTTTACTCGTGTTGTAACAAGTGGAAATTACACTCAAGTGGTTTTTCATCCTACCGACCCCAACACAGTTTATGCTTATGATAAGAATAACCCAAACAGAAATTATGTCAGAAAAACTTCAAATGGGGGCACTTCTTTTACAAGTTCAGCTACTATTCCGGGTAACAACAGTAATACTAATGTAAAACTCAAAGTATCAAAGGCTTGTTCAAACTGTGTCTTTTTTGCATCAAGTAATGGCGTGTGGAGATCTACAGATGGTGGTTCATCTTTTGTTTTTAGAGGTAAATCTACTACAGGAAGTACAGGTTCTCAGGGTTTTGCGGTGAACGATTTGGATACCAGTAACGTAGTTTATGGTTATGTAGATTTAGATGCAAGTATTGATGGCGGAGTCTCTTATACTCAACGAACTTGGTGGGCAACCGGAAACTCCAACCATACCGGTAGTAGTTACATTCATGCCGATTTAAGAGTTGCCGAAAGTGTTAATGGCGTTTTTTACGTTGGAACAGATGGGTATATGGCCAAAAGTAAAGATGGCGGAATTAGTTGGACATTGTTAAGTGATGGAACAGGGATACGTGAATACTATCGATTTGGAATGAGTCAATCAAAAGAAAGGTTGTCAATGGCTGGTTCACAAGATAATGGTACAACTATACATGTTGGTGATTCATCAATTGAATGGAATGGAGGTGATGGAATGGAAGCTGTTGTTCAAACGCTTAATGAAGATTGGATGGTTGGTAGCTGGCAGTACGGAAATAGAAATAGAACCACTAATGGAGGGTTGACTAGACACAATGTAGATCATGCTGATGGAAGTGATTGGATTGCACCTATGTTTTTTGACCCGAATCATCAAATGCGTATTTATTCTTTCAGCAATAAAATTTACAAGAGTGAAACCTTTGGCAGAAATTGGCAAAAAATGGATAGCATTAGCAGCAACATAAAGCATGCAACTATTGCAGAAAACAATTCAAACATTATGTTAATTGTAAGAAATGCTGAATTGCAGATTTCTTATGATGGTGGAGCTAGTTTGACCGATGTTTCTTCAAATTTGCCTCATGGGCGCAGTATTTCGGATATTGCTTTTGACCCTTTGAACGACAGTACCGTTGTGATTACTTACGATAGTTACCAAAACGATAATCGAAGAATTTACATTTCGTATGATTTGTGCCAAACATGGAACAACATTTCATACAATTTGTCAAATATGCCATTGAGAACAGTAGTGATAGACCATTCGGATTCTCATTATTTATATGTAGGTGGAGAAATAGGGGTTTATTATAAATCTATGAATGCCAAGCAATGGACACTTTATAGCGATAAACTTCCGAATGTATCGGTACGAGAATTGGATGTGCAATGGGCTACTAATACACTTAGAGCAGTAACTTGGGGAAGGGGAATGTGGGAAGTGAAGTTGGTGGATCGCGAAAATTATCCATCAATTACCAATATTGATGTTTCTGAGAAACCAACGGACCAGAAACCAGTTGAGGATTTGCCAATTCATGTAAATGCTGAGGTTGATTACTTGGGTACCTTAAGTGAAGTGTATGTTATGTGGTCAAAAGATTCTGCCAGTTTAGGAACTAAGATACCAATGAGCTTAGTTGCTGGAAAAGAATATAAAACGAACAATCCCATTCCGAATTTTGTAAAAGGAACTGAATTATACTTTAAAGTTTTTGCGAAAGCTACAAATGGACTTACCACTGAAAGTTACAAGTTTAACTACGTATATAAAGAATGTACTTCGCGACCTACGGTGCGTATAAGTACTTCAAAATCGAATGTTTGTGCTAATGAAGTGTTTCAACTGTTTGCTGGTGGTGGTTTAACTTATGAATGGACAAATGGAGCTTCTTCTGGTGCGCCAATGTCCATTACTCAAACGACGAGCTTTAAGGTAACAGGCAGAGATGCAAATGGATGTGCTGGGTCGGATTCTTTAATAGTTACCGTATCCTCACCATCAGTGGTTGCAGGTGCAAGCAGAATTCAGGTTTGTAAAGGAGATACTTTTGTGCTGTCTGGTTCTGGTGCACAGAGTTATGTTTGGAGTGATAATGTTTCAGACGGGATTCCAGTTACGGCAAATAAAACTACCATGTATGTGGTTGAAGGTACTGATATTAACGGTTGTACTGCTAAAGATTCGGTTCAGATTCAAGTGTTTAACCCGATAGTTAGAGCTACTGCGAGCAAAGCCAATGTGTGTAAAGGGGATACCTTTTTCGTTAATGCAGGCGGCGCCGCTACTTTTACATGGAATCATGGAGCAGTATCTACCGTACCCATTGTTGCCACTGAAAGTAAAACGTATACTGTGATTGGTGAAATTGGGCCTGGTTGTACTGGTACGGATTCGATTCGGATAACGGTTGATTCAGCAGATACGCGGGTTGTACTCAATGGGAATACCATAACTGCGTTGGCTAATCAGGCTAACTATCAATGGTTAGATTGTAAAAACAGCAACAGTATTTTAACTGGTGAAACTCAAAACAATTTCACATCAATTACCACTGGAGATTTTGCGGTTGAGGTTACTCAAAATGGTTGTATTGATACTTCTGAATGCTTGGTGATTATTGGTGAGAATGCATCTAATGTTAAAGAATTAAATGCATTTGAAGCATTGGTATTTCCTAACCCAGTAAGTGATTTGTTGAGAGTAGAATTACCAGAAAATATTGAGAAGGTAAATGTTACTTTAACCGATGTATTAGGTAAGGTGGTGTTGTCTGAATCTTTTGAAAGTACGAACAATTTTAGATTATCAGTAGATCACCTTGATAACGGAACTTATTATTTAGTTATTGATAATCAGAGGTCTAAAAGCACTTATAAGATTACCAAAGTGGAGGAATAGTAATAAATATTTCTGATTGACGAAATGATTTCAATCGTCGGGAGTCTATCATCTTGCAATGCTCGATTTCAAGCTGTTTCAGATAAATGACATATGATCATATTTTATTTTCTAAATTAAAAAAGCCTTTCTGAATAATCAGAAAGGCTTTTTATACCTTAACTAGCTTGATAATTTCGATTTGCTATCTGGCTTTATTGGCTTAAATATCTTTTATTTAAAAAGAACAATCCAAATGCTAAAATGCTAAATGTAGATTCAATGATTAACCAATTTGACCCAAATTCTCCTAATGGTCCGTCTGCTACAATGGTGATTATCCTAGATGCAGCATAGGACCCCCAAAATAAAGCTAGAAATAAAAGTCCTTTTTTTGTGTCTGCAATCAGCAAGTAAACTAAGGTTGTAATAATTACCAGTCCGACGCCTCCATATATTCCCCGAATTGAACTTATTGCATCATTGTTTGCTAATGTAGTGCTAACTAAGTCCATTGTGGCCTGTGGATTGTAAATTGATAATACACTAACGTAGGATAAGCTAAGAATAGAAAAGCCTATGAATAGGTTACTACTGATTTGAATTGTTTTTTTTGCATTCATCGTTTAATATTTAAATATTTTGAAATTCAAATTTGATCAATGTAAAATCCATAATCATTGATTGAAATCAAGACTTTTAATATCGGAGTTTGAATGTGGGGCATAAAAAAGCCTTCCCGAATATTCGAGAAGGCTTTTGAGTTAGCATGTATTTGCAGTATTAATATACTTGAGATCTTTCTACTTTAATAAAAAATGCTTCTTTAAAGTTTTAATGTTTTGGCAGCTTGAATGGGGGGCTTGCATTCCTAAGAATTGTTTGATGCTACTCGAATAATAATAAGAATTATATTCTTCAATTATTGAATCAATAACTTCGGATTCTAATCGCTTTTCACTCAATATTTCATTCAAATAATTTTCTGTTTTGGAGGTAAGTAGGTCAGATTTAGCAAGTGTCCCAAAAAGGGGGGAGTAAGTACCAATATTTTCGCCGTTAAAACCATTGCTTAACTCTGATTCACTTAAGGTATATTGAGTATTGTCACGATGAACGAATGGATAAAATTTACCATTTGAAAGGTTAAAAAGGATCAATAAATTTTCAAAACCAAAACCATGTCCATCATCGGCGAAAACATATCTAAAAGCCTGAATCTTGGTGAGGTATTCTAAATCAAAGTGTGAGATTACCTGTTTTGTATTCTCTTCATAAATGGCGTTGTTAAGTTTAGAGTAATTATCATAAATAATCGCCTTTAACGAATCATTTACTTCTAATTTACCAATTGCTTTTATTAGTTTTACATTCCATTTTTCTATGTCTCCGCCAGTATAAACCAAAGAATGGTCACTCTTATGTTTCAGAGCCACAAAATTTTGTCTATTGGTCTTTTTCAGAAAATCAGAATTCATCCTATATTCAAAGAAGTACAGTTTTTTAGTTCTATCATTTATTTGAATTTTCACTAATTCATTTTCGGTCATGTTAAGATCAAGATTATTGGCCAAATATTTAAGTACATCATATTTATACCTAATTCGCCAAAAAACAATTAAGTTAAACCGAGAAACTTCATTTATTTGTGCTCCATTAAGCAATTTCACTCCTAAAGAATAGTGATTTCCTTCTACGTGTTGTGTTGGTGTTTTTCCGTGCAGCTTAATTTTAACATCATATGTTTGATTTAGGTATGTCAGTTGTGCTTTTTCCCAATTATTGTTTAAGTCTAGGAAATCTACAAATTTTTGAAAGTCTTTGCCGAAAAAATCTTCCGTATAATGACTATATATAAGATCAAATTTTTTCTCGACCTCAGGCCTTATGATCAATTTGAATTCGGGTACGTCGAGAGAGTTTATTCTAACTGCGTTTTCACTTCGAATTGGGCTTGAAATGAAAATTCTGAAATCTTTCGATAATAATAAAAGACCTAGCATTATTAATACTAAAGCGGATAAGGACAAGGTTTTAATTCTCATGGATTTTCCTTTTCTAAGTGTTTTTTTTCGTGCCTCGATTGGTTGAGTGTAAATGAATTTTCTTTCAGAAGATTCAGTTTTATTAATCTAATTTGTTGGTTCAAATTTAAATTCAATTTCTAAAACAAAAAGCCTTCCCGAATATTCGAGAAGGCTTTTTATAATTTATATGCTTAGATGATTATCCTAAAAACGGATACTTGTAATCTTTTGCAGGAACAAATGTTTCTTTAATGGTACGTGGTGATACCCAACGAACCAAGTTTAAGTATGAACCTGCTTTATCATTTGTACCAGAACCTCTTGCTCCACCAAATGGTTGTTGCCCAACAACAGCACCAGTTGGTTTGTCATTAATGTAGAAATTACCTGCTGAGTTTTCTAGTTTTTTCATGGCAAAATCAATTGCGTAACGATCTTTACTCATGATTGAACCTGTAAGGGCGTAATCAGAAGTTTCGTCTAGCAAATTAAGAGTTGCTTCAAAAGCATCGTTTTCGTAGGTGTAAATAGTAATTACAGGGCCGAAAATTTCTTCACACATGGTTTTGAATTTTGGATTATCCGTAACAATTACAGTAGGCTCAATAAAGTATCCTTTTGATTTGTCATATTTTCCACCAGCCACAATTTGCGCATCGCTAGCAGCATGAGCAAAATCAATAAATCCAGCAATTTTATCAAACGATCTTTCGTCAATAACTGCATTTACAAAATTGGTGAAATCTGAAGGGGGCCCCATTTTAAATGATTCGACATCTGTTACTACACGATCAACAACTGCTTGAGCCATTGATTTTGGCAAGTAAACTCTTGACGCGGCAGAACATTTTTGACCTTGGAATTCAAATGCACCTCGTGAAATTGAAGTTGCTACTTCTTCTACGTTGGCACTTTCGTGAACCATGATAAAGTCTTTACCACCAGTTTCTCCAACTATTCGTGGGTATGATCTGTATTTTTCAATGTTGTTTCCAATTTCTTTCCATAAGTGACGGAAAACACCTGTTGAACCCGTAAAGTGCAAGCCAGCAAAATCGCGATGTTTGAAAACTATATCTCCAGCAACAGGTCCGTCAACAGTAATCATGTTGATTACGCCAGCAGGAAGTCCAGCTTCTTCAAATAAATCCATGATCACTTTCGCAGAATAAATTTGAGTTTCAGATGGTTTCCAAACAATTGTATTACCCATCATTGCAGGTGCAGCACAAAGGTTAGCAGCAATAGAGGTAAAGTTAAAAGGAGTAATTGCGAAAATAAACCCTTCAAGACCTCTATATTCTAAACGGTTCCAAATTCCAGGAGCAGAATCAGGTTGATCCGTATAAATCTGTTGCATGAAATATGCATTGTACTTTAAAAAGTCAATTAGTTCACATGAAGCATCAATTTCAGCTTGCATAGCATTTTTACTTTGTCCAAGCATAGTAGCCGCATTCATTCGAGCACGGTATGGCCCAGCTAACAATTCAGCTGCTTTTAAGAAAATTGAAGCTCTGTGTTCCCAACTTAAATCAGACCATTTTTGTCTTGCAGCCAATGCAGCATCAATTGCAGCCTGAACGTGAGAAGCATCACCCATATTTCCATGTCCAATTACACGTGCATGTTCGTGTGGAGGAGTTAATGGAAGTTTGTTGTCTGTAGTTATTTCTTTTCCGTTAATAACCATAGGAACGTCTACTACCGAATTGTATAATTCGTTGTAAGCCGCTTCTAATTCAGCTTTTTCAGGTGATCCAGGTGCGTAACCTAATACCGGCTCGTTTTCTGGAAATGGAACGTTAAATACTCCGTTTGGCATATCTTATATTTTTTGAATTAATAGCAAAATTTGAGTTTGCAAAAATAAGCAATACTTGCCGGAACTTATAGAACCAATGGATGGTGAAAGAACGGAGGGAATTACTTGCCTTTTCGAATTGATGACGCCCCAGTAATTGATTCAGATTTGATTATTCCAGACCCGTAGTATGTGCAGCCACTAGCCCCGCTCAACGAAACGGTCATTTCGCCATTGTTTGTAACGCTCACATCACTTGCTCCAGAAGCTCTTAGGTCTATTTTTTCAGAGACCACCAAATTTTTTGCTTCTAAGTCAGATGCTCCACTAAAAGATCCATCAAGTTTTATAGCTGTACCTGACAATTGTGCGGTAGATGCTCCTGAGCCCTTTAACTTTAATCTATCAGTTTTTACTTCTCCTTTAATATCTGAAGCACCAGCCAAAACAATTTCTAATTCCTCGCAATTTATTGATGACATAAGCAGCGTGCTTGCACCACTTAAGTTCAAACGGCTAATGTTTGGCATATGTATAGTTGCTACAATATTTACGTTTTTATATCTGTAACCATTTTGTAAATCAAGGATCAACTCTTTTCCGTTAAGAGTAACTTGGAGTCTTTCTTTTAGTTTTTCGTCGTGTTCAATTTCAATTTTATACTCGTCGGCTTGAACCAGGTTAACTGTAATTGCGTGATTTATATTCAGTGAATTAAAATCTCTGAAATCGAAAGTTGATACAGATTGGTCTTTTGTTTTTTCTTTTTTAACTTCAATTGCATTAGCCGCAAATGCGAAAAAACTAAAAGCTAAAACTAAAGGGAGGGTAATGTTTTTTAAAATCATGATTTTGGGTTAATTAAATTTCAAACCTTTCAGCAAAAACTGAACCGCAACAGATTCTAAAAATAGGCATAAAAAATGCCCAAAAGGTCGAAGATATTGTATGCGGTTAATTTTTGGTATTAGAAGTTATAAAGTGACATAGTGGGTGAAGAGATCGACTGTTTTTTTTATTCAAAAAGTTATCTCGTGTAACAATTTGATGAATTATGAAATAATAATCATTCGCCCTTGATTGAATCTCTATTTTCTACTTTCAAAATTTACCTTTGTTAACCATGAAAACCCTTTTTGTAGATGTAATTGTTCCGTTGGCATTGCCCCAGTTATTTACTTATCGAGTGCCTCAAGCTTTGAACGATCAAATTCAAGAAAGGGTAAGAGTAGTTGTTCAATTCGGAAGAAACAAATACTATTCTGGGTTGGTGGCTAAGGTTCATGAAAAAGCACCTGAAGCATATCAAGCTAAGTACATTGATGAGGTATTGGATTCTCAGCCCATTATACATGATTATCAATTGAAATTTTGGCGTTGGTTGGCTGAATATTACATGTGTTCTTTGGGCGAAGTTTTAAATACAGCCTTGCCTTCTGGGTTTAAATTAAATAGTGAAACCACGTTACATGTTCACCCGGCTTTTGATCAAGATTACCGTTCGTTGTCTGACAAAGAATATTTGGTCGCTGAAGCATTAGAGAATAACGAAAAACTCACTTTACAAGAAGTCGCTGACATACTTGGGCAAAAAACCATAATGCCAATTATTAAGTCAATGATAGAAAAGCGTGTTATTATTTCTGCCGAAGATTTAAAGCTCCGCTTCAAACCAAAAGTTGTCGATTTTGTTCGGCTTACCGAATCGTATCGAATTGAGGAAAATCTTCAAAAGGTGTTTAACGACTTATCTAAAGCTCCAAAACAACTTGAGGTACTTATGACTTATGTTAAGTTGAGTAAGTGGCATACTTCCGAGCCTCGCGAAATCAAAAAAACTGAGTTGTATAAAGAGGCTGCTGCTAGCTTGGCTCAAGTTAAGGCTTTGGTAGATAAAAAAGTGCTTGAAATTTATGAAAAAGAGGAAGGACGAATTTCTTCTTTTGAGGTTGATATTGATAAAGAAAACGAATTCACCGATCAGCAAGTAGAAGCTTTTGATAGTATTAAAGCAGAGTTTGAAAAGCAATCGGTTACGCTTTTACATGGTGTTACTTCTTCTGGTAAAACAGAAGTTTACATCCATTTAGCTAAAGAATATATTGCTGCTGGTAAAAAAGTTATGTTTTTGGTGCCAGAAATAGGTTTAACTACTCAATTGGTAAATCGTTTAAAGGTTCGCTTTGGTGATCGACTTGGGGTATACCATAGTAAGTTTAACGAAAACGAAAGGGTTGAAATATGGAACAATACCTTAGCCGATAAATATGATATTGTTATTGGGGCTCGTTCAACTCTTTTTGTTCCATTAAATGATATTGGGTTAATAATAGTTGACGAAGAACACGAATCTTCTTATAAACAGCATGATCCACAACCGAGATACCATGCTAGAGATGCTGCTATAGTTTTAGCCAATCAAACCGAAGCTAAAGTTTTATTGGGCTCAGCAACACCGGCTTTAGAATCATATTTCAATGCGCAAAAAGAACGGTTTGGGTTGGTAAGCATGGATAAGCGTTTTGGGAATGTACAATTGCCAGAAATTTTTGTGGCTGACTTAAAAGAGGCTTATGAGAAATACCTCATGAAAGCCAATTTGAGTCCTGATTTGTTTGACGCTATTTCCGAGTCGCTGAGAAACAAAGAACAGATAATTTTATTTCAAAATCGTAGAGGTTTTTCCCCGGTTATGCAATGCGAAACCTGTGGCTGGACGCCAGAGTGTAAAAGCTGCGATATTTCTTTGACCTATCATAAATACAGAAATCAATTGAGCTGCCATTATTGTGGTTATGCACATGCGGTGCCGGTAAAATGTGGTCGTTGTGGTTCTGCTAAAATGAAATTAGCTGGTTTTGGAACCGAGAAAGTTGAGGAAGATTTAGAAATTTATTTTCCGGATTCTAAAATCGTGCGAATGGATTTGGATACCACTCGAAATAAGAATGCTTATCAACGTATTATTTCCGAGTTTGAAAGTGGTGAAATAGATATTTTGGTGGGTACTCAAATGATTTCAAAAGGCCTTGATTTTGATAACGTTGGTTTAGTAGGAATTCTTAGTGCCGATAATATGCTGAGCTATCCTGACTTTAGAGCATATGAAAGGTCATATCAACTTATGACGCAAGTTTCGGGTAGGGCAGGCCGAAAAAAGAAACGCGGAAAAGTAATTATTCAGGCTTTTGAACCCGATCATTTAATTGTGAGAAAAGTGGTAGAAGGTGATTATGCCGGAATGGTAAAAGACCAACTCATTCACCGGAAATTATTCAATTACCCACCATACAGTAGAATGATAAAAATTACGGTTAAGCATCGAGATCAATCTACAGTTAAGAATGGAGCAAATACTTTGGTTCGTGAACTGCGTGGATTATTAGGAGATAGGATTTTAGGACCAGAAACGCCATCAATTGCCCGTATTCGAAATTTATACCTCGAGAATATTATAATAAAGCTTCCTAAAAGCCGACCAAACAAGGAAACAAAGGCAAAGATTAGAACAATAATTGACCAATTTTCTAGCTTAAAACCATTTAAATCGTTAAGGGTAGTTATAGATGTTGACCCAATTTAGACAATAATCAGTTTCTTTGCGTAAAGATCAATTTCTGTGAAACGACTATTTATTTCAATTTTGCTTGTAATATTTGCTTTTGGGCTGTCAGCTCAAAAAAAGCGAAAGTCGCGCATCAATTGGGATGATTACCGTCACGAATTAGTTTTTGGATTTGGGGGATCACATTATCTAGGTGAGCTTGGTGGAAATGATGGCGCCGCAGCAAAGTTTTCGCCAAAAGATGCAGAATTTAGTCAAACTAAGTATGCGTTTTCATTAGCATATCGTTACAATTTCGGTAAGTACCTTTCGGTAAGTCCACGTTTGTATTATGGTAAAATTGCAGGTAGTGATAAGCTTACCAATCACCCTGAAAGGAATAACAGAAACCTTTCATTCAATACTCAATTAATTGAATTTGCTATAATGGCCGAGGGCCATTTATTAAGAGCAAATTATGGTCAAGGTTATTACCGTAAAGGAGTTATCGGTAAGCCTGGGCAAAAATTTGGTGTATCGGCACATTTAGGTATTGGCTTTTTTTATTTTAACCCTAAATATGGCAGTGTCAAGCTACGTCCCCTTAATACTGAAGGTCAAGGATTACCTGGAGGTAGTAAGCAATATTCAAGGTTAGCGGTTTGTATTCCTCTTGGAATCAAATTAGGATATCAAATTACTAAACAATTTAAAGTGGGAATTGATTTAACGTATCGTTACGCTTTTACAGACTATTTGGATGATGTAAGTGGTAACTATTACAATAAAGAAGCCTTACGAAAAGAGAATGGAGACTTATCAGCTGAACTTTCTGACCGATCAGATGGATCAAACCCGTCATGGACTTCAGAAGGTTCGCCACGTGGGAATCCGAAGAGTAGGGATGGGTATTTTACTACTGAAATCACTTTGACTTATGCTCCACGATTGCATTTTTCTAGTGTAAAAAAACGCCGCAAACGAGCTCGATTTTAATCATCGAATAAGAATTGCTACATTTATTCGTTTATTGTTAAATTCCTTTTTATCAGGAGTTTATTAAAATGAATAGATTTTTATCCATATTAACTGCTTGTTTGTTCCTTTTGATTTTGCAAAAAGGAAATGCTCAATATTTCAATAAATTACATTATTGGAAAAAGAGTCCTAGTGAGATAAGTGTAGGAATTGGAGTCGGAAATTATTTAGGTGAATTGGGTGGTGGAAATGGAGACAAGAAACCGTGGTTGCTGGATTTAGAGTTGAGCCAATTCAAGTTTTCATGGCAACTCGGATATCGATACAATATTGGAAGGTACTTTGCTACACGTTTAAATTTTGCATGGGTAAAAGTAGCTGGTAGCGATGCCCTCACAACCAGTCCGACGAGAAATTATAGAAACTTATCTTTTAAATCCAATATTTATGAGGGGGCTATCCTTTTAGATGTTTTTATCATTAGAGCTAAACCCGGACATATCCATCATTACAAAGGAGTTAAAGGGCAAAAAGGTCAGCCATTTGAAGTGTTTGGTTTTGTAGGCGTTGGTGGTTTTTATTACCGATCTACCTCGGGTGGGGTCGCGTTAGCCGGCCTAAGTACTGAAGGTCAAGGTTTGGAAGGTGGGCCAAAACAATACAGTCCCGTCTCTGTTAGCTTTCCTTTTGGTTTAGGAGTAAACTATGTGTATTACAAAGACCTTAAGTTTGGCCTTGACTTTACCTATCGATTTACTTTAACTGATTATATTGACGATGCCTCCGGGGTATATTATGACAACGACAAGCTAAGAGAACAAAAAGGTGATTTAAGTGCTGATTTGGCTGATAGGTCTGATGGAAGTAATCCCAGTTGGACATCTGAAGGAAGTCCAAGGGGAAATCCAAAAAACAACGACCATTTTTTTTCTATAATGATAAACGCAACATACAATTTATCAGCTTTGAAGAAAAAGAGTTTTCGCCCTGGTGGAAAACACTCATTTAACAAACGAAAACGAAGGTTGAAATTTTAAAATTAGCGTCTGCTTCTTTTTTGCTTTCGTTCGTTTTTCTTTTTTAATTGCTCTTCGGCATTGGTATGGAAGAAATACCTTAAGTCAATGGTTAAATAATTGCCATTCACAGTGTTTATCATAGTTGTTGATTTAGAGTTAATGTTACTGGGATCATAATCATACTCCATTAAAAAGCCATAGGCATCACCAAAAGTCCTATGGTATGTTGCTCCTAAATATATGGCACCTTTTGATTTAGTTCTCCATTCCCAGCCTAAATTAGCAGTTAAAGCACCTTGAAGCCAACTTTTTCGCCTACCTTCCATAACCAATCTTCCATCATCGGCAAACACAGCTACATCACTCGGAAACATATCGAATACAACACCGAACGCCGCGTCCATAAAAATTTGTTTGCTCAATTGAATGTATACCAACCCTTGAATAGGTACTTCGTAACTCACAACACCAAATGTTTGCTGAAATTCGTAATTGTTGGTTATGTCCAAAACACTCATGTCAAAGTTTCGCTGAGTATATCCAAGTCCAGTTTCTATAGATAGTAAATCAGTAAAGCCATATCGAATTACCATACCTGCGGAGTAACCATAGGCTTTGTCAGTTCTATACTCAATGTTGTTTTCAATAGACAATGGATCTCCTTCGTTTAAAAGGCTACCAGCAATCATAGGTTTAAACGATAAACCAAAAGTAGTAACGCTTTTCTGAGCCATTAAAGAGGCCGAAAGCGTCAACAAAACGAGTATTACCAGATGTTGACAAAATGCTTGCATAGATTACGCTGCGAAAATAATTAAATGGATAGTAGACATAACTTTGTTTGACTAAAGGGCTAAAATTTGAGTTTATCAGTATACAAATCTTCAGCAGGTTCAGGTAAAACCTACACACTCGTAAAAGAGTATATAAAAATTGCAATCAAAGGAAAACGCCCCCTGGGAATCAAACCTATTCTTGCAATGACCTTTACCAACAAGGCAGCTGCCGAAATGCAAACTCGAATTATAGAACAACTAAACGAAATTTCTGACGAAAAATTGAGAGCCCATTCTAGCATGATGGGATCTTTAGTAGAGGAGACTGAATTTTCAGAATCAGAAATTGTTTCAAGAAGCAAATACCTGTTGCATCAAATTTTGCATGACTTCTCGTTTTTTGCCATCAGTACAATTGACAAGTTTAGCCACAAAATTATTCGAACCTTTGCCAATGATTTGGGACTGACCCAAAATTTTGAAGTAGAACTTAACCAAGACGAATTGCTTGAAGAGGCAATTGAAAGGTTGATTTCTAAAGCTGGTCACGATAAGGAACTTACAGATTTTCTAATTGAATTTGCCTTAGATAGGATTGATACTGATAAGTCTTGGCGGATAGAACAAGAGCTACTAGATACGTGTAGGGTAATATTTAACGAAGATTCTGAAGTTAACCTTCTAGCATTATCTGAATTGTCCATAGCTGAACTTACAGCCATAAGGAAAGAAATTGTTAAGACGACAATAGGCTTTGAGAAGGAATTAAAACTATTGGGAGAAAAAGCCTTAAAAATTATTGACGACGCTGGAATTGAATATTCTTCGTTTTATTTTGGAAAAGGAGGTGGGCTGCCGGCTCATTTTGGAAAGATTAAAAAAGGGAATTTCTTGCTGCCGGTAGCAAGCAGAACTCTCGATACGATTGAAGGCGATGTCTGGTACAGTAAATCTAAATCTCAAGGAATAAAAAACTCAATAGATAGTATTAAAGCTAATTTAACAGAGGCGTATTACGCAATTGAAACCAAAAAAGAAGAAGGCTTGTCGTCGTATGTTATTCGAAAAAAGATTTTGGATAATTTTTATTCTACGGCTTTAATTAATGAAGTTTATAAAGAGTTTGAACAGGTAAAAACGGAAAAGAATGTATTACCGATTTCGGATTTTAATAAACTCATTGGCAAAATTGTAAGCGAACAAGAAGCTCCATTTATATACGAAAGAACCGGAAATCATTTCTCACATTTTTTAATTGACGAATTTCAAGATACATCTCGTTTGCAGTGGCAAAATTTGA
>JBMYOI010000041.1:0-18340 GCA_049599135.1 Salibacteraceae bacterium
CAAAACCTTTCGGCCAAACAAATCATTGAAAAAGCAAATAAGCTCACTTTGGGTAAATCGGCTAAGGGTGAAATGGAAATGACCATTGAACGCCCCAAATGGAACAGAACCATTACCATGAAAACTTGGAGCCTAGGTCGGGAATATTCTCTTATTTACATTACAGCTCCGGCAAGAGACAAAGGCCAAGTTTTTTTAAAGCGCCAAACGGAAATGTGGAATTGGATGCCCACCGTGTCACGCATGATAAAAATACCAAGCAGTATGATGGGGCAAAGTTGGATGGGCTCTGATTTTACTAACGATGATTTAGTTCGAATGAATTCCATTGTAGAAGACTACACTCACAAGATAATTGGTGCGGAAAATATTGGTGGTTACGATTGTTACAAAATCGAATTGATTCCAAAAGAGGATGCTGCTGTGGTTTGGGGAAAACTTGTAGTTTGGGTGGCTAAAGGCGAGTGGTACACCATGAAGCAAATGAATTACGATGAGGATATGATTCTGGTAAACACCATGACTGCATCAGATGTAAAACAAATGGGAGATCGAAAACTACCTGCTCGAATGGAATTAATTCCGGCCGATAAAAAGAATCAAAAAACCATCATTGTTACCAAGTGGCAAGAGTTTAACGTCGATATTGACGAGAGTTTTTTCTCTCAACAAAACATGAAACGGATTCATTAGTGAGTAGTTATTTTAAATTGGCTTGGAGAAATCTTTGGCGTAACCGAAGGCGAACTCTTATTACCATTTCGAGTATTTGCTTTGCCATGTTTTTTGGGCTTATGATGAAGTCCATGATTACTGGGACTTATGCCAGTCTGGATAATGCCATGATCAAAAGCTCAACGGGCTATCTTCAAATTCAACAACCCGATTATTGGGACGATAAAAGCATAGATAATTCCTTGGATTTGAATAACGAGGTTCTCCAAGCCGTTAAATCCACTGAGGGTATAGGAGCCACAGTTCCAAAACTCGATTATTTTGCTCTTGCGTCAAGCGGAAATATTACGAAGGGTGTTGCAGTAATTGGTACCGATGCTAACGTGGAAAAAGACATGTCTAACATGGATACGAAGGTCATTGAAGGTCAATACTTTTCTGGAGCATCAGGTGCGGCCATGGTCCCTCAAAACCTTGCCGAATATTTAGAAGTTGGAGTTGGTGACACCTTCGTATTGTTTGGACAAGGGTATCACGGAGTAACCGCGGCTGGAAAATATTGGGTAGAAGGAATTATTGATCTCCGCATTCCTATGATGAACAATACCCTAATCTACATTCAACTCGAGGATGCGCAATTCTTATTTGGTGCAGAAGGTCGGCTAACACATTTGTCTATGATGGTTGACGACCCTAAAGAATTACTTACTATTCAAAATACACTTCAATCCAAGTTAGATTCCAATAAATATCGCGTGATCAATTGGAAAGAAATGAATGCCGATTACGTTCAAATGGCCAGTAGTAAAGACGTATCTTCAGGTATCATGATAGGTCTGCTGTACCTCATTGTAGGTTTTGGAATTTTTGGAACCTTGTTTATGATGACCCTTGAAAGAAGACGAGAGTTTTCGGTAATGATTGCCATTGGAATGAAACGCACTAAACTTTCCATTGTAGTTTTTATTGAGAGTCTTTTTTTAGGAATGGTAGGAGGTCTGTCAGGTATTGGAATAAGTATTCCTTTACTGGCCTATTTGTCAAGAAACCCAATACCACTCTCCGGTGATATAGCAGAAATGTACGAAGCTTATGGAATAGAGCCAGAGTATCACTTTGCCTTTGCTGCAGACTTTATTCTCAATCAGTTTATGGTCATTTTCGTTTTGTGTGTGGTACTCTCAATTGTACCCATACTAAGCGTGAATAGACTCAATTTTATTAACGCATTAAGAGGAAGATGAGAAATTTTCAGATTGAGTGGGCGCAGTTCAGCTGCGATTGTATCGAAATCGACAATTTAAAATCGAGGAATTAAAAAGATATGTTGTTAAAGTTAGCCTGGAGAAATTTGTGGAGGAATAAGCGTAGAACTATGCTTACAGTTTCCAGTATTGCATTTGCAGTGCTAATTGCTGTGGTTATGCGAGGCTTTCAGTTGGGAACTTATGACAACATGATAGAAGGAACTTTAAAAGCCACATCGGGTCATATCCAAATCCAACATAAGGACTGGTACGACGATAAAACCATTGAAAATGTTTTTGATTATTCTCAGGAGTTGCAAACTATTATCAATGACGAATCGGAAATATTAGCTGCATACCCTCGGTTTCAAAATTTTGCATTAGTATCAAGTGGGGCACATACAAAAGGGGTTCCGGTATTTGGAATATTGCCAGAATTGGAAACGCAAGCCACTGCATTAAATGAGCTACTGGTAGAAGGCGAATATTTAGAAGAAGAAGATGCAGGAGTATTAATTTCTAAAGAGCTTGCAAAATTCTTAACGGTTAGTTTAGAGGATAGTATCGTTCTATTTAGTCAGGGGTACCACGGAGTTACTGCGGTTGGAAAATATAAAATCAAAGGTATTTTCGACTATACTTTTTCTTCTTTAGGAAATGCAGTGGTTTATATGACACTTTCTCAGGCCCAAGAACTTTATGGAGCCTATGGAAAAATAACCAGCTTGAGCCTCAATGTGAGTGATAAGGACGATGCAGCGGCGATTCGTTTAAGGTTGCAAGAAAAGTTGAGTGGGACAGAGCTAGTTGCGATGAAATGGGAAAAGCTAAATAAGGCGTTGCTTGAAAACATTCAGGCGGATAATGTGGGTGGCCTTATTATGATTTCAGTACTATACATGGTTATTGGATTCGGAATTTTCGGCACACTGCTTATGATGGCTGCTGAAAGACGAAGAGAGTTTTCAATTATCAACTCCATTGGAATGAAAAAGAGCAAAGTGATGTCGCTGGTAGTTTTTGAAACAGTATTGCTCGGTTTTGTAGCTGTATTGGCTGGAATGATAGTTTCTATTCCTATAAAGATTTACTTCTATTTTAACCCCATTTATTTTACCGGTGAAATTGCAAATATGTATGCGCAGTATAACATTGAACCTGTTATGATAATGTCAGGAGATATGGGCTACGTTTATATTCAAGCAGCGGTAGTACTCACGTTGAGTTTAGTTTCTTTATTGGCTCCACTCAATCTCATTAAGAACTTAAATATTGTTGACTCATTAAGAGGGAGGTAGTATGATATTAAAAATAGCTTGGCGGAACGTTTGGCGAAACAAATCGAGAAGTGCAGTGGTTATTATGGCAATAGCCATTGGAATTACTGCGGCCATATTTTTTGCTGCATTTATGACCGGAATGGTTAATCAGCAAATCGATCGTGGAATAAAAATTGAATCTTCACATTTACAAATTTGTCACCCAGATTTTACAATGAACGAAGACCTTGGTCTTTATATTGAAAATGGTGATGAAATAACTCAATCCCTCATAGATAACCGTGATGTAAAAGCTGTGGCAACTCGAATTGTATCCAACGGAATGGCATCAACAGCCAACAAGGCTATGGGAGTTCGAATTTTAGGTGTAGATCAAGAAATGGAAAAATTGACTACTGAACTTTACACAAAGCTGGATACAGGGAGTTATTTCGAAGGTAAGTCGAGAACGGCTCCTATACTCATAAGCAGAAAACAAGCTGAAGAACTTAAAGTGCGCTTAAGGTCTAAAATTGTGCTTAATATGCCAGATGTAGACGGAAATGTTTCCTATGGATTGTTTCGTGTTGTGGGTATATTCCACACAGGTAACGGAATTTATGACGGGGCAACCATGTTCGTCAAGAAGGAAGATTTACAACCTCTGATAAACACCCCTGAAAACGCCATTCATGAAATTGCTGCCATGTTGAACGATGCCGAAAAACTACCCATACTTATCGATGGAATAAAGAATAATTACCCCAAAGTTAAAGTGCGTGATTGGGGCGAGTTACTGCCTACAGTTAAGATGTATTCAGGTTTTATCGATCAGTTCAATTTCATTTTATTGTCAATTATTCTCATTGCCCTCATTTTTGGAATTATCAATACCATGCTTATGGTTATTATGGAGCGAACTCACGAAATAGGAATGCTTCGAGCTGTTGGAATGAGTAAGGTGAGAGTAGCTAGTATGATTATTCTTGAAACAGTTTTGTTGTCACTGGTTGGTGGTATAATTGGATGCATTTTGAGTTTTGTAATTATCGGTTGGGTGGGTGATGTTGGAATTGATTTGAGTGCCCAAATGAGTGGAATTGAGGACTTAGGCTGGAGTCCAATCATTTATCCTGAAGTGGAATATAGTTTCTATTTCCAAATTACAATTGCTGTAACTATAACAGCGATAATAGCTGCTTATTTTCCAGCCAAAAGAGCAATTAAGTTAAATCCTGCAACGGCGATTAGAGAGATGTAAAATGTGCCATAAAGAATTATCAATAAATTATGAAACCGAATTTGATTTAAAGCTATCAAATATCGAGGATCCAAAATCAAATATCAATTAAAATGGGAATAATTAAAATATCGAACCTTACAAAAACCTACAACGAAACTACCATTCCGGTACATGCAGTTAATGGAATTGATTTGGAATTTGAAGCAGGAGAATTCACGGCTTTAGTTGGGCCTTCGGGATGTGGTAAGACAACTTTCTTAAACATGTTGGGTGGTTTAGAGCAAGCGACCTCTGGCAGTGTGGAAATTGCAGGAACGGATCTTTCTTCTTTGAATGCGGCCGAGCTTACCGATTTTAGATTAAAGAACATTGGTTTTGTATTTCAGGCATATAATCTCATTCCAGTTTTAAATGCGAAAGAAAACGTTGAGTTTATTATGCAACTTCAGGGTAAAACGGGCTCAGAAAGTGAAACTAGAGTTGATGAGCTTCTTGACATATTGGGAATTGCAGATCAAAAACTAAAACGTCCAAACGAAATGAGTGGGGGGCAGCAACAGCGAGTTGCCGTTGCAAGAGCACTAGCGAGCAAACCTCAATTTGTTTTAGCAGATGAACCTACGGCGAATTTAGATAGCCATTCAACTGAAACCCTACTAGACTTAATGAAAAAGTTGAATGAGAAAGAAAATACTACATTCATTTTTGCCACTCATGACGAACGAGTAATGCGTAAGGCGAGAAGAATAATCCACATGGAAGATGGTAAAGTATTAAAAGACGAAAGGAAGTAATTGTTGATATTGGATATTGGATGTTGGATGTGGGATGATAGATTTTAAAATTAGATAATGGATTAAATAATACTACTGCTTTGAGTTTAAAATCAAATATCAAACACCAAATATCAAATACAAATTTTGCGATGCGGCTAATGGTAATGATGGCCGTGTTTTTAGGCGTATTTTCATCCTCCGCCCAAGACACTATCAACCAGCCTAAATCAACCATTTGGAAAAACATGATGCTTAATGGATACGTAAAAAGCATGACGGGTGTTTTTGCTCCTCCCAACAATAGCTCAACTGTATCTAATCAATTAAGTACTGACAACCTTATTCATAATCGATTCAATTATAAATGGTTTGTAAATAAAAACTTAACGTTTGAAGGGTCCATGAGAAATCGATTGTTTTATGGAGAAGTTTATAAACTGCAATATGCTCAAATTCCAAATTATGAGCAACAAATGGATAGGGATGTAAGTTGGTTAGATTTAACAACGGTTATTGCGGCTGACAGTTCATATATGCTACATACTACGTTTGACCGCTTGAGTATTCAGGCAATTTTTGGGAAACTGGAAATTAAATTGGGCCGTCAAAGAGTTAATTGGGGAACAAGTTTGGTTTGGAATCCGAATGATATTTTTAATGCTTATTCTATATTCGATTTCGACTACGAAGAGCGGCCGGGAACTGATGCTGCTTCGTTAAAGTATTATACAGGTTCAGCTTCTTCTGTTGAGGTAGTTTTTGCTCCTTCAGATAGCATGAAAGGAACGACCTCGGCGATAAAATATCAATTCAATAAATGGGGATACGATTGGCAAGCCTTTGCTGGATGGCAAAAACGATTTTGGGTAGTCGGCGGCGGTTGGGCAGGCGAAATAAAAGGCGCAGGCTTTAGAGGTGAATTCACCCAATTTGTACCTGCGTATGACTACATGCCTTTTAATTCGCAGTTGGTGGCCACTGTAGATTTCGATTATACTTTCAGTAATTCTTTGAGCCTTTCTGCTTCATACTTATACAACAGCGAAGGACTGGATACAAAGTCGGGGAATTATGGTGCTTTCTTTTTAAATCGAGAATTGTCAGCGCAATTACTAAGTCCGAGTATGCACAGTATATATGCTGGTGCAGGATATCAACTTGCCCCGATGTTTTACGCAAATTTCTTTTCTATTTATAACCCATCAGACCAGTCCTTTTTTGTGGGTCCAATGGGAATGTTTACCGTGTCCAATAATTTTGAAGTAATGCTTACAGCACAATTCTTTTCAGGTACACCTAATACGGCATATGGTGATTATGGGTCTCAATATTATTTAAGATTTAAATTGAATTTTTAGTTCATGTTTTAAGGTTTAGTTTTAGAATAGTTGCGACTCATTCAATAAGGACTTTTCTGATTCTTCAAATCGTTAAATTCACTAATTTGAATTGATTAATTTTATTCAACATTAAAACAAAAATTATGAGACTAAACATTATTCTATCCGTTCTTTTAACCTGCCTATCCTTTGTGTCTTTTGGGCAATCTAGGGCAATAATGTATACTAACCACGGTAACATAACTCTGTATTTAGAAGACACCCTTTCGCCAATTACAGCTGGTAATTTTATTGGTTTAGTCAATCAGAAATATTATGATGGTGTAATTTTTCACCGAGTAATTGACAACTTTATGATCCAAGGTGGTGATGCTACAAAAACTGGAGGAAGCAAAGCTCCTACCATTCAAGATGAATTTATAACCGGCCTGAGTAATGTTCAGGGAACAATTTCAATGGCTAACGCAGGACCAAATACTGGAACGAGTCAGTTTTTTATAAACTTGGTAGATAATACCTATTTAGATTTTGATAAGACTCCAACCACATCTAAACACCCCGTATTTGGCCATGTAGTTGATGGTTTTAGTGTAGTGCAGGCAATTGGAAAAGTTCCTGTAAACAATAACGTTCCGGTAACTGCTGTAGTTATGGATAGTGTAAGAATTGCTGCGCCAGGGCCAGTATCCTCAATTATTACTTTGGCCGATCAAAATAAATTGCAGATTTATCCTAACCCTGCAAATAATGAATTATTTATTCAAGGATTTAGTGATAGAACGATAACTATTGAGCTTCTTGATTTAAACGGACGATTAGTGAAAGAGGTTAAACCTCAATCTGAGAACTATTCGTTAGATGTATCTTCTCTTGAAAATGGAGTATTTATTTTAAGAACTTATGGGAACGATTTTTACAACACAACTCGAATCGTAATTCAGCACTAGTCTTGTTTTTTTGTTAGAGTGAGATGAAATTCTATTGAATATTTAGGCCCTAAATCAAGGGTGGTTTCATTACGTTTGCCGTATGAATCCAATTTCGTTAGTTACTGGTGGTGCTGGTTTTATTGGCTCGCATGTAGCTCAATATTTACTTAATCAAGGGCATCAAGTTATCGTGTTGGATGACTTGTCGGGCGGAATGAAATCTAATGTCCCTTCGTTAGCCAAGTTTGTTCAGGGGTCAATTACAAATACTGAATTAATAAACCAACTTTTTGAAGAATACAATTTTGACTTTGTTTATCATTTAGCGGCTTATGCTGCCGAAGGACTTAGCCCATACATTCGTAAATTTAACTACGAAAACAATTTAATAGGCAGTATAAATTTGATTAATGCTTCGGTTAATCATAACGTCAAATGTTTTGTTTTTACCTCGTCTATAGCCGTCTACGGGTCTAAAACGCCACCGTTTACTGAATCAATGGCTCCTCAGCCCGAAGACTCGTATGGTATCGCTAAATATGCAGTTGAGCTGGATTTGAAGGATGCGAAAGAACGGTTTGGATTAAACTATGTCATTTTTAGACCTCATAATGTGTATGGGGTAAACCAAAACTTAAATGATAAATTCCGCAATGTCGTAGGGATATTTATGAGACAAATTATCTTGGGTGAGCCACTAACCATTTTTGGTGATGGATTTCAAAAACGAGCATTCACCTCTATTCATGACGTGGCTCCCGCAATCGCTATGTCAGTGAATAAAAGTGAAGCACTGAATCAGGTATTTAATATTGGCTCTGATGTAACTTGCTCGGTAAATGACCTGGCTCAAATCGTCTGGAATGCCTTAAATGGAAATAAAAAGGTGCTAGAAATAAAGTACTTAGAAGAAAGAAAAGAAGTGGTTAACGCAATAGCCGATCATTCTAAATTTAAAACTGTGTTTGGACAAGAAACTACAATACCATTAATAGACGGAATTAATGAAATGGCGAATTGGGCCAAAACGATTAATTTAAAACCAATGGCGGATATTAAAAATATTGAAATCATTAAAAACCTTCCCGAATCATGGAAATAAAACCAAAGCCACTAGTTTCAATAATTATGGCCGTAAAGGACACCGAGCCTTATTTACGAGATTGTCTTAATTCAATTGTAAATCAAACTTATACCAATTGGGAATTGCTCGCTGTGAATGACCATTCTAGCGATGCCACGCCCGAAATTCTACAAGAATATGCTAAGAACGATTCTAGAATAAAGTACCTGAACAGCGACAAACCGAAATTGATTCCCACGCTGCAATTAGGCTACGCGCAGGCTAAAGGAGAATTAATTAATCGAATGGATTCGGACGATAAAATGCCATTGGACAAAATTGAAGTTTTAGTTACGGAATGGTTGAAATACGGAAAAGGAACCGTTATCGCAGGAGGAACCGAACATTTTGTTGATGAAGGCGAAGTAGGCGGCGGTTTTATTAAATACGAGCAATGGTTGAATGAGGTGGCTCGAACAAGTAGTCATTATCAAGAAATTTATAAAGAGTGTGTTATTCCTTCACATTGTTGGATAATTCACAAAGAGGATTTTGACACCGTGGGGGCTTTTGACCCTATTGTTTATCCTGAAGACTACGATTTGTGTTTCCGCTTTTACCGACAAGGTTTAAAAGTGATTGGTATTGATAAGATACTTCATTATTGGCGAGATCGTTCTAATCGTATTTCCAGAACCTGGGATGAATACAAAGACAACCGTTATTTTGATTTGAAGCTTCGGTTTTTTTATGAATTAGACCGAGATAAATCAAGGCCCTTAGTGCTTTGGGGAGGAGGAAGGAATGGAAAAGATATGGCTAAGTTACTTCAATCATACGGCGATACTTTTCACTGGGTATGCGATAATGACAGAAAGGTTGGTAAGGATATTTATGGTGTTATAATGCAATATTTTTCAGATGTACCTCAAATAGATAACCCTCAAATAATTATTGTGGTTTCATCACCTGATGGTAAACTCGAAATTCAAAGCATTTTAAATACATGGAATAAAAAATCTGTTTCGGACTACTGGTTTTTCGCTTAATTTTTTGAAGCGGTTAAACTGGCCTGTACCATTCTTATTTCACCGTATGAGTACTTTCCATTAAATGCAGCATAGATTTCTTTGATCCCCTTTTTCGATTTTTTCAAGGACAGAGCAATTACCTCAATAGTATCTTTAGGCAATAGAGTATTTACAGATACTTCACCTTCTTGAATTCCTTTCACCGCATGCCCTTCAATAGTTGAAAGTGCCATAGAACGAGTAGAGGCAATTTCTTTCAATCCCATTCCATCCTTGATTAAAGCGTATGTGGTTTTATAAGTTTCTCCCTTTTTTGATTCTTTAGGTGCTTTGGTCGTTTTTGATTTTACTCTTTTCCTTCCCGATTTTTTACCAGCAAGTTCAGGGTTTTGAGAAGCTTCTTTACGGGCATCTTCTAAAAATTTAGCACGGCCAATTATTCGCCCTTTATTACCCTGTGAATTTTTATTTATCTCCTGACCATTTAGAACGCAGTGGGTGAGATAGGCAGCTTTTTCAATTTCAGTTATTGTTTTAACGATAAGCTGATCAATTTCTTCTAACCCAGCAACATAGGTCTTGGTTTTAGAAAGCTGTTCAACTTCAGATAAATGCTTGAGAAGTTCTTTTTGAATATCCTCCAAAAAACTCATGTAGTAAACACTTCCTTTCCGCAAGCGTTCTTCCAATTGTCCTTGTTTGTTGGTATGAAGTAAATGCAATAACTGATTTTTGAATTTAATGGTAGTTTGTTTTTGGTCATTAAACTTCAAGCGAATTGTTGGAATAGCTCTTTGCATTCCTTCTAATTCAAATTCCATTGATGATTTTTTATTGCCGGTTAAATAATCCAATAGTTTTTCAATAGGAGTAAAGTCAAATGTGCTCGCTAATAATCTTTGTAGATAATTACTTTGATGAGCTTCTAAAATTTGAGGTAATCTTTCTTTTCCCTGTTGTTGGTCAATAAACGAAACCACGTTAAAATCGCTACTTAGGGAGTTAGTATTGATTTTAGTTCTAAGAATCAGCCCATCTAGACTTCTTAAACGGCTTAATGCAACATATACCTGTCCAGAAGCAAAGGCTTGGCCTACATCAATTATTGCCTTGTCGAAAGTTAAACCTTGGCTTTTGTGCACAGTAACCGCCCACGCAAGTTTTACAGGGTATTGTCTGAATGTTCCTACAACTTCTTCTTCTAGTTCTTTTGAAAGTTCGTTGACTGTATATTTTTTATTTTCCCATTCCTCACGTTTGAGCTCATATTCATCGGTTTCACCATCCATAATAACTCGAATATCTCCGAATTCTACCGAGGTTACTTGAGCTATTTTTCCGTTAAAAAACCGCTGTTGACCCGAAGTGTCATTTTTGATAAACATGATTTGAGTGCCAACTTTCAACTCAAGGCTTTCACTAACGGGGTATAATTTTTCAGGAAAGTCTCCGTCAATATCTGCTTCAAAATACTCTGATTTTACATTTAGGTCATCAAGCTTTTTACGATTGATGCTGTCCGCTTTGTAATTATGTGTTGTTAGAGTGATAACTCCTTCCTGGTCATTAATATCAGATTCAGTTTTATAGTGCTTGTTTAGTTCAATTATATCCGCTTCCGTTGTTTGATTGTTTCTTAAGTTGTTCAGGATAGAAATGAACTTGTCATCTTCCTGCCTAAAAATTTTATCTAGTTCTATATATGTTGGTGGGTCTTGTTTCAAAGCTTGCGCTTCAAAAAAGTGCATGCTTTTGTAGTAGTTTTTTAAAACATTCCATTCCTGATCTTTAACAATAGGGGGGAGCTGAAATAAATCACCAATAAATAATACCTGAGCACCTCCAAAAGAGCGTTGAAAGTTTGCTTTTACACTGCGCATTCGATAATCAATTGCATCAAGAATATCAGCTCTCAACATACTTACCTCATCAATAATGATAAGGTCTGCTGCACGGAGAACTTGTTTGCGAATACTGTTTAATGGATGCTTGCTGGCAAGGGTGTGCTGGGTGAAAAACCGAGCATCTTGCCCAAATGCTCCTGCCGGAGATCGATCAGGGATAAAAGTGCCAAATGGAAATAAAAATTGTGAATGTATTGTAACGCCTTGAGCGTTCAAAGCTGCAATTCCAGTAGGTGCAACAATAACAAAGCTTTTGTGCGTTTTTTGGGCAAGGTTCCTTAAAAAAGTTGTCTTTCCGGTTCCCGCCTTTCCAGTCAGAAATATATGACTAGAAGTGCTGTTTACAAAGCTTGCTGTTAGGTCAATTAAATTTAATTCTTTGATGGCCTTTTTCATAATTCGAAAGTATAGAAAAGCATATCAGATTAAGGTATTGTTCATATAAAATTGATCGCATTTAAATAAAATCAACTTTTTAATTGAACCTTTTCTGTCTTTTTGGATATTACTATCAAACACAAACTATTATGAAGGCATCAAACACATTTATTATTCTCGCATTAATTTTTTCGAATTATGCATTTGGCAATAATCCGAATCGAACAAAAGCGACGAAGCAAACTGTATATTCCATCATTAAGCAAAAGCAAAGTCCAGAGTGGTACAGTACTCAATCTAAACTTTGGAAAGAAGAGCTTTCCGAAAATCCTAAAAGCGGAGAAGCTTGGTTGAATTATTATACGGCAATGAGAATGCTGAAAATTGAGAGACAAGGAGTTACTAGGGAAGATTTAAATCAGATTGTAATAGAGCTAGCAAAAGAATTACCGGAATCTTTTGAATATCATTATATCGCATATTGGAATGGAGGTCTTAAAGAGACCGATGATATGCAAAAGCACTTGTTTAAGGCATATGAATTGGGGCCAGACCGCGTGGAGTTAATGGATGATTTGTTTACCCATTATATGTTGAATTTGGATCATGTAGATTTAAAGGCAACAGCAAAAAAGTGGTTTAGTACCAACGATATTTCTTCAGGTGTTTATGCTTGGAATTATAATATGCTTCAGAGTACAGAGCCAAATGCTATTCTAATTACTTCTGGCGATAATGATACATACCCTGCTATGATCCTACAATACGCCAAAGGAATTAGAACCGATGTAACGGTAATAAACAATAACCTTTTGGGTATTGATGAATATAGAAAAATCCTGTTTAAGGAAGAAGGAATTCCGTTGATGAGTACAACTCAAAAAGACTATGAAGACTGGTGGGCCCACCAAAAAGCCATTATAGTGCATATAAAAGAAAACATTGACCGGCCGTTATATTTTGCGGTGTCAGCTCGACCTAAATTGTATGAAGATTTTAAGGAAGATATTTATAACGTGGGGATGGCTTACAAATGGAGCAATACGAAGTTTGATAATATAGCAGTTACCAAAATGAACTTCGAAAAAAACTACCTGATAGATTATTTAAAAATTGACCTTTTCAATGATTTGAGTCAAGGAGTGGTGGATCATGCAAACTCTAATTATTTAATTCCGATGCTTACGTTATACAATCATTATCAAGAAAGTGACGATTATAGGGCTGATGAGCTTAGAGGGATAATCGATCGCATAGCAGAGAAAAATAATATGAAAGCCAAGATTACACAGGTTTTGAATGAAGGAAACGATTCTAAAACATCACGGGTGATTAAAGACCCTAGAGATTTAGAAAAAGGATTTGTAAAAATTAATGAGGCGCTATACGCAGGAGAAACTGAGGTGACCAATGCTCAATATGAATTGTTCTTAACCGATTTATTGAAGCAAAAACGCTTTAACGATTTGTCTGTCGCAAAAGCAGAACAAGTGAATTGGAGAGGCTTAAACGAAGAATGGGAAAAACTCCCTGCGGAAGAGTTGTTTCAGAATGGTCATCCCGATGACGCTACATTTCCAGTTGTAAATATATCTTATGAAGCCGCCAAAGCCTACTGCAAATGGTTGACTGAAGTTTACAATAGCTCTGACCACAAAAGAAAAGCACATGATAATGTTGAGTTTAGGTTACCTACGGAAGATGAATGGGAGAAAATGGCGTTGGCTGGAAAAGAAAAGTCGGCCTATGCATGGGGTGGTCCGTATGTAAGAAATTCAAAAGGTTGCTTTTTGGCAAACTTAGATATGAGTGAAGTGGAAACTAAAGATGCTGGGCCTGAATTATGTGAAGGATGTAGTGTAGGAAATGCTGATGGTGGTTATTTTCCGGTTTCGGCAAAGTCTTACATACCTAATGATTATGGCCTCTATTGCTTGACAGGCAATGTATCTGAAATGGTTGAAGGCGCAAAAATTGTAAAAGGGGGTAGCTGGAATACTCTAGCTGGCATAGCCCTTATTACACATGTTGAAAATTATAAAGGAGCTAGCCCTGAAGTTGGTTTTAGAATAATAATGGAGGTGAAGTAAATTGGGAATTCTTACCAATTATAAAAGCCTCTCCGATGAGGAATTGATGACACGTTTTCAGTCGGGAAGAGATGAGCGTGCTTTTAATTGTATTTATCGAAGGTATAGCAATAGACTGTTGTATTTTATGTATCGGATGTTGAGTCATAATGAGCCATTAGCTCAGGATAAATTACATGATGTATTTACTCGTCTCATAGAAAACCCAAGATCATTCAATGTTTCGCGAAATTTTAAGACATGGATCTTTACCGTCTCGGCCAATGAATGTAAAAAGCATTACCGAAACGAAAAAACCTTGGCAATTGACGAGCAACCCGAAACCCAAGACTTCGGTCATCCTGATATTTTGGATAAAATTGACCATACTGATTTTACTCGTGAACTAAATCGACAATTAGACAGGTTGAGCTTTTCACATAGGTCAGTTTTCGTAATGCGATACCAAGAGCATTTGTCAATTAAAGAAATAAGTGTAATAATGGACTGTTCTGAAGGAACAGTTAAATCAAGAAGCCATTATTGTTTAAAGAAACTATCCGAGAGTCTTTCGGTTTATAATCCTACCCAGTCATGATGAATAAAGAACAGATTGAAAATAGAATATTTGAACTGATTGAAACCAAAGATTTTGATCAGTTGACCCCTGGAGAAATCGAATTGGTGTTGTCGGCGATTACTAAAACTCAATTTGAAGAACGAAGGAATACGATTATTAATAGTCAGGAAGTATTTTCTAGCGAAAAACATTTTATTACCCCAGACCCAATTACCTTGTCCTTGCTTCAAAATCAGATAATAAAGGAATCGAATAATAATGTTTGGTTTGCCTGGGTTATTGGTTTGTTGGAGTTTAAAATCCCAGTTTATGGTGTGGCTCCGGCTATAGGGCTTGTTATTTTATTCTTCTATTTGACAAACGGAAAAACGAGGGTACCTCAAATTGAATACATGCAAAAAGAGGTTGTAGTTTATGTTCCTAAAGTAGATACTGTTTATAATGATCGCATTGTAGAAGTTCCCATAATTGAAAGAGTAGAAGTCGTGAAGTATGTTGAGCGAACCAATGGATCTATTTCTATTGAGTTTAATGATCAAGATCGAATGGCAACCGGAACCTATTCGCAAGATGAAATGCCTCAAATTGATGCTTTAGATATTTCGTTTGGAAATTCTAAAATAAAAACTGATGAACTAGCTCAGTTTCGCAAACAACTCTGAACCAAAGATTTGTATACTTGAATTATGGAAGGTGTAAATACGTCGTTTTATACGAAATGGGAGGGGCCAGTTAACTCATGTCTGCAAACACTACAGTATTTGATTCTAAGTTTTAATTCAGAAATTAAGGAAACTACCAAATATGGTATGGTTTGTTTTACAGTTCAAAACAAACCCAAGTTTTATTTAGGCATTGATTTAAAAAAGAACAATGAACCGTATGTACTTTTTGTTAATGGCAATAAAATTGATTCTCATCTGCTTGAACAGGGAAGTCGAAAGAAAATGAAAATTTATCGAGTTGATCCAATTAAGGACATTAACAAAACTGAACTCTATAATTTACTTCAAATAGCCATTGAACTTTAATAGAAATGAATGTCGAAGTATTTAATAGTTTCCCAATTCTTAAAACAAATCGATTAGAGTTATTACGATTAGACAATCCTGTTTACGAACACTTTTTGGAAATCACTTCATTTAATGGCCGCGCTAGAAATAGGCACGAGGTGGATAAATTACTCCATTCGATACACGACAATTTTGATAATCAGCAAGGTATTACTTGGGGTATTTATTTAGAAAAGGTTCTAATTGGAACAGTTGGCTACTATCGTGGGTTTAAAAATAATTCTGGTGAAATAGGTTATGTTATTCGAGAGAAGTATCGAGGTAAAAGGTTTGCCATTGAGGCCATTTCTTGCGTAATTGATTTTGGATTTAAGCAATTAGAGTTGGATTGTATCACCGCTTATACCACTGATTACAATATTGCTTCAATAGGTGTTTTAGAATCATTTGGTTTTATGCGCACAAATGTTTTTGCCGATTTATATCGGAAGTACGAACTGATTAGAAAAGAGTAATCCTTTCAGTTGGCATTGGCTTGCTAATTTTTTAAGAAGTTATTCGATTTGATTGTTTTAAATACCCATTTCAGTTTAAAGTGCTTTTGATTATTTACGGACAGCTTAATTAATCCTTGAGTTTATAAAACAAAAAAGCCCCATTCGAATTTTCGAATGGGGCTTTTTTATTGAGTTATTTAAACCTTATTCAGTAATTGAAATTCGGTGCATTACATTTCCTTTTTCAGTTGAAAGAGTAATGAAATACAATCCAGTTTCAACACTTTCTAATTGAATAGTTCCGTTATGCATTGAAGAAACATTGTTCCAAGTGTTGTTATAAACAACTTGACCACCAGCATTAACAATAGTTACGTCAATATCCATTCCTTCAAAACCTTCTAAAGAATAGTTGAAAGTACCGTTATTAGGGTTAGGGAAGTAGTTGATAGAAGTTCCGAAAAGAGCTTCATCAATACCTACACATTTTTCATCGAAAACTAATCCGGTAATGGTATCTCTATTAAAGCAAAGAGAATTAGTGTTCGGATCTGTTACTTTAACAGAAGCATCTCCACTTTGTAAATATGTAGCAGTATCAGCAACATCACCATTACTCCATCTGTAAGTCATTCCAGGAAGATCTGTAGTAAGCTTGATAGGGCTATTGTTACATCCTTCTAAATCATCGATAGATACAATGTTAAATGTAGGAGAAGCTTCAACTAAAATTGTATTAGTTGTAGAATCTGTACAATTAGCAGCATTAGTGTAAGTGTAAGAAATAGTTTGTGTTCCAGCACCTGTAACAGTAGGATCAAATGTTGAACCTGTCATTCCAGCTCCAGAAAATACACCTCCTGAAGGTATACCAGTATTAACTAAATCTTTAGCTGCACCGTTATCACAAATCTCTCCTAAAAATCTAAGAGAAGCACTTGTTACTGCAGTAACTACGATAGTATTAGTAGCAGAATCAGTACAATTATTTACATCTGTATATACATAAGTAATCATATCGTTTCCAATACCTGCAGTAGAAGCATCATAATTAGCACCGTTTACACCGTTACCTTTATAAGTACCCATTGCAGGAGTTCCGCCAGTTAAAGCAAAACTTGGAGCATTCTCACAAACATCAGTGAAGTTAGCAAGAGCTACAGTAGGAAGAGCATTAACAGTAATTGTTTGAATAGCACTTTCTGTACAGTTGTTTGAATCTGTAAATACATAAAGAACAGAATCAGTACCAACATTTGCAGTAGAGTATGTGCCTGCTGTAGTATTTACGTTGTTACCAGTATAAGTACCGCCCATTGGCATACCATTCATAAGTGTAACTGTAGCAGACATATGACAAACATCAGCCATTGTAGCAAAAGTTACAACTGGAACTGTATCTGCAGCGATAATACTTGTATCTGTGCTAGTACAACTGTTAGAATCTGTGTAAGAATAAACAACTGTATCCATACCCGCAACAGTTGGAGCATATACTGTATCAACTGTTCCATCAATTGTATAAGTACCACCCATTGGCATACCTGTGTTAAGCATGATAGGCATTGCATTCAAACACAAGTTGTTTTGCAATGTCATACTCACCATTGGAAGAGGATTAACGGTAATGTCTTCTGAAGTAGAATCCATACAACCATTGTTACCCGTGTATACATACTGTATAGTATGAGTTCCAATACCAGCAGAATCTGGTACGAATGCAACACCCGTAACACCTGGTCCTGAGTAAGTACCTCCAACTGGAGTAGCATTGTTCAACAATACGTTTCCGTTATCTGCACAAATGTCAGTGAAAGAAGTCATAACAGGCGCTGCAACTGTATCTACTAAAATATAAGCAGTATCAGTAGCAAAACAACCAATTGAATCTGTATAGGTATAGAACAAGGTATCTGTACCTGCTCCAGCAGCCGTAGGATCAAACTCACCGTTTGCAACATTAGTACCTGAATAAACACCACCCATTGGCATACCGCCTGTTAATGAATCTGCATCAGCATTAGCACAAACAAATGAAGGGTTAGGGAATGTTACAGTAGGAATTGGATTAGCACCTACAGAAATTGAATCTCTTGTAGTACAAATTGTAGTAGTTACATCACACCAGTAAGTTCCTGAAGAAGTAATAGATAATGTAGCATTAGTTGAAGCATCACTCCATGCATAAGAAGCAGAAGGAGTAGTTGCATCTAAAGTAAATGGTACAAAACTAGAACCACAAAATGCAGTATCACTTCCAATGTTAACCACTGGGTAAGGATCAACTGAAACGATTACACTCTCTCTTGAAGAAGGACATGAAGGAACTGTAATTG
>JBMYOI010000042.1:0-17987 GCA_049599135.1 Salibacteraceae bacterium
GTTCTGTTCTTAGATACTTACAACGAACATGGGATGGCTGAACAAAGACGAATTTTTGTTTCGTTGATGAATTCAGAATGTGAAACACCAGTAGTAATTGGCCGTGCCTATGGTTCTTTAACTACTGACCAACTTCAAATATATAGTTCTACCGATTTTGGAGGACTTTTAGTAGATGGTTTAGGTGATGGTATTTTTCTAGCCGCTGAAAATTGCGGGCCAGATAAAATGGTTACTCAAACTGCCTTTGGAATTCTTCAAGCAACCCGAACTCGTATTTCGAAAACAGAGTACATATCTTGCCCAAGTTGCGGTAGAACATTGTTTGACCTACAACAGGTTACTGCTAAAATAAGAAGTAGAACAGAACACTTAAAAGGTTTGAAAATTGGAATAATGGGCTGCATAGTTAACGGACCCGGTGAAATGGCTGATGCTGATTATGGCTATGTTGGAACCGGTCCTGGTAAAATATCTTTATACAAAGAGAAAGAAGTAGTTCAAAGAAACGTACCCGAGGCACAAGCAGTTGACCAGTTAATTGAATTAATTCGGAGTCATGGTGATTGGATTGAGCCTTAAAGTAGTACCTTAGTAAGTATGAGAGTTATCATAGCTGGAGCAAGTGGTTTGGTAGGCACAGAATTAACAAAACTATGTCTTGACGAACCCAAAATATCTAAGGTGTTTGTGCTGGTTCGCAATCACATGGATATGTCTCACCCAAAGCTTGAGCAAATTGATGTTGATTACGACGATTTACATGCAGATACTTTACCTCATAACTTAGATGTAATTTACAACTGTTTGGGTACCACAATTAAAAATGCGGGTTCAAACGAAGCTTTTAAAAAAGTAGACTATGATTATGTAGTTGAATTGGCGAAATTGGCATATGAAAAAGAAGTCAACAAATTCATTTCTGTCAGTTCTATTGGAGCTAAAAAGAATTCGAAACTATTCTATTACATGGTAAAAGGACAAACGGAGGATTTCTTAATGAATTACTCAAAAATGGAGAATGTATTTATCCTTCGTCCTTCTTTACTACTTGGAAAAAGAAAAGATTTTAGGTTAGGAGAATCAATGGCAAAAGTGTTTATGACATTGATTAACATTCTTTTTATTGGCAACCTTAAAACTCACAAGGCTATTCAGGCTAGAACAGTTGCAAAAGCCATGTTAAACCTTTCTAAAATGGACGAAACCGGCAAAAAGATTATTGAAAATAAAGGTATTTTTTTAATTGCAAAAGCTACCTCTGATTAGAATTAGAATCATTAAATAATATCCTATGAGAATCAATAAAGAACAATGTGCGCTAGTTGTCATAGACATTCAAGAAAAATTATTCCCACACATAAATAGCCATAACGAAGTAGCACGTAAAGCTGCTATATTAATTGAAGGAATTCAAGCCTTAAAAGTACCCGTTGTAGTAACTGAGCAATATGTAAAGGGCCTAGGCAGTACTATTGACATGATCAGCGATGTAATTGGAGATAATGAACCTATTGAAAAAACAAGTTTTTCTTGTTGTGGTGAGGGTTTGTTCAATATTAAAATTGAAGAGCACTATAAAGAAAATATTATACTGTGTGGGATTGAAACCCATGTTTGTGTTCTGCAAACTGCCTTGGACTTAAAAGAGGCTGGACATAATCCCATTGTAGTGGTAGATGCCGTTGGCTCAAGAAACAATATCGACAAAGAGATAGCATTAAAACGAATGGAAACAGAGGGGATTCGCCTCACAACTGTTGAATCCATTTTATTTGAGCTTTGTAAAATATCAGGTACCGACACCTTCAAAACCATTAGCAAACTGGTTAAATAAATTTATTTGACCAGGGAACAACAAATAATTCGGGCATCTTGGGTAGGGATTTCAGTTAATGGAGTGCTTGCTATTTTAAAACTATTTGGCGGCTATTGGTTTGACTCATTAGCTGTAATTGGTGATGGCTTAGATAGCTCAAACGATGTGCTCACTTACATAATAACCTTTATTGCGGCAAGAATAATGATGAGGCCGCCTGACCCAAAATTTCCATATGGTTATAATCGGGTTGAAGCTATTGCCACTAAGCTACTTTCCTTTTTTATTTTTTTCGTAGGAGCGCAATTGGTTTACTCATCAAGCATTGATCTTTGGAAAGGGACCTCATCCCATATTCCACATTTTGGAGCAGTAATAATAACCCTGTTTTCAGTTTTTACCAAACTTGCTCTTTCTTATGTCCATATGAAGCAAGGCAAGGCCATAAAAAGTAAGATGCTGGTGGCAAATGCCATTAACATGCGAAACGACATTATACTTTCAATAAGTGTACTTGTTGGGGTTTCACTTTCAATTGCTTTTTCGTTAGACTGGATAGATCATTTAGTAGCCCTTATTGTAGGGCTTTGGATTTTAAAAGTTGCCTTTGATTTGTTCAAGGAAACCAGCGCAGAACTTATGGACATGGTTGACGATACATTTATTTACGATCAAATTTTTGATGCCGTAGACAAAGTGGAGGGCGCTCATAATCCTCACCGAGTAAGAGTCAGAAGACTATCTAACCTCATAATGATTGACATAGATATTGAAGTAGACCCCGAATTACCAATGAAAGACGTTCATAAAATTGGGATTCAGGTAGAAGATGAGATTAAACGTAATGTTGACGGAGTATATGATATTATGCTCCACTTTGAGCCCATCGGTAACATCGAAAACGAAGAGAAGTTTGGTGTAAGTTTGCGCCCCAATTTATGAGCAAGAAAAAAAAGTGTTGTAAAAAGTTCAAGAAGAAAAATAAATCTGCTTGTAAAACTTGTCCTAAAGCCAAAGGTGATAAAAAGGGTTCTTAGAAATCATCGTCTCCAAAATCAAATTCTTCATCGTCTTGTTCTTTCGATTTAAACAAATTTTTCAATTTTGTTTTTTTATTACTTTCCAATTTAGGTTGAGCCGGAACACTATCTATTGGTTTTTCTGACTCTTCCCACTCTATTTCAAAGTCTATTTTGTTTTCTTTTTTGTCAAGTGTTGAGTCACTTTCAAACCAACCAAATTCTTCCTTCAATGCAGATTTAAGTTCTTTCTTTTCTTCTGTTCTAACTCCTAGTTTAAAGCTCTTCCTTTTTTCTTTATCGATTTCAATCGTAGGGTCATGAACTGACCCAAACATGTGTAAGAATACCCTAACTCCATTCCCCTCTTCGTTCCAAGAATAATCGTCTGATTGAGCTTTAGTTTTGTCTTTCAAGAGTAGCTCATTGATATTGAAGTCTAAACGATAATCCATGGTTTCATCCAACCGATAAACACCTTCAACATTAATACCTAGTACTGATGACCCGACAAACATTTTCGGTAAAATTACTTTCTCGTTTTGCACCAAAATATCGTTGCTCAGCTCATCAAACTTAACGTGTTCAAGTGCCTTCGACAGCTTATCTGCATTAAACAGTTTTTTTAAAACCACATTCTTTTTAAAATAATCGGAAACCAATTGAAGCGTTCTGTAATTAATTAATTCACCGTTCTTTAATCTTATACTCGACTTCGCTTTAAGTGATTCCGTTTTCAATTTAAGTTCTGAATCAAATATTCCAGAAAAATTTACAGACACATCTGCAATGCCCTTTAAATTGTCGGATGTAATTTCAGTTTGATTGAAATCGTTGAAAACATAAAATAATTTCTGAACATTGGTTTGACGGAATTCACTTTCACCACTAATAGCATAAGCACCATTGGCTATGTTAGAAATCATTAATCTGCCGTCGGCCTCTCCATCCATCAACTTCAAAGCAATTGGATTTATCACCATTTTTTCAGAAGTCACAAATACTTTAGAGTGAAGATTCTTGGCATCAAACTTTTTAAACGAAAAATTATCAATTTGGGATTCAACTCGAATTTGATAATTTGAATATTTACTGTTTTCTGACTTCGCAGCGTTGCTTTCTGAAAAGAATAAAAACTCTTCCAATTTTACATTATCTAAATTTACATCGGCCGAAATTTTTAGGTCACCGTTATTAATATCTTTATCGGAAAACGCCCAGTATAAATAGTTATTGGTTTCGGCATTCAATTCAAAATTCGTAGATTGAAGTTTACCAATTCCCGAAATCAACCTAGCCTCCCAATTAACAAACTCTAAAGCCCCTCCAAACCCGGCCAATTCTATTGGGTATTCCTTACTTGAAAAATTTACATCTTCAAATTGTACGTAGCCGTTTACTTTAGAACCATATAAATTAAGTTTATCAGCCAACAATCTCGATAAATAAAACTTTATATCACCCTTAAAATCCAATTTTCCTTGAATTGTGCCTATTGAATCTAAACCTGTAAATCCTGTTATTTCAGACAAATCTACCTTTCCAGAAATACTAGAAGTAAGAATTAAAGCGTCAAAATCTTCTAGATTCATTGAACCAGAAAATGAACCAGAATGAAATGTTGCACTAATATTATCGAGTACAAGTTTGGATGTTTTGGAACTACGCAAGTCACCATTACTAAACGAGCCCTTTACACTTACCTCTTTAGCTTTATTTAAACTATTTGCTAATTCAACAAACCCTTCATTAACTTCAAAATTGGCTTCAATTCTGGGAGGTAGTTTTGATTCGTTTTCGTTATAAATCGAAGCTTCAAAAACTGCATTTCCTTTTATATTATACTTCTTTTGATAATTAGCAAACTTTTTAGGAACTAATGAATTTAGTTGATCAAGGCTTATTGAAGAACTGGAACAAAGAAACTTATAGCCATTACCATTTATATATCCCGATGGATTTAAAACAAACGCATGATCCACTCTTATTTCCCCCGGCATGAATGTTAAGTCTCCGGTTTCTGGGTCTATCTCCAAACCCGTATTTATTTCCAAATCGCGATTATTAATATACCCAACTCCGGCAATTTGTAACACTGTTTTATTAAAACTCCCTTGAGTTTTAATTTGCAAATTTTCTGACGTAAAATTTCCACTTAAATTCACTGACTGCCCCTGGGTTCTGAGGCCAAATTTTAACCCTTTATCTACGTACGAATATTCGATATTATTAATTTCAACCTCGTTTAAGTTAAAGGAAAAGCTTTCTGAAGAGGTAGAATCACTTTCAGTTGATTTCCAAAAGATGTAATTCTTAACTCCCTTGGCATCCACTTTAAAACGGCCAAAACCATCGGAAATGGACACTTTTTTTAGTTGGTAGTTTTCAAAATAAATATCCCAAATATTAAAATTCAGCGAAAGTCTATCTACATATATTAATGTGTCAGTATTGGTTTGGAATTCTTTTGATTCCATAATGGCCACCTCATTAAATACTAAACTGAAATAAGGGAGGTCTTCTATAGAACCAGTTTCTACTGAGGAGATTTTAACTTCTGAATTCAGGTTTTTGTTTAGTGCCTCAACAACTAAACTTTCTACTATTGTGCCGTACTGTAAAGATAGGTAGACAATGCTCGCGCCAACTACAACCGCACATACCGCCAAAACAGACAAGAGAATTTTAACCCACTTCATATTACCCAAAACTATTTCTAGAACTAGTTATTATATGAAATAGTATAAGAACTTCTTAAAACCTAATAGTTAGTTACAGGCTCATCTTAAGAATACCTACCTCTTTTTCGTTTAGAGAACGCCATTTACCTCTCGGCAAATTCTTTTTGGTAAGTCCTGCAAAAGCAACCCTGTCTAACTTCACAACATTGTAACCCAAGCTTTCCATCATCCTTCGAATAATTCTATTCTTACCACTGTGAAGTTCTATTCCAATTTCTTTTTTGTTTTCGCCATCTCCAACGTACGAAACATTATCCGCTTTAGACATTCCGTCTTCAAGCTCGATACCCTTCAACATTTTTTGAATATCAGCTTTTGTTACTGCTTTGTTTAAGGTTACGTGGTATATTTTGGTTACCCCGTGCTTTGGGTGGGTGAGTCTCTTTGCTAAATCTCCATCGTTGGTTAGCATCAACAAGCCGGTTGTAGGGCGATCTAACCTACCCACAGGATATACACGTTCGCGTACAGTTGAAGCAACAATATCAATTACGGTAGGCCTGCCTTGAGGGTCATCAGCTGTAGTAATTATACCTTTAGGTTTATTCATTAAAAGATATATGTACTTTTCAAATTGTAGTTTTTCACCTCCATAAAGCACCTCATCGTTAGGTTTTATTTTGGTTCCCATAGCGGTAACAACCTTACCGTTTACCGAAATCATTCCTTGTGCTATAAGATTATCCGCCTCTCTGCGAGAACAAACTCCACTTGATGCAACATACTTGTTTAACCTTATTAAGTCACGGTTAACCAAATCGGTAGGATCCACTTCAAGTCTTTCTGGTGATGTTGCCGGTTTAGGCTTGCTACTAAACTCCTTTTTCTTAAAGGTGTTTTTCCGCTCACCATCACTTTTGAATTCAGTTTTTTTAAACGGTCTACGCTCAATTTTACCCTTCTTAAACCCCTTTCTTTCGATGGGTGCTTTTTGAGCGCTTTTCCCAATTCTTTTGCCGCTTTGTTTTTCTCTCATAATTCAAAAATGAATTTGCAAAGGTAGATGGGATATTCCAAACGATTGCTACCTATTTTTGCCAAACAAATTCAAAGATTATTTGTTCCCTTTCTATGAGTAAAAAAGTAGTTCTATTAATCAACCTAGGTACGCCAGATAGCCCTAAGACTTCGGATGTAAGAAAATATTTGTCAGAATTTCTGAATGATCCTCGAGTCATAGATATTCCATGGATTCTCAGAAAACTATTGGTTAACCTAATTATTGTTCCGTTCAGAGCTCCAAAATCGGCGAAAATTTATGAAGAACTTTGGACCGCAAAAGGTTCTCCACTTCTTTATCATGGGCTGGAATTGAAAGAGTTATTACAAAAAGAACTGGGAGATGAATATCAAGTGGAATTTGCCATGCGTTATCAAAATCCACATTTAAAAGTTGTTTTGGAAGACATAAGAAAGTCAAATCCTTCTGAAATAATTGCTTTACCACTTTATCCTCAATACGCATCTTCTTCAACTGGAAGCACCGTTGAGTATCTATTAAAACAAATAAGTAAATGGTGGGTTATCCCCCCAATAAAAGTATTGGGCCAGTTTTATGACAACCCACTTTTTATTGACAGTATTTGTGAACAGGCTCGTAAGTATGATTTGAGTCAGTATGATCACTTTCTGTTTAGTTATCATGGATTACCCGTAAGACAAGTTGACAAAGTGTATGACAATGGGCTTTGTGAAGACCATGATTGTGAACACGAAATAACACATGACAACAAGTTCTGCTACAAAGCTGTTAGCTATGCTACTACAAGGCTAATAACCGATAAACTAGGCATAAAAGAAGATATGCATAGTGTTGCTTTCCAGTCTAGGCTAGATAAAAATTGGCTGGAGCCTTTTGCAGACAAGAAAGTGGCTGAGTTTGCGAAAAAAGGACACAAAAAAATATTGGTTTTTAGTCCATCTTTTGTTTCTGATTGCCTAGAGACTACGGTTGAAATAAGTGGTGAATTCAAAGAAATATTTTTAGAAAATGGTGGGGAGCAATTAGACTTAGTAGAAAGCTTAAACACGAGTCCTACTTGGGTAAAAGCTTTAAAAGACATTGTAACAAATGGGTAAACTGCGAACTTCAATCGAGTTCAAATTAAGCAATGATATTCAAATTCAAAATTTGGATAACATTGAGCCTGTGTATTATCTCAAATCTAATAGCACTAACCAAACCAACTTACTTGCTTTAGGTAGTATAAAAAAGCTTGAGGCACCTACATTTGATTCATTAGGAAATTTACTTAATGATTATAAAGATTGGGCATTTGGTTATCTGACCTTTGATGCCAAAAACCAATTGGAAAAACTAACTAGCGAAAACCCAAAAACTCATTCTGTTGCACCTGTCGAGTTTCATATTCCAAGCGTAGTATTTGAATGGAAAGCAAGAAAAGGTGTTGCTTACTTCTATTCAAACCTGATTAGTGAAGAAGCGGTTTTAAAAACCCTAACAAAACTTCAACAGCCTATTAATGAAGTTAAAAAGCAAACTGTACATTTTACACCAAGAATTACCAAAGAAGAATATCTGGAAAAGATTAGAGTTCTGAAGGACGAAATTCAATACGGAAATATTTATGAAGCCAATTTTTGTCAAGAGTTTTTAAGCAATGATACCATTGACCCTTATTTAACTTTTGAACACCTGACTAAAATTTCTCCAACGCCATTTTCTTGTTTTGTTAAAAACAATGACTTCTATTTAATGTGTGCTAGCCCAGAAAGGTACTTGAAAAATACTGGTGGGCATTTAGTTTCAGAGCCAATTAAGGGAACAATAAAAAGACATGTGGACCCTATTATTGACCAACAATTGAAACAAGATTTACTCAACTCACAAAAAGATCGTAACGAAAATGTGATGATTGTTGATTTGGTAAGAAACGACCTTTCAATATGCGCTAAAAAAGCATCAGTAAAAGTTGAAGAACTTTTCGGAATATATTCTTTCCCTCAAGTACATCAAATGATTTCTAAGGTAAGTGCAACTTTAAATGACAACCTTAAACCAATAGATGCTATAAGGAGTAGCTTTCCGATGGGCTCGATGACGGGAACACCCAAAATAATGGCCATGAAATTAATCGAAAAGCATGAAGCTTTTCAAAGAGGTATCTACTCGGGTACAGTTGGTTACTTCAGACCCAATGGTGATTTCGATTTTAATGTAGTCATTCGAAGCTTATTATATTCTTCGAACGTACCAGCTTTATCTTTTGCTGTAGGTGGTGCAATAACCGATGGTTCCGACCCGGAAACAGAATACGAAGAGTCACTTTTAAAAGCAAAAGCGATTTTCGAATTATTTAAGTAGTCTATTGATTTGGCTTATGAAACCTTAAACCTAACAAGATTTCATGTGATCCAGAACTTACATTTTTTACATCTGACGTAATTACATCGTAGGAATAACTGAAAGTGAAGTTTTCTAAGAAATTAAGACCCGCAAAAACTGAAAAACCATCTTCGGATCGCCATGTACCACCAACCCACATATCTTTATCATAAATCACTCTAAATCCACCGTCAAATTGCGGATTAATAGGAGGTACATATTTGAGTTGAACAAAAGGCTCTACCCCCCAATGATCGTTAAGATTAAATGTGTAGCCAGCGTTTGCATAATAATGGTTTTGAAGCTTATTTAACGAGTTCGTATGATTATCAACAAACTTCATTTCGGTTCCAATCAACTGTGGAATGGAAAGACTGAAATACCAATTATCATCAAATAAATACAACCCAAAGGCCGCATCTGGAGTATAGGCAGTTGTTAGTGTATTTCCAAGTGCCTCATCATTAACGTCAGCTAACTCCATATCTGAACCATCTACTGAAAATTGCATAATTCCACCTGACAATCCCAAGGATAATTTAATGTCATCTGTAATTTTAAAGTTATAGGCATATGATAATTTTATTCCTGTTCGTCTAGTTGGTCCTGTAATATCTGAATATACATAACCACCTAATCCCATATTTTGCTTCTTAGAAAAAGGCCCTTCCATACTTAATACAAAAGTCCGAGGGGCATCGTCAATTCCTACCCATTGATAGCGATAGCTCGATTTCACATTAAAATGTCCTTCGGTTCCGGCAGCGGCAGGATTAATTACATAATTATTCAAAAAGAACTGAGAATAATTCCCTAATTGTTGTGCGTCAACGGCAAAACAAATCACTGTTAAAACAGCAGCTAAAACTATTTTTTTCATTACTCTCATTTTTATCTGATTATGGTAATTGGACCCGTAAGTATTGGATTCTCAATTTCAGAATCTTTCAAGTCAATTATATAATAATAAGTTCCCAGTTGAAGTTGCTCTCCTTCGTATGTACCATCCCACGGAATATATGGATAGACATCATAAATAGTCTGTCCCCATCGGTTCACAATTTTAACTGAAGCATTAGGGTAATCATTTAGTATTCCTATCGTCCATGTATCATTTACACCATCACCATTTGGGGAAATAGCATTGTTCACTGATATTTTATCTTCAACTTTTACTACAACTGTATCCCTATTTAAACACCCACCATCTAATCCAGAAGAAACAATATAAGTTGTCGTTTCTTCAGGGCTTGCAGTTGGATTTTCAATAATAGCTGAAGTAATATTTTCATCTGGAGTCCATATCACATCTCCTCCATTTGAAATAGTAGGAACACCGCCTAGAGTCGTTTTTTGTCCTTTAATTATTGTTCGGTCTTTACCTGCATCAATAATATAGTTCTCTTGAATTGTAACCACTATTGTATCGTAAACAACACATTGCTGTTCTCGAACCTCCGCAGTGTACTCATTGATACCTTTAGAATGTAAAGCTGCAATTGTATCTGTTCGTCCGAGTATAAAACCGTTTGCATCATACCATACTGTTGAATGATATCCAGATCCAATAACAGAAACTGCTAATGGTATTGTTTGTTCACCACAATAGGTAGAATCAGTTCGACCAATTACATCAAAATAAATTTGAGCACCTACAGATTCAGAAAGTGAATCAACACAACCATCACTATTGGTAACCACTAACTCGTAATCTCCAGCTAATACATTTGTTAGGTTGTTTGAAGTTGAAGAGAAGTTATCTGACCCTGTCCATGAATAAGTATAAGTTCCCGGTTCATTTACGAAGGTTATTATTGCACCATCATTCGTATTAATACATGTTGCATCTTCAATTTTACTCGCAATAACATTAAACTGAGTCGGAGCAGTTATATTAAACGAACTTGTAGTTAAACACCCTGCCGTATCAGTTACTTGTACTGTATGTTGCCCAGCACATAACCCCGAAATTTTTCTTGTTGTGTCTTCACTTGGCAGCCATTTAAACTTATCAAACAAACCTGCTGTAGACACTTTAATTTCGCCATCACAAGAACTTGTACATGTAACGTTTTTAATGGAGTCGAGAGAAATGGCAGCACCTCCAATATTATTCAATGTAACAGAAGCAGTATCCATACAGTTATTACTATCCGTAACCGCTAAATAATACAAGTTAGCCGCAATATTCAACAATGAGTTTGACGTTTGCGCCGGAATAATTCCTATTTTCTGGTTATCTAACCATAAGTAGTCATACCCAGAAGTTTTAGGAGTTCCTCCCTTAACATTTGCTGCAATAGCCCCGCTTGCAGTTTTACATCTAGGAAGCATGACTGCAAAGTCAAAGGTCATTGCAGGAGGGGCATCTATCGTAACTGTTTCAACTTGAACACAACCTACTTTATCTGTCACTTCAACTTGATAAGTACCAGCGCAAAGCCCTTTGGCAGTATCAGATTGAACTCCTAAAGTTGGCCAATTGTAAGAATATGGAGCCAATGTTCCAGAACCAAGCGCTACTGCAATACCTTCACAAGTATTCGCACATTTGTCATTCTCAGAAATAATGGTTACAGTAGGTGATGTTGTATTACTCATTGCCAACTGGAAAAACACAGTGTAATTATTAGCATCTGTAACGGTTAAGAAGGCAGTACCAGCACATCTTTTTGTTGTGCTATCGGCAGCATCACCATTATCCCATTTAAATGTATATGGAGGGGTTCCTCCAACAACACTAACGGTAATTTTACCATCACAAATGTTACAGTTAGGTTCAGTTACAGATTTGGTAGCAATGATTAAAGGTTGAGGTTCTCGTATTATTAAAGAATCAAAGAACTGACAGCCATCAGGGTTTGTAATTGTTATGTAATTAACACCGGCACAAAGTGCTCTAGCAGTATCACCAACTTCAGAACTACTCCACTGGAAGCTGTAACCAGAATTACCACCAGTTACTTCTACAAAAGCCTTTCCTTCACATTTTCCAAATGACTGAACATGACTTACCACCGTTACGGTCCTGGTTGGTGTTGCAGGTCCTTCAATAGTATCCATTGCCACAGTAACACACTGATTACCATCTGTTACTTCGACTGTATATACGCCAGCACAAAGATTAGAGACATCCTCAGAAGTTGATCCTCCAGGTAGCCATTTATAACTATACGGTCCAGCCGTACCTGAAGCTGTAATGAATATTGATCCATTACAAGAACCATCGCAAGATTCGTTAATTGCAGTATCAATTGTAACTGTAGGACCTGTTGGGTTATCAATTCCAAACGGTATTGTTTCAGAACAAAGAATACTATCTTCAATCAATACAGAGTATGCTCCAGCAGGCAACCCTGCAATAGTAGGAACTGTAGTTACTGTGCCCGCTGGTAACCAAGTGAATTTATATGGAGTAACTCCACCAACTAAAGAAATTGTGGCTGAACCATTGGATTTTCCACAATCTGCAATGGTCGTTGTAACGCTTGCTACAATTTTAGTCGGCTCGTCAATCACAACTGAATCCGTAGTGATACAACCTATGGCATCTCTAACTTCTACTTGATAAGTTCCTTTACATAGATTTACTATGTTAGAGTCCGTTTTACCAATAGATGGCCATTTGTATGTATATGGTGCTGTTCCTAAACTTGCTATTGCAATAGCAGATCCATCACAAGCAGAATTACATGATACATCAACAGAACTAACTTGAATGGTAGGTCCGTTAACATTGTTAAGGCCAACACTGAAAGTGCCGCTTAAAGAACCTGTTGCATCTGTTACAGTCACAAATACAAGTCCGGCACATCTATTAATTGTGCTATCTGCAGTATCGCCATTATCCCATTTGTAAGTATATGGAGAAAGACCACCGGAAGCAGTAATTTTAATTTTTCCATCACATACTCCACAAGCAGGCATTGTTGTATCTACTTGTGTTAGGATGATTCCAGCAGGTTTTAGTATTTCAATTGAATCAATACCAAAGCAACCTTTTGAATCAGTTACGGTAACGTAATTAATACCTTCACATAAAGTGTTTGAAAGACTGTTTGATCCACCACCTGTCCACATGAATGTATAATTTGGCTGGCCACCTGTTACCGATGCACTTGCCGAACCATCACACAAGCCTGCAGCAGAAATATCATTCAATTTAGTAAGGTTAATATCCAAAGAATCTGCAGATTTAATGGTATCAACAAACGATGTTGAACAACCACTTCCATCTGTAACTTGAAGGGTATAAATATCAGCACATGAATTTGTCAAGTCGGGAGTAGATATTGCCCCTGGCATCCAATTGTATGATAATATACCTGTTCCTCCTGTTGCTGAGATATAGATATCTCCGTCACAAACACCATAACAACTTACATCATTCAAGCTATCTAAAGTTACGATAGGAGCATTCTTGTCATTCAATATTGTCTGTACAATTTTTGAACAACCTTTTGAATCAATGACTTCATAATGATAAATACCACTTGATAAGTTTCTAGCAGTATCACCTGTTTGAGTAGGAGACAAAGGAGCTTGGGAAGCATCTAACCAATTGATAGTATAAATTGGAGTACCTCCTGAAACTTGGGCAATAATAAACCCATCAGATGCTCCACAAGTCGAGCTAATTGTATCATAAGCACCAACAATTGGAGTTGGTTCACTAATCGTGATTGTATCAGAAGAAGTACATCCAAGTGAGTTGGTTGCAGAAACGGTGTAGAATCCGGCAGGCAATCCATTGGCCGTATCCGTATTTCCACCAGCAGGAGACCAAGACCATGAAGTAATCGGTTGTCCAGAAACTAATTCAACATAAGCTTTTCCGTCAATTCCTCCGTTACAGGAGACATCTTGAACAAATTTTGTTTGTACAACTGAAGAATTAGTTTCAAAAATACGAACAGAAAAAGGTGTTGATATGCTTCCATCAGAAACAGTAACGGTGGCAGTACCTGCACACCTCGCTGTTGTCGTTGGACTAGTATCTCCATTATCCCACAGATAGGTATATGTACCTGATCCACCACTTACAAATACTGTTGCTGTTCCATCACATGGAACAGCTTGACAAGTAGCATCTGTTTTTTGTGTTGAATCTAAAACTAAAGTCAAAGGCTCTGTAATCTCAATAGAATCTTCAATAAAGCAACCTTTAGCGTCTGTAATAGTAACTTTTACGAACCCGGCACAAAGACTATTGGCCGTATCAGAAGTAGAGCCCGAAGACCATAGATACTGATATCCTCCAGCACCACCGGTAGGCGTTACTTGTGCTATTCCATCACATGAGCCAACTGTTGTTGCATGATTTAGAACCGTAATATTTGAATTTATTAAGGTAGCTGTCTCAATGGTATCACTAAACAGAGTAATACAATTATTTTGATCAATTACTTGTAAGTCATAATTACCAGGACAAGCATTCACTGTATCTTGACTTTTTGAACCTCCCGGAGACCAACTATATAAATAATTCGGTGCGCCGCCCAATACTGAAACATATATTGCTCCATCACATGATCCAACGCAAGTTTCGTGTTTGATACTATCCAAGGTAACAACTGCACCACCTGAATTACTCATATTGAATGGGAACGTTGAGCTACAACCTTTAGCATCAGTAACAATTACATTGTAAGCATTCGCTGAGTAGAACGAATCCACATTAGAAGTTTTAATTCCACCAATAGGCCAATTGTATGAATAAGGAGCTAAACCACCACTTACATTTGCCGTTACAACTCCGTCGGATTGACCACAATTTGCTAAAACAGTAGTATAAGAAAAAGACATCCCTGACGGCTGTAGTACTTCTACTGTATCAATAAGTGAACAAGAACCTGAACCAGAAACAGTAACATAATATGTTCCAGCTGACAATCCAGAATTGACACTATTGGTATCATTAGCTGACGTACTCCATAAATATGAATATGGTGTAGAACCTCCATTTACACTTGCCACTCTAGCTACTCCATCGTTTCCTCCAAAACAACTTACAGAGTCCATGGAAGTTGAAACGGTAAATACTGCAGACGGGTCAATTGTTGCGCTATCTTGAGCAACACAACCACGACTATCAGTTATGGTGTGTAAATAAGTTCCTGCACATAAATTTGGAATATTCAATAGCGTGTCATTTACTGACGTCGACCATTTATATGAATAAGGTCCAACTCCATTAGGTGAACTCGATGAAACCGTAGCATCACATAAAGCGGTAATTGTATTACAACTTAAAGGGGTAGTTACTAAGTCAACGAGAAGTGTGTCTTGAACACCAATTTCTAATTCACCTATTCGAACACAACCATTAGTGTCAGTCACCGTTATATTGTATGGTCCTGTACACTGATTTATAATATCTTGAGTAGTATCACCATTAGACCATAAATAGGTAACCGGAATATTGTTAAATGACTGAACTCTAATGTCTATTTCACCATCACATACCCCTTCACATGTTGCATCGTCAAGGTTATTTAAGAAAATTCTAGGGCCAAACCTATTTTCAACTTGTTCGGTATAGAATCTGGTACATCCTTTTGAATCTTCAATTGTCACTCCATAAACTCCGGGCCATAAACCGGTAAGAATGTTTCCGGTTCCAAGTACGGTACCATTGGAATCGTAAGTAACAGTATACGGTGCTGTTCCTCCTCGAATAAATGCCCCAGGTACTCTTATTTCACCACCGTTAGTATCACATTGACCAGCGTTACTAAACACTATTGCTTGTATCCTATTTGGCTCATCAATTGTTTTTGTTGCAACACCCTCGCAAGAATTTCCATCGGAAATAGTTACTGTATAGGTAATATCGCCGAAAAGGTCAACGGCAATACTATCGCTAGAAGTGCTTTTCTGAACAGTACTACCATCTGAGGCTGACCAAGTATAAGTGTATATAGGTACTCCGTTCGATGGAGTGACAGTTAATGATCCATTATTTCCTCCCCAACATGTAACTGATGTACTGTCTGTAAAAGTTGCTGTTACAGGCAGAGGATCAGAAACACTAGCACTATCTATTTTCTCACATCCTTTATCATCTGTAACCGTAACAATATGATAAATGCCTCCACCGAGGTTATTTCCCACGCTATCAACATCTGAATTATTCCATAAATATGAATATGGTTTTGTTCCACCAAGAGGTGTTACGGTAATAGAGCCATTTGTATCCCCTGCACAAAGAGGAGAAACACTATCTGTAAAAGTTAAGCTAATTGGAATGGGGTTCGTAAATGAAATTTTAGCTGTGTCAAAACAACCGTTATTATCTGTTACGATACATTCAATTTGTACTCCACTAGGTAAATCAATTCTAGCACTATCAGATATACCAGTATTTCCAAAATTCCATACAAAATTGTAAGGTGCAGAACCGCCCATTGGAGTTACAATCAGAGCGCCATTAGAATCATCGGTACATTTTGGTGCTTCTATTAAAGACCAAACAGGGCTAACAACTCCGACTCCTCCAAGATTTTGAGTAAGCGTATCAGCAGGGCAGCCTTTAGAATCTGAAACGACTACCTGAATCAATCCAGAAGGAACATTAATTCGCACACTATCTGTAGTGCCGTTAATTCCACCTCCAATCCAAGTATAAGTATAACCAGGCGTTCCACCTACAGGCGTGACAATAATAGAACCTAGGCCCGTACTACCACAACCGGGTTGTGTAACTTGAGTAAAGGTTCCGTATAAAGAATCCGGTGCTAAAATAGTGTCAGTAATTTCAACAGAACAGCCCCCAATTAGGTCTGTAACTGTAACATTAAACTCACCTGATCTTAAATCTACTCTTAAACTATCTGAAGCTCCAGCTGTTCCACTGTCCCAGCTATATGAATAAGTTCCAGATCCTCCTATAGGAGTAGCACTCGCAGTTGCTATGGTGTCTGAAAAACAATCAAGCGATGATTTAGCAATAGAAACTGATAGCAAAGTAGCGGGTTCATCTATAAATATAGTTGTGTCTTTTGTACATAAACTATCATCGGTTACTGTAACAGTAAAATTACCTGTCCACAAGTTTACAATGCTATCCGCTGTTCCCAATCCAGTTGGAGACCATTGATAAGCATAACCGGAATTACCACCCGAAACCATAAGAACTATTTTACCCGTACTGTCGCCTTTACAACCAACATCAGTAATTACGGGAGAGAACGTAATAGAGTCTGGCTCACTTAAAGTAAGCGAAGCAGTAGCTTTACAACCCAAAGCATCTTCTACTTCCACAGAAATTAATTCTGATTTGGCGTTTATCCAAATAGAATCATTGGAACCTTTTGAACCTTGAGTAGCTGTCCATGTATAAGAAACAGAACCATTTCCTCCTGTATGAGTTGCTATCAATCTACCATTAGTATCTCCAAAGCAAGTTGGGAGGATTGTATCAGTAAAGCTTACAAACAAGTTTCCTGGTGTAACTAAAGTATCTTCCAATTCAAAAGTACATCCTGTAAAATCAGTAACTGTTACATTAACAATTCCTGCACTCATGTTTTTACGAGCCGAATCATTAACGCTTGTAGACGTTCCACTTGAACCACCCCAATCATAAGAATAAGGTCTATTTCCATTTGTTGATAGAACATGAATTTCTCCATCAGATCCTCCACCCACGCATGTAGGATTGGATTTATTGATGAAAGAGGCTGTCAATAAATTAGCTGGTTGTCCAATAGTAAAAGTTGTATCTCTAAAACAACCCCCATTATCTGTTACAGTTACAGTAAAGTTGCCTTGCCATAGATTTACAGCGCTATCAACTACACTTACCGCAGGACTCCATGCATAATTTGTATAAACACCTGATCCTCCAGAAGGAATTACAAATATTTTCCCGGTACTATCTCCTTGACATGCAATATCGTTTTGGGTACTTGCACCAAACGTAATTCCATTGGTTGGTTCTGTTATCGTAAACGTAGTATCACCAGGGCAACCATTTGCATCGGTTGCTGTTACTGAATAACTGCCTGCTGCTAATAAAGTAGCACTTGATGTTGTACTCACATTTGGGTTCCATGTGTAAG
>JBMYOI010000043.1:0-17963 GCA_049599135.1 Salibacteraceae bacterium
TAAGCTTAAATGAATTGAATTCCTTAAAGGTCATTAATTTAATGTCACCTGCACTGGTCAACAACAATGGATTTTCATTCGAATTGATACCTGACTTTTCCGTTCCGTCAGAATTATCGTTCGCACTTAATTGATTATCTGAAGCTCTTTCTTTTTCTACGAAGGATTCATTACTAGTAACTTTTCCTGTCACCGCCTGCTCCGTAGCGTGGGTTGTTACCATTTCTGACGTAGGATTTTGATCAGCTTCTGTATTGTTTAATTTCTCATTAATTGAATTGTTGTCATCTAAACCTACAGCTAAATTTTCCGTTACAGGACCATCAGAATTTGACTTTTTTGGATCCGAAACCACTGGTTGATCAACTCCATTTTCCTGCAATAAATTGTCTTTATTTTCTAAATGTGAATTCGACGAATGTTCATTTTCAGCATTTTCATTGTTGATTAATTGTTGGCCTGTCCCTTCTTCTACCGAAACTGAATAAGGTTCAGCTAACAACGGCTCTTCTGTACTTTTTTCAGAAATTAGGGATGCTACTTCAGTTGTGGTTCTTGGTTGATAGTTTTCAACTATTCCAACTTTACTTGAGTTGCTAAACCAATTAGACGATAGTGCGGCTAAGCCACCTAACATTAATAAAACAGCACCAGTACCCCACCAAAATATAAAGCCCTTACGTTTAGGACTCGGGCCCAACATGGCTTCCATATTATCCCAATATTTGGCATCATAAGCCACATTATCGGAAGGAGGAAATGCTGCCTTCGATAGATTATCTATTTCTTCGTTTGTCATAAGGCAATACTTGACATTATTTTCATTGACTTCTTTAGTGCTTCGCGCAAAATGGTTCTTGCATTATTGACGTGCCACTTAGAAGTTCCTTCTTTCATATCCATTATTTCAGCAATTTCGGCATGAGAAAACCCCTCATAAATAAACAGCTGAAATACCTCTTGAGTTGTTGGCGATAAATTCAAAATTTCCTTTTTTACTTTCTCCAACATTTCGGGAGAATAATTTGAATCATCTTCAACCAAAGTCAAATCAGGTTTTCGTTCTATATCATTTGGATCACTCACATTCTCAAGGTATTTTTTACGAGTAACCTCTTTTTTATATTGATCGATACAGTGGTTTATTGTAATTCGTCTGGCCCAAGCTAAAAATGGGGTCCCAGCTTGAATCGTATCTATGTTATTTAATATTTTAAAAAACGATTCATTTACAAGAGCGGCAGCGTCATCTTTATTTTGGGTGTATCGAAAACAGATGCTAATTAATGGCGCAAAGCAAAGTTTATAAAGCTCATGTTGAGCCTTTCGCTTCCCTTCGGAACATTGTTTTATTAAATCCTGATTAATCGCCACTGACCTTACTCTAACCTATCAATTTGATTTAATTATCTTTTTTTGATACTCGTAATCTTTACCTCTAACTCTTATTACATAAAGGCCTTTATCCCAGTACTGAGTATCAATAATGGTCAATTCATTTTCAAACAATTCAATTGTATTCATCAGTTTTCCCTGCATTGAAAAAATTTCAATATGAACGTTGTCATCGGGTAGCAATTGAATGAAATTAGAAAACGGATTTGGATAAGCACTTATGTTTCGATTAGGTTCTAACTCATTAAACCCAACAGCCCAGGTAGTTTCGATTATCTCCTTACTAGCCCAAATATCAAGAGAGACAATGGTATTAGAAGTCTTAGAAAAATCAATAACTCGCGAAGAAGAAGGAATACCAACTTGATCAATTAACACTTTATACTGACCATCAGTGTCACTAATGGCAAAATTGAATTTTGATTGATTGTCTGCATATTGAAAATAAGCTCCTTCAGAATTGACATCGAAAGCATATACTCCTATTCCACCGAATCCTGGTTTCAATAACGAAGTATCAGTAATTACATTACCTTTAATACTCCTACTACTCGCTCCAATACTATTGACTATTAGTGCAATAGACAAATTGCCATTTGAATTACTATCAATACTTAAAGAATTGGGTGAGTCCCACGTTAACCCATTTGGATAGTAAGTAGGCACAAAAAAACTAGAAGCAGAATCACTCGGCATTACTTTTATTAGGTATTCACCAGTATCCTTTACAAAATTGAATTCTCCTGTACTTGAAATAGAAAGGGTATCAATAAAATTAAAATTCTGAAGATTAGGATCAAATTGGTAACGTAAAACAAAACCATCAATGGAATCTATGGGATTTCCCTGATAGGTTATAACCCCTGAATGTGATGCTGGAGGCGCATTATTACAATAATTGAAATTGACATTCGAATTAGTCGTATTGGTATCATTAAGTGTAATTTTTTGAGTTATCACTTGATTATTACAATCTGTAATGTAAACCCAAAAATCTTGAACAAGATTCATACTTACAATTGATAGCGAATAACTACCTGTTGCAGCTCCTGACTGAGTTGAAACATTGGGAAATACTCCACCCAAAGTATCAACAGAAACGGTAATACTCCTACTACCATAATTACTTATCATACCCGAAATAGTCGCTGTAAAGTAACCCCGTGGCGGACAAAAAGAATAGTTAATGTTATTGAATGAAGTTGTACCCGGATTGTACCCAATGCGTTTGGTTACCCTATTACCGTTACAATTAACAATATACCCTTCTACAGTACCTTGTGAAAAAATTCCAGTATTAATGGTCATTGAATAAAATCCAGAAGTATCTGTACTTACAGAATCAATAAACCCTGAAGCACTATCTTCCCAAAAAACTTGAACATTACGAACCGGAGTTCCAGAATCGAACACATTTCCTGACACGGTTAAAGTTGCCGAAAACCCTTTTGTAACTAGCAACAAAAGAACTAGAATAAGAAATGAAGTTCTGCTTACGCTATTAATATATTTTAAATTCAAAATGAATTGTTTTAAAGTCTACACTAGGTTGACTTGTTCCAATGTTAAAGGTTGGGATTTTATCCGAATTATTTTCGACTTTTTGAAAACAAAAAAAGGGGCGATTTATCGCCCCTTTTAATTTTAGAGTATTTGATATCAATTATTGCTTCACAACTCGAATTACGCTGTTGTCATCATTTGATACTATTCTTACTAAATAGGTTCCTGCATTAAACTCTTCAAAACTTAAAGAAGTTTCAGAAACCTGATTCATTTTATTTGAGAAAAGAACTTTACCGGTCAAGTCTAATACCGTCAATTCAACATTTTCTAACTCAACACCAAACTGAACAGTTAAGTTGTTTTGAATTGGATTTGGAAATGCTTTCAATTGTGCAAATACACCATTAACTTCTATGCTTGTGGTTTTAATAGTAGTAGTTACACCGCTATTATTTACAGAAACCGATACATTTTCTTCCATTTCTTTACCAGCGTCTAAAGTAACGTTAACAGAAGTTGTTGGCAAGCCTGCTACCTCTGTGTAAACTGTGTATGTCCCATAAGCTAAATTATTTACCCCAAATTGACCTTGAGCATCAGAATAAGTATAAGCCACTGGAGAACCGTTTTGTAAAATCATTACTTGAGCTCCCACAATTGGATCACCAACAGCTTGATTTTTATTTGCTCCTTGATAAATGCTTCCGCCAATAAATCCAGGACCACCAACATTATTTCCACCTAACAAGTGAATATCTTGTGTTATAGTTTGTCCACCGCCTGTTGCAGTTAATTGACCACCAGCCCAGAATAAAGAAGAATCTCCATATGTAGGTAGATAATTAGCATAGTCACTATCTGAAGGATTTAAATAGGCCTTTACATAATACTGCATGTTGCTATCTGGCAGAGTAAAAGAATACCCACCATTTTGAACAAATGCTGAATCAACTGCTGTTAAGGTATTAGAATCAGATTCAATTAATAAAACCGTTCCTGAAGAAGGAAATCTATTTCCCATATAAACAGAACCTGAAATAGTCGACAATGCCCCACCACCTGTAGTACTACAGTAATTGAAGTTAGCAGTAGCACTAGTATTTGTTGTTGATACTGTTACCTTTTTCGTGATTTTATTGTTGTTACAATCAGTTATGTAAACCCAAATATCTTGAGTCAAATTCATGCTTACTATAGAAAGAGAATAAGCACCTGTTGCCGGTCCTGCAACTGCAGTTGCATTTGCAAATGCACCACCTAAAGTATCAGCAGATACTGTTACCGCAGAACTTCCGATATTTGATAAAATACCATTAATAGTTGCCGTAAAGTAGCCTCTTTGAGCACAATACACAAAATTTTGATTTACAATTGTTGTTCCTCCTGGATTATAATACGTTGTCTTGTAAATACCATTGCCTCTGCAATCTTGAACAACGCCTATCAACATGCCTTGCGTAAATAAGCCAGTATTTATGTTACAAGTGTAATTTCCGTTTGTGTCAGTAAATGCTGTATCGACAGCATTACTAGAACTATCCATCCATACTACCATAACATTATTTGCAGGCATGTTACTATCAGTAACGTTACCCGAAACAGACACATTTGCCGCATAGCCAACACCAAGAAGTGAGAGAAGCGGTATAATTAATAAAAGTTTAATTGTTTTCATTTTAATTTGTTTTTGAGGATTATTAATATTTAAATTTTGAAGTCTTCATAGGGGTAACTGGTCGCTTTTTGAAAGGTTGGGATTTTTTCAATTTTTTTTCAATTTATCCTTTTTACTTTTAAAACGATATCCTACAAAAACACTTAGTTTACCAAATGCCAATTGATTATAAAGTTTCTTTTCAGCTCCAACCAACATTCCATTGTATGAAAAGTTTACACCTCCAAATACCCTTCTACCATTGTATCCTAGAGAATTCATGGAAATTAATTTCACATTAACATTTGAGTTTAAACTTTTTAAATCAGGGTTTGAGTAATCCCCAAAATAAAAATGAATACCTGGTATTAATGATGCTGTAATAAAAAAATTATGTTTTAAGACTAATGTATACATATACCCGGCGTTGATACCAATACTTAAAACATCTAAACTCGTTAAATTTGAACTAGAACTAAAATCAGAAGATAAACTTACCGGGATAATTGAAGAATCGGCATACATAGAATAAGAATTAAAACCAGCACCAATTATTACACTACCGGCGCTTTTCTCCTGAACCTCGTTCAAAACAAATGGAGCTTTTAAAGAAAATTTTGTGTAATTGACAGCGTATAAATACTGCAAATCAATATTGGTAGTTCGCATATCCTCTCGTATACGCTCCTCCTCCTTCAAAGGTGAATCATTTCCTTGTGCTAAATTCAATTTGTAGCCCCTGTAATACTGAATAGTACCCGAAAAGAAGTGCTTACTACTGTAAATCCGTCCTTGAAAATCAAAAGCCTTTTGATATTTGAAATCACTGTTTTTATAAAGATTTAATCCCATGGTTAAATCTACAGCTATCCATTTATAAGCGAATCCAACTCCAAGGTACAAGTCACGTGCTGGGTTATACCTGACTCTAGTTCCATTTTCAAAGTCCATTATTGAGAAATAATTGAACTTATTCATAGCCACCAATTTCACACCAAATTCATTTCCAAAATTTGAGATGTATGATGTGTCTTGGTTTCTAAAAAGAAGGTAATGACCAAATCGATCGGCATACGCCTCTAAGGAATCGACAACCTGAGCTTCAACTTTAAATGTTAAACCTGTTACCAGTAACATGAACATTAATATTCGTAGCGAGAAACCTTTAAAGTCTAATTTCATAATTGAAACATCTAAATAAATCAATTAACGTCTACTAGAATCCAACTCATGAAATTTAAATTCACTTTTTAATGATATAAATCATTTGCGTTAGCCATACAATCCAAGACTTTTGCCACTTGAAAAACAAGCCTATGTATTGGAAATCGTTAGACAAAGCAACGATAAAAAAAAGGGTTTTTAAATCCTTAACTCAAAATATTAATTATAATCAGCAGAGTTTAATGGGAGTACCAGCATCATACCTTGATGCTAATCAATTTAACACAAGTCACCCAATTCTTGAGGATGCACCATTTCTTCTAACCATGATTCATAATCCAAATCATATTGGTTGCCATACACTTACCCAAGATAAATCTGAAGAATATTTTAGAGGTACACAAGAAATTGAGATTGAGCTTTTAGAGTTATTATCGACGCAAGTTTTTAAAAGTGAACCTCAATCAACTGATGGATATATTGCGCCGGGAGGTACAGAGGCAAATATTCAAGCTCAATGGATTTATCGAAATTATTTTCAAACTCAGTTTGGAGCCAAATCACATGAAATAGCATTGGTTTATAGTGAAGACGCTCATTACTCAATGCCCAAAGGAGCCAACCTATTAGCTCTTCACAATTTGGTTATTTCAGTTGACCCAATAACTAGAGAAATTAATACTCATAACCTTCGTGAACAATTAATTTCGGCGGCAAATAATGGAATCAAATACTTGATTATCAACCTAAATATGGGAACAACCATGTTCGGGTCGGTTGATGACATTGACAATGTTGCAACAATTCTTAATGAATTCGAGTTTGAATATAAAATTCATGTTGATGCCGCATTTGGGGGATTTATTTACCCATTTACAAACTCAGATAGTAAGCTAAACTTTGAACATCCTTTAGTAAACTCAATTACCATAGATGGTCACAAAATGCTTCAAGCTCCGTACGGAACAGGAATTTTCCTTATCAGAAAAGGCTGGATGCAATACACCACAACTAACGAAGCAAAATATGTATCAGGCTTAGACTCAACTTTGTGTGGTAGCCGATCTGGAGCAAATGCAATTTCTATGTGGATGATAGTTATGGGGTATGGAAGTCAAGGCTGGGTAGATAATTGCAACAATCTGATAGAAAGAACAAATACACTTTGTGAGGGTCTTAATAAATTGGGATTAGATTATTACCGCCACCCTAACATGAATATCATTACTATAAAATCCGAAAATTTTCCGCCCGAAATTGCCAAAACTTTTCATTTAGTTGCTGATGACCATGATAACCCCAACTGGTTTAAAATTGTAGTGATGCAACACGTTACTTTTGATGTTATCAATAGATTTTTAAATGCACTTAGACTAGAAGTGTGGATAAATGCATAGGTAGTATGGATATAGATTTAATAAGAAAATATAATGTACCCGGGCCTAGATACACCTCCTACCCGACGGTTCCATACTGGGATAACGAAGAGAAATTTGATCTTGATCTTTGGAAAAACAATGTCCTTCAAACTTTTGTAAAAACAAATAGTAAAGAAGGAATTAGCCTCTATCTACACCTTCCCTACTGCGAACAATTATGCCACTATTGTGGTTGCAACAAAAAAATCACCAGACAGCATTCTGTAGAATCACCGTACATTAAAAGAATTCTCAAAGAATGGAAAATGTATTGCGATTTTCTGCCGGAAAGACCTCGCTTAAAAGAGTTGCACCTTGGTGGAGGAACACCTACGTTTTTTAGTGCCGAAAATCTGGATATACTAATAGGAGGTATTCTTGACTATTGCGATCCAGTCGAAGGACAAGAATTTAGCTTTGAAGCCCACCCCTCATCTACCGATAGAGACAAACTTCAAGTTCTGTTTAATCATGGCTTTAGAAGATTAAGTTTAGGAGTACAAGATTTTAATATCGAAGTACAAAAAGTCATTAATAGATACCAAAGCTTTGAAGAGGTTAAAAAGGTAAGTGATACTGCCCGAGAAATTGGATATACTTCAGTGAATTATGATTTGATTTTTGGGTTACCCAAACAAACGACCGAAAGCATAGCAGATACTATTGAAAAAACGATTGAACTAAAACCGGATCGAATAGCATATTACAGTTATGCTCATGTGCCATGGGTGAGCAAAGCACAACGTTTATATTCTGATGAGGATTTACCAAGCAACGAATACAAAAGAGAATTGTATGAACTTGGAAAAAAAATGCTGGAAAATTTTGGCTACCTAGAAATTGGCATGGATCATTTTGCATTGCCTAACGAAGAATTAAGCATTGCCATGAAAAACCATAACATGCACCGGAATTTTATGGGTTACACGACTGCACATACCGAATTAATGGTTGGTTTGGGCGTGAGTTCAATTAGTGATAGTTGGACTGCATTTGGACAAAATGTAAAAACAATTAAAGAGTACGAAAGATTGATTGACTCCAACCAATTTCCATTATTTAAAGGGCATTTTTTAAATCAAGAAGACTTAATACTCAGAAGACACATTTTAAACTTAATGTGCAGTTTTCAAACAAATTGGTCAGTTAATGAAAGCAAAATCGTAGATTTTAAAGACATCACGAGTAGGCTTCAAGAAATGGAAGCAGATGGACTTTGTAATATAAAAGAAGATGCAATTGAAGTAACTCCAAAAGGACAACTTTTCGTACGCAATATTTGCATGTCTTTTGACTTGAGGTTATACAGAAACAAACCAACTCAACAAATCTTCTCTCAAACCATTTAGTTGATTACTAAACCTATTTTTGGTTCTATGAAAAGGCATTCCAAATTATTGATTATTCTTTTTGCTGCATCTCTATTTGCGGGTTGTAACAATAAACCCCAAAATGGATTTAAAGAATATTACTCGTCGTTAAACCAAATAAAAGAAGGCGTTTTTTCAAACGAAAAATTAAGAATTTTAGAACTCAATTCAGATTTATTTAAAATCGACACCATTTACCGTTCTATGAAAGGTCCTATTTCTGAAAAAGAAATATTTCTAGCCGACAGTGGTGATATCGTTTGGCTCACGGGTTATAACGTGAAGGTTTTTGATACCCTTAACAACCCTTTACCCTTAGATTTTGTTTGTCACAACAACCTGAACCTAGGCGATTCTAGAAATTTTCCATGGCACCCAGGAAACTGGAATTATTACAATCGAGTATTTACACTAACGCAAGGGATTACAAACGTGAACCTACCCGATGGATTTGGCATACCATTACCTGCCGAACAAGCCCTAAAAGTGGTTTTTCAAGCATTAAATCACAACTTACCTAATTTAGACACCAACATATATCAGCAAGTTGAAATCAAGTATTTTAAGGATTCTGAAATTGACTTTAAACTAAAACCGCTTTACCACCACAACATTTGGTTGGTTAAACAATATGCTGGAGCTCCGGGTAAATTCGGCACTCCTGTACCAGACGATTATCAAGTAGAAGATTCTACAAAAATTATTTATACTGATGCGCAACAACCTTCATGCGGCATTGACGAGTTAGCAAATAACCAAGCATTATTTCTAGATTATTTTTGGGATAATAAAGGCCGAAAATACACGGGCCACTGGAAGGTTCCACCAGGGGAAGAATACTTAGAATTTGATGCTACCCTATTACTAAACTTTCAAAAAGAAAATCTTAAGGTCCATTATTTCAATGCACATATCCATCCGTTTTGCGAGTATTTAGAAATGTATGATGAAACAGCTGATGAAATTATTTACAAGGCTAGCGTAATAAATACAGAGGGTAAAACGGGTGTCGCCTCCATTTCTGAATTGGCTTCAATAGACGGGGTTACTTTATACCACGACCATTCTTACCTTCTGAGAAGCAAATACAATAACACAACCCAAGACACTTTATCTGCTATGAGTGTTATTTACCTATTTATGGGGTATAATTAGAACCAATCCTAATCTGGGTTATCTGTATTAGTTTATCAAAACAACTCTTCCCTTCGTTCGTGCGCAATGCAACCGCATGCAAAACAGACATTACTAAAATTATCAGAATAAATATGCATAGGATGAAACCTCAGAAAGGGCTCATGAACATAATATCAGCCATAAAGCCTAACTCTAAGTAAATTGGTTTGCTGGGCATTAGTATCCGAAGAACCGAATACAAAATAAAAAACCCCACTTCTACAAGAAGCAGGGTTCCAAATATATTTTTAAGAAACTACGCTTTGTAGTACCCTTTCTCTACAGCTTGTTTAAGAGCTACTTCAATTCCTAGTTTGTTGATATTACGGATTCCAGAAGCCGAAACTTTCAAAGTAACCCATGAATCCATTGTAGGAATAAAGAATTTCTTCACCTGTAAATTTGGTTTGAATTTTCTTTTAGAGCGATTCATTGCGTGAGAAACGTTGTTCCCAGTTATTGCTTTCTTACCGGTAATCTGACAAATATTAGCCATTTTTTTGTAATTTTTTGAGGCTGCAAATATATTGCTTTTACTTCTGATAAATCAAGAATATTTCAACATTTCTTTTTGCAACATTCTCAATGCAGATTGAGAAGCTCTTATTATGTTTTTTTGGCGGTCGGTGCCGAATCGGAATTTTTCAGAAAACACTCCGTTAGGAGTTGCAACAGCAATCCAAATAGTTCCAACAGGTTTATCTTTTGAACCACCAGTTGGCCCAGCAATACCTGAAGTAGAAATGGCACAATCGGTTCCCAAATGACGTTTGGCGCCTACAGCCATTTCTTCAACAACTTGTTTTGATACTGCGCCAAATTCTTTTAAGCTATGCCAGCTAACACCAAGTACAGACTCTTTCACTCTATTCGAATAAGACACAACTGACCCCTCAAAAAAATCACTACTGCCCGAATGTTGTGACAATAAGTGGGCTAAATATCCGCCCGTACAGCTTTCTGCAGTACCCACTGTCCACTTTTTGTCTCTCAACATATTACCGATTATCAACTCAATAGCTTCGGAATCGTCTCCAACATAATAATCTGGAATAATCGTTTTTAACTTAGTTACATATGAATCTATATGTGATTCTAAGGCAAGTCTGTCAGCCCCTTTTGTACTTATTCTTAATCGAACTTGACCTGCTGAAGGTAACCACGCTAATTTTAAATTATTAGATAATAAATCCGACTCCCAATTACCAATAAGCTCCATTAGACTACTCTCACCAATTCCTTGAGTAAGAACTGTTTTATAAATAAATTCTTGCCTACTGAACTTCTTATTCAATTTTGGAATAACCTCATTCTGCATCAAGTACTTCATCTCATAGGGTACACCCGGCATAGAAACATAAACTTTTCCATTTTCATTAAACCACATTCCCGGCGCAGTTCCTTTAGCATTTTTCAATGAAATACATCTACTTGGTAAGTTAGCTTGTTGGCTATTTATTTCAGGCATTGGAATATTCCTGATATCAAAAAGTGATTTAACATGGTCATAAACATTTTTATGAAAAATCATTTCATCTCCAAAATAATTAGCCAAAGTAATTTTTGTAATATCATCTTTTGTTGGTCCTAATCCACCCGTAATCAAAATGATATCGGCTCTTTGCTCGGCTTCTTTTAATGCATTTTTAATATGTGTTTCCTCATCGCTGATACTAGATATTTGAACAACGGAATAGCCGTGATCATGGAGTATTTTACCCATCCATGCTGAATTGGTATCGGTAATTTGACCAATTAACAATTCATCTCCTATTGTTATTATTTCAACGTTCATTTTATTCCAAGTTAATGTTCAAAATTATAGTCTAAAACAACACTAAATTCAGTAATTGAATGAATTCAATTTTATTAAATATTTAAAATTCTAAACCATTAGATTCATTTTTCGTGCTTTAAAATCTAAGTAATTCAATATTATCATTTCTTTGCGGCCTTATGAATCAAGATTTATCGTTTTCATTAATAATACCTGTCTACAATCGCCCAGACGAAATAGACGAATTATTATCGAGTCTTATGCTGCAAACTGAAAAGAAGTTTGAAGTAATGGTTATAGAAGATGGCTCTTCAGAACCATGTGAGCATGTTTGTAAAAAATATGATAACGACCTTGATATCACTTACATTTTCAAGCCCAATTCGGGGCCTGGGCCTAGCCGAAATTTTGGCATGGAAAAAGCCAAAGGAAACTACTTTATAATATTCGATTCTGACTGCATCATACCTCCAAATTACATGCACGAAGTTAAAGAGTTTTTGGGAGCTAATTATGTTGATTGCTTTGGAGGACCAGATGCTGCACATGAGTCATTTTCAAATACTCAAAAATCAATCAACTATACCATGACTGCCTTTTTAACTACTGGCGGAATTCGTGGAGGTAGTGAAAAACTTGGAAAATTCCAACCAAGAAGTTTCAATCTGGGAATTTCAAAAAAAGCATTTAAAGACGTTGGTGGATTTGGTAAAATTCATCCCGGAGAAGACCCCGATTTAAGTTTTAGATTTTGGAATGCTGGGTATCAAACAGCTTTAATTCCTAAGGCTCATGTTTACCACAAAAGAAGAATCGACTTTCAAAAGTTTTCTCTACAAGTCTATAAATTTGGTGTTGTAAGAGTAATTCTAAACAAATGGCATCCGGGAACTGGCAAGCTTACATACTGGTTTCCAACGGTATTTTCAATAGGTTATTTAGGTTGGTTAATTCTATCTCTACTTCTCTTCCCTCCTGCTGCAATTCTAAATTTATTGTATGCATTGCTTTTATTCTTAGATGCATTAATAAAAACAAAAAACGTAGGCATTGCTTTAGGCGCGGTGCGAGCAGCATTTATTCAATTCTTTAGCTACGGATGGGGCTTCCTGAAGTCGAACTGGAGAATTAACGTTTTAAAGAAGCACGAAAAAGAAGCTTTTCCAGGATTCTTCTTTAAATAAAAAAGGAAGTACTGTCAAATATTGCGGGAACTGTCAATTCGAGTGATCCGGCGCAGGAAGATAGTATCGAGAATGACAGAATCTATGATAATTTCTCGATACATTTTGCTCTCCCGATAATTATTGGGACTACAAAACACTCGAAATAACATGATAAATATCCGACAGTAGTATCAATAAAAAAGCCCCATTCAACAAAGTTGAACAGGGCTTGAATCTATTTTGAGTTTGTAGCTCTTAAGCTAAAACCGCTTTTACTTTATCAGCTGCTTCTTGAAGAACAATTGCAGACTCAACTTTTAATCCTGAATCGTCAATAATTTTCTTCGCTTCTTCAGCATTTGTACCTTGAAGTCTAACAATAATAGGCACATTAATATCACCCATGTTATTATAGGCATCTACAACACCTTGAGCAACACGATCACAACGAACAATTCCACCAAAAATGTTTACTAGTATAGCTTTTACACTAGGATCTTTTAAAATCATTCTAAAAGCTTTCTCTACTCTTTCAGCATCTGCGGTACCGCCAACATCTAAAAAGTTAGCTGGGTTTCCACCTGACAATTTAATAATGTCCATTGTAGCCATTGCTAAACCAGCACCGTTAACCATACAACCAACGTTACCGTCAAGCTTTACAAAGCTAAGTCCAGCTTCTGAAGCTTCAACTTCGGTAGGATCTTCTTCATTTAAATCACGCATAGCAGCGTAATCTGGGTGACGATACAAAGCATTGTCTTCTAAATCAACTTTAGCATCTACAGCAATGATTTTAGAATCAGAAGTTTTTAAAACTGGGTTAATTTCAAACATTGAAGCATCACAACCCACATATGCATTGTATAGGCTATAAATGAATTTAACCATTCCTTTAAAACCAACTCCACTCAATCCTAAATTAAAAGCAATTCTTCGAGCTTGAAACCCTTGAAGACCTACTCTTGGATCAATTTCTTCTTTAAATATTCTTTCTGGCGTTTTTTCAGCAACAGTTTCTATATCCATTCCACCATCCGGAGAATACATAATCGTATTTCTACCCGACTCACGGTTTAATAAAACAGAAATGTAATATTCAGTAGGCTCACTTTCTCCAGGATAATAAACATCCTCAGCAATGAGCACTTTATGTACGTCTTTACCTTCGGGACCCGTTTGGTGTGTAACCAAGTTCATTCCAATAATTTCGGAAGAAATTTGCTTCACGTCTTCTAGCGATTTTGCCAACTTTACGCCGCCGCCTTTTCCACGTCCACCAGCATGAATTTGAGCTTTTATAACCCACCAGCTAGTTCCAGTTTCTTCGCTTAATTGCTTTGCAGCTTCAACAGCTTCTTCGGCAGTATGTGCAACTTTACCTCTTTGGATATTAACTCCGTAACTGCTTAATATTTCTTTACCTTGATGTTCGTGAATGTTCATTTCAGTGTTTTTATTGTCTGAATTTGGAGCTCAAAAGTAATCTAATCATACGGAAAACCACCCCTTTACTAATCCAAATAACCAACAAATTATTATTCCCAATTTGTGAATCTAAGTTTGTGATTAACAAGCACCTGATTCAAATAGAACGTTTTTTTTATCTTTACAACCTAGTTAAACGCTTATGCTACGAATACTATTTATCCCCGTCTATACTTTTTTATTCACCTTGGTATCAGTGCAGCTTTTGGCAACTGGAGCCAACGATAAAAAATTTAAAGCCATTGGACCAACAGAAGTTACTTGTGCTGGCTCCGTTATCAACTTAACAACCAGCGGAAATGGTTCTTTTGAATATTCTTGGTACCCGTCAAATTACTTTCAAAATTCTCATCAACAATCTGTTTCTGCAACTATCTTAAAAACTACTGAATTTACTGTTGTTCGATCAAAAAACGGCTCGACAATTGAAGATACGGCGCATATCACCGTAAGAGTTGAAAATGAAAAAGTAAACCTTGCAGGTAATCAAAAGATCTGTGAGGGTGGGACTACATTTTTGGAACTTGATAAAAAGTTTACTTCACCAACGTGGAATACTGGAGAAAAAACTCACGGTATCACAGTTACTAAGCCCGGTAAATACTCGGTTGAAGCAATTGGAAACTGCAAAAGCATTTCAGGAGAAATTTTTGTTACCCAAATAAATAAACCATTGGCTCGAATTGTTACTTATAATGATTTAGATATCTGTGAAGGTGAAGAAGTTGAACTCTCGGTTTTTGGAAGTCCGGCAGAATATGAATGGTCAAACGGTGCTACCTCTAGAAAAATAACAGTTAATGAATCGGCTCAAATTAGCTTAATGGTTAAAAACCAATGTGGGGTTTCAACAGACAACAAAATAGTTACACTTCATGAAATTGATGCTTCTTTTATTCCCAACAAACTAACGGGTACCGTGCCTTTTAAATTGAACTTAGCAAATGACAGTTATATTTCAGGAACAGACAAATGGTTAATTAATGGTGAATTTTTATCAGATGAAAGAGATGCGTCCATCAACATTGTTGATGATGGGACTTATGAAGTGGAGCTAATCAGAAAGGATGTTTACGGCTGTTCTAACAAAATGAAATACTCTTCAATTATTGCATTACCTGCGCCACCAAAATCAATAGATGAAGACAAACTGGTAGTTTTCCCTAATTCATTTTCTCCTAATGGAGACGGATTAAATGACGAATTCATTTTTGAATCTGCCTTTATTAACGAAGTACAGTTTTCAATATTTGATAGATGGGGCCGCGAAATATTTGAATCCCGAAATTCAGAAAGTTGGGACGGAACTTTTGCAAATGGCATTGAAGCCAAATCTGGTCAATACATTTTAAAGTATTCTTTCCAAGATTTAGACGGGCAAATAATTGATCGCACCGTTACTTTGAATCTAATTCGTTAAAATCGAATTTTAAAACTTTGTTTTCGTTGGTCTTGTTTTAAAAACAAAATACCCATTCTGAACAAGTCAATTGAAATACCTACTTCTGGTCTATTTTTAGCCTCTTGCCAAGCCTGTTCCATTTCTTTTGACCATCGTATATCGTCAAGAATAATAATTGAATCTTCGTTACTCTTAGATAATATCAAATCTAAATACTCAATGGTGGATTCATATTTATGATTCCCATCAATATACGCTAACCCTACTGAACCATTAATATTATTAAGGGTTTGCGGTAGCAAGTCATTAAAATTTCCAACTTTTAGCTCGATATTATTTATGCCCAGTTTCTTAAATACATCAATGGCAATTACCGCAACTTTAGGGTCGCCTTCAATGGTTGTTACACGACCATTTTTATTGGCTTTTGCCATATAAGAAGTGGTTATTCCAAGAGAAGTCCCCAATTCAATAATATGCTTGGGTTTAAACCGCTCAATTAGCTTAAAGATAAACTGCGCATATTTTATTTCGGTTAGCTGGTTCTTTGCTATCCCTTTTATGGTAACCTCACTTTCGCCATGTTTTCTAGATCCTGCTCCAAGTTCAGTTCTAGATATCTTTTTGGTAGAGTTTAAAAGTCGGTCTCGTTCTTTTTCTATTCTCGTGAAACAATAAAATTCATTTTGGTCGTAGAGTAAATTCTCAACTAAATCATAAACAAATGGAGAGTGAACACCATGTTCATTTACCGAAGTGACGAAGTACTTCAGATAACTCAATACCAATTCTATACTTGAGTTTTTATTACCCATTATTAGAAACAAAAAAAGGTCATTAAAGAATGACCTTTTTTTAATAATTATTCCCTGTTTTAATCGCTTAATACTTCTGCTGAAATTCCCATTTGAGAAAAGCCTCCATCATGAAATAAATTCTGCATAGTTACGTATCTCGTATAATCTGAGAACATTGACAAACAATAGTTTGCGCAATCTTCAGCACCAGCATTACCTAATGGTGACATTTTATCTGCAAAAGAAATGAAATCATTAAATCCTTTTACACCAGTTCCGGCTGTTGTTGCGGTTGGAGATTGAGAAATAGTATTAACTCTTACTTTTTTCTTGTTTCCATAATGGTATCCAAAACTTCTTGCAATAGACTCTAAGGTAGCTTTAGCTTCGGCCATATCGCTATAATCAGGGAATGTTCTCTGGGCAGCAATATAAGTCAATCCAACAACAGACCCCCATTCGTTTAAAGCATCAAGTTTATAAGCCGTTTGCAAAACCTTATGCAAACTTAAAGCTGACACATCTAACGTTTTTTTGAAGTAGTCATAATTAAGGTCGGTATATGCTCTTTGTTTTCTAACATTTGGAGACATTCCGATACTATGAAGAACAAAATCAAGTGGACCTCCTAATATTTCAACTGACTTCGTAAAAAGATTTTCTAAATCTTCTAATGAAGTAGCATCAGCAGGAATGATTTGAGCATCACATTCTGCAGCTAAATCATTGATTTTACCCATTCGCATAGCAATTGGAGCATTGGTAAGGGTAAAAGTAGCTCCTTCTTCATGAGCCTTTTGTGCAACTTTCCAAGCAATTGAGTGTTCATCAAGTGCTCCAAAAATAATCCCCCGTTTTCCTTTCAATAGATTTATAGACATTCTTTTTTGTTTTAATGTGGTTCAAAGTTAGAAATACGTCAGTTATCTAAAAGGATTCTTGCATTTTCTTTAGCAATGCCACTAATTTTATCTCCACTAAGCATTTTTGCAAGTTCAATTATCCTTTCTTCTCCTTGTACTTTTTTAATGTTAGTTTTTGTTTTACCTCCTTGTGTAAATTTCTGAACTGTAAAGTGTTGTTCACCTTTAGCGGCAATCTGAGGAAGATGAGTAATGCTTACTACTTGCATGGTTTTGGCCATTTTCTGCATGATTGAGCCCATTTGATTAGCGACTTCACCGCTTACTCCCGAATCTATTTCATCAAAAATAATACTGGGTAACTTTTCTTTTTCAGCTAATATAGACTTCAACGAGAGCATTATCCTAGACAATTCACCACCAGAAGCGACAGATGTTACTTCTTTGGGGGCTTTACCCGTATTTGCACTAAATAGTAACGAAATTTCATCATAGCCAAAACTTTTAGGCTCGGTCAATTCGTTAAAATCGAAATTTATTACCGCGTTTTTTATTCCTAAGCTTTTTAATTGAGTCTCAATTTTAGTTGATAATGAAACGGCACCTTTTTTTCTATTTACAGACAATGAGCGACCTTGTGATTCAATTTGAATTGTTAAGCCTTCAACGTTGCTTTTCAACTCTTGAAGTTGACCATCAATGTCAGCAACAGAACCCAAATTAGATTCAATTTCTTCTTTCTTTTGCATCGAAAGAATTTCAGTCATTCCGCTGTCCTCAACATTTT